>NZ_JALQDN010000064.1:0-575982 GCF_023631205.1 Caballeronia sp. NCF2 | reverse complement strand
TCGCCAGCTTGCCAGTGGTCGCAAAAACACGACATTTGTATCTTGCTAGAACACGACATTCTCATGTTGCTCCTACATCAATTCCCGCGCTAATTTGCATTATGTCAATCACGGTTAACTAATCGCTACACGCATCCTCCGACAACGATGGCAAACTGCGCAAGTTCCGCGCGTTGCCGCATTCAAAGCGGTACGCCGCTTGCGCTCAAAGCACGACCTGCCTTTTCGGCCCGAGTCCCCAAGCCGACCCACGTCCCGATGAACACACGCCTGCTCGGTCTCACCCGCATTCCGTTCTTCCTGCCGCTCTCCAGCGCGACCCTGATGCTCGGCGTCGCGATGTCGTTCACCGCGCCGTATCTGTCGCTGTTCAGCGTCGAACAGGCGGATATGAGCCCCTTGAAGCTCGGCGTCTTCATGACGGTCATCGCCGCGAGCGGCGTCGTGGCCAGCGCGTTTGCCGGAAAATGGTCCGACAGGCACGGCCATCATCGGGAATTGCTGCTCGCGGCGCTCATTGCTTCATCGCTCGGTTTTCTGTTGATGTGCGTCGTGCGCAATTACACCGCGCTGGTCGTGATCGGCATCCTGTTTCTCGGCGCAGGCGGCTCCGCGATGTCGCTCGTGTTCTCGTTCGCGCGCGCCGCGTTGCCCGTCGACGACGAAGCCGAGCGGTCCCTCGCGCTCGCCACCTTGCGAACCGTTCTTTCGATGGCGTGGGTCTTCGGACCCTCCGTCGGCGCGCTGGTGCTCGCCGGCGCCGGCTTCTACGGCCTGTTTCTGTTCGCGGCGGCCTGTTTCGTCGCGTGCGGCGCGATCGTCTGGCGCATGCACGGCTCGCCCAGGGGCGACCCGCACAGCGCACCGGCGCACTACGCCGGCGACCCGACATCGCTGCTCGAAGTCACCGCGCCCGACACCGAGGAGCTCGTCCCGCCGCACCCCGGCGCGTCGCATTCTCGCGCCGAGATCTGGCGCGCGACCGTCGCGATGACGCTCATCGGGCTCGCCGCGAGCGCTACGATGATCGTCCTGCCGCTCTACGTCGTGCACGGCATGCACGGCACGCGCATCGACGTATCGATCATGCTGGGCCTCGGCGCATTCCTCGAAATTCCGATGATGCTCGCGCTCGGCGCGCGTGCTTCGCGTCTCGACAAGCAGCGATGGCTCGCGTCGTGCGCCGTCGTGCATCTGATTTATTTCATTGCGGTGGCGGCGTCGCCCAACGTCCACTTCCTCATTCCGATGCAAGCCTTCAACGCCTTCGTCGTCTCGGTGACGTCGTGCCTCGGCATGACGTACATGCAGGATCTGATGCCGCAAAGCCCCGGATCGGCGACGGCGCTTTTCTTCAACGCGTCGCGCGTCGGATCGATCCTGTCGGGCGTTCTGTCCGGCGCGCTCGTGGCCGCGCTCGGCTATCGCGGAACGTTTCTCGTGTGCGGATGCATCGCGTTGAGCGCGGCGGTGCTGTTCGCCAATCCGCCGTTCGCGCTCATCACGCGGCGCATTCTCGACCGGTGGAAGGCGCGGCGGCAGACATCGGCCTGACCTCTTCGCTATCGGGGAATGGCAATATAGGCGCACCTTTCGTCGATTCCCACGCGATCATGTCTCAGCGCCTCCCGCCGCTCAACGCCCTGCGTCTCTTCGAAGCCGCCGCGCGCCATCGCAGTTTCAAGCTCGCGGCCGCCGAACTCAACGTGACGCCGGGTGCCGTGAGCCACGGCATCGGCGCGCTTGAAGCGATGCTCGGCGTCGAGCTTTTCGTGCGCGAGCCGCGCGGGCTGTCGCTCTCCGCCGCCGGCGAACACTATCTGCCGTACATCGCCGAAGCGTTTTCGCTTATCGTCGTCGGCACGCAGTCGCTGCCCGACAGGCGCAAGCGCCGCGCGATCTCGGTTACGTGCGCGCCGACGCTCGCGGCCCGCTGGCTCGTGCCGCGCCTCGCCGATTTCCGCGCGCGCTGGCCCAACATCGACGTCACCGTGGACACTTCGCGCCGCCAGGCGGGCTTTCCCGTCGACGGCTTCGACTTCGGCCTGCGCCTCTCGCGCGGCCCGGTCGATGGCGCATCGTCGTGGCAACGTCTCTTCGGCGAGCGACTCGTGCCGGTGTGCAGCCCCGCCTATCGCGCGATGCTGACCGGCGCCGGCGCCGTTCCGGATCTCACCCGCGCCGCACTCATTCACATCGATACGGCCAGTCAGGACTGGCAAGCGTGGATGGACGGCGCGGGCATCGACGGTCTCGATCTGCACGGCGGCCTTCGCTTCGATACCGTTCAGCTCGGCTTCGATGCCGCCGCGGCCGGGCTTGGCGTCGTCATCGGCAGGCGTCCGCTCGTCGATCGCGAGCTGGCGGCGGGCACGCTGGTCGAAGCGTCCGCGACGAGCGTCGAGACGCAAACCGCCTACTGGCTCTGCGAGACGCCGCAAGCGAGCGCGCGCGCGGATTTCGTCGCGTTCCGCAACTGGCTGATCGAACAAGCGACCAGTTTCGCCGATAACGGTTGAACTGCGCTCATCCGACGGCGAAATCTTTTCGTTTGTCAGCACGGACGTTCGCCTGCGACGATGGCCGCAAGGAGGAACGAGCCATGTCGTCTTTATCGACCACACGATCGGCCACGGACCGCGCGACGACGTGGGTGCTCATCGGCGCGGCCGCGCTGATCCTGAGCGCCGCGATGGGCGTGCGCCAGACGTTCGGGCTTTTCATCGGGCCGTTTTCGTTCGATCGCGGCATGCCCGTCACGCTGATCGCCTTCGCGATCGCGCTGCACAACCTCGTGTGGGGCTTCGCGCAGCCGTTCGCGGGCGCGGCCGCCGATCGATACGGCGCAGCGCCGGTCGTCGCGACGGGCGCGGCCACGTTCGCCGCCGGGCTCGCGCTCGCCGCCGCCGCGACTTCCGGCTGGATGCTCGTGCTCGGTCTCGGCTTGCTCGTGGGCATCGGCATCAGTTGCACGAGTTTCGGCGTCGTGCTCGCGACGGTCGGACGCGTGGCGTCGCCGCAAACACGCAGCGTCGCGATGGGCCTGGCCAGCGCGGGCGGCTCGCTCGGCCAGGTGCTGATGGTGCCGTTCGCGCAGGAAGTGCGCGTGCATGCGGGCGTGCCGGCGTCGCTCTATGCCCTCGCCTTCGTGCTGCTGCTCGCCGCGCCGCTCGGCATCGCGCTCGATCGCGCGAGCCGCCGGAGCAAGGCATCTTCGGCATCGCACGAAACGCACGCGCAAGCCGCCGCGATGCCGTTGCGCGAAACGCTCGCGTATGCGTCGCGGCATCGCGGTTATCGGCTGCTGACGCTCGGCTTTTTCACTTGCGGCTTTCAGCTTGCGTTCATCGCGACACATCTGCCCGGCTATCTGATGCTGTGCCACATGCCGGTCGGACTCGGCGCGACCGCGCTCGCGCTGATCGGCCTCTTCAACATGATCGGCAGTTGGGGATGCGGCTGGCTCGGCGGACGCTGGCGGCAGCATCACGTCCTCGCGTGGCTCTATCTGATTCGGGGCGGCGCGATCGCCCTCTTCGTCCTGTTGCCGACGACGAGCGTATCCGTCGTCGTCTTCGCCGCCGTGATGGGCCTGACGTGGCTGGGCACGGTGCCGCTCACCAACGGACTCATCGCGAAGGTGTTCGGCACGCGGCATCTGGGCACGCTATTCGGCGTCGTGTTTCTCAGTCATCAGCTCGGATCGTTTCTCGGCGCGTGGCTCGGCGGCTACGTGTTCGACACGACCGGCTCGTACTCGCTGATCTGGGCCGCGACGGCAATCGCCGGACTCGTCGCGGCGCTGCTGCATTTTCCGATCGATGACCGGCCGGTCGCGGAAGCATCGCTCGCGGCGAGTTGATTTCGCGTCCGAAAAAAACGCGCCACAATCGGCGCGTTTTTTTTCGATCGATTCACACGTTCAGCCGTGCCGCGCGACGGCGGCCTGCGCGTGGGCTTCGCGCGTCGAGCCTTTCGCCGGACGTCCCGCCCAATAGCCCGCGAGCATCGACCCCGACAGGTTGTGCCACACCGAAAAAAGTGCGCCGGGCAACGCCGCGATCGGCGTGAAATACAGCTTGCCGAGCGTCGCCGCGAGCCCCGAGTTCTGCATGCCGACTTCGATTGCCAGCGTGCGGCAGACGGCTTCGTCGAAGCCGAGCAGACGCCCGCCCCAATAGCCGCCCAATAGACCGATGCCGTTGTGCAGCACCACGCCCACCGCGACGACCATGCCCACCGACGCGATGCTCTTCTGCGTGCCGCCGACCACCGCGGCGATGATGAGCAGGATCGCCACCATCGACACGAGCGGCAGCATCCACTCGATCTTGCGCACGAGCTTGCCGAACAGATGGTTCACGACGAGGCCGATGACGATAGGCAGCGCGACGATCTGCACGATGCTCATCAGCATGCCGTGCACGTCGACGGCGATGGAGGCATCGACATAAAGGCGCGTGAGCAGCGGCGTCGCGAACACGCCGACGAGCGTCGAGAGCGCGCTGATCGTGACGGACAGCGCCACGTCGCCACGCGCGAGATAGATCATCACGTTCGACGCCGTGCCGCTCGCGACGCTGCCGACGAGCACCATGCCCGCCATCAGATCGGGCGGCATGTGCAGCGCTTTCGCGATGACCCACGCGGCGAGCGGCATCACGAGGTAATGCAGCACGATGCCCGCGATGACCGGCGCGGGCCGCGTGAACACGCGCCTGAAATCGTCGATGGAAAGCGTGACGCCCATCGACAGCATGATGATCGTGAGAAGCGTCGTGACGTGCGGCGCGATGCCCGTCACGGATGAAGGCGCGCTATAGGCGGCGATGGAAACCAGCACGGCCCAGAGCGGGAAAAGGCGGGTGATGCGGGCAAGCATGAAAACGATCCTCGAATGTCGTTGCGTGTCGTGTTTGGTTCAGCGAAAGCGGCGGTGCGCGGGTTGACCGGACAGGCGCAGACGGACGAAAGCTTGCCCTCGTGGGGCGGACGCTGCCCGCGATGCCGGCGCGCGCGGGTCACGCGCGGTCTCTCTAGCCGATCGTCGGGCAGGCGCCGCATTTTACCCGTCGCGCGACGGGTTTTCGGAATTCGCTTAATTCCCGCGACGCGCGCATACGCTCGCCAACTCATTCGCGGCTAATTCTCCGGCGTCATCATGCGCATCAAACAACCACTTGCAAGGAGATGATCATGACGCCAATCGCCATCGTTCAAGGCACGCCGACGTGGGTCTGGGTGCTGCTCGCATTCCTTTTGTATCGCGGCATCAAGGCGATGCAGGCCAGCACCACCCCGCTGTCGAAGCTCGCAATCGTTCCGATTATTTTCGCGGGCATGGGCATCGCGCATCTCGTCGCGTCGCCGCTCGCCGGATGGATGGCCGTCGCCGTGTGGATCGCCACGCTGGGCGCGGGCATCGTCGGCGGCGTGTTCCTTGCGAGCCAGAGCCGCTTCATCGTCGATCCGATCGCGCGAACCGTGATGCTGCCCGGCTCCATGTTGCCGATGCTGCTGATCCTCGCGACGTTCATCGCGAAGTTCTGGCTCGGCTTCGAGATGGCGACCGTCGCCTATCTGCCCGCGCTCACGACCTATGCGGCAATCGACGCCGCCGTGTCGGGCATCGTCGCGGGCATCTTCGCGGGACGCTTCTTCACGTACTGGAAAACGATGCACGCGCTGCGCGCTTCGTGGGCTTGACCCTGATTGCTGCGGTCGCGCGTCGGGCCATCGGAACGCGCGATCGGGCAAATGGCGTCACACTTGTTACTCTCCGTTTTCCGCTATCGGAGTCAGACTGAATCACGGCAAACAACGAGCAAGAGTCCAACTCAGGAGGTTGCAAGGCCATGACTACATCCGACGAAACAGGGATGCGCACGCCGCCCGTCGTGTCGCAGGAGCAATGGGAAGCAGCGCGTCAGCAGTTGCTGGTGAAGGAGAAAGCCCAGACGCGCGCCCGCGACGCGCTCGCCGCTGAACGCCGCCGCATGCCCTGGACCGCCGTGAAGACGGACTACATGTTCGAAGGCCCCGCGGGCAAGATCGGCTTTCTCGATCTTTTCGATGGCCGGCGTCAGTTGATCGTCTATCGCGCGTTCTATGAGCCGGGCGTCTTCGGATGGCCGGAGCACGCGTGCCGCGGCTGCTCGCTGGTCGCGGATCAGGTCGCGCATCTTGCACATCTGAATGCGCGCGACACGACGCTCGTCTTCGTATCGCGCGCGCCGCAGCAGGACATCGCGCGGCTGAAGGAACGCATGGGCTGGACCATTCCCTGGTTCACGCTGACGGATCGCTTCGATGCCGACTTCGGCGTCGACGAGTGGCACGGCACGAACGTGTTCTTCCGCGAAGGAGACCGTGCATTTCGCACGTACTTTCTCAACAATCGCGGCGACGAGCAGATGGGCAATACCTGGAACTATCTCGACATCACGCCGCTCGGCCGACAGGAACTCTGGGAAGACTCGCCTGAAGGCTATCCGCAGACACCGACCTATAAGTGGTGGAACTGGCACGACCGTTATGTCGACGATGCGCCGCCCGATAAAAAATGGGTCGAAATCTCCGATGCCGGCGAAGCGGCATTCCGTGCTGAAAGCGCAAGGAACAAGGTCTAAAAACGAGCGATGTTGAATGCGGAACCGGTCATCATTTCTTGCCGGTTCCGTTCCGCATTTTTGTGGAACGATTTAGCTAAAGTTTTCGGCAAACGTTTCCGTAAACACAATCATCAACAGCGACGCCTCCGTCGCGCACGGCTCTCCCGCACCAGCCGGCACTATTCGCCGCTTTCGCCTGGACGCCCTCTCGTCCATCTCCTCCACGGATAATCTGCAATGAAGAAGTCGTTGGCCGCATGCGCGGCCGCTATCGGCACGCTCGCCGCGCTTGCCGCTCCGCTCTCGCACGCCCGCGAAATCTACGGTCAGATCGGCACCGAAGGCGTGGGCATCGGCTACTCGGAACCGCTCGGCACGCGCGACAACGTGCGCGCCGAATTCAACGGCCTGAAGTTCTCGCATAACTTCGACGCTGGCGGTCTCCACTACGACGGCACCGCGAGCATCTATCACGGCGGCTTCTATTTCGACTTTTTTCCGGCGCCGGGAACGGTCGGTTTTCGCATCACGGCTGGCGCGCTCATCGGCGGCGATCATGTCGATGGCACCGCGACCAGCATGAACGGCACCTACACCATCGACGGCATCGCTTATCCGACTTTCGGGGAAAGCATTCACGCCAAGGCTAAGTTCCCGGCCGTGCGTCCGTATATCGGCATCGGCTTCGGGCATACGCCTGTTGCCGAGAAAGGCTTTTCCGCGTTCTTCGATGCAGGCGTCGCGTATGGCCGCCCGCGCGTCACGCTCGACGTTCCGGCGGATATCGTCGCGGCGGCGGGACAGGAAAACATCGACGCGGAACAGCAGGATCTGCAGAACAAGGCGGACAAGTTGCGCTTCTATCCGATCGTAAAGGTCGGCGTCACTTATCGCTTCTGATCGCGCTTCTGATAGCGCTTCTGATCGCGTTACTGGATTCCGCCCGCGAACGCCAGCCATTCGCCGACGATCGCTTCGGGCGCATCTTCCTGCATCAGATGCCCTGATCCGCGCACGCGCGTAAAGCGCGCGCCCGGAATCAGCGATGCGAGTTCGACACCGCGCTCGACCGGTATCCACTCGTCCTCTTCGCCCCAAAGAATCGATACGGGGCATTTCAATTCGCCATAGCGCGATTGCACTTCATCGGTATAGCGCTGATCCATCTGCGCGATCTGCCGATAGAACGCGGCCTGCCCGACTTTGCCGGTCCACGGCCGCGTATAGACGCGCAGCGTCTCTTGCTGCAACCGCCGATGCGCCGCACCCTGCAGATACGCATCGAGCATCGCCTGATGCATGTACGGCGGCACACCCGCAAACGCGGCTTCATGCTGTCGCACATGACGCACGAAGGGCGATCCCCACGGCGCGACGGCGACCGGATCGACGAGCATCAGCGAACGATACGCGCAGCCGTCGATCAACGCGGCTCGCACCGATGTCGCGCCGCCGAAATCGTGTGCGAGCACATCGGGCAAGGCACCGTTCCACTCACCGCACCAGTGCGCGAGAAGCGCCGCGAGCACGCGATTCTGCACGCCGAGCGATACGTCCTGCCCCTCGCGCATCTCCGACGCACCGTAGCCCAGCAGATCGAAGTAATGCACACGCCGCAAACGCGCCGCTACCGGTGCGATGCGTCGCCACACCTGCGATGAAAACGGCGTACCGTGAACCATCACGAGCGGCGCGCCCTCGCCGATCATGCCGTAGCGCACGGCTTGTCCTTCGTATTCGAAAACGTGATCGAGTGGCAGCGTATCGTTCGATTCGTTCATGGGTCAACGCAGATTCGTGCGCGCGAGTTCGACGATCTCATCGCCGCGCCCGCTCAGGATCGCTCGCAACATATAGAGGCTGAAGCCCTTCGCTTGCGACAGTTCGATGGTCGGCGGCATCGCGAGTTCATGCTTCGACGTGACGACATCGACGACCGCCGGTCCCTTGTGCGCGAACGCTTCGCGCAGCGCGCTTTCGAGTTGCTCCGATTCCTCGACGCGCACCGACCAGATGCCTGCGCCCTTCGCGATCTGCGAGAAATCGGTCTTGCTGAGATCGACGTTGGTGTCGAGATAGCCGCCAGCCTTCAGTTCCATCGACACGAAACCGAGCAGGCTGTTGTTGAACACGACGACCTTGATCGGGAGATCGAGTTGCACGGCCGAGAGCAGATCGCCGAGCAGCATCGACAAACCGCCGTCGCCCGATAGCGAAACGACTTGCCGTTGCGGCCGCGCGGCCTGAGCGCCGAGCGCCTGCGGCATTGCGTTTGCCATCGAGCCGTGATTGAACGAGCCGTGCAACTGGCGCTTGCCGTTCATTGTCAGATAACGCGCGGCCCACAGTGTCGGCGTACCGACGTCGACGGTGAAGATCGCGTCGTCGGCTGCGATTTCATCGACGAGCTTCGTCAGATATTGCGGATGAATCGGACGTCCCGGCGCGGATGGCGTCGCGAGATCGTCGAGGTCCTTGCGGGCGGTCGCATAGTGCTTCAATGCGTTCTCGAGAAAACGCCGCTCATCCTTGCGTTGGAGCTTCGGCAAGAGCGCCGCGAGCGTTTCCTTGATCGTGCCGACGAGCCCCATTTCCAGCGGCGCGCGGCGTCCGAGTTGCGAGCCGCGCCAGTCGATCTGCACGATCTTCGCTTGCGGCGGATAGAACGGGCGATACGGAAAATCGCATCCGAGCAGGAGCAGCGTGTCGCACGACATCATCGCGTGATAGCCCGAACTGAAACCGATGAGCCCTGTCATGCCGACATCGAACGGGTTGTCGTACTCGATGAACTGCTTGCCGCGCAACGCATGCACTATCGGTGCTCCGAGCGTATCGGCGAGCGCGACCACTTCGTCGTGCGAGCCGGCGACGCCGCTGCCGCACATGATCGTCACCGCTTCGCAGCCGTTCAGAAGGCTCGCGAGCTTGTCGAGATCGGCGTCTGCCGGCACGATCGCGCCCGGCGCGCTCGCGGTCCAGCGCGGCTCGACGGCCGGGCCTTCGCTCAATGCGACGTCGCCCGGCAACACGATCACCGCGACGCCGCGCTGATCGATCGCGGCGCGCATCGCGCGTTCGAGCACGCGCGGAAACTGCGACGCATTCGACACCAGCTCCACGAAGTGACTGCATTCCCTGAACAATTCCTGCGGATGCGTTTCCTGAAAGTAGCCGAGGCCGATTTCCGTCGATGGAATGTGCGCCGCGATGGCGAGCACCGGTTGATGATTGCGATGACAGTCGTAAAGACCATTGATGAGATGCAGATTGCCTGGGCCGCAACTGCCCGCGCATACCGCGAGTTTGCCTGTCGCGGCGGCATCGGCTCCGGCCGCGAAAGCGGCTGCTTCCTCGTGACGCGTATGCATCCAGCGGATCGAGCCGACACGATCGAGGCTGAACGCCAAACCGTTCAGGCTGTCGCCCGTCACGCCCCAGATTCGCTCTACGCCCGCCGCCGCCAGTGTCTTCGCCAGATAGTCCGCTATCGTGCCCTTGGCCATGATGTGTCCCGTGATGAAGAGAGGATGTCCAGTGATCGACGGAGCCGCGCACGGAATGACGTGGCGCGCATCCGTGTTGGCTCAATGCATGCAGGATTCAAAACGCAAAAGGAGTGTACGCCGGAGCGCGGCGGTTTGTCCTGAACCGTGTCGAGACCGCGTGGTGCGGGCGTTCAGGATAGGCGATCGCGGTATTTTGAATGCATCATTCCGGAATGAATCCGGTATGCGTAATGCAAACGACAACGGCGGCGGATCGATGACCCGCCGCCGTTGCGCATGACTGAAGCGAGACCCTGCGCTCAGGCGCCCTTGCGCATGTTCTCCGGCAGATCCCGTCCGTGATACTTCTTGTAGATCGTGTTGAGGTTGCCGCTCTTCATGTTCGCGCCGACCCAGTTGTTCACCCATTCCTTCAGGCGCGGCTGGTCCTTGTTCATCGCGATGCCGAGATCGAACGTCTTCTGCTCGAACTTCATCTCGATGTTGCGTTGCGGAGCGCGATCCTGCATCTCCTTCAAGTTCGAAGGCGTGCTCGAGAAGATGTCGACCTGTCCCGTGACCATCGACGTGATGAGCGTCGCATCGTCTTCATAGCGTTGAATCTGTGCGCCCTTCGCCTGCTGTGTCGTCAGCGTGTCGTTCACCGTTGCACGCGTGAGGCCGATGGTCTTGCCGTCGAGATCCGCATAGCTCTTCACGTTCGCCGTCTTCACGCCGCCAACGATGATCGAGATGACCGCATACGGGTTCGAGAAATCGACGACTTTGGCGCGCTCCGGCGTGACCGACAGCGAGGAAATCACGAGGTCCGCGCGCTTCGCCTGCAGCGTCGGAATGCGCGCGGCGTTGGTGATCTGCACGAGTTCTAGCTTCACGCCGAGATCCTTCGCAAGCGCGGCGGCAGTATCGACGTCCGATCCCGCGGGCTTCAGGTTCTGGTCGGCATAGCTGAAGAGCGGCGTGCCGATGGCGATCGCGACGCGCACGACGCCTGCCTTCTTGATGTCGTCGAGTTCATCGGCCATCACGCTGTGAACCGCGCCTGCCATCATCAACGTTGCGAGCGTTGCGCGTGCAATGATTGATTTCGCTTTCAAGTTACGTCTCCGTCGTTATTAGTGTTGCTGAATTGATGCTGCGGTTATCAAAGTCCGTTATCGAGGAATGCGCGCAATTCGGGTGTGCGCGGCGCATCGAGCATGCTGCCGTCGCCCACTTCCCAAACCGTTCCCTGATGCATGTAGATGATGCGATCCGCCACGCGCTTCGCGAAGGCCATCTCGTGCGTGACGAGCAGCATCGTCATGCCGTCGGCAGCGAGGTCTTCCATCACGCGCAGCACTTCGCCCGTCAATTGCGGATCGAGCGCCGAGGTCACTTCGTCGAACAGCATCACCTTTGGCGACATCGCGAGCGAGCGCGCGATCGCCACGCGCTGCTGCTGTCCGCCCGACAATTGCTCGGGATACGCATCGGCCTTCTGTCCGAGACCGACTTGCTCCAGCACGTTTATCGCAATGCGCCGCGCTTCGTCGCGCGACATCTTCTTGACGTGACGCAGCGCGAGCATGATGTTCTCTTCGACCGTCAGATGCGGAAAGAGGTTATAGCTTTGAAACACGATGCCCACTTCGCGGCGCAACAGATGCAGATCGACCTTCGGATCATCGACGCGAATGCCGCACACTTCGATTTGCCCTTGGTCGATCGTCTCCAGCCTGTCGATGCAACGCAACGCCGTGCTCTTGCCCGAACCGCTCGCGCCGATCACGGCGATCATCTCGCCCTTGTTGACTTCGAAGGAAACGCCCTTGAGAACATGATTGGAGCCGAAGCTCTTGTGAATATCGCCGACCTTAACGATTGCTGACATTGAGCTTGTTCTCCATCGATTGGCTCCAGCGCGAAAGCGGATAGCACAGGACGAAATAGAAAGCGCCGACCAGACCGAAGATGAGGAACGGCTGGAAGATCGAGTTATTGATGATCTGCCCCGCGCGCGTCAGCTCGATGAAGCCGATCACCGAAGCAAGCGACGTCATCTTGATGAGCTGCACGAGAAACCCGACGGTCGGCGGCAGCGCGAGACGCATCGCCTGCGGGATGATGACGAGGCGCAGCGTCTGCCAGCGCGTGAGCGACAGGCATTCCGACGCTTCCCACTGCGGCTTGGGCATCGCTTCGATACAGCCGCGCCAGATATCGCCGAGATATGCGCTCGAATAGATCATCAGCGCGAGGCCGGCCGCGACGAGCGCGGGCACCTGATAGCCGTACACCGACAGGCCGAAGTACACGATGAACAGCAGGATCAGCAGCGGTATGCCCTGAATCGCCTCGATATACACGAGCGCCACGCGCGCAAGCCATGCGCGCGGCGAGATGCGCGCGAGCATCACGGCAAAGCCGCCGATACCGCCGAGCACGAACGCAAGCGCGGAAAGCACGAGCGTCCAGCCGATCGATTGCACTAGATAGACAAGGTGCGATGACGTGAATCCGCCGCTCATGCCGCACCTCCGGGAATGACCGTATCGATGCGCTGCGGATCGGGCGGCGTCTTGCCGGCGCGTTTAGCAGCAAGACGGATCGCGCGGCGGCGCTTGAAGAGATGTTCTCCCACCGCCCACGCGATGAGCTTGATGACGAGCGACAACGCCAGATATAGCGCCGCGACCACGATGTACGTTTCGAGCGAGCGGAACGTATCGGACTGCACAGTGTTCGCGACCGCCGTGAGCTCTTCGGCCGAAATCTGCGAGGCGATCGCGGAGGCCTGCATCATCAGCAGGAACTGGCTCGTCAGCGCGGGATAGACCTTTTCGATCGACGGCTGCAACATCACATGCCAGCCGATGCGCCACTTCGGAAGCCCGAGGCATTCGGCCGCTTCGATTTGTCCGCGTGGCACCGATTCGAGTCCCGCGCGGATGATCTCGGCCGCATATGCGCCGATGTTGATCGTCATCGCGAGCGCGGCGGCCGCGAACGTCGGCATGCGCAAGCCGATGCTCGCAAGACCGAAGTACAGCAGAAAGATCTGCACGAGGAACGGCGTATTGCGCACCGCCTCGATATAGACGATGCACAGGCGCGTGAGGACCGGCACTTTCGCGCGCTTCGCGAACGCCACCAGCATGCCGAGAATCAGCCCGAAGAACACAGCCACGCAAGTCATCTTGAGCGTGAGCCATGCGCCCAGCAGGAACGTCGGCCAGTACGGCAGCAGCGGTGAAAAATCGAGAGAGAACATGGCGGCAAGAGTTCCTGTCAGGTGTGGGCGCTAACACGCTGTGCGCCCGCTCTGGATGTATGACGACATACTACGAGTGCCGTGATACTGCATTTCGCATGCATTAAACCGGATCGAACGGGCCAGTCGTCGTGAAGGCACCGCCCTGCAGCACCGCCACGGGATCGGTGGGCGCCGGCGGCGGCGTCGCTTCGACCTTTTCGCGGAACTGCTCGGACGAGTCACGCGGAACGAAGCCGAGATGCGCGGCGCAGCGGTTGTCCCACCATGTATGCGCGTTCGCCGACATGCCGAAGACGATCGTGTGGCCGACGTCTTTCGTGAAGAGACTGCGGCGCAACAGGTCATGAAAATCGTCGTAGCTCATCCAGCTCGCCATCATGCGGCGGTCCTTCGGCTCCGGAAACACGGAGCCGATACGAATGCTCACCGTCTCGATGCCGTACCGGTCGAAATACATTTGCGCCATGTCCTCGCCGAAGGACTTCGACAAGCCGTAGTAGCCATCGGGGCGCTTGCGCGCAGCGGCGTCGATTCGTTCGTCCTGCCGATAGAAACCCGTGACGTGATTCGAGCTTGCGAACACGATGCGCTTCACGCCCTGACGGCGCGCCGCTTCGTAAAGATTGAAAACGCCCTTGATGTTGGCTTCAAGAATCTCTTCGAACGGACGCTCGACCGATACCCCGCCGAGATGAATGATCGCGTCGCAGTCCATCGCAAGCGCATCGACGGCGTCGCGGTCGGCGAGATCGCAAGGAGCGATCTCTTCGTGAGGCGCGGCGTCGCCCTGCAACACGCCAGGCAAGTCGGAGATCCGCACATGCCGCGCGAACTCGGCGACGCGATGCCGGATCGCGCGGCCGATTCCGCCGGCGGCGCCCGTCAGCAACAGACGATCGAATTGCGCATCTTCGTCGGCGGACGGCGTGCTGGTTTGTTGTTCCATCGTGTTGTGTCTCCTGAAGGCTGTCGTCGCTAGGGATTACCCTGCGCGCATCTTCTTGTACGTTGTCATATCACTGCATGACGCATATCATCATTTGCCGAACGATTTGTCAATGTGTGTAAAACCCACGCCAACGAGAATACCGTGACGCTATCGCCCGATCTTCATGCCGGCACCGACGCATCCTCGATTGCATCGCCGCAAGCGCGACGCAGTCTGACCGCGCAACTCGTCGACGCCTTGCGCGCCCAGATCGATGCACAGGAACTGAAGGGCGGCAGCAGGCTCGCGACGGAAGCGGAAATGGTTCAGCGCTTCGGCGTGAGCCGCACCGTCGTGCGTGAGGCGCTGTCGCGTCTGCAAGCGGCAGGACTCGTGGAAACGCGGCATGGCATCGGTACGTTCGTGTGTGAAGCGGGCATGTCGCCTCTTCTGCAACTCGATCCCGCCGATGTCGCCGGTTCGATGGATGCGCTCGCCATCCTCGAATTGCGCAGCAGTCTCGAAACCGAAAGCGCGGGACTTGCCGCAATGCGTTGCGATGCCGCGCGTCTTGCGACGATGCGCTCGACGCTCGGGGACTTTTCAAGAAATGTGGGCGAAGCAAGCGATACCGTATCGCCCGATCTGCGCTTTCACATGGAGATCGCGCATGCAACGGGCAATCGCTATTTCGTCGAGATCATGGAGCATCTGGGCACGCGCATGATTCCGCGCACGCGCATCACGGCGACGCCGATTCCGCGCGATCAATACGCGGATTACCTGATGCGCGTGAATCGCGAGCATGAACAGATCGCGGACGCCATTGAACGCGGCGATGCCGATTCGGCGCGCACCGCGATGCGTCTGCATCTGATCAACAGCCGGGAGAGATTGCGACGCGCGCAGTCGTCGCTTGAATGAATACGCGAGTACCGCGCGTTGGCGCGGTCCTCGCGATGCAACATCAACGCGCCATGTTCGGCTCGCCATCCTCGACGTCATGCGCGCCGGAAATCGTCTCCAGTGCCTGATCGTGATGCAGCAGCAGGACCGCCGCCACGCCGACCATGCCCGCCCCTGCCAGGCACAGCAGGCCCGCGCCGAAGCCGCCCGTGCTGTCCTTGATCCAGCCCATCGCATAGGGACCGAAGAAGCCCGCGAGATTGCCGAGCGAGTTGATCGCCGCGATGCCGCCCGCCGCCGCCGCACCCGAAAGGAACGAGGCCGGCAGCGTCCAGATCACCGGCAGGCAACCGAAGATGCCGAAGCCCGCGATCGACAGCGCGATCATCTTCATCACCGGATCGTCGAGGCCCGCCGATGCCGCGATGCCGCCCGCCGCGACCATCAACGCAATCGCGACATGCCAGCGCCGTTCGAGCTTGCGATCCGAATGACGGCCCCACAGCACCATGCTGATCACGCCCACGGCATAGGGCAATGACGTGACGAAGCCGGTCTGCAAGTTGGAAAGACCGAACGATTTGACGATCTGCGGCAGGAAGAAGCTCAGCCCATAGTTCGTGGCATTCGCGCCAAAGTAGATCAGGGCAATGGCGAGCACGCGCGGATTGAAAATGGCTTCCTTCACGCTGAACGCATGCACGGATTCGCGATGCGCGCGCTCTTGCGCCTGACGATCGACGAGCCAGTCACGCTCTTCTTTTGCAAGCCAGTGTGCGTCGGAAGGCTTGTCGGTCAGATAGAAGTACACGACGAACGCGAGCAGCAACGCGGGAATCGCTTCGATCAGATACAGCCACTGCCAGCCCGCCATGCCGTTGATGCCGTCCATCTGCAAGAGCGCGCCGGAGATCGGTCCGCCGATCACGGTGGACAGTGGAATCGCCGCCATGAAATAGCCGACGACGCGGCCGCGATACTTCGCCGGGAACCACAAGGTCAGCAGAAAGATGATGCCGGGAAAGAAGCCCGCTTCCGCGACGCCGAGCAGGATGCGCAAGCCATAGAACACGTATGCGTTGGAGAGGCCCGTCGCCTGCGCGATATGCGGAATGTAGGCCATCGCGGCTGCGAGGATGCCCCACGTGAACATGATGCGTGCGATCCAGCGGCGCGCGCCGAATCGTTCGAGCAGCAGGTTCGAAGGAACCTCGAAAAAGAAATAGGCGATGAAGAAAATGCCGGCGCCGAAACCGAACATGCTCGCAGTGAAACCGAGCGCCTTGTTCATCTGCAATGCGGCAAAGCCGACGTTGACGCGGTCCAGATATGCGATGAAGTAACACAAGATCAGGAACGGCACGAGGCGAACCATCACGCGCTTCATGGTGCGAGCTTCAAGGTCCATCAATGTCTCCTCCGGATTAGAGAATCTGTTGATCGCGGGTGCTTGAGATACCTGCGGAGACTACTCTTTCAGAAGGACTTGCAGCATTGGTGTTTGTGCTTGGTATCGGTTCCGAAGGGGGACGTGTCCATCATTTCGATGCGCGCCAATAAAGTGCGCTCGAATCGTTTGCGTCCCAAATCATGCGAAAAAAATGCGGACGGGGCGAATGATCGCCCCGTTTTCGTGAAGTTTATGCTACCGGTAACAGCGCGGCGTACTCCGGCTCCGGTAATCCTTGCACGCCGGGGTTGAATGCGAACACGTGACCGTCGTCGTCAGTGGCATTCATTGCCGGACGAATAGTCGTGACATAGAGCGTTTTCAGATCGCTGCCGCCGAACGCGCACATCGACGGCTTGCTCGCAGGCAGCACGATCTCGCGATCGAGTTCGCCGCGCGGTGTGAAACGCAGCAGGCGGCCGGCGTCGTTCGCACACGTCCAGTAGCAGCCGTCCGCATCGACCGCGGCGCCATCGGGACGGCCCGCGTAGTGATGCAGATCGGCAAATGCGCGCTGCGCGTGCGGCGTGCCGGTGTCGGGGTCGAAGTCGAATGCCCAGATCATGCGCCGTTGCGGATGCGAGTCCGACAAATACATCGTTCTGCCATCCGGCGACCATGCCAGGCCGTTCTGCGTGATCAGACCACCGACGACCGGCTCCGACAAAGCGCCCTTCTCATCGAAGCGATACAGCGCGCCGACGGCACTCGCGAGCGACATGTCCATCACCATCGTTCCGGCCCAGAAGCGCCCTTGCCTGTCGCAGCGGCCATCGTTGAAGCGCATGCCCGTCGCGGGAAACGAAGGCGCGGCGAGCTTCACGGCGTGCGCCTGGTTCGCGTCGGCGAGCGTCACGCCGAACATGCCGCTTTCCATGCCCGCGACGACGCGCCCAGCCTTGTCGAACGCAAAGCATGCCACCTGTTCGTCGAACGCCCATTCCGTACGTCTCGCGCTTTCGATCTCGAGCCTGACGATCCGTCGCGCGGGAATATCGACCCAATACAGCGCGCCCTCTTGCGCGCGCCATACCGGACATTCGCCGACGGTCGCGCGCCCGGCCGCGTCGATGCGTTCCGCGCGCACGGCGGCGCTCATCGCTTGCGCTCCATCGGCTCGCCCAATACGAACGGGCCGCCCTGGAAGCGCTGCGCCGGATCATCGCGATCGGCGCTCGGTCCGGTCACCGGAAAGAGCCCGTCGAACTGGGCCGAGCTGTCTTGCGGATTGAAGCCGAGGAAGCCCGCCTTCGAGTTGTCCCACCACTTCACCGGATTGTCAGAAGCGCCGTACACCACCGCATGACCGACGCGATTCGTGAACAGCGAGCAGCGCACGAGCTCGATGAAATCGCGGTAGCTCAGATACGTGACGAGCATGCGCGGATTCTTCGGCTCCTCGAACGACGAACCGATGCGCAGGTTCACCGTCTCGATGCCGAAGCGATCGAAGTAATAGCGCGACAGAGATTCGCCGAAGCACTTGGTCACGCCATAAAGACTGTCCGGGCGATGGGGCGAATCGGCGTCGAGCACTTCGGTGACTGGATGAAAGCCGATTGCATGGTTCGAGCTCGCGAACACGATGCGCTTCACCCCATGACGGCGCGCCGCTTCATAGATGTTGTACGTACCGCGGATATTCGCTTCGATCAGATCGTCGAACGGCGCGTCGATCGAGATGCCGCCGAGATGCACGATCGCGTCGACGCCCTCGACGAGCTGCATCACCTTGTCGCGATCCGCGAGATCGACGGCGCTGATCTCTTCATGGCTCGCTGCATCGTCGAGCGGCGCGATGTCGGAGAGCCTCACGACGTCGGCCCATTGAGCGAGCGCGCCGCGCAACTGACGACCCAGATTGCCGGCCGCGCCGGTCAGAAGCAGACGCTTGAACGGCTTGGCCGCTGCGTTTGGCTGATTCATCGAGACTCCTGTCAATACGTACTGATGCGTTGAAAGCAATAAGGAAGAAAACGTTTTCGGGACTATATCGATCGGCGCGACGCGCCGTCAATCGCCGTCTGGCATGCAAAACGCCGCATGCAAAACGCAAGTTTCGATGTCATCGTTTCCCGAATTTCTGCGACAATCCGTTAACAGTGCGAAAACGTTACCCTTCGAATGAAAAAAATTTCCCCGACCATTCGCGACGTCGCCGCTGCGGCGGGCGTCTCCGTCGCGACCGTCTCGAAGTACATCAATGGCGCGCAGCGCTTCTCCGCGCCGGTCGAGGCCAAGCTCAAGGAAGCCATCGATTCGCTCGGCTACCGCTCGAACCCGCTTGCGCGCTCGATGATTACCGGCAAGACGCGCACCATCGGTCTCACGATCCTCGACATCAGCAATCCGCACTTCACGCATGTCGTGAAAGGCGCGAACCGCATTGCGCTGCGGCACGACTACACGCTGCTGCTCGTCGATATCGACGAGAATCAGGCGCGCGAGCGGCCGCTCATCGAAGCGCTCGCGCAACGCGTGGACGGCCTGCTCGTCAGCTCGCGCCTGGCAGACGAAAACGCGCAGTGGATGCTCGATCTCGACAAGCCCGTCGTGCTGCTGCGTAACGCCGAGCTGCCGATTCCGAGCGTCGGCATCAACAGCCGCCTCGCTACTTACATGCTCGCGCGTCATCTGCTCGATCTCGGGCATCGCCGCATCGCGTATCTCGGCTTCGAGCACGCGCGCATCAACGATGAACGCATTCGCGGCGCGCGCGAGTGTCTCGCCGAAGCGGGCCTCGAACTCGATATCTACGAAGCCCATGCGCCAACGTCGCTTGCCGGCGAACAGGCTTGCTCGCGCGTGATGCTCGGTCCGAAGCGCCCGCAAGCGGTGATCTGCTACAACGACCTGATCGCGCTCGGCTTCATGAAGGAAGCCGCTTCGCTCGGCATTCGCGTGCCGCAGGACGTCTCGGTGACCGGCATCGACAACGTGCCCTACGGCGCATACGCCGCGCCGGGACTCACGACCGTCGACATTCAGAGCGAGAAGATGGGCGAACTCGCGATGCAGAAGCTCATCGACGCCCTCGCCGGTCATCCCGATCCGGGCAACTCCATGTTCGAGCCGCGGCTCATCGTGCGTGAATCGACTGCTGCCGCTGCATGACGTACGCCGCGCTGCCTGCAAGTTGCGAGTGCGGGCGGCGCGGCGCATGTCCTGACTAATAATCGCTAATACGAATTACGCTGCGAGCTTCGCCGGCGTCATCTTCGGCGTGAGCAAGTGCATGATCCCGAAGGCGATGAGGTACGCCGATGCGCCGATCGCGAACAGCACCCAGTAGTGACCCGTGCGTTGCAGCACCTGGCCGATCACTTCCGAGAACAGCACGCCGCCGATCGAACCGGCCATGCCGCCGATGCCGACCACCGCGCCCACCGCACGTCGCGGGAACAAGTCCGATGCCGTCGTGAAGAGGTTCGCCGACCAGCCCTGATGCGCTGCTGCGGCGAGACCGACGATGGCCACCGCGACCCACAGGTTTTCTGCCTGCGAAACGAACGCGATCGGCAACACGGCGCATGCGCAGATCAGCATTGCCGTCTTGCGCGCCGCATTCACGGTCCAGCCCGCGCGCAGCAGCGCGGAAGAAATCCAGCCGCCGCCGATGCTGCCGATGGTCGTGATCGCGTAGATCACGACGAGCGGCAAGCCGATGTGCTGCATGTCCATGCCGCGCGATTCGTTGAGCCACTTTGGCAGCCAGAACAGATAGAACCACCACACCGGGTCCGTCAGGAACTTGCCGACGATGAATGCCCACGTCTCACGCTTCCTGATGAGTTCCTTGAACCCCGGCGCGCGCGCCTTGGCGTTGGCCGCGTCGGCGGCGTTGGTGTCATCGCCTTCGTCGGCGATTTCGTCGTCGTGCGCGCGGCCGTCCGGCTGGCGGTACATCACGAACCACACGACGAGCCACACGAGGCCGATCGCGCCGACCATCACGAACGCAGCGCGCCACCCGAAGGCCACCGCGAGCGCGGGAATGAGTGCCGGTGCGAAGACCGCGCCGATGTTCGCGCCGGAATTAAAAATACCAGTCGCGAGGGCGCGCTCACGGCGCGGGAACCATTCGGCGGTCGTCTTGATGGCCGCGGGGAAGTTGCCGCCCTCGCCGATGCCCAGCAGCGCGCGGACCATGGCGAAGCCCATCACGGAGCCGACGGCCGCGTGCAGCATCGCGGCGATGCTCCAGACGAACATCGCGAGCGCATAAGAGATGCGCGTGCCGAGCCAGTCGACGATACGCCCGAAACACAGCAGGCCGATCGCATAGAAAGCCGAGAACGCGATCACGATGCGGCCGTACTGCACCTGCGTCCAGCCGATGTCGTGCTGCAGCATCGGGGCGAGCAGACCGAGGATCTGCCGGTCCATGTAGTTGATGACCGTGGCGAAAAACAGCAGCGCGCACACGGTCCAGCGATAGCGGCTGGCGGTACGCACGACGCCGGCAACGACAGTGTTCATGTAAGTCTCCGGACGCGGCGGCGCTCGTCGTGCCGCGTTTCTTGTTGCGTGAACGGCGACGAGCGCCGTGGGCGATGGCTTTGCGCCGGTTAAAAGCGCAAGCTCGCCGAGGTTTTGGAAAACGTTTTTTCGAAGAATAGTGGGTTTGCTGCCTACTGGCTATCCTAGTATTTGCCCTAATCTGTGGCAGAACTGTTGCTGACGGGCGAGTTGGAAGCCCTTTCACCACCCGTATCGGCGCGTACGAAAAGTTAATCGTTTTCTAGGAGTTGTCTTGGGAAACAGGAGCCGCTCGGCGCACGCGAAGCCATCGCAATGGCTTTCATGCCCGCGGCAAATTAAAGTTTCTTAAGCGTCTGCCGATAAGGATCATCACAACTCTTATCGCCCAGTGATTCCCCATGTTTCGTAATGTTCTGGCCCGGACCAACGTCGGGACCAAATTCGCCGTGCTCGCCTGCGCGCTCACGGCAGTCGTCGTCGCGTTCTTCACCATCGCCGTCACGCGCAGCGCGGGCGAGCAAGTCGATACGCATGCGCTCGCGCGCGTCGAAAGCGAGAATCGCTCGATCGCGA
The DNA here is from genome assembly GCF_023631205.1 of Caballeronia sp. NCF2. Taxonomy (NCBI): domain Bacteria; kingdom Pseudomonadati; phylum Pseudomonadota; class Betaproteobacteria; order Burkholderiales; family Burkholderiaceae; genus Caballeronia; species Caballeronia sp. NCF2. The sequence continues at coordinate 554,267 of NZ_JALQDN010000064.1, read as the reverse complement.
CGATGATCGGCCTCTTCGACAAGGCCGTGAGCGCGGAAGTCACGCGCTTCATGACGATCTTCGCGCATCGTCTGCCTTCGACGTTCGCGCTCGATGAAACCCGCACCGTGGACATCGACGGTAAAGCCACGCCGACTTTCCTCGCGGGCGACAAGGCGCTGAACAACGACTTCACGATTCCCGACGCGTTCCTCGAGGAAAGCGGCGCCATCGCGACGATCTTCGCCCGCACCGGCGACGATTTCGTGCGCGTGACGACGTCGCTCAAGAAGCAGGACGGCACGCGCGCGATTGGCACGCTGCTCGACCGCAAGGGCCCCGCGTATGCGCCGATCCTTGCAGGCAAGCCCTATATCGGCATCGCGGCGCTTTTCGGCAAGCAGTACATCACCGCGTACAAGCCCGTCACCGATGCATCGGGACGCATCATCGGCGCACTTTTCGTTGGCGTCGACGTGACATCCGAATTCGCAGCGTTGCAGGACACCATCGCGAAGCTCGCGATCGGCGCGAGCGGCTATCACTTCGTCGTCGATGCATCGACTGGCCCGAACCGCGGCAAGCTGCTCGTGCATCCCGGTTCGAAAGGCGAACTGGCCGATGAGCGCGTTGCGCCCTTCAAGCAGATGCTCGACACGCACGAAGGCGAGCTCTCGTTCGACGGCCCCGATATCGCGGGCGCGGATTCGCGCGTGCATGGCGGCAACAAGGAAATCATCTATATGACGGTGCCGCAATGGCAATGGATGATCGGCGGCATTGCATATCGCGACGAAGTGCTCGCCGACGTTCACGCGAGCCGCAATCGCTTCCTGGTTCTCGGGCTCGTCATCGTGGCGCTGCTCGTCGGCGTGCTGCTCTATGCGGTCACGCGACTCGTGGGCCGTCCCATCGACGACGTGACGCGCGCGTCGGAACGCATCGCCGCGGGCGACTTGACCGTGCGTATCGACAGCGCGCGCGAGGACGATATCGGCCGGCTGATGCGTGCGATCGACGGCATCGCGCGCGGACTCGCGGGCATCGTCGCGCAGGTGCGCAGCGCATCGGCGGACATGAACGAAGGGACGGCGCGCATTGCATCGGGCAGCAGCGATATCGCCACGCGCATCGCAACCCAGGCCGCGAGCGTCGAAGAAACCGCTGCGAGCATGGAAGAAATCACGAGCACCGTGCAGCAGAACGCTGCGAATACGGCGCAGGCGGGGACGCTCGTCGCGTCCGCATCCGATGCCGCGCGCGCAGGCGGTCATGCAGTCGGGCGCGTGGTCGCGACGATGGGCGAGATCGACGCATCGGCGCGACGCATCGCCGACATCACCGCGACGATCGAAGGCATCGCGTTCCAGACCAACATTCTCGCGTTGAACGCTGCCGTCGAAGCCGCGCGCGCGGGCGAGCACGGCAAGGGCTTCGCGGTGGTCGCATCGGAAGTGCGCGCGCTCGCACAGCGCAGCGCGGGCGCAGTCAAAGAGATCGAAGTGCTGATCGCCGAATCGGCCGCGAAGGTCTCGCACGGCTACAAGATCGCCGAGGAAGCGAGCAGCACGATGGGCGGCATCGTCGAGCAAGTCTCGCGCGTGAATGCCATCGTCGATGAAATCGGCGTTGCGTCACGCGAGCAGGCAAGCGGCATCGAGCAGGTGAACAGCGCGGTCATGCTGATCGGCGAAGCGACGCAACAGAACGCCGCGCTCGTCGGTGAAGCGGAGCATTCCACCGCCGAACTGCGCGATCAGGCCGAGCGGCTTGCGCGCGTCGTCAGCATGTTCCGCGTTTAAGCCTTCGCGCATTCATAGCGGTTCAAGCGGACGTGGCGCGTCGTCGTGCGCGCCACATACCGACGTCGATCGTCGACGGGGCATCAGACCTCGATGAAGATGCGGCCATCCTCGACTTTCGCGGGATACGTCCGCAGCTTTTCGCAAACGGGCGCGCACAGCGGCCGGCCGTCGCGAATGTCGAAGCGTCCGTTGTGCTTCGGACATTCGATGACGTGGTCCATCACGAATCCGTCACTCAGATGAACGTGCTCGTGCGTGCATAGGCCATCGCTGGCATAGACGGCATCGTTCACACGATAGATCGCGAAGGTGCGGCCATCGTGATCGAAACGCATCACGTCTTCGTCTTCGATATCGTCCATCGCAGCTGCATCGATCCATTGCGTCATCGGAACGGCCTCCTTGGTCATGCCTGCGTCGCGGCGGGCATCGGTCTTTCGACGTGATACGACGGATCGCGCGTTTGCCGCACGAGCGCCGGAATGATCTCTGCATATGCCGCGATCGTGCTCGTGTAAGGCGGCGGCATGTCATGCTTCACCGCTTCGTGCAGGCGCGGCAGCGCGTAATAAGGCACCATCGGGAACATGTGATGTTCGACGTGATAGTTCATGTTCAGATACAGAAAGCGGAACACGGGATTCATCATCACCGTGCGGCAGTTCTTGCGATGATCGAGCACGTTCTCAGGCATGCCCGCATGCTGCGTGAGGCCGAAGAAGAGATAGAGCCACGCGCCGTACAGACTCGGCAAGCCGATATAAAGCAGGGGAAGGATCGAATGAGACACGAAGCATGCGCCAATCACCGCCGCATAGATCGCGAGCGTCACGCGCGCTTCAAGAATGACTTTCGGCCATTCCGATTCCGGCACGTAGGTCTTTTCTTCGTCTCCGATATTGCCGAACGCGGATGAAACGATCTTCGGCACTTCGCCCGCTGCGTGCTTCAGCGCAAAGACGTTCAATGCGAGACTCAGCCAGTCCGTCGGCAGCGGCACGGCAATCTCGCGATCCCTTCCGACGACCAGCGTATCCGTGTGATGACGCGCGTGACTCCAGCGCCAGATCGTCGGCCGGCGAAACACCTGAAACGACGCGAACTGATAGAGCGCCTTGTTCATCCACGACGTCTTGAATGCGGTGCCGTGACCGCTTTCGTGCCAGCGCGAATCGGCGGGGCTGCAATAGAGCGTGCCGTAAAGAAGAAATGCGGGAATCGCCCAGAGCGAATGCGCTTGCCATGCGAACCACGCCAGCACGCCGCTCGCGATGATCGACGCATACCAGAGCAAGGTGTCGCCGATGGCGCGTGCATCGCCACGCTGCATCAGGCTCTTCATGACCGGCCGCGGCACCGCGCACTTGTACCAGTCCGCATTGACCAGGCCCGACGCTTTCGCACGCTCGCCTGCGCCGTCGATGAGCCGGTAATCGCGATAGCCGTCCCGCGCGCCCGCACCTTGCGCCTGCTCGGAATCCATCATGTCACCTCAAGCGATGATTGGATTTGCATCATTCGTCGTTGCTGATTCGATGATAAAAGGGGATGCATCGCCCGCGCAATCTTCACGCGCATTTGCTATCTTTAGGCATCATCGCGCGAATTGAAAACCCATCAATTACATCAAAGATGAGCAAGCGTCCCACGCTTCAATCCGTGGCCGAGGCTGCCGGCGTCAGTCCGGCAACAGTGGATCGCGTCTTCAACGGACGTCTCAGCGTGCGCGAAGGCACTGCATTGCGCGTGATCGAGGCCGCCGAGCGCATCGGCTATCACGGCGCAGGCTTGATGCGCGAACGTCTGCGCGCGCAACGCGGCGAGCGCCATGAACGCTATGCCCTCGGCTTCTGTCTGCAGAAACGTGCGGATCCCTTCTATCAGACGTTCGCGCGCATTCTGACGGATGCCGCCGCGCGCCACGAACCGGAGCATTGCAACGCCGTCATCGAGTACATGGATGAACTCGATCCGGCTTCCATCGCACGCACGCTGCTTACGCTCGGCGAGCAGGTGGATGCGCTCGGCGTGGTCGCAGTGGACCATCCGCATGTGACCGCCGCAATCGAAACGCTTCACGGGCAGGGCAAGCCGACGGTCACGTTGCTATCGGATCTGAGTGCGCCCTTACGCGCGGGTTATATCGGCGTCGATCCGCGCAAGAGCGGACGCACGGCCGCGTGGGCCGTGAGCCGCCTCACGCGTCGCGACGAAGGCACTGTTGGCGTGTTCGTCGGCACGCCGCGTTATCTCGGTCAGGAAAGCTGCGAGATCAGCTTTCGCTCGTACTTGCGCGAACATGCGCCCGGATTGCGCGTGCTCGATACGCAGATCAATCTCGAAGACAAGCAACTCGCTTACGAAGCGACGCTCGCGATGCTCGCCCGTCATGCCGATCTCGCCGGCCTCTATATCCCCGGCGGCGGCGTGGGCGGCGTGATACGCGCGCTGCGCGAAGAGGCCGCGGGACGACGCATCGTCACCGTGTGCAGCGACCTGATGCCCGACCGGTACGAGGCGCTCGTCGAAGGCGTCATCGATCTCGTGATCGACACGCCGCTTCAGCGCATCGCCGAGACGGCCATTCAGGCAATGCTGCGCGCGTTGCAAGCGCTGCCGGGCGAAGCAGCACAGGCCAGCCAGTATCCGCTGCCGGCGCAGCTTTATACGCCGGAGAACGTCTGAGCTTGACAGCGTGCCGATTCAACCGAATGCGTATTTTTTTCTTCTTCGACCTCACGATGCGAAAGTGATGAGAAAAATATGCAGTGCATTGCTACAGTCGCTTGCACGCAGAAACCGTTTGTCACGACTGAATGCTGAAGATGCTCGGGCATGTGGCCGAGCGCACCGAACGGCGACCATCGACTCAGGACGATAACGTTTGCGAGCCATCCTGCGTCGCCGATATGAGGCGGCGGCGATGAAATCCCAGCTTCACGCGGCCGTTTTTCCACTAGTATGTCCCGGTGGACTGCATTTGCCTGCACGCTGAAAGAGGCGAGTGTCATCGCTTCGTTGCTTTGAAGGACTAGCATGCAGTCGCTCGGGGAACCCGCCCGGCAAAAACGGCTCTATTAACGATTGTTCCATCGACATGCACGTCAGGCCGGGGTGTCCGGGGCCCGCCATATGACGTGACATGCTCCAACAATAATGCGCTGCCAGAGCTTCCCGTCTTGTACGGTGATCGAGCCAGCCTCATCCATCAGACCAGCTGCATGTCCGGTCGTGCCGCAATCAATCACAAGGTGATGCGCGTTTGCGCGCGGCGGCACGGCGGGACATCGACAACGGCTCTTCGCATGGTGCGTGCGGAGAGACAGAGCCCAATCAATCGACGGAGAGCGTCATCCATGCCGTTTGAGAGTGACTCCTTGCGAGACACCAGTCCGCTGCTCAGCATCGTCGTGGCGGCTTATAACATCGAGGGATACATCGAGGAAGCGCTCGAATCCCTCCTGTCCCAACCTCATATCGACGCGATGAAGATCATCGTGGTCGATGACGGTTCTCGCGATGAGACCTATGCGGCAGCGCGCTCGGTCGTGGAGCGCGATCGCGGCGTGCACATCGAATTGATACACCAGGAAAATCGCGGCCTGAGCGCCGCGCGCAATACCGGCCTCGCGGCGGTGCGAACGCCTTATGTCGGCTTCCTGGACGGCGACGATATCTATCTGAAGGGCTTCACCGAAGCGATGATCCCGGTGCTCGCCGAGCGCAAGTGGGATGTGGTGGAGTACAACGTCAAGATCATCGATGACGACGACCGCGAGCTCGATAACATCGAACTCGTCGACCATGCGACGAGCGGCGGTCATCCGATGGATCGCGCGGCGCTGCAGCAGTTTGCCGATCGATTCCATACCTTTGCGTGGGCGCGCGTCTATCGCACCGACCTGTTCGACGCAGCGCCCTTTCCCGAAGGACGAAACTACGAAGACATGGCCCTCGTGCCCTCGACTTATCTGCGCGCAAAAAGCATCTATCGGATTCCCGCGCCGCTGATCGGCTATCGGCGGCGCTTCGGCAGCATCACGCAGACAGCCAAGCTGCGCGACATGCACAATCTGCGCCTCACAGGGCAGGAAGCGCTCGCACGTTGCGACGGCAGTGACATGGACGATTTCTGGCTCACCGTCTTCGACAAGCTCTTTCAGCGTGCGTGCCACGTTTGCGCGCGCGTCGATCGCGCTTCGTTCAAGCAGGCGTCCGAGACGCTCACGGCCATGGCCGTCGATCATCGGAAGATGCGCGAGAAACTCACCGAAGGCGGCAAGCGTCAGGTTGTCGAACTGAAGCCGTTCGATCTGAACGTACGCGCGGACCGCTCGATCCACTTCCTCAAGGGCCTCGTGAAAAAGGTGTTGCGCCGCAGCCTCGATCATCATCAGCGGGCGCGGCGGCCGAGCACGTCCAATCAGTTGAGCGGATGACGCGGCCCCCCTTTCACGCCTCTTCGATGGCGCGCAAGCTCATTCGCTTATAGGCATCGACGAGCAATGCGCCCTCGCCGCGCTTGTGCGCGACGGCAAGGCGCATTGTTTCTTCGCCTGGCTGCCAGATCAGGAACGCGAGCGCATTGACGCGCTTGCTGTCCGCACGCGGCATCACGCGCCGGATCGCCGACGCCAGCAATGCGCCGCACGCGCGGCTCTCCGCGATCTCGATGTATTCTTCGACGCGTCGTTGTCGAGCGGCGCCGAACGCATCGTGCTGTTGTCGGGACGTGGCGAAGAAGAAGCGCAGGCGGCGGAAGAAGCGCTGCAACGCTCCGGGGCGAGCTGGACCATCCTGCGTTGCAGCTGGTTCATGCAGAACTTCAGCGAGAGCTTTCTGCTGGATCCGATCCGTGAGGGCACGCTCGCGCTGCCCGTCGCCGATATCAAAGAGCCTTTCGTCGATGCGGAAGATATCGCCGATGCAGCCGTCGCCGCACTCACGCAGCCAGGCCACGAAAAGCGGCGTTACGAACTCACCGGACCTCGCGCGATCACTTTCGCCGAAGCGCTCGCATGCATCGCGAAAGCGACGAGACGTGACATGCGGCTCGTGCCCGTGCCGCCCCATGCATTTCGCGACGCTCTGCTCGCGGCTGGCGTGCCGAAGCCCGAGACCGACCTGATTCTCTATCTCTTAACGACCGTGCTGGATGGCCCCAACGACAAGCCCGCCGATGGCGTGCGCGCCGCGTTGCATCGCGAAGCCTGCTCGTTCGAGGACTACGCCACGCGAGCCACGGCGAGCGGCGTATGGGATGTGTGACGCACGAAGCCGCCACTGTTTCGCGGTAGACTTGAGGGATGGAAAAATGTCCCTACTGCGAGCGAATCCGTGACGAATGGGACTGTCACGGTCAGGAATGCCGCACCGCCATCGCCCGCGCGCTGCGTCGACAACGCATGGGATTGCCGATGGTACCGAAGGTCATTCGCAATGAGATTCCGCCGGGCGCGTCGACGGGCGAAGTGATCGCTCAGCTATCGCGTCAGCGCTTGCGCGCACGGCGCGCGAACGAGGAACGCCGCGCACGCAAGGAAGCCGAAGACCTCGATCTATAGCGTAGCGGCGCAGCGCATCAAACGCGTGCGGGCGGATCGGCATTCGATCCGCCGTTCTGCGCAAGCGCACCTTCCTCGCGCCATGCACGCCGCGACTTGCGCATCTTCGTAAGCGCCATGCGCGCGACCTTTAGCCAGCCATAGGGACGCGGATCGGCAACCATGCTGAGCGCGCGCGCATAGTCGAGCGTGAGGCCGGGCGTCCAGGCCATCGTCACCGCGCGCTTGCGTATCTGCGCCGCGACCCACAGTTCCGGCGTCACGATCATCCTGACGAGCGCGCCCCAACCCGCGCGCGAACCGTAAAGGCGCCCTGCCGCCCCTTCGAGCGCGGCGTCGAGTGCGCGCGACACGCTGCTCGAACAGTTGCGGTGCGTGAGGTTATAAGTCGTATCCGCGCGATAGTTGCGCCAGAAACTATCGAGCCGCGCCGGGTCGTAATTGCGGATACGCACGCGCACGGTCGATGGACACCATGCCTTCGATTCGATCGCATAACTCGGCTGGAACACGCCGGGCACATCGTTCTCGCGCGTGGCACGCAGCAGGCGCGCGAAGTCATCGGGCGAGCGGTCGATTTCAACCGCGGGATAGAGACTCACATAGATGCCTTCCGGCGATTCGAGCGCCGCGTGTCCCGTCGAGATCACGCCATTGCGATCCACCGCGGCGATATAACGATCGACGATCGGGTGCCATTGCGTTTCGGCCTTCGACGATCCGACCGGCGTCCACACATGCACGGTGAGCGCCGGTTCGTTATCGGCGGGTGGGCCGTCCCATTCGCTGGCTTGCAAGACGCGCGCTTCGTTATCGGGCGCCTTGTCCGCAACGCTCGCCGCTTCCGCGCTTGCATCGCCCCATACGGCCGGATTGCTCGTCAGCTTGCGCACGCGCATGCCGATCATGATCAGATTCCAGCCCGCGAAGATAAAGAACGCACCGATGCAATACGGCACCGTGCCTTTGTAATGCGTCGGATACGGTTGAATCATGAAGATGCCGAGGACGATCTCGAAGATGGCGAAGCCGAGTGCGACACGATAGCGCCGGTAACGTACGACAAGCGCCGATGTCGCCTGCAACAGGCCGTCGAAGATAAACGCGAGCCCGATCAGGATCGAAAGAACGAAGTGACCGTGATGATCGCCTTCGAAGATCAACGCGGCAGTAAGAACGAATGCAATGCCCTTCGCATAGCGCAGTCTGCGCTGTCCGCCGACGCCCGCCCACGCGACGGACAATGTCAGCGCGCCCTCGATCAGCAGCAGCCAGCCGACGAACGCGACCGGAAAGCCGAGCGCGCCGTCGAGGGCATCGATGAAGACGCCGATGCCGACGGCCAGAAGCAACCAGCCCGTGACCGTCAGGCTGCGCCAACGATTGCGCAAATAGTCGACGCCCAGCAGAATCATCATCAGCTTGACCATCGTTCTCTCGATTCAAAGCGTGACGGTAAGTGTTCGTATGTTAATGCAGTCGACACAGAAAACCGTTTTCCTACGACCGTTCGTTGCCCTGCACTGTGTCACGCGCGGCAGCATGACGGCTTGCGCGCCGTGAAATACTTGCGCTGCCATCTTCACGCGACGCCAGACGCCATGTTCGAGCAATGCCGATGGATCAACGAGCCCGCGCAATGGCGCGTCGACAACGACACGCTCATCGTCACCACCGACACGAACACCGACTTCTGGCGCAAGACGCATTACGGCTTCGTGCGCGACAACGGCCATGTTTTCGCGGCGAGCGTGGAAGGCGACTTTACGGCGGAAGTCGCCGTCGCTGGCGATTTCTCCGCGCTATACGATCAGGCGGGCCTGATGATCCGCGAAAGCCCCGAGCGCTGGATCAAGGCCGGCGCCGAATACAACGACGGCGCGCTCACGTTCAGCACCGTACTCACGAACGACCTCTCGGACTGGTCGCTCGGCTCGCGTGCCGGCGCAAACCGCTTCCGGCTTCGCGTGACGATCGCGCAAGGCGTGCTGAAAGTGCAATGCAGCGCCGATGAACGCAACTGAACGCTCATGCGTCTCGCGCCTTTCTCATCGAGCGGCGCGAACGCACGATGGCTCGTCGGCCCGATGTGTTGCACGCCCGAGCGCGGCGGTCTCACGGTCCATTTCTCAGACTTCACGATCGGGCCGCCCATCGTGAAAGACCTGCACGACATCTCGATGTAAGGCACACCGGCTCGCAAAAACACTCATTTGCAGGGCCAGGCCGCGATTCCTGCAGCAGACCGACATGGGCAAACGCGGCTGGTTCAGGCGCTTCGACGCGAAGGAGTCATCACGCCTCGAAATCGATGCCTCGCGCGCGCAACTGGCGCATGCCACTCGCGAGATGCGCCCGCGCGCTTTCGGCATCGCCCGCGCGCATCTGTTCGTACGTGCGCTGCGCGATCTCGTGCGGCACCGGCTTGAGCGGCCGGTTCGCGCTCATCGCGCGCAATTGCACTTCGGCCGCGCGCTCCAGATAGTAGAGATCGTCCCAAGCCTCCGCGATAGTTGCGCCTGCAACCATCACGCCGTGATTCTTGAGGAACAGGATATCGGCGTCGCCCATCGTGCGCGCGATGCGATCGCCTTCCGCGTTGTCGAGTGCGAGACCGTTGTAGTCCTCGTCGACCGCCGTGCGGCCGTAGAACTTCAGCGACGTCTGCCCGAGCCACAGAAGCGGCGGGCCGTCGAGCAGGCACAGTGCGGTCGCGTTCGGCATATGCGTATGAAAAGCCGCCTTCACGCGCGGCATCAGCTTGTGCACGCGTGCGTGAATGTAAAATGCGGTCGCTTCGGGCTCGCCTTCGCCGTCGATTACATTGCCGTCTAAATCGCAGATCAGCAGACGCGACGCCGTGATCTCGCCGAACGCATAGCCGTAGGGGTTCACGAAGAACAGATCGTCGTGCCCTGGAACCATCGCGGAAAAATGATTGCAGACGCCCTCTTCGAACCCGTTCAGCGCCGCCAGCCGGAAGCAGGCTGCAAGCTGCCGGCGCGCTTCGGCGATCCCGGGCGCGTCGAGCCGTGCGGAAGCGGACGCGGCGCGCGGTGCGCCGCTGGAAAGCGTATGTGCCATATGAGCTTGCCTTTGTCGTTTGCGTGACCGTGAAGGCGAGGATAATCGAACGGACGCGCGCATTATGTCCGACAAAAAAAATCAGCGCGACCGGCGCCTGAGCGCGGAGTATGACGCGTGTATGTCATGTCTCTTAGCAGAAACGCTTATTTGAACTCCGACTTGTGGCATGGTAAAACTCTATGCCGCTCGAAATTCGAAGCGCATCTTCAACGTAATTCGTCTCAATAGGGTTTGGAAAAATGGCAACAGGTACTGTGAAGTGGTTCAACGATGCAAAGGGTTTTGGCTTCATCACGCCGGACGACGGCGGTGAAGACTTGTTTGCACATTTCTCCGAAATCCAGTCCAAGGGTTTCAAGTCTCTCCAGGAGAATCAAAAGGTGAGCTTCGAAGTCAAGCAAGGCCCGAAGGGCAAGCAAGCTTCGACGATCCAGCCGCTGTAAGTTTCAACGCTGGCGCCTCAGGCACGAAACGGCCCGTATGGGCCGTTTTTGCATTGGTGCACGCGGAGATTATTTATCTACCGGATGGTCGGGATTTTCGCGCCAGCGCAAACTGACCTCGGCGCGCATGTCCTTTGAATAAATCAGTAGAATAAATACTGTATTTGCAGCGCCGTTCTCATTGACGGTGATGCGAAATTCTTTCCTCTGATTCACGTGAACTCGGCAAGCAATCGGAAAAAATGCCGTCCGCTGGTTCGGCACAAAACAAAGGCATTGCTCGTCTTCGTTTGGTTCCTGACTTGCGATGCGCGCGCGCAATCGTTCGCGGCGAATCAAAATGCCGCGCGTTTCGTCTCGGAGGTTGTGATGAACGACTTTCGCACCGCCCAGGCGGGCGGCGGTTACGTGTTTTCCTACGATAGCCGCGAAACCGAAGCGTCCTTGTCTGCCAGGCTCGATCGCTGGTTTTCGGGCGCCGATCCCCAGGCCATCGCCATGGACCCAGCGGAAAAGCAGGCGCTCTTCGGCTTCTACTGGGCCGCCAGCATGATGCCGGCGAATTCGCCGTGCTTCCGCGACATCGCCGACCCGGCTTGCGGCGCGGATCTGTCCAAGTGGATGGCGCGCGAACTCGACGACGATCCGCGCTTCATCCGTGCCTACGAGTCCGCGAGAAAGCCGCTCGGCCTGCCGCCAATCGAACGCAACGCGCACTGAGCGGCATACGGGCGCGATGTGTTTCGTCGCGGATTCTCGAGCGAAAACATCCGATTCGCGCGCGCCTGATCGATGCGGATTTCGGCGTTTCGGGCTCGTCTTCCTCGCGCGATCCGTGCAGCAGGATGACCTTCGCCGCGATGCTTGCGAGCAGCGATAGCGCCCCGATGGTCTCAAGCAAGGCGGGAATCATGTCTGTCTCCCTGAACGTCGACGCACTCGATCATCGATGCGAGAGCATCGGCCCGTAGGTCTTTACGAAAAATGCAATCGTGATACCGGCGCTGACGATCAAGGTGCCCGCGCGAACCCACTGCGGCGGCGCGCGCCGGCCGATCTGCGCGCCGCCATACCCGCCGGCGATCGCCGCGATTAGCATCGCGATCGTCTCCGGCCAGCGCACTGCCTGCGCCGCCGCGAACGTCAGCACGGCCACCGAGTTGGCCGCGCTCACGAGCAACGTGCGCGGCGCATTAAGGCTCTTCAGGTCGCGCGAATCGAGCAGGCCCCAGACGGCCATCATCATGATGCCGACCGCGCCGCCGAAATACCCGCCATACACGCCGAGCGCGAACTGGATCGACAGCACCGCCGCCGCGCCGATATGCCAGCGCCGCCGCAACATCTCCCCCAACTTGCGGCCGAACGCAAGCGTGAAGCTCGCGCACAGAAGCAGCCACGGCAGCACGAACGAAAACGTCCGCGACGACGTGGACAGCAACAAGACTGCGCCGACGAGCCCGCCGGCGAGCGTCGTCACGAGCATCTTGCGGATCGACACCGAGCCGACCGGACCGAGCCCGTCGCGATAGGCCCACGCGCTCACGACACCGCCCGGAAACAGCGCGACGGTGCTCGAAGCGTTCGCCTGAACCGGTGGCAAGCCGGCGGCGATCATCGCGGGGAGGCTCACGAACGAGCCGCCGCCGGCCAGCGCATTCATCGCGCCCGCAAGAAAACCGGCGCCGATAACGACAATGAAGGGTTCCATGCGACAGATGCTAGCGACGCGGCCGTCCCCTTACAATCTGGCATTTCCAATGCGAGGCTTCGGCCAATCCGAAGGAAGCGCGATGCGTTTCGATCTGACCGACATGCGGCTTTTCCTGACCGTGGTCGAGCGCGGCAGCATCACGGCGGGCGCTCAGGCGATGCACCTCGCGCTGGCCTCGGCGAGCGAGCGCATCGCGGGCATGGAGGCCGCGCTTGGCGCGCCGCTGCTCGAGCGCAACCGCCGCGGCGTGCAGGCGACCGCCGCCGGCGATGCCTTCGTGCGCCACGCGCGCGCGATTCTCGGCCAGGTCGAGCAGATGCGCGGCGAGCTGCGCTCGTTCGCAACCGGCCTCAAAGGCCGCATCCGGCTGATGTCCAACACGGCGGCGCTGGCCGCCTTCCTGCCGCCGAGACTCTCGCGTTTTCTCGTCGCCTATCCCGATCTTTCGATCGATCTCGACGAACGCCCGAGTGTGGAGATCGTGCAGGCGCTCGCGGAGAGGCGCGCGGATCTCGGCGTCGTCTCGGACACGACAGATCTTGGACAATTGGAGACGCATCTGCTCGCGAAGGATCGACTCGTGGTCGTGGCGAATCGCGCGCATCGGATTGCGGGAGAAAGCGAGGTGGCGTTCGCGGAAATCGTCGGCGAGGCATTCGTCGGGCTGTCGGATGCCGCGCTCGAATTGCATCTTGCGGAGCGCGCCTCGCGACTTGGCCGGCAGATCGGCTACCGAATCCGCATGCGCAGTATCGACAACGTCGGGATGCTCGTCGAATCGGGCATCGGACTCGCGATTCTGTCCGAGGCATCGGCGCGGATGCTGGAGCGGCCGACGCTCGCGGTCGTGCCGCTATCGGAGCCGTGGGCGACACGCCGTCTGCATCTGTGTGCCCGCGACTTCCGCGCGCTCACGCCGCACGCGCGTTTGCTCGCCGAAACGTTGATGGACGGCGCAACCGCAAGCTAGAACGGACGCCCGACGATAAACGGATCGACCGCGCCGATCGCTTTGAGATCGCGATTCGCGTAGGGCAGCTTGTGCAGCACATAGCGCATCGCGTTGAGGCGCGCGCGCTTCTTGCAATCGGAGCGTACGACGGTCCAGGGCGTGTCCGCGCTATCGGTATGCGCGAACATGGCTTCCTTGGCGTCGGTGTACGCATCCCACTTGTCGAGCGACGCGAGATCGACCGGACTCAGCTTCCATTGCTTCAGCGGATGAATCTCGCGCTCCTTGAAGCGTCGGCGCTGCTCGGCGCGGCTCACGGAGAACCACAGCTTGATGACGTGCGTGCCGCTCTGCGAAAGATGCCGTTCGAACGCGGGCACCTGCTGCATGAAGTCTTCGTATTCGCGCGGCGAGCAGAAGCCCATCACGCGCTCGACGCCCGCGCGGTTGTACCACGAGCGGTCGAAGAGCACGATTTCGCCCGCCGTCGGCAAGTGTTCGACATAGCGCTGGAAATACCATTGACCGCGCTCGCGCTCGGACGGCTTTTCCAGTGCGACGACGCGCGCGCCGCGCGGATTCAGATGCTCCATGAAGCGCTTGATGGTGCCACCCTTGCCCGCCGCGTCGCGCCCTTCGAAGAGGATGACGACGCGCTGACCCGTGTCGCGCACCCACGCCTGCAACTTCAGCAGCTCCACCTGAAGGCGATACTTCTGCTTCTCATACGCGCGCCGCGACATCAGGTTCCGATACGGATAGCCGCCATTGCGCCACGACGGCGACAGTTCGTCGTCGGGATCAGGCGTGCCGTTGGCGGCCCGCAGCATCGCGTCGCCATCGAAAAGATGGGCGCGCAACGCCGATACTTCATCCGGCGACATACCGCCGATCAACGTTCGGACGGTATCGACCAGCGATTCAGCTTGTGCGCCGTCTCGTGCGTCGAAGCGCTTCAGTATGTCGTCCAGGCTGCTCGTCAGCAGGTCATGCGCCGCTTCGACAGCGCGGCCCGTTTCTTCCTGTTCGATGGACGGCGGCTTCGTTCGCGCCGCGACGCCGCCGTCGCTCGATTCGGCAGTGTTACCTGGCGATATCAACTTCATTCCTTCCTCGATGTTGTTGCTCGGAGTCTCTGTCTCTCACGTCGTTTTGTCTTCAGGCGGCTTCGTGCGCCTTTCGCAAGACCGTGTAGAGCTTGTCCTTCAGCAGCAGCTTTCCTTTTTTCAGCGATTCGATGGCGAAGCCATCCGCAGGCGTGACACCGGTCTCCATGTTGTGGATCTGATGATCGAGTTCGTTGTGGCGCTCGAAGAGCCGCGAGAAGTGGCCGTCTTCGGTCTTCAGGCGCGAGATGAGATCGCGATATTCGGGAAACATGCTTGATCCTCCGGTTGATAAACAATTAGCAATTCGAAGTACATATTACCGACCGGAGAGGGCCTTTTCTTAGACAAATATCAAGCGATGCTGTGTCAGACCGCCGCGGATTGCATTTGCAAGCACCTAGGCAAAACCCTCTTTCGCCCGGGTATCGTCCTTGCACAGAATGATGTCGCCGGCCGGGCATCCGCGCGGCCGGCGTGAGCCAAGGAGGCCGACATGAAGAAAAGCCGCAATCGCGCGCAGGGACGCGCCCTGCACATTGCGTTGATCGCCGGCGCTGCTGGCTTGTGCTTCGCCACGGCGGCCAGCGCGGACAGCCAAGCCGCGAAGAAGATGGGCCAGATGGGCGTAATCAACCAGACACTGCAGCCGAAGCCCCTGAAGCCGGCGACGCCGAACACGCCGAACGCGAATACGACGACGCCGAACTACAACGCGAACTCGAACTACAACCCCAACGCGGGCAATACGGCAAACGGCGCCGTGCCCGGAACGCCCGCCGCCGCGGGCGCGCCCCCGAGAAAGTAGGCGCCATGTGCGCGTGGGCCGCTCGTTGGATCGGGAGCGGCCCGAGCCCTTCCCAGCGAACCGGAGCGCGCGTTCGCACGGCCGCGCATTGTCGATCTCTTATACTTGGCTCAGGCATTGCCATTCAAAGCGCACATTCCTGAGTCCATGAAAAAGATCAAACCCGGTCTCGTGCTCGAACTCGTCGCTAACCTGCTGCTTCCGTGGCTTGCGTACCGGCTCGCGCTGCCTTACTGGGGCGATGTCGGCGCGCTGTATGCATCGGCCGCGCCGCCGCTCATGTGGAGCGTCGCCGAATTCGCGCGCTCGCGCCGCGTGGATGCGCTTTCCGCGCTCGTGCTGTTCGGCATCGCGCTATCGATCGTCATGCTCGCGATGGGCGGCAGCCCGCGCATCCTGCTCGTGCGCGAATCGCTCGCGGCGGGCGCAACGGGCATCGTTTTTCTGATCTCGCTGTTTTTCGAGCGCCCGCTCGTCTTCTATCTCGCCCGCGCGACCGTCACGCGCGAGCAGGAAGACGGCGCGAAACGCTTCGAGGCGTACTGGAGCGAGAGCGCTTCGCTGCGCATGTCGTTGCGGCTGATGACGCTCGTGTGGGGCGTCGGGCTCTCGCTCGAGACCGTGCTGCGCTTCTGGTTCGCGTGGACGTGGCCGGTCGAGCGTTATCTGGTCATCTCGCCGGTCGTGAGCTACGTGATCTACGGCGGATTGCTCGCGTGGACGTTTTGGTTCCGCGCGCGGCTCATCGAGCGTCAGGGAGAAAGCGCGTCGTCGCGCGACGGTCTGCTCGGCTAGCTAGGCCAGCGGCGCGCACGTCGCCATCGCGATGTGATCCGCGATCGCCGCGTTCACCGCACAGGCATGCGTGAGCGGCCCCATGTGTCCCGCATCCGGCACGACGATCAGCTTCGCCGCCGGCATCAGATCGGGCAAGGTTTCCGCGATCAGGCGCGTCGGCGCGGGCGCGTGCTCGCCGCGCATGACGAGCGTGGGAATGCGCAGCTTCGCATACGCGCTCGCCGGCGTCGGCTCGTGAATCAGCGCGCGAAAATCGAGCGGCGCTTTCGGCACCCAGCGCGTGAGCATCGCCTGTACGGACGGCCGCAACGCCGACCATGCGCCATGTCCGCCCCAATAATCGACGAAGGAACGCGCCGCGCCGCGCAGATCGCCGGCGACGACGCCCTCCGCCGTGCGCGCCGCGATCGCGAGAATCTCGGCGAATTCAGTCGCACCGCGCGCGCCCATGCTCTTCAGCAGATGAAACGCCGACGGCTCGTAAAGCGTGATGCTCGCGACGCCGTGCGGCCGTTCCAGCGCGGCGCGCAACGCGACGCCGCCGCCATACGAATGTCCGACGAGATGCACCTTGCCGCGCTGACGATCGATGATGTCGATCGTGCGGGCTGCTTCGTCCGCGAGCGTGAAGGCGCGCTCGCCGCTCCACGGTCCGACGCTGTCGCAACCATAGTGCTCCGGCGCCATCAACGTGTAGCGCGCGTGATCCGCGTTGAGTGCGTCGAGCGTTTCGCCGAGCTGGCGCCATTGATTCGCGCCCGCGCCCGAGCAGTGCAGCGCGATGACCGCTGCGGCGGTGTGTTCGTCGTTCGAATCCATCATCGTTCGTTCTCGCTTTCGTGAGTGATCAGGCGTCGCCGTCGCACGCGCGCATACGGCGTTCGAGCTCGCCGATATCCGCGCACGATCCGAGATAGGCGTCGCGGCGGCTATGCTCCGCACGTTCCAGCAGCATCCCGGTCCAGCAGATCAGATGCGGCAGCATGAAGTCCTTTCCGACATTGATTAGGTATCCCAACATGATTCGCTCCACTTGCACCAACGAGACCTTCCATGAAATGCCGGCTGAGCGAACGTGCAAGACGGATGAATCGGAGAGTCGCTGAGGCGGCGGGTGTCGATGCAATGCAGCGACCGTGCCAGTTTCGCCGATGCCTTGCCAGTCAAGGCTCGGGGCGAAATCAGCCGCGCGCAGGCCGACGCGAGTGTCGGGCGCGAGCCAACGCTTCGTCTTCGGAAAGACGGCGGACGTCGAACACGTCGCCGGACCTCGTCGGAAGCGACTCCTTGCGTGAGATACGGAAAAGGCCGCGAGAATATTCCCTTCGCATGGGATCAAGCTTTCGCGCCGCCGCGCCGTTAATACGGCTGATTGCCGCGAAAGTCGCTTCGCCCGGCGCGCCTGCCCGTAGACCGGCCCGCTTCGGATGGCGCGATAAGATACGGCAGCGTTCGATCTTTGCGTCCCGCAATCGCTCATTCGGAGGCAAACGGCTTGCACAGTCGCCACTCGCTCACTTTCAGGATGACGGTGTTCATCGGCGTCGTCTGCGTGCTCCTCATCGGCACCGATCTCTGGCGCAGCGTCGCCGCACGCCGCGCGCAGATCGACGAGATGACGACGGCGACGTCCAACCTCGCGCGCGCGATGGCGCAGCACGCGAACGACGCGTTCAAGGAAGCCGATACGACGCTCATCGGCATGGTGGAGCGCGTCGAGGAGGACGGCACGTCGCCGGCCGACCTCGCGCGCCTGCACCGCTCGCTCGTGTCACGCGTGCAGCAGTTGCCGCAATTGAACGGGCTCTTCATCTTCGACAAGGACGGCGCGTGGATCGTCAATTCGCAGGCGAAGCTCGACTCGCGATTCAATAACTCGGACCGCGAGTACTTCGAATATCACCGCACGCATACCGATCAGGGCTCGCACATCGGGCCGCCGGTCAAGAGCCGTTCGACGGGAAAGTGGATCGTGCCGGTATCACGCCGCATCGACGCGCCCGACGGCAGCTTCGCGGGCGTCGCGCTCGCGACCATCGACATCGATTTCTTTTCGCGCTTCTACGACAGCCTCGATCTCGGCCAGTCGGGCGCGGCGGTTCTCGTGCTGAACTCGGGCACGATGATCGTGCGCCGCCCTTTCGAGGATCGTTTCGTCGGCAAGAACGTGAGCGACACCGCCCTTTATCGCTCGCATCTGGACGGCCGCTCGGGCGTGTTCACGACCAAATCGTCGCAGGATCACGTCACGCGTCTGAACAGCCTGCGGGAATTGCAGGACTATCCGCTCTTCGTCGCCGCAGCACTTTCGGAAGATGAAATCCTCGGCCCGTGGTGGCGCGATACGCTCTGGCACGCCTCCGTCACGACCGTGCTCGCGCTCGTCATCGCGATGTTCGGCGCACGGCTCGTGCGTCAGGTCACGGCGCGCACCCACATCGAGCAGGCGCTCGCTCGCAGCCTCGCGACGACTCAAACCGTCCTCGACACCGCGATCAGCCCGATCATCACCGTGGACGAGCGCGGCGCAGTCCGCTCCTTCAATTCGGCCGGCGAAAAGGTATTCGGCTATAAGGCGAGCGAAGTCATCGGGCAAAACATCCGGATGCTGGTGCCGCCGCCCCATCTGGATTTGTATAACGAATACATAATGCAATTCAAGGGGGAAAGCGGCGTCGCGACGGCCGACTGCGAACTCGCCGGACAGCGCAAGGACGGCACGTCGTTTCCTGCGCATGTATCGACGGGCGCGATGCGTCTCGATGGCGCTTTGCATTTTGTATCTGTAATTACGGATATCTCCAGGCAGCGGAAGGAACGCAGCGAACTGGCGCACGCGCGCGACCAGTTGCTTCTGGCTGCCGACATTGCCGAACTGGGCATCTGGTCGTGGGATCTGGTGACGGACAAGCTGCACTGGAACGCGCGCATGTTCGAGATTTATCAATATCCGCCGGAGATGCTCGATAACGGGCTGCACTTCGAGCACTGGCGCCTGCGCATACATCCCGAGGATCACGACGCGATCATGGCGAACCTGCGCGCGGCCGCCGCAGGAGAGATCGAGACCTTGCAGCCGTTCCGGATCGTCCTGCCAGACGGGACGACGCGGCGCATCCAGAGCGGGCTGCGCACGCAGCGCAACGCGAATGGCACGCCCGTCGTGATGACCGGCGTGAACTACGACGTCACCGACCAGTACGAACTGGAGTTCCATCTGCGCAATGCGAAGGAGCAGGCCGATGCCGCGAGCGCGGCGAAGTCTTCGTTCCTCGCGAACATGAGCCACGAAATCCGCACTCCGATGAACGCGGTGCTCGGCATGTTGCATCTCGTGCAGCTGACGGCGCTCAATGGGCGCCAGCAGGACTATGTGAGCAAGGCGGAAACCGCGGCCAGATCGTTGCTGAATTTGCTCAACGATATTCTCGATTATTCGAAGATCGAAGCGGGCAAGCTGCAGCTCGACAGCCATCCGTTCGAGCCGGAAAAACTGATGGAAGAGCTCGGCATCGTGCTCTCGGGCAACCAGGGCGCGAAGGATGTCGAAGTGCTGTTCGATCTCGATCCCTCCGTGCCGACTGTGCTCGTCGGCGATAGCTTCCGCCTTCAGCAAGTGCTGATCAATCTCGCGGGCAATGCGCTCAAGTTCACGTCGGCGGGGCAGATCGTCGTGAGCGTGCATCGGCTCGACGATTCGCCCGATGCATCCGGCGAAGCGGTGCGCTTGCGTATCACGGTCAGCGATAGCGGCATCGGCATCAGCGAGGCACAGCTCGAACGCATCTTCGAGGGCTTCACGCAGGCGGAGGCATCGACTTCGCGCCGTTACGGCGGCTCGGGCCTCGGGCTCGTCATCAGCAAGCGGCTCGTCGCGATGATGGGCGGGCAGCTCGAAGTCGAAAGCCGCGTGGGCGAAGGCAGCCGCTTCTGGTTCGACATCACGCTTGGCGTCGAAACGGCGAGCGCGTTGACGCATGACGAAAGCGCGAACCTCGAACATGGCGCGCGCATTCTCATCGCCGATGACAACGCGATCGCAGGCGAGATCATGGCGCGCACGGTGCGCTCGCTCGGCTGGCGCGCGGACATCGTGACGAGCGGACGCGAAGCGGTCGAACGCATCGGCGAAGCTGCGCTGAACGATGCGCCCTACGACATCGCCCTCCTCGACTGGCGCATGCCGGAACTCGACGGGCTCAACGCCGCCAGGCAGATTCACGCGATGAAAGGCCGCGCTGCGCCGCCTCTCGTGCTGCTCGTCACGGCATTCGGCCGCGAGGTGTTGAAGGAGTCGCAGGAAGGCGGCGACGCGCCTTTCGCCGGCTTCCTGACGAAGCCCGTGACGCCGAAGCAACTCGCGGCGGCAATCCGTGCCGCGCTGCCTCGCGACACGGAAACGACGCGGCCCGTCACGCCGCTGCCGACAATGAAAGCTCGCCGCCTTGCGGGACTCGCGTTGCTCGTCGTCGAAGACAATGCGCTCAACCGCCAGGTTGCCGAAGGCGTGCTGCTCGCTGAAGGCGCATCCGTCACGCTTGCGCAAAGCGGCCGTGAAGGCGTCGATCGGGTCATCGCAGCAAACGCCTGCTTCGACGCGGTGCTCATGGACGTACAGATGCCCGATCTCGATGGACTCGAAGCGACACGCCTCATTCGCGCGGACGGTCGCTTCGCCGCGCTGCCCGTCATCGCGATGACGGCCAATGCATCGGGCGCGGATCGCGATGCATGCATAGCGGCCGGCATGAACGAACATGTAGGCAAGCCAATCGATGTGGAGCGGCTGGTCGCGGTGCTGCGCGCGCACACCGAACGCACGCTGCAAGCGCCGGATGCACATCACGCGAATGCCGATATCGAATCCATCATCGAGCCGCGTGATTCGATCGTCGCGCGTTTCGGCGGCAACGTCGATCTGATCCGCAAGGCGATCGACGGCCTCGACGCGCAGACTGGCAAGCAACTCGCGATGCTCGCCTCGGCGCTCGCGGCGCACGACGTGCGCGGCGCCGCGGCGATGCTGCATGCGATCAAAGGCAGCGCGGGCACGATCGGCGCTGCTGCGCTCGCGCGGCTCGCGAGCACGCTCGAGAAGGACGCGCATCTTCTGGAAGCTGCGCGCGTGGCGTTGCCGCGCATGCAGCAGTTGCTTGCATCGAGCGTGGCGCAACTCGTCGATGAATTCGGTCGGCCCCGATCGCCTGCACGGAACACTTCCAACGTTTCACCGCTGCAAGACTACGACTGGCGCGCACGCCTCACTGCTATCGTCGAATTGCTCGATGCATCGAATCTGCAGGCGATCGCGCTATCCGAGAACTTGTCGCCTTATGCGCCGAGCGCGTATCGCGAGCACTTCGAGCAGTTTCTCGCGTGCGTGCGCGCACTCGAATTCGCGCGCGCATCGGAGATCGCGCGCGATATGCTCGAACAGGTTCGAGCCGAACGAGAACGCTAGACGTTAGCGGCCATTTGCATCGCGAACATACACCGGAAACGGATGGACGTTCGCGCCGCATGCCGAGTCCAGCATCGCGCGCAATTCTTCCCGCGCCTTGCGCGCAGAAGCCAGCGCGCCCTGCACGCGCGCCTGCAACACGGCGGACCTGGCCGGCTTTGCAATGACATCCGCCGCGCCCGCATCGAGCGTGCATTGCTCCGTTTCGACATCGCGCGCATCGGCCAGCACGACGATCGGTACGTGGGCCAGTTCCGACAACAATGCGCGCACCGCCGCGCAAGGGTTATCGCAGCAACGCGCATCCAGCACGATCGCATCCGGCTCCTTGCTTTGCGCAAGACCTAGCGCGGCATTGCAATCCTTCGCGAGATCGAGTGCGCCGATGCCTTCGAGCGCATGCCGATGCGCCTCGATCGTGTCGTCCCCGAGGATGCCGAGCACGCGCACGCCCGTAGGTTTCGACGCCGCCGCTTTACCCTGCTCGTGCCGACGCGCCTGCGCCTCCATCACGCGATGCCGCAGACGAAGCTGTGCCCGCACACGTGCCTGCAGGCGCGGCGCGACCAGCGGTTTGATGACGTAATCCGCCGCGCCGATGTTGAAGGCGTCGACTTCGAGCGCGGGCGCGTCGTGACTGGTGACGAATATCACCGGCACGCGCGCGAGCTTCGCATCGCGCTTGAGGATTTCGCAGACATCGAAGCCCGTCATGTTGGGCAGATTGGCGTCGAGAAGGATCAGATCCGGCGTCGACTCGCGCGCCAGCGCGAGTGCCGCTTCGCCAGTGGTGGCAAAGCGCTGGTTGGGGAACTCCGCGAGCATGTCCCCAATGATGCGAATCATCGCCGGGTCGTCGTCGACGAGAAGCAAACGCGGCTGGTACGTTGAGGTGGAGTTCTCTGCTTTATCCATATTCGAACGGTCATTCATCAGACGAGATGCACCTTTATGAACTCTACGCCCGCAATGCGTGCGCCGCAAAGTGAAATGCGTGGAGGTATTAATTATCTGATATTTCAGTGCTCGCAGATTTCTGTTCCGCAAATACTTTCGTGCATGGACATATTCATAAGTGAATAAGTAACTTGTTCCGAGCGCTCCGCGCGCGCCCGGCCGTGTCACGTAGGGCACGGCCGGATAAAGCACGTTTGTTCCGCAGATTTTCGCACGGGCGTCCCGAAAAAAATGCTATGACGTTTTTAATCGAATCCGCCGATCAATGTAAACATTCAAAAACGGCTTATCGTTTGCGAGGCTTTTTACATTGCGACCTCAGGGCGCATACTTGCCGGAATATCTATAAAAGCCGGGAATAGCCATGTACGGGGAAGCCAGAACGCTCTACTTCGTGGGCCGCGCATTATCGGACGATGTCTCCGAGCGTTTGTGCGCTCGTGGCTGGACCGTCGAGCGCATCGACCCGGCCAAGCCGCCCAAGTCCGCCAAACACGGCAAACGCGCAGCGGCGGGTATCGTCGATCTCACCAGTCGCGGTTTTGCACAGGACGCGGCCGCGCTCACCGCGATGCTCGCAAGTTATCAGATCGGCTGGGTCGCGACGGTCGACGCCGAGCATGTCGATAACCCCGATATCTGCCGCCTCATTCGCGATTTTTGTTTCGATTATGTGACCGTGCCGTCCACCGCCGATCGAATCGTCGATGCAGTGGGACACGCATACGGCATGGTTTCGCTGCACGATGCCGCGAGCAACGATCCGCGCAAGGACGAATGCAAGGAAGGCAGCATGGTCGGTTCCTGCGATGCGATGCAGGCGCTTTATCGCTCGATTCGAAAAGTCGCGATGACCGATGCGCCCGTCTTCATCTCCGGCGAATCGGGCACGGGCAAGGAACTCACCGCTGTTGCGATTCACGAGCGATCCGTGCGGCGCGAGCGGCCTTTCGTCGCGATCAACTGCGGCGCGATTCCCGCGCATCTGTTGCAGTCGGAACTCTTCGGTTATGAGCGCGGCGCATTTACCGGCGCCAATCAACGCAAGATTGGTCGCGTTGAAGCGGCCGACGGCGGCACGCTCTTTCTCGATGAAATCGGCGATCTGCCGCTCGAAAGTCAGGCGAGTCTGCTGCGCTTTCTTCAAGAGCGCAAGATCGAGCGTCTCGGCGGACAAGGTTCGACGGACGTCGATGTACGCATCATTTCGGCGACGCACGTCGACATGCAGACGGCCATGCTCGAAGGACGCTTCCGCGCGGACTTGTACCATCGCCTGTGCGTATTGCAGATCGACGAGCCGCCGCTGCGCGTGCGCGGCAAGGATATCGAACTGCTTGCGAATCACATGCTCGATCGCTTCAGAAAGGACGCGAGCCGGCGGCTTCGCGGCTTCGCGCCGTGCGCGATTGCAGCGCTGCATAACTATGGCTGGCCCGGCAATGTGCGCGAGTTGATCAATCGCGTGCGTCGCGCAATCGTCATGTCGGAAGGAAGGCAGATTCTCGCCAGCGATCTCGAACTGGGCGAATATGCGGAAGCCGCGCCGATGACGCTCGCACAAGCGCGCGAAGCAGCCGAGCGACAGGCTATCGACGTGGCGTTGTTACGTCATCGCGGACGTCTCGGCGAAGCGGCGGACGAACTGGGCATCTCGCGCGTCACGCTGTATCGCATGTTGACTGCCTATGGCTTGCGCGCCAAGGCCGACAGGCCGCTGGAGGCATCAGGCGGCTGACCGGTGCGCGAATCATGATTCGCTTAAAAGGGCAATAAGGAACCTTCATTCGCCTTCGCCGCTCCAATCACGGCGTCATGAAAGCGTGAAGCGGCATTCACACCGCATTCGTACCTCACGCACGTCGCAGTTCCTCTCGTAGCGCTCCCGCGCTACGCAGTCTCGTTTCAATCATTTGCGGCCCGCCTGCGTATCTTCGGCGCGCTCATTCTGCGCTAATGCGCCATGCCATAACATTCATTCGCACGCATGATGCGTCGCGAATTCTTATGGGCGTGCCTAGCGAGTAACGTCTGGTTGTCAGTCATGGCTTTCAATAACAACGCTTCTCTCATTCGTCAATTTTCGAACTATGCAGTGCCCACCGTGCTAGCTGCATGGGTGTACTGCATGCACTCGGTCATCAGCGGCATCTTCATCGGACGCCATGTCGGCCCAGATGCGCTTGCCGCGTTGAATGTGCTCGTTCCGTTGCTCTATCTGCCTTACGCATTCAGCGTGATGATCGGCGTCGGCGGATCGACGCTCGTCTCGAGATTGCTCGGCGAGCAGCGCGAACGCGATGCCGCCGAAGCATTCACACAGGCGCTCTGGCTGCTCGGTCTATGCGGCGTGACATTCGCGATGGCGATCCATTTCTATGCCGATACCTTCGTGCAATGGACGGGCGCGCGCGGCGAGCTTGCGCTGCTCGCGAAAGACTTCCTGCACGCCTATGCGCCTTTCGTTCTGTTTCCGACCGCATGTTATGCGCTCGAACTGTTCTTGCGAATCGAAGGCGCGGCGAAGTTCGGTCTCGTCTGCCTGATCGCGGGCGGCATCGCCGATGTCGCCTTGACATGGTGGATGGTGAGCCACATGCAATGGGGCATGCGTGGCGCGGCGCTCGCATCGGGCATCAGCCAGGCGTTCGCCTGCATGCCGATGCTCGCCTACCACTTCGTCAAGGCCCGGCACGTTCGGCCTGTTGCCCATGCTTTCACGCGGCTCGATCACGCATGGCGCATGGCTTATAACGGGGCATCGGAGTTTCTCGGCGAGATCGCGCCAAGCGTCACGCTCTTCGCGTTCAATCACGCTGTATTGCGCTGGCTCGGCGACACCGGCCTCGTTGCGTTCGCAGTCGTGGAATACATGACGATGATCGCGTCGGTCACGATGGTCGCGCTCGTACAGAGCATGCAGCCTATCGTGAGCTTTCAGCGCGGCGCGGGCAACGCGCATGCCGTGTCGCGCGCGTTTTCAATCGGCGTCATCGTTACGGCAGGCTTCGCACTCGCCGCCGCTTTCGCGATCCTCGCGCTCGCGCAACCGCTCGGGGCGCTCTTCGTGCCCGACAGTCCTGCGGCACAAGCGCTTCTGCGCGACGCATTGCCGTGGTGCGCGCTCGCGTTCCTGCCTGCCGCGATCAACGTAGCGATCAGCGGCTATCTGACGGCCATCGAAGCGCCGCTCGCGTCGATGGTCGTCGCCCTGTTGCGAAGCTGGCTGCTGCTCTTGTCGATGCTATGGCTTCTGACCGAATGGTTCGGGCCGCGCGGCATCTGGATGACCGTCGCCATCACCGAGCTTGCGACGCTGGCTCTGAGCATCGTGCTGTATCGCACGCGCGGAAGGCGGTTCGAATTGCCCGCGCCAGCGACGACGAATCAGGCGCTTTTGTAGGCAACGAGTCCGACCCACTCGCGGCCACCGAGAGGGAAGTATTCCGGATCCACGCCGCGAGGACACGGCGTGAATTCCACGCACTCGATGCGAAAACCCGCGAGCATGAATTCGCGGGCGAGTATCGTCGGGTCCATGAGGTTGACTGTCGCGGGCAATAGCTTTGGCGCGAGTGCATAGCGATCCGAATCCTCCGTCCATCCTGGCCATGCATTGCCCGATACGATCGCCCGCTCGTAGTCGGAAATCATCTTCGCCATGAAACGATGATACGGCGTGAAGCACAGCACGAATGCCTTGCCGTTGGGTTTGAGCCAATCGTATAGCCGGGCGACGCCCGTACGGAAATCATCGGGCGCGAGGAAATGGAGTACGTGAGACGCGAGAATCACGTCGAGAGAAGAGGCTTCGAGTTCGTAGTGCGGGAACGCGCCTTCCAGCAAGACGAGATTACTGACGTACGCGGCTGGTGCAGCCTGCCGGATTTGCTCCAGTTGCGCCCGGGAAATGTCATTCGCAATCACGCGCGTGCGTTTGCTCAACGCAGGCAGGGACGCGGTTCCATAACCTGCGCCGATATCCAGCAATACCCCACCTCGCTTGCGAGCGAATCGAATGAACGCGCGCGTGTACTTTGACAGCGGGAAAGCCGAGCCATGCCGGCTTTCCGTCAGGCGTTCTCCGCTCATGCTTATCCTCGCGATCAGGCGTCGCGCGTCAGATGAAAGCGTCGATCGACCGATGCGAGCAGGCGTCTCGACAAGCGTGTAGCACGCCCTTGAATCAGCCGGTCCAACACACGCGACAATGCATAAGAGACGACGAGCACCGCGATCAGCGTCGCGCCGAACAACGCAAGCGACGTCTCTCCATTCTTCTGTCCGAATGAGCGATCGAAGAAATGAAACGTCACGTAGACGCAGATGAAGTGCCAGAGATAAATACCATAACTTTCGCGGCCGAGCGCGGCGGCGGCGCGTCGAACGAGTGTGACGCGCGGCACGGCATGCTTGTTATCGCGATGCTTGCGGGCATGACGTGAACACACGAAGAGCAGAAAGGCCACGGCGCTGCATGCCGCGAATACGGGCGCGAGCGCATGCGCCTTGTCGAGCCACACGCCGAGCGCTGCGGTCGTGAGCGCAAAAGCCAGCGCCAGTGAAAAATACAGTAAAGACACGCGCGCCGTCACGTCGGACGCGCCGAGAAGATGCGAGCGAAATGCATACCACGCCCACATGCCGACGATGAAGCACGGACCCTGCACGGGCGGCCAGAAATAGCTGAACGTGTTATTGGCGACATTGCAATCGAGCGTGCCGTTGCAATCGGCCATCGACATCACGGCATACGAGAGGCCGAGCAACAACACCGTAGCCAGCAAGAGGCGCGCGCGATTCATCGCGAGAAAAAATAGAAGTGGCGCAATCAGGTAGAACAGCATCTCCACGCCGATCGACCATCCGCCTGGCACGACGTTATTGATCGCTGTCGGCGAAAGCGCATGCAGAAAGACCAGGTTGAGCAGCACGTCCATCGGCCCATGTGCGCCGAGAATCCATGCGCGTTCGATGCCCGAGCGCGTCGCGCCATAGCTGATGAGTCCATAGACCGCGATCGCCGCGTAGTACATCGGCGCTATGCGAAAGAAACGCTTGATATAGAAGCGCAACGTGACATGACGCGCATCCGCGCAGCGCGCGTGATCCACTTCGAGCGTCATGAAGATCGTGATCGCGCTGATCACGAAGAACAACTGCACGCCGTATTGGCCCATGCGCGCAATGAGCGTGACGGTGCCCGGCAGATTGGGAAACTGAAACGACAGGTGTACTGCGACTACCCCGACGATCGCGAGCGCCCGGCCAGCGTCGAGCGCGGCAACACGTCCTTTATCCATCGATACTCTCCTCGCGGTTCATGCCGACCTACAAAAAAGGCCGCGAGGCTCGTGGACAGACGCGGTTTCAATGAAGTTCCGCCGGACAACTCATTCAGATGACACTCTTACAACAAGAAACTTCATACACGTATGGATACATTTCTATGGCGCATTCTGACGGAGAAACCGCAGTATGCGGCTGACGACGGTGCTCGGCTGCTCCTGCTGCACCCAATGCCCTGCGCCTTCGATCAGATGCGTCGCGCGAAAATCGGTGCAGGCCAGCACGCGCATCGCTTCGAAATCGCCCGGCCGCTGGTAATAGCCCCAGTCGCTCGCGCCTGCGATAAAGCATGACGGCACGTCGATAGTGCGCCCCGACCACATCCGCAGTGCAGCAGCAAGACTCGGATCGGTGCCGCACCGATACCAGTTCAGTCCACCCTGAAATCCCGTGCGCGCGTATTCGCTCGCATAGACGTTCAAATCGCGGTCGGACAGCCAGGCACATCCGGCGATTTGATCGGCGTCGGGCGAATGTTCGGCGACGGTTTGCGGCATCGTCGCATCCGCGTTCATCACGTAGTACGTGGGCAGCAAAGCCAGTTGATCGGCAGAAACGGATGCGAGCGGATGCGGACCATTGTCCGGCCAGTCCGCGCTCTTCATGTGGTAATACGCGCGCAAGAACGCGGCGAGTCCTTGCGGCGGGTGCCACATGTCGTCATTCGCCTGCGCGCCCGAGTAATACCATTGATAGTGCTTGCGCGGCGGATCGAGCGACGCGAGCCCGGCGACCGCTTCGGCCATGATCGATTGCGCCGTCTCGACGCGCGCGAGCCTTGCATCGTCGTTCGCGGTATTGAAGGCGAATGCAGGCGGCCCCGCAAAAGGCGCGCTCATCATCACGACCGATGCGAATACATCGGGACGAATCAATGCACACCACGCGGCAACGGGCGAGCCGAAATCGTGACCGATAACCGATGCGACTCTGCGATAACCCAGCGCCGACACGAGACCCAGTACATCGCGGACCAGATTCGGAAATGTGAACTCGTCGAGATCGGTATCGAATGAAGCAATACCGCCGATAGTACGCCCATAACCGCGCTGATCCGGCGCGACGACATGAAAGCCCGCATCGGCAAGCGGTTTCATGATCTTGCGCCAGCTATAAGCGAGTTCGGGAAAGCCGTGAAGGAGCACGATGCAAGGCCGACCGGGGATATCGAATCCGGCTTCGAGCACATGCATCGAAAGGCCATTGCCATTGTCGATCATGCGCGCGCGAATGCCGTCCGGTAGCGGCAGATCGTTCGATGTTTCATTCATGCGTGTCTCCTTGCGATGCGATCATGCGCTCATGCTTCGAGCAAGGCCGCGAAGCGATCCGCGAGCGTCGGGCGGGAACGCATCGGCCATATTGCGCTGAGTTCGAATGGTGGCAGGTTATCGCCGTCGCGCACGTCGCAGAAGCGCACGCCGGCGAACTGCAACGCAGTCACGGATTGCGGCAGGAGCGATGCGCCGCATCCGGCCGCGACGCAAGCCAATACCGTCAGAGAACGATTCGCGTCCTGCACGACGTTGGCTTCGCAACCCGCTTTACGAAAAGCACTGAGGATGCCCGCGCGAACTACCGGCAATTGATCGCTCGGAAACCATACGAGGCCTGCATCGGATAACTCCTTCAAACCGACTTTTCCATCGTCGCCAATAACAAAAGACATCGGCAGTACCGCGAGCAAGCGCTCTCTCACGATCAACTTTTCGCGCATGCGCCCGCCCACGGCAACAGGCGTATGCAGCAAGCCGATATCGATCGTTCCTTTCTCCAACGCGCTTGCCTGCTCCGCATTGCTCATTTCTTTTAGCATGAGTTCGACGTTCGGCACCTCTTCGCGCAGCGCCGCAATCGCGCGAGGCAACAGGCTGAAAAGTGCCGCCGATGCAAAGCCTATCGTCAGACGCCCGCCGCGCTGCGCACCGATTTCACGCGCACGATGCGATGCCGCGTCAATGCGCGCCACGCTCAATCGAATGTCTTCGACGATTGCGTCGCCCGCCGGAGTCAATTGCGCGCCACGTCGCGTGCGCTCGAAAAGCTTCACGCCAAGATCGCGCTCCATGCGCGAAAGCGCCTGACTCAACGCGGGTTGCGCAATATCGAGTACCTCGGCCGCGCGCGTGACGCTGCCTGCATCGACTACCGCGAGAAAGTATTTGAGGTTGCGCGTCTCCATCTTGCGAGCATATCAAAATGCTATGAAAGATGAACGTATCCATAGTATGCGCGGCCGCGATTCGTTTTTAGAATTCAGTGGCATATTGAACAAGAGCCGGCCAGAGGCCAGCACAGGAGACGCGAGATGAATTGGTACCGTGAAATTTCCACGGCGGAAAGACGCACGCTTTGGGGATGCTTTGCAGGCTGGGCGCTCGACGGCGTCGATACGCAGTTATTCAGTCTCGTCATTCCGACACTCATCGCGACATGGGGCATCGGAAAAGGACAAGCCGGTCTGATCGGCGGCGCGACGCTCGTCGCGGGCGCATTGGGCGGACTCTTCGCGGGCGTGCTTTCCGATCGAATCGGACGCGTCAAGGCCTTGCAAGTCACGGTTCTCTGGTTTTCGCTTTTCACGTTTCTCAGCGCCTTTGCGCAGAATTTCGAACAGTTGCTCGTGCTCAAGTCGCTTCAGGGACTCGGCTTCGGCGGCGAATGGACGGCGGGCGCAGTATTGTTGAGCGAGACGATTCGCGCGAAACATCGCGGCAAAGCTATGGGCATCGTGCAAAGCGCATGGGGCTTTGGCTGGGCCGGTGCGGTTCTGCTCTATGCAATCGTGTTTTCATGGGTATCACCCGACTGGGCCTGGCGCGTGCTGTTCGCCGTCGGCCTCATTCCGGCTGTGCTCGTCATTTATATGCGCCGCAATATCGAAGAGCCGCCGCGTGAATCGAAACCTGCCGAAAAGGAACATGCACAACGTCAGAGCGCTCTCGCCATTCTCGCTGGAATCTTTCATCCTTCGGTGCTGCGCACGACGATCGTCGGCGGATTGATCGGCCTCGGCGCGCACGGCGGCTATCACGCCATTACCACATGGCTGCCCACCTACCTGAAAACCGAGCGGCATTTGTCGGTGCTCGGCACGGGCGGCTATCTGGCTGTCGTGATTACGGCATTCATCATCGGATGCTTTGTCAGTGCATGGCTGCAAGACAAGATCGGTCGCAGGAAGAACGTGATTCTCTTCGCTGTCTGTTGCGCGGTCACGGTCAACGTCTATGTGTTCCTGCCCATCGGCGATATTGCCATGCTCGTATTGAGCTTCCCGCTCGGTCTGTTCTCCGCGGGCATTCCCGCAACGCTCGGCGCGCTCTTCAACGAGCTCTATCCGCAAGGCGTGCGCGGTACGGGCGTCGGCTTCTGCTACAACTTCGGACGCGTCGTGTCGGCGGCGTTTCCGGTGCTCGTCGGCCACATGGGCAATTCGATGCCGATCGGACAGGCAATCGGCATCGACGCGGGCGCGGCCTATGGACTCGTCGTCGTGGCCGCGTTGCTCTTGCCTGAAACGAAAGGCCGTCGCATTGCTGCTGTGCCTGGTCAAGCTGCATCGAACGAGCGTTCGCCCAAGCATGTCTGAACTTTCCATGATGCGTTCACTTCATTCCACGCTCGGCGATGAGCAATGGCTCGAATCGAAGCCTGCCGCCATCGAAGCGATCGACAGTCACGCGCATGTCTTCGTGCGCGGCCTGCCGCTGGCACCGCATCGTCGACACGCACCCGACTACGACGCAACGCTCGACGCCTATGCGGAACACTTGCGCACCAACGGCGTCTCTCATGCGGTGCTCGTGCAACCGAGTTTTCTCGGCACCGACAATTCGTATTTTCTCGATGTGCTGCAGCGCTATCCGCAACGCTTTCGCGGTGTGGCCGTTATCGATCCTTCGATCAGCGACGCGGAGTTGTATCGCCTCGCGGCACTCGGCGTCGTCGGCATGCGGCTCAATCTGATCGGGCTTGCGTTGCCCGATCTGCGTGAAGCGCGTTGGCGAGCGTTATTCGAGCGCGTCAACGCGCTCGGCTGGCACGTCGAGATTCATCGCGATGCCGTGGACTTGCCGATGCTTATCGCGCCATTGCTCGAACAAGCCTGCACAATCGTGATCGATCATTTCGGCCGTCCCGATCCGGCATTTGGCGCCGACGATCCGGGCTTTCGCTATCTGCTGACGACGGCGCAATGCGGCCGCGTGTGGGTCAAGCTATCGGCGGCTTACCGCAGCGTGGAAGGCGAAACCGGCACGTCGCTCGGTCAGACGCTCACGTCCGCCTTGCTCGATTCATTCGGCGCAGCGCGGCTCGTGTGGGGCAGCGACTGGCCGCACACGCAACATCAAAGCCTGATGGACTACGGCGCATCGCGCGATGCGCTCGACCGCTGGATTCCCGACGCATCGCTGCGTACCATCGTGTTGCGCGATTCGGCGCGTGCGCTGTTCCGCTTCGAATGACGTTCGTGCGAGCGCCGAAGCGCATCGCGCGTTAGCATTGCAGACGCTGGCGCATGCATCGACGCTGAACACGAACTATCTTTCCGGAACCTTAGCCATGACCACTTCTTCCTCGCGCCGCCGCGCGGCCTTTCGCGAACGGGTCAACGCTCGCAGCGCCCTGCTGCTGCCCGGCGCATTCAACGCAATGAGCGCGCAAGTCGCCGCCGATCTCGGCTTCGAGGCGATCTACATCACCGGTGCAGGTGTAACCAACATGTCGCTCGGCCTGCCGGATCTCGGCTTCATGGGACTCGCGGAAATCGCGGAGCATACGTCGCGCATCCGCGATGCAGTGGACCTGCCGCTTATCGTCGACGCGGACACGGGCTTCGGCAATGCGCTCAACGTGCGTCACACGGTACGCACGCTGGAGCGCGCGGGCGCGGACGCCATTCAGCTCGAAGATCAGGTTATGCCGAAGAAATGCGGGCACTTCGCGGGCAAAGCCGTGATATCGACGAATGAAATGGTAGGGAAGATACGCGCAGCGGCGGATGCCCGCGAAGACGATAACTTTCTGATCATCGCGCGCACCGATGCGTGCGCGGTGGAGGGCTTCGATGCAGCGATCGAACGAGCACGCGCATTCGTCGAAGCGGGCGCCGACATTCTCTTCGTCGAAGCGATCGAAACGCCGGAGCAAATCGCGTCACTGCCGAAGCTGCTCGACGCGCCGCAACTGATCA
The DNA here is from genome assembly GCF_023631205.1 of Caballeronia sp. NCF2. Classification (NCBI taxonomy): domain Bacteria; kingdom Pseudomonadati; phylum Pseudomonadota; class Betaproteobacteria; order Burkholderiales; family Burkholderiaceae; genus Caballeronia; species Caballeronia sp. NCF2. The sequence goes on along the minus strand of NZ_JALQDN010000064.1, from coordinate 521,047 downwards.
ACATCGTGATCGGCGGAAAGACGCCTGTTACCGACCGCGCGGATCTCGAACGCCTCGGCTTCAGCCTCGTGCTCTATGCAAATGCGGCATTGCAAAGCGCCGTGCGCGGCATGCAGACCGCGCTCGGCGCCTTGAAATCGCAGGGACGTCTCGACGAAAATCCCGCTGTCGTTGCGCCTTTCGCCGAGCGTCAGCGGCTTGTGAACAAGCCGCTCTTCGATGCACTCGACCGCAAATACGCTGCGGACTGAATGCATCGCCTGAGGCGGTCATATAGACCGCTTCAGTCATTCACGCATTTAGCGCGAGTACATTGCGTTCCAGTCGGACTGCGACACACGTGCGCTACCCGATTGCGATGCACCGTTGGCCGCGCCGCCATAGGCCGTCGCACCATCGCGTGCGGCGAGCTTCGCTTCGGCCGCTTGAATGGCTTCGGGATAGTGCGCCTGATCGCCGTCGCCGACGTGATAGCCGACGCTCTCCAATGCCGCCAATTCCGCGCGCACTTGAGCGCGCGTGATCTGGCTTTGCGCGAACGAAGCGACGGGAATGACGAGAGCGGTTGCGACGAGTGCTGCGCGGATGATCGACTTCATGATGAAACTCCAGTGTTATGAGGTGCCCGGCTTCGAACACAGTGCCTTTCGAAGCAGTGAAAGCAGTTTATGACGCAGGTGCTCTCGGGTTAACCCCTAGCGCAAGAAAGCACCTTTCACCGAAACGCGCTTAATCGAGAATTTGCTATGCTGTCCGCCGGACTGAATGCAAAAGCACAGTGCGTTCGCCTCATGGCGCAAGGCGCCCTTCAAACACTGGAGATAAAGATGGCAAAGGGATATTGGGTCAGTGTGTACACAAAAATCATGAAGCCCGATCAGGTTGCGGAATACTCGAAGATCGCAACGCAGGCTATTGCAGAAGGCGGCGGCCGTCCGCTCGTGCGCGGCGTTGCGTCGATGGTGCAAGGCGAAGGCGTGCTCGAGCGCACCGTCGTCATCGAATACGATTCACTCGAAGCAGCCGTCGCCGCCTATAACAGTGCAACGTATAAGCGCGCACTGGAAGTGCTGGGCGATTCCGTCGTGCGCGACTTCCGCATCGTCGAAGGCGTCGCTTAAATCCAGCTCGTCATTGGCCGATGCTCGCAGCGCTCACGCACCCACGGCATCGGCCAATTCGTTCATATCCTTGGCAACGACATCCCAATCGCTTTCGGCTTTTAAATCCACTGTCTGAGCGGGACCGCGTTCATAGGGCCGTGCGATGAACGCCGTGCGCAACCCACACCTTCTTGCCGCCGCGAGATCGTCGTTATGCGCGGCGACGAGACATACTTCTTCCGGCGTCAGCATCAACACTTCGGCCGTGCGTAAATACGCCTGCGGATCGGGCTTATAGATTTGCGCAATCTCCGCGCCGAGAATCGCATCCCAAGGCAGACCGGCGCGCTTCGCCATATCGACCATTAATCGAATATTGCCGTTCGAAAGCGGCGCGATGATATGGCGCGCCTTGAGCCGTTGCAAACCCGTTATCGAATCCGGCCACGGATCGAGCCGATGCCATGCAAGATTCAACTCTTCAAGCGCTTCGGCAGCCACGGCATTCGGATCGATGCCGAACTCCGGCAGCACGTCGAGCAGATTCTCGCGATGCAGCACATCGAGCCGCACGAATGGCCGCTCCCCGTTGATCACCTTGCGCATCGCAGGCACGTAGCGGCTTCGCCATGCATCGGCGAACGCTTCGGGCGTTGCGTCGATCGCGCCGTGGCGTTGAAGAAATGGCGCAGCCTCGCGTGCAACTCCGCCGCGCCAGTCCACTACCGTGCCGAATACGTCGAACACGAAGGCCTTTACGTTTTGCAGCGTCACGTCGTTTCTCCTATCGGTGATTCATTCGTCTGATCGATTTCGCTGCGGCCCATTTGTTCCTCGCACGCAAGACTGATTGTCCATCACGGGTGTACGCAAGGAATCTCGAAAGGCCTAGATTACGAGCCATCGGAGCCGTCGGTCCGATCCGCAACAGGCCCAAACCAACATTCATCGAGGTTCATCATGAGCAACGCAAGCAAAGTCGCTATCGTTACCGGTGCATCGCAAGGCATCGGCGCTGAAATCGTCAAGGCATTCCGTGCGCAAGGTTATCGCGTCGTCGCGACCGCCCGTTCAATTCAGCAACCGGACGATCCGAACGTCGTCGCTGTCGCCGGTGATATCGGCGATCGCGCCACCGCGCAGCGCGTGGTCGAAGCGGCAATCGCAAAGTTCGGCCGCATCGATATGCTCGTCAACAACGCCGGCATATTCGTCGCAAAGCCTTTCACGCAATATACGCAGGAAGACTATGCCGCGGTTCTGAACGTGAATGTGAATGGCTTCTTTCACATCACGCAACTGGCTATCGAGCAAATGGAAAAGAACAAGAGCGGCCACATCGTCAGCATCACCACGTCGCTCGTGGATCATGCGGTAAGCGGCGTGCCTTCGGTATTGGCGTCGCTGACCAAGGGCGGTCTGAATTCCGCGACAAAGTCGCTTGCTATCGAGTATGCGAAGTCAGGCATTCGCGCGAATGCAGTGTCGCCCGGCATCATCAAGTCGCCGATGCATGCGCCCGAAACGCACGACGCGCTCGGCGCACTGCATCCGATGGGACACATGGGCGAAATGAGCGACATCGCGAACGCGGTGCTGTATCTTGATGCGGCGCCGTTCGTGACGGGCGAGATCCTGCACGTCGACGGCGGTCAAAGCGCGGGACATTGATCGATTCTTTACCCGTTGAGGATGCGCCTCTCGCAGGCGCTTCGTCGTTTCCCACTCAAGGAGATCGTCATGCCGATCGTAACGATTCAGGTGACACGCGAAGGCAACAAGCCCGGCACGAACGCGGTGACTGCCGAGGAAAAGAAGCAACTCATCGAGGGCGCGAGCCAACTCCTTCTCGAAGTATTGAACAAGCCGCTCGATACCACGTTCGTCGTCATCCAGGAAGTTGAAATGGAGAACTGGGGCGTGGGCGGCATGACAGTACCGGAATATCGGCGGCAAAAGCAGGCGAAGAAGGATTGACATGAACCGAAACGCGGGCATCGCTACATGACCTTTGACGATGCCCGCCGTTTCATCGGCTCATTGCCCCGGCGAATAGAGATCGAGCAGTTTCAGCGTCACGCCATTCGTCCATCCGAAACCATCCTGTAACGGATATTCCCCACCTCCTCCGCCGCCCGTTCCACTACCTTCCACGATGTACTTCTCAACGAGCTTATGTTGAGTGTTATAGACGTTATTCACGTCGGCAAGAAAGCGCGTGCCGATCTGTTGCGCGAGATCGCTGCGCCCATAGCGCTTCAATCCTTGCACGGCGATCCAGTGCAATGGCGCCCAGCCATTCGGCGCGTCCCATTGCTGCGTCGTGTTGTACGTGGTCGTCGTGAGTCCGCCCGGCTTGAGCAAGATCGCTTCGACGGTTTCCGCGGTCTTGTGCGCGCGCTCCGGCCACGCCACGTTGGCGAAGAGCGGATAGAGCATAGCAGCCGATGGGTTGTTGCGCGGCTGACCGAGTTTCCAGTCGTAATCGCCGTAATACCCGTTCTTGTTCCAGAGATATCTGTTGATGCCGATCGCGCGTTTGGCCGCACGCCCCACGAAATCGCCGACACAACGGAAATCACGCGCCTCGCCGCAACCGATTGCGATCGTCGTTTCGAGGTGGAACATCAGGCTATTCAAATCGACGGGAATGATCGATGTCGTGCGGATCGTCGCAAGCGTCATATTGTCGCCGAACCAGCGCGAGCTGAAGTCCCAGCCGCTTTCGGCCGCCGCACGCAAGTCGCGATACACCTCGTTCGCCGGACGGTTCGTGACCAGCTTGGCGGTCGCCACGTCTTCCGAGTAGGACTCGTCGCGCGGCGTATCGCGTTCGTCCCAATACCGATTGAGCACGGTCTTGTCCGGCATCATCACGACGTTGCGTACCGCGCCGCCTGGCTGCAGCGTATCCGCTCCTTGCATCCAGTAATCATGTTCGCGGCGCAATTGCGGCAAATACTTCTGATAAACACGTCCACCTTCCTTGTGCGCGGCAAGTTCGACCATATAGGAGAAGAACGGCGGCTGCGAACGGCTCACATAGTATGTGCGATTGCCATTCGGAATATGGCCGATCGTGTCGATCAGATACGCGAAGTTATCGAGCATATCGTCGACGAGATCTTCGCGGCCTGCCTCCTGCAGACCGAGCATCGTGAAATAGGTATCCCAGTAGTAACCTTCCCGAAAGCGTCCGCCAGGCACCACGTACTGCTTTGGCATCGGAATCAGGGAACTGTTGGCGGGTACGTTCGCGGTCGTCGTCAGACGCGTGAGTTCGGGCCAAAGCCAGTCGATATGTTCGCGCAGGCTCTGATTCGGCGGCGGCGTAATCACCTGATCCGTTGGCGGCGTGAAGTATTGTGCGACGAACGTCGCGAGCGAGAAGCCCGGCACCGACATCTGCTGATGATAAGCCTGCACGATCTGCGCGGGGTCTATCTTGGGTATGGCATCGACGAAAGTCTTCTGATCGGGATAGACGCCCTGCGTCTGCACGGCGACGAAAAGGTCACCGTATAACTCGCTGGGTGGCGGCAGAAGCGTATACGCCGTTTGTGCGTCGGCATAGGCGAAATTGGCAGCCGAGCTCATGACGAGCCAGGCGCACAGCATTCCGCGTGCCTTTATGCGGAAGCGCCGCGACGCGTCGTGCGCCGCTGGATCCGATGACAGTACGATCATGTTCACTCCTTCGAAGGGTGATTGAACCGGACTGGTCTCGCTCGGGCCTTTCTTGTTGTTATCGATTTACAGCACGGCGAAGCATCGCACGCTTGTACGAAGCTGGCAACCCTCGAAGAAGGAAGCGAACGGGCTATTGAATGGCCAGCGCCTTGTGCGCTTCCGCCTGGAATTGGGTCGGCGTGACGCCGGTCTGCTTGCGAAAATAGCGGCTGAAATAAGCGATATCGGCAAAGCCCAGTCCATGTGCGATCTGCTTGACCGACATGCTGGAATAAACGAGATCGCGCTGCGCCTCGCGCACAAGATGCTCGTTGATCATTGCGAGCGGCGAACTCGAGATCTCTTCGCGGCATATCCGCCCGAGTTGTGTGACCGTCATGCCGAGCTTCTGCGCATAGAACTCGACAGGTCGATGCTCGCGAAAATGCGCGGCCACCAGTTCCCTGAAGCGCTTGATCTGCTGCGCCCGCCTTTCGGTCGATGCGACACTCGGCGCAGATGCGCTTTCGCATAGGCGCACGACATGCACAAAGAGTGCAATCAATAGCGACATGCCCGCCGCCATGTGACCGCGATTCGTCGCGCGGAATTCCTTCTCGAGCAATTCGACGATCGGCAAGAATGCGCTTTCCTTCATGGAGTGGGCACTCATGCGCGAGACGCCTGCGCGTTGCAACACCGGAACGAGTCCCGGCGCCGCGATCGATGCCAGCGCCTCGATCGATCTTTGCGCGACGGTCACGACGAGACCATCCACGTTCGGCGCGAAGTTGAATCCATGAACCGTTTGCGCGGGCAGCATGATGACGCACGGCGGCACGAGATCGATCATGCTGTTCTCGATCAGCACTTGCCCGCCGCCGCCGCGAATGTACAGAAATTGCAAGAGCGCGTCGTGGCGATGCGCGTCGATATGCCAGTCGTTGGGCGCGCTGCGCTCGACGATCCATTCGAAGTTGAACGCGTCATACCACGGTGGACGCGCCGATTCCCCGTACAAGTTGTAGTTAGGGATTTTCCTCATATCCTGCGTCTCCTGATGCACAAATTGTCCTGTCGTCTGCGTCCTTTGTCCAATCTTTCGTGCATGGCCGTGAATATACTTTTTTCACAGGCAAGGCTATCGGCGCCTTTGCATCGAACGAACTCAGGAGACAAGGATGACTAATCAGGTCGCGCGGGATCACACCGCGCAGCATTGGCTCGGCCTCGAATCGAGCGTATGCGTAGTGACGGGTTCGGCCGGCGGAATCGGGCGCGCCATTGCATCGACATTCGCCGATGCGGGCGCAAGGCTCGCGCTACTCGATCGCGATGAAGCGGGCTGCAACGATGCGGCGCAAGCATTGCGCGCGACTGGCGTCGATGCTATCGCCATAACTTGCGATATCGGCGATGCAACGAGCGTGAACCGCGCACGCGATCAGGTTGCACGCAAGTTCGGTCAGGTCGATGTGCTCGTCAATAACGCAGGTCTGTTGCGCGCGGGCGGCATCGAAGATATCGGCCTCGATGCATGGAATGCGATGCTCGCCGTCAATCTCACCGGCTACATGTTATGTGCGCAGGCATTCGGGCGCGACATGCTCGCGCGCGGCGCCGGAAGCATCGTGCATATCGCATCGGTGGCGGCGCATCATCCGCAGACGTGGAGCGGCGCATATAGCCCGAGCAAGGCGGGCATCGCAATGTTATCCCGTCAGATCGCCGCCGAATGGGGCGGGCGCGGCGTGCGCAGCAATACGGTCTGCCCCGGCATGATCCGCACGCCGCTTTCGATGGCGTTCTATGAGCAAGGCGATGTCGAAGCGCGCCGCAGCGCAATGATCGCAAGCCGGCGCATCGGCGAACCGCGCGATATCGCCGAGGTGGTTGCATTCCTCGCAAGCCAGCGCGCGGCCTATGTGAACGGCGCGGAGCTTGCCGTCGACGGCGGCTTCGAATGCATGTTGATGGATCTCGTTCCACGTCCCGGCTTCGAAGCGCCGCGCAACGCCTGACACGCTGCTTCTCATCTCACGGGCGTGCGAAGCGCCCGGCTTCAATCAAAGGACTTCATCATGACTACCGTAACGCGGTCGTCCGATCTCGCTTGCGATGTGCTCGTGATCGGCTCGGGCGCCGGCGGCCTTTCCACGGCCATTACAGCGAAGAAGCAAGGGCTCGACGTGATCGTCGTCGAGAAGGAGGAATACTTCGGCGGCACGACCGCGTTCTCGGGCGGCGTCTTGTGGATACCGGGAAATCGCCACGCGAAAGAAGCGGGCGTGCAGGATACGCGCGAAGCCGCAGTTCGATACATGCGCAGCGAAACGGGCGCGATGTATGACGAAGCAGCCGTCGAAGCGTTCCTTGAAAGCGGCCCACGCATGATCGAATTCTTCGAGCGCGAGACCTCGGTCGAATTTCTGCCGACGCTCTACCCCGACTATCATCCCGATGCGCCGGGCGGTGTCGACGTGGGACGTTCCGTCGTTGCAAAACCGTTCGACGCACGCGCGCTTGGCAAGGACATCGTGCGCCTGCGCCCGCCGCTCAAGACGATAACTTTCATCGGCATGATGTTCAATTCGTCGAGCGCGGATCTCAAGCATTTCTTTAACGCGACGAAATCGATCGAATCCGCGTGGTATGTCGCGAAGCGACTCGCGAGCCATATCCGGGAACTCGCACAATACAAGCGCGGCGTGCAGATCACGAGCGGCAACGCACTCGCCGCGCGCCTCGCGAAATCCACGCTCGATCTCGGCATTCCGATTCACACGCGAACGGGCGCGAAAGAACTGATTACGGTGAAGGGCCGCGTGACCGGGGCGATCGTGATTGCGAACGGACATGAAACGCGCATCGTTGCGCGACGCGGTGTCGTGCTGGCGTGTGGCGGCTTCTCTCACGATGTCGCGCGCATCGCAAAGGCCTATCCGCATGTGCGGCGCGGCGGCGAACATGTATCGCCTGTGCCGGCAGGCAATACCGGCGATGGCGCGCGCATGGCCGAGCGCGTGGGCGGACGTGTCGATATTCGCTATCCGCAGCCCGCTGCGTGGATGCCGGTCTCGCGCGTGCCGCTAAAAGGCGGCAAATACGGCGTGTTCCCGCATCTGCTCGATCGCTACAAGCCGGGCTTGATCGGCGTGACACGCAGCGGCGTGCGCTTCACCAACGAATCGAATTCCTACCACGATGTCGGCGCAGCGATGATCGAAGCCTGTCGCGATGAAAGCGAAACAGCCATGTGGCTCATCTGCGATCACGCGACGATTCGCAAATACGGCCTCGGCTTTGTAAAGCCCGCGCCGCTACCGGTCGGTCCTCATCTGAAGAACGGTTATCTCGTCAAAGGCCGCACGCTCGCGGAACTGGCACGGCGGACAGGCATCGACGCCACAGCGCTCGAAGCGACGGTCCGCGACTATAACCGCGATGCCACGCAGGGCAAGGACACTGCTTTCGGCCGTGGCACGACATCTTTCAACCGCTATCTCGGCGATGCCGCTCACAAGCCGAATCCTTGCATCGCACCGATTGGCGACGGTCCGTACTACGCGCTCAAGGTCGTTATGGGCGATCTCGGCACCTTCGACGGAATCGCGACGAATCCGCATGGCCAGGTACTCAAGGGCAGCGAGCCGATACCAGGGCTCTATGCCGTCGGCAACGACCGCGCGAGCGTCATGGGCGGCAACTACCCCGGCGCGGGCATCACGCTCGGTCCAATCATGACGTTCGGTTATCTCACCGGATTGCATCTCGCGGGCAGCGTCGACGCGCACGCGAAGTCCAGCGAATTGAGGAGCGCAGCATGAGCAAGCCTTTCATCGATCACCGCATCTATACGATCAAGCCGCGCGGCATGTCGGAATTCATCGACGTATTCGAGCGTCTAGCGATGCCTATTCAGACCAGATATCTCGGCGCGCCCGTAGGTTTCTATATGAGCGATATCGGCGCGTTGAATCAGGTCGTGCATCTGTGGGGCTACGAGAGCATCGCGGATTACGACCAGCGGCGCACCGCGCGCGACAACGACCCCGAATGGCCCGCTTATCTGCATGCGTCGGCGCATCTCATCGTCGCCCAGGAAAGCCGCATCATCAGGCGCGTCGAGTTCAAGAGTCTATCGCCAGCGGTTCGATAAACGCGCGGCATAGCGGCACGACGAAGGCCGCGTTCTTCCGCTTGCACATGAATGAATGGAGACATAACGGCATGGAAAAGAACGTCGGGACCATCGAGGTCCAGAGCTTTATCGACGGCGAGCGCTTCTCGCCCTATCAATGGGTCATTCTGATCCTGTGCTTTCTCGTCGTCGCGGCCGACGGTTTCGATACCGCGGCAATCGGCTTTATCGCGCCGTCGTTGATCGGCGACTGGGGCATCACGCGCGCCGCGTTAGGCCCGGTGATGAGTGCGGCGCTCGTCGGTCTCGGCATCGGCGCGCTCGTGGCCGGGCCGGCCGCCGACCGTATCGGACGCAAGGCGGTGCTTGCCCTTTCCGTGTTCTTCTTTGGCGTATGGAGCCTCGCATCGGCACAAGCAAGCTCAGTCGAAACACTAACCGCGTGGCGCTTTCTCACCGGCCTGGGTCTCGGCGCGGCAATGCCCAACGCGGTCACGCTGATGTCCGAATACGCACCGGCGCGCGTTCGTGCTATCGCCGTCAATGCGATGTTCTGCGGCTTCTCCGTAGGACTATCGCTTGGCGGGCTCTGCGCCGCATGGCTCATACCGCATTTCGGCTGGCAAAGCGTGCTCGTCGCCGGCGGACTCGGTCCTATCGTGCTCACCGTGCTGTTGCTCGTTCTGTTGCCCGAGTCCGCACAGTTCATGGTCGTGAGACAACGCCCTACGCGAAAGATCGCGCGCATCCTGCGCCGCATCTCGAACGATCCGCGTCTCGCGGAAGGCGCGCGCGTCACGTTCACTTCTGCCGATACGCGCACGGCTGGCGCCGACAAATCTTCGCTCGGCATCATCGTCTCGCGTCCCTATCGCTTTGGCACGTCCATGTTATGGCTCGCCTATTTCATGGGGCTGATGATCTTCTATCTGCTGACGAACTGGCTTCCTACGCTTTTCAAGGATGCAGGCTTCTCCGCCGAGCGCGCTGCGCTCACGACATCGCTCTTTCCGCTCGGCGGCATTCTCGGCAACCTGTGCCTTGGCTGGGTGATGGGCAAGGCCAATCCGCGACGCGTGAACGCGTGCGCTCATGTGCTCGCAGCGGCGATGGTGCTGACAATCGGACGCGGCATCGCGGATCAGTTCTGGCTTGCTCTGCTGATCTTCCTGACCGGAACAGCGGTGACGAGCGCGGTTACATCGATGTCGGCGCTCGCCGCGTCGTTCTATCCGACGCGAAGCCGCGCGACCGGCGTCGCATGGATGCTTGGCATCGGCCGCATGGGCGCGGTCGCGGGCGCAATGACCGGCGGCGTGCTCATGAGCATGGGGCTGCAATTTGGCGCGGTCTTCACGCTGCTCGCGATTCCCGCAATCATCGCCGCGTTCGCGTTGGGCGCGTTGAGCCGGCGCGATAGAGCGAGTGAAGCCACTCAACGTTTGATGACTTGATGTGCTTTCGAGGCATCGTCGGTATTTGCAAGCGCAACTATGTTGACGATGCCTTGACGCGCCATCTTCGTATAAGGGCAAAAGCGTTCCGTGCTGCGCACGAGTTCCTCAGCTACGCTGCGTTCGATGCCGGGCATCTGCACGCGTGTGTGGGCGGTCAACACGAAGAGCCCGTCCATCGGATCGCGGCTGAATTCGACCGTGACGTACACGCTTGCAGCCTCGACAACGATGCCGGCGCGCGCCGCAAGCAGGACCATCGCGCCATGAAAACATGCAGCGTAGGCCGCGGCGAACAGTTGCTCGGGGTTCGTGCCGCCGCCGGGACCGCCGAGCGCCTCGGGCATACGCAGGTCAAGAGCGAGATTGCCGTCGTCGGATCGTGCCTCGCCCGTCGCGCGGCCATGTCCCGCATCGCCACCCGTCACCGCGACGGTCGTCGAATACAGGGGTTGCACGTCGCGTCCTTGATACCTGTCGAGCAGGCTGACGCGCGGCGGATCGATATGCTCCATGGCGGTCATCCATTCTTCGCGCGAACGTTGCACGATCGCTCAAGGCGCCGCGACCTCGCGCGCGTCCTGCAACCCTTCTTGCAGGCCCTTTCCTGTCATCGTGTCGACGCCTGATGCCGGCGATGCCGCGATTACTTCGTGCCCGCGCGCACGCAGACGCTCCACGACCTTGCTGCCGATGAGTCCGCTTCCGCCGATGACTACGGTGTTCATGATTTCCTCCTCGAAACGATGCGCGAATGCGCGAATGCGCGATGCGTGACGCATCGTAGGCGTGCAGGCGTGCATCCGGTAGCGCCTCGCACGGATGCGCAGTGTTGCCTTCGATGCATCAATCAGTTGAGACGAGCTGCTGCACGCCCGCACGTGGGTTCGTGATGAACGTCGTCAGGCAATGCAGATCAAGCGCCCGCGTCTGCTCGGTCATGTAATCGACGAATACACGCACGCGCGCGGGCAAATGCTTGCGGCTGAGATAGCAAAGATAGTGGCCGCCATCGTCGGGCGCGTATTGCGCGAGACAGGTGACGAGGCGCCCCGCCTTGAGCGAATCGCAGACGAGATACGCAGGCAGTTGTGCGATGCCCTGCCCGTCGAGCACTGCTTGCAGCATCAGGTCGATATCGTTGAAGGTTTGCCGGGCCGCAGGCGAGCGCTTTCGCGCAAGGCCGTCGACCTTGAATTCCCATTCAGCGATGCGCCCCGCCGGCGCGCGGAAATTGATGCAGCGATGGTCGTCGAGATCGTCGACATGACGCGGCAGGCCGTGCTCGCGCGCATACGCCGGCGATGCGCAGACGATCATCTGCATCGGAATCAATTGCTTTGCAACGACTTCGCTATCTTCCATGTGACCATCGCGAAACGCGACATCCACCCGATCTGCCGTGAAATCGCACGGACGATCGTTCAGCAGCAGTTCGAGTGCGATGTCCGGATAGCGTGCATTAAAGCCGGCTAGAAGCGGCGCGACGACCTTGCGGCCGAAGCCCGGCGCCGACGCGATGCGTAAGTGACCGCGTGGCGGCCCGTTGCGCAACTCGCGCATGTCCTCCAGCGCCTGCACGATGCGCTCCACGCCTGGCTGACAATTCTTGTAGAAGAGCTCGCCTTCGCGTGTGAGCGACGTGCTGCGCGTCGTGCGCAGGAAGAGACGCGCATCGAGCTGTGCTTCCAGCTTCTGTACGTTGCGGCTGACGGCGGAACGGCCGATGCCCAGGCGGTCGCTCGCTTTCGCGAAGCTGCCTTCGTTGGCGACGGCAAGAAAAGAAACGACGCCCGCATAACTCGCTACGAAGCTATACGCGAGAGAATCGTCGGAATGACACACAAGGTCTGATGGCATGGCGGCACGAAACGTAGTGGCTCTGTCCAACAAGACGTTTGCGCCACACGGTTTGTGACGCGCCATGCCGAATTTCTTATTTAACGGGCGTCAGAACGGGCTTGTCCTTGTCCTTGAGAAGCAGCACGATGAATTTCGCGCGCTTCGTGTTGCTCGCGTTGCGTCCCACAGTGTGAATGTCGTCAGGGCCTTCATAAAAGGTATCGCCGGCTTTGAGCGTCACGGCCTTGCCGCCGCGAACCTGCATGACGATCGTACCTTCCAGGACATATACGTAGGCATGAGCGTCGTGACGATGCACGGGATCGACCGCGCCCGGAGGATACTCCACGCTGATCATCAGCGCCTCCTTGCCGGGATATTCCGGAAGCGGCTTCGTCATGAGTTCCTTGACGCCGGCCTCCGGCGCCGCGTGCGCCGTGCTCGCCGCGAGCGCCGCGCATCCGAAGACGAGTGCAAGTCCCACGCGTTTGATGCTGTGCATGATCCGTTCTCCCATGATCGAACGACGGCGCGAACGCACTACGACAGGTTTGCCTTGTCTAGGCCGAAAGCTTTATCCGACGAACCCGGAACCGTCTGAAACGCGACATTCGCACGGTTCCACCCATTGATCTCGATGATGATATACGTCAGATCCGACAACTCCTTCTCCGAAAACTGCTCACGCACGCGTGCAAAGAGATCGTCGGACACGCCATGCTCGGGAATGCGCGTCAGCACTTCGGTCCACGCGAGCGCGGCACGTTCGCGCGGCGAAAACAGCGGCGATTCACGCCAGATCGCAACGTGATGCGTGCGCAGTTCGCGCTCGCCATGAATCTTCGCTTCCTTCACATGCATATCGACGCAAAACGCACAGCCATTCATTTGCGATGCGCGAAGCGTCACGAGATCGCGGGTCGTCTGCTCGATCGAGCATTCACGCACCGCCTGACTGAACTCATAGAACTTCCGGAAAAGCTCGGGAGATTGTTGAATGTAGTTGATTCGCTGCGTCATGATTACTCCATGTCTGGTTGAAGATGGATGTCATCCTAGGTTTGCGCGGCTTGTCGCGGTAGACATGCGAACGTGCCCACGCTGTTGCCTCGCATGCATCAATCGAATCGCGAGCGTTCATGCATTGCCATGGCGAGCCGCAATGCGTTCGAGCTTATCCGGATTGCGCTGCACCTGTATGCGTACGATGCGTTCATCTTCGATATCGAAAGTCTGCGCGGATTCGAGCTTGCCGTCGATGAAACGCAGCAGCGCCCATTGCTCATTCAGCATGACGAGTTCGAGACACACGCCGTTTCCATACCGCAGAAAGGCCGCATAAAAAAGCTGCGCGATGCGTTTGCCGCCCAAAAGCGGTTTGGGGAAACTCTGCACGCGCCCGCCGCCATCGCCGATCAGCATGGCGTCCTCCGCGAGCATCGCGTGAATCGCTGCGAAATCGCCGAGCTCCATCGCGTGCGCGAATGCATGCAGCAAGCGCCTTTGAATCTCTCGCGACACCGAACGTCGCGGACGCTCTTCGCGTAGTTGTGCCTTGGCTCGGCTCACGAGCTGGCGGCATGCGGCCTCCGTCTTGCCGATGATGTTCGCGACCTCCGCATAGTCGGCGTCGAAGACCTCGCGCAACAGAAACGCCGCGCGCGCTTCGGGTGTGAGGCGTTCGAGCAGCATGAGGAACGCGACGGATACGTCGTCCGCGCGCTCGGTGACTTCCTCCGGCGTTGCCGGCGGCTCGGTGATCTGCGGCTCGGGCAGCCAGATGCCGGTGTAGTGTTCGCGCTGCAACTTCGCGGCGCGCAACCGGTCGATCGAATGGCGCGTCGTCACTGCGACGAGCCACGCCTCGGCATTCCCGATCGCTTCGTGAGCCGCCGCATGCCAGCGCAGCCATACGTCCTGCACGATATCCTCGGCTTCGGCGACCGACCCGAGCATGCGATACGCAATGCCCTGCAGACGAGGGCGCAAGCGGTCGAATTCGCGCGTGGCGTCATCCATGAAGGCGATTCCTCGTTACTGAACGTCTGTGAAGTCATCGGCTTGAAAGGAGATCGTATATTACGCGTGCGCGATATTCCTTTAAAGATATGAATAACACGGCCGTTAATATCGATGGCCAGAATCGAACGCGCCAATCTCATTCATGACTGAAATCGAACGTCCACAAGCGCCCGCGAATCTGACCCGCATCATCGTAGCGACGGTGATCAGCAACGGCTTCGTCGCATACGACTTCACTGTGTACGGCTTCTCCGCGGCGATCATCGGGCGGCTGTTCTTTCCCGCGCATGATCCCGCCTCGTCTCTGCTGCTATCGCTCGCGACATTCGGCGCCGGCTTCGTGATGCGTCCGCTCGGCGCAGTGCTCATCGGACGATACGCGGATCGATGCGGACGCGAAGCCGGCATGCGGCTGTCGATCGCCGTGATGGCGCTGGGTACGTGGCTGATCGCATGCTTGCCGACGCACGCGGCGATCGGCGCGAGCGCGACCGTGCTGATCGTGGTCGCGCGGCTTTTGCAAGGACTCGCGGCGGGCGGCGAGATCGGACCGGCATCGGCGCTGCTGATGGAATCCGTGCCTTATGAACGGCGCTGCTTCATCGTCAGCTGGCGTGGTGCGAGTCAGGGCGCGGCCGCGTGCGTGGCGGCGCTCGTCGGCGCGTGCACATCGGCGCTTCTGTCGCCGGAGCAACTCTTGCAATGGGGATGGCGCGCGCCCTTCTTCATCGGCGGACTGATCGCGCCGCTCGGATGGTTTCTGCGCCGCATGCCGGGCGACGCATCCACGTCGAAGCCCCGACCCGCGCGCACGCCGCTCGCAACTGTACTGCGCGAGCACGCGCGCCCGCTCGCATGCGGCATCCTGATGATGGCCGCGCCATCGTCGAGCATCTACATCGCCGTGCTGTACATGCCGAGCTATCTGACGCATACGCTGCAGCGGCCGCCTGTCATCAGCTTTCTGATCGCGTCGCTCTCCGGCCTCGTTATTCTGATCGTCACGCCGCTCGTCGCGCTTGCGGCCGATCGGCTGATGAGCCGCAAGACGCTGCAATATGCCTCGCTCTTCGCCGCGCTCGCGACGGCTTATCCCGCGTTTTATGCGCTCACGCGAGGCGCACCGGATGGGCTCGCGCTCGTCATCATCCTGCTCTATGTCGCAGTCGCGCTGAACAACGCGGGCGCCGCTTCGGTGCTCATGCTCGAAGCCTTCCCGAAGCATCGGCGCGCGGCGAGCCTCGCCGTGATCTATACCTTCGGCGTCGTCATCTTCGGGGGATTCTCGCCGTTGACGGTCGCATGGCTCGTCGGCGCGACGGGCAACGTAATGACGCCCGCGTGGTATCTGCTCGCCGCGAACTGCCTGACGCTTCTTGCGCTCAGCCGCTTTCCGGAAGGCCGCGCGAGTGCGCGGCGCGCATCCGCATGACGGGATCGCCACTCGTCGCGCGCAACAGTTCGAGCGCGCGCAGGCGCATCTCGAGCGGACTGACGTCGAACGCGCGGCGAAACGCGCGCGTGAAATCCGATGCGCTCTTGAAGCCGAGACCGAATGCGATATCCGCTATCTGCAGATTGGGAAACAGCGCGAGTTCGTCGGCCGCTTCGCGCAAGCGGCGAAGTCGAATATATGCGGCGAGCCCGCCCTCCTGCTCGAACCACCGATAGACTGTCGCGCGCTTGAGCCCGAGTGCCTCGACGATCGCGGTCGGCGTGAGATCGGCCTCATGCAGGCGCGTTTCGATGTAACGCTTCACCTGGCTCTTCACGGCCGTTTGCAGTGCGGCGCGTGAATCGCTCGCGGCATTCGGCTTGTCGGCGAATGCCGCGAGCAGGAGCCGCGCGCCGGCATCGAGCGCGTCAGCGGCGTCGGGCCGGTCGAGCACGGGCAATTCTCGCGCGGTGGCCTCGAAATGTTCGAACACGAAATGCACGAGCGGCGCTTGGTCGGGCAGCACGCGACCGTGCAACGCGTCGCAGTCGCCGATATGCGCGGCGACGATTGCACGCGGTACGAACATCGTCAGCACGCGGCACGCCGGACGTTCGACGCGAAAGCGCTGATTCAGATCGAGTGCGATGATGCCGCGCACAGAGCCAGGCGCGCTGCGCTTGACGCTCAGCCCGCTGACGTGACCGGTCTCGCCTTCCACATAGACGTGAAATGCGAAATCGCGACGCGTGTCAGTGGAGACGCGCGCGATAGATCGCTCGAGCACGAGCGCGTCGGTGCGCGCTTCCGTGAACACGAGGCCGCCCGCCGCATGCAAATCGATGCTGCCCGAGAAGCCGCGTGCAATCTGATCCTTGTCCGGCACGACATCGACCACATGCCCGACCCGATCGCGCCATGCGAGCAATTGACGCTCACGCGGACAGGCGCGCGTCGAAAAGTGCGTGGAAATCTTCGGCGGATCGGAATCTGCGGGCATATGCGGCAGTCGATGTTGTCGGGTCGTCCTTCGCGCTGTGGCGCGCACGATACGCGCCAGCAAATGAGACGCATGGTAAAGCGTATTTTGAATGCCGGTATATCGTGCTGGACGAGGAGCAGCGTGTGCGGCGTCGTGGGCGGCCAGGTCGGCGATTCCTTGCCTTCATCCCGCCGTCACATTGCTGACTCCCCATCCTAGGGTTTACGGCTAGTCAAGATAAAAAATTCAGCCGCACATAAAGAGAGAAAAGACGTTTCGGGGCGTCACACATGGAAAAGTCGAAAATTGTGCAAGTCGGGCGCGCCGCGCAGGCCACGCGAGCGATGCTCAAGCCCGCGCGTCTCGCGGACACCCAGCTCGATCATCTCGAGCACATGATCCGTTCGCTCGCGCTATCGGGAAATTCAAAGGCGGTCGACCAGTTCGATCATGCCTACTGGAAAAGGCGGCTCGCCGCGGTCGGCGACGAAAGCGATCTCGTCTCGACGCAACGCGCCCGCGTGCTGCGGCTCCTCGATCTTCTCGAACAGAACCGGGCAGCAGACTCCGACAAGGCGGCCGCCTAGCGCTCCGCCAGCAGCGCATGCGAAATGCAAAGCAGGACAAGGCATTTCGAATGCAAAACGCAAAATTCCGTTTGCGCCGAACGAATTCCGAGGGCCAGCCTGAGAGAGAGCACTCGACGCGGGGGCCGATTCCGACCACCGCGTCGAAAAGTGCCTCTACGTGTGGCTTCGCGTCCCGGGGTGCGATTCGCACCCGACACATGCGCTAACGCACACCGATCTTCCAGACGGTGACTTCGTGATACTCGTCGCCGGGCTTGAGTTCGGTCGATGGGAACGTGGGGCGGTTCGGCGAGTCCGGGAAATGCTGGGTTTCTAGCGCGAAGCCATCCGTTTGTCGATACGCCACGCCCGACGTGCCGATCGCGCTGCCATCGAGACCGTTGCCCGTGTAGAGCTGCAAGCCGGGCTGCGTCGTATAGACATCGAGCACGCGGCCGCTCGACGGATCGTAGGCGCGCGCGGCAAAGCCGGGTTCTCCAGTGCGCTGGCCGTTCTTGTTGAGCTTCCAGTTGTGGTCGTAGCCGCGCGCATAACGCATCTGCTGATTCGACGAACGCAAACGCGCGCCGATCGGCGTCAGCGCTCGCAGATCCAGCGGTGTGTTCTCGACGCTCGCCATCTCGCCGGTCGGAATCGAATCGGCGCGCGTCGGCGTATAGCTCGATCCCGCGATCATGATGAGCTGCCCTTCGACATTGCCGCTGCCCTCGCCCGCGAGGTTGAAGTAGCTATGGTTCGTGAGGTTCAGGACGGTCGGCTTGTCCGTCTTCGCACGATAGTCGATACGCACTTCGTTATCGTCGGTGAGCGTGTAGGTTACGTCGACAGTAAGCGTGCCGGGAAAGCCGTTCTCGCCATCGGGACTCACATAGCGAAGCTGCACGCCCGCGCCTTGCGCGCCCTGAAACGTCTTCACCACGGTCCAGACTTTCTCGTCGAATCCATGCGGACCGCCATGCAGTGTATTCGGTGGCTCGTTGACGGGCAGCTTGTAGTCGCGGCCATCAAGTTCGAACTTTCCATCGGCGATGCGATTCGCATAACGCCCGATCAGACCGCCGAAATGGATCTTGCCGTTGTACTTCTCATAGTCGTTGAGCGAGCCAAAGCCGAGCACGATATCCGCGCGACGCCCGCGCCGGTCCGGCACATCGAGACGCGTGACGATGCCGCCATACGTGATGCACTTCATCGACACGCCGCGCGCATTGGACAACGTGAATTGCGTGACCGCCTGGCCTTGTTGGGTCGCGCCATAGGGCGCGGAGGCAATCGAAGCAGCGAAGCCGCGCGGCGATAACAAAATCATGCATGCGATAGCGGCAAAACGAATGAGCGTGTTTTTCGCGAACTGCATAAGAGCAATGAGAGAAGAACGTTCGATCGATACATCGGAGTGTGAATTGAGCATCGGCTGTACCCGGTACGGCGGGCACGTCGGATGCGAGATCTTCATGTCATCCGACGAACACGACAAGGAGCCGCTCATGAATCAGCAAACCGATCGACCGACGCCGCCCATCCAAACGCCAGAAGACCCGAACATGGCCGACCGCCGCTTGTCCGACGAGCAAAAGCGCACGATGAGAAATGAGCCCGAGCCGCCGAAGCGCACCGATGAAAGCAAGGAAGAAAAGCTGCCGAATCCGAAAGACGTAGGTGAAGCCGGCTGATCTTGCGTGCTTGTTATCGTCCAATGAGTCAATAAGGCGACGCGCTGATTCATAAGACGAAACATTCTTTGATACGTATAAATTACATATAACCTTTCGGAGCGATGATGGCTGCATCGCCGTATCGCGATGAAGCCCATCGCTTTTGTTGTATGGTATCCCTAAGCTATCAAAGCCTTGGATGGCGTGCGCGGCGACGCTTTTCGCCGGAGTAAGGAAGCAAGGACGCCATGCACGATCCTGCTCATTTCCTGCCGTCGTTTGTGTGGCGCGCGGCACGAGACGGGGTAATCCAGTACGCCAATCCGTGGGCTTGCCGGTATCTCGGCATTCCGTTTCCCGAACTCGTCGGGCAGCATTGGAAAGCTTTTGTTCACCCCGACGACATCCCGCCGGTTCTCGAAGCACTGCGTCAGATGCGCGACGGCACGCTGCTTCGCAACGTCGATGTGCGCCTGTTACGCAACGATGCCGCGTTCCGCTGGCATACGCTCCATCTTCAGGCGCGGCGCGATGAGGAAGGGCAGATCGGCGAGACGGTCGGTGTGGCCATCGACATTCATGAGTGTCGTCACGCATGGGCAATGTATGAAGCCAGCGAGCGGCGCTTGCAGGCCGCTTTCGCGGGCGCACGCATGGGCGCGTGGGAATGGGACATGAAGACGCGCGTCGTACGCATGACCGCACAGCTCGCCGCGCTCTATTCTTTTCCGCCCGGAACCGAAGCGGTTCTTCTTTCGGAAGTGTGGGACCGCGTCGCGCCCGAACATCGCGAGCCGTTTCAGCGCAAGTTGACCGAAGCATTGCGCGATGGCGGACCATTCGAATTCGACTTCGTTCTCGAAAGCGAACAAGGACAACGTCGATGGCTGCGCATGCGCGGGCATCCCGAGTTCGACCGTCATGGCGTGCTCACGCGCGTCTATGGCGTGAGCTTCGATATCAGCACGCAACGCGCCGATGAAGATCGCCTGAGCCTTTCCGAACGACGCTATCGGGCGCTCGTCGAAACGACGGGCGCGCTCGTCTGGTCCGCCGATGCAAACGGCGAAATCCGTCCTTCTGGCGGCGAATGGGAACAGTTCACGGGCACATCACCGGACGTGTTGTCCGGGTGGGGCTGGCTCGATTACATCCATCCCGACGATCGCGAGCGCACGCATCAGGCGTGGCTCGATGCATTGCGCGACGGCGTCGCTTGCACGCTCACCTTTCGCATGTACCGTCGCGACGGCGTTTATCGCATGGTGCAGGCGCACGCCGCGCCACTCTACGACGACAAGGGCAGCTTGCAGGAATGGTTCGGCACGACGACCGACGTCACGCCGCGCTTCGAAGCGCAAGCCGCAATCGAGGCGCGCAGCTTGCGCCTCACGGTGGCGATGCAGGCCGCGAACATTCATATCGCGTCGCTGGAACTCGCGACGTGGACGTTGTCGCTCGAAACCGGCGGCGAGCGTCAGACCACCGAAACGCTCAGCTATGAGGCAGCGCTCGCACGCGTGCATCCCGATGACAGCGCCATGCTCGATCGCTATGTGCGCAGCATCGCGGCCGGTGAAGACGCCGAGGGACATGTCGAGTTTCGCGTGCGCAACATGCACGGAGAACAGTGGATGCAAGGCAGCGCCCTGCTCCAGCGCAGCAAGGACGGCGAGCCGCTGCGCATCATCGGCAGCGTGATAGACATCACCGAACGCAAGCATATGGAGCTGATGTTGCGCGAAGCGGGACGACGCAAGGATGAGTTCCTCGCGATGCTCGCGCATGAACTGCGCAATCCGCTTGCGCCGCTGCGAACGGCCATCGCGCTCCTGCAAAAGGATCAGGATGGCGACACGCATCCGCGCGATCTTATCGATCTCATGCGCCGGCAAGTGGAGCACATGACGCGCATCGTCGACGACTTGCTGGAGGTTTCGCGCATTACGCAGGGACGCATCGCCTTGCAACTCGAACCGATTCTCGTCGGCACGGCGGTATATCACGCAGTCGAAGCCATTGCGGGCATGGTCGAGTCGCGTTCGCAAAACATTCAAGTCGATGTTTCCGATGCGACGACATGGGTCTGCGGCGATCCCACGCGTCTCTCGCAGATCCTTGTCAACGTGCTGAACAATGCGAGCAAGTACACACCGGAGCAAGGCCGTATCAGCGTGAGTGTGCAGGCTGCCGACGATTCGGTGTCTATCGTCATCGCCGATACGGGCACGGGCATTTCCGCCGACCTTCTGCCGAAAGTATTCGAGCTATTCTCGCAAGGCGAGCGCACGCTCGACCGCTCGAACGGCGGCCTCGGCATCGGGCTTTCTCTCGTGAAGAAGCTCGTGGAAATGCATAAAGGCACGATCACCGTGCAAAGCCCGGGACCGGGCCTCGGCACGACGGTGACCGTGCGGCTGCCGCGTTTGCATCATCACGAAAGGCATTCCGCGCTCGCACTTTCGGAGACGAGCATGCGCGAGACGCGCACGGCGCTGCGCATTCTCGTCGTGGACGATAACCGCGATGCCGCCGATTCGCTCGCGATGCTGTGCGAGTCGGAGGAACATGTCGCGCGCGTCGCGTATTCATCGGCGGAAGCGCTGGAAGCCGCGCCGCTCTTGCAGCCCGATGTGGCGCTGCTCGATATCGGCCTGCCAGATATCGACGGCTACGAACTCGCGCGTCGTTTGCGTCGCAAGGGAGACACGACGCCTTTGCTGATCGCGATCACGGGTTATGGCCAGGCCGAAGACCGATTGCGCGCGCAATCGGCAGGCTTCGACTATCACTTCGTGAAGCCCGTGAATGTCGAGAGCCTCTTGAAGCTATTGTCGTCGCTCACAGTCACGCGTTGACGAACTCTCGCTCTACAATGGGCGTTCGATCAAGCCTTCGAGGACGTCATGACGCCAAAGCCCATCAGCCGCTATCCCGTTCCCGATCCGAAAGAATGGCCCGACGATATCCGCGCACGCATTCTCGAAGTGCAGGACAAGGCGGGGTTCGTGCCGAACGTGTTTCTCACGCTTGCGCACCGGCCCGATGAATTCCGCGCGTTCTTCGCTTATCACGATGCGCTGATGCTCAAGGAAGGCGGCCTGAGCAAGGGCGAGCGCGAGATGATCGTCGTCGCGACGAGCGCGGTGAACGATTGCCTTTATTGCGTCGTCGCGCACGGAGCGATTCTGCGCATCTATGAAAAGAACGCGCTCGTGGCGGATCAGGTGGCGGTGAATCATCGCAAGGCGGATATCACGCCGCGTCAGAAGGCGATGCTCGATTTTGCGCTTAAGGTATGCCGCGCATCGGGCACGGTGGATGATGCCGATTTCGCGGCATTGCACGCGCATGACTTCAGCGATGAAGATATCTGGGATATCGCCGCGATCACCGCATTTTTCGGGTTATCGAATCGCATGGCGAATGTCATTTCAATGCGGCCCAACGACGAGTTCTTTTTGATGGGGCGCGTGCCGAAGGAGCCGAAGTAAGCTTCCATGCGCCTTCCTCCGCTCAAATCCATCATCGCGTTCGAGAGCGTCGCGCGCACGAAGAGCGTCAACCGCGCCGCCGACGAACTCGGCCTCACGCCTTCGGCCGTCAGTCATCAACTGGCGAATCTGGAGAGCATCGTCGGGCGGCCGTTGTTCACGCGGTTCGGCCGCGGTCTCGTCCTCACGCCGACCGGCACGCAATATCTTGCCGACGTCACCGGCGCGCTCGCCGAATTGAATCGCGCGACGGAACGCGCATCGAGCGAAACATCCGTCGAGATACTGCGCATTCATTCGAGTCCGAGCTTCGGCCTGATGTGGCTATTGCCGCGTCTCGCCGCGTTTCAGGAAGCCAATGGCGATATTCAAATGAACCTCGCGTGTTCGTATGAAGACGTGTCGTTCACATCGGGTTACTACGATATCGCCGTGCGTCATGGCTATGCTCATTGGACCGATGTCGAAGTGAAGACGCTGCGGCATGAAAGCATTGCGCCGCTCGCTTCGCGCGCCTATCTCGAACGCTTTCCAGTCGCTACGCCCGATGATCTGCTCGACCGTCGTCTGATTCTCTCCGAATCGCCGCTCGTTCAATGGCAGCAGTGGTTCGGCAAGTTCGGCGTCGCGGTGAAGCGCAAGGCATTCGACTTTTCATTCGACCGCTCGTACATGTCGCTCGAAGCGGCCGCGCTCGGTCACGGCATCGCGCTCGAAAGCACGATGCTCGCGTCCGGGCATCTGGAACGCGGTTCGCTCGTGCCTGTATTCGGCAAGGAATACGCGGTCGAAGTCGGCGCGCATCATCTCGTTTACCCGAGTCAAAACGCCGGATTGCCGCGCGTCGCAAAGTTTCTGGCGTGGATGGATCAGCAAATCGAGCGTCGCGGCGATACCTGAAAATTTCTCAGCAATAGTTGAGCCAAACTGCGTTGATCGTCAGGTCGAAGGCGGAGAAACTGCGCCTACACCAGACAACCAACGGAGACAACGATGTTGCTCGAGAACCAGGTAGTGATCGTCACGGGCGCGGCTTCGGCGCGCGGTATCGGCAAGGCAACGGCGAAGGCGCTTGCGGCGCAAGGCGCGCGCATCGTCGTGCTGGATCTGAAGGAAGCAGACGCGCAAAGCGCCGCGAACGATCTGGGCGATGGCCATCTCGGTCTCGCTTGCGACGTCACCGATAAGAACGCGTGCATCGCGGCCGCCAATGCCACCATCGATAAGTACGGACGCATCGACGCGCTCATCAACAACGCGGGCATCACGCAGCCGATCAAGACGCTGGAGATAGGCGCGGATAACTTCGATGCCGTCATCGACGTCAATCTGCGCGGCACGCTGTATATGTCGCAAGCCGTTATTCCGCAGATGAAAAAGCAGAAGAGCGGCAGCATCGTATGCATGTCGTCAGTGTCGGCGCAACGTGGCGGCGGCATCTTCGGCGGGCCGCATTACAGCGCGGCGAAGGCCGGCGTGCTGGGCCTCGCGAAGGCAATGGCGCGTGAATTCGGCGCCGACGGCATTCGCGTGAATTCGATCACGCCGGGCCTCATTCAAACCGACATCACCGGTGACAAGCTCACGCCCGAAATGCGCGCGGACATCATCAAGAGCATTCCGCTCGCGCGTCTCGGCGATGCAGCGGATATCGCCAACGCGTGCCTGTATCTCGCGAGCGATCTTTCTTCCTATCTCACCGGTGTCACACTCGATGTCAACGGCGGCATGCTGATTCATTGATTGCACGTACGGGCGCACCTGGAAACCAGGGCGCCGAACATGGATGGAGACACACATGAAACCAAAGTTATCCGCGGCGGCGGTAAGCGCTGAGTTCACATCGTCCGACGATGCCGCCAGCTTCGAAGCAAAGACCTATGCCAAGGTCGGACGCCGCCTGATTCCCTTTCTGATGCTGTGCTATCTCGGCGCGTATCTGGATCGCGTGAACGTCGGCTTCGCCAAGCTGCAGATGCTCAACGATTTGCGCTTCTCCGAAACCATCTACGGCATCGGCGCGGGCATCTTCTTTCTCGGCTACTTCCTGTTCGAAGTGCCCAGTAACGTCATCCTGCATAAAGTGGGCGCGCGCAACTGGCTCGCACGCATCATGCTGACGTGGGCCGTGATATCCGCGAGCTTCGTGTTCGTGAAGTCACCGACAGTCTTCTATGTCCTGCGATTTTTGCTGGGCGTCGCAGAAGCGGGTTTCGCGCCGGGCGTCATTCTCTATCTGACGTACTGGTTTCCCGCCGCGCGCCGCGCCAAAGCGCTCTCGCTGTTCTTCATGGCGATTCCGCTCGCGGGCATCGTCGGCGGACCGCTCTCGGGCTACATCATGCATGCGTTCCAGGGCGTGCAGGGGCTCGCCGGATGGAAGTGGCTCTTCATGCTCGAAGCGCTGCCTTCGCTCTTCCTGGGTGTCGCGATCCTGTTCTACCTCGACAACGGCATCGCCGGCGCGAAGTGGCTCAGCGACGAAGAGAAAGCATTGCTTCGGCGCAATGTCGAGAAGGACAACGCGCAGACGGTGAAGCACGTATCGATCCGCGCATTCATCGGCGATCGTCGTCTTTGGCTGATGGCCGCGATCTACTTCTGCGTCGTGATGGGTCAATACGGACTCACGTTCTGGCTGCCGACCATCGTGCGCCGCACCGGCGTAGCGGACCCGCTGTGGGTCGGCATTCTCACCGCGATTCCGTATCTTTGCGCCATCGTCGCGCTGCCGCTGATCGGTGCAAGTGCCGACAAGCGTCGCGAACGCCGCCTGCATCTCGCGATTCCGATGCTTGTGTCCGCAGCCGGCTTCGCCACCTTGCCGATGCTCGGCAGCGTGGGCGCATCGATCGTCTGCGTGAGCATCGCGGCAGCAGGCATCCTCGCGTCATCGTCGCAATTCTGGTCCTTGCCTACGGCTGTGCTGGGCGGCATGTCGGCGGCGGCGGGCATTGCCGCGGTCAACTGCTTCGCCAATCTCGCGGGCTTCTTCTCGCCTGCCATCGTCGGATGGCTCAACGACTTCACCGGCAAATCGACCGCGGGCCTGATCTTCATTTCCATAGCCATCGTGATCGGCGCGGCGCTCGTGTTCTTCGTGCCCGCGAAAACGGTCAATCGCTAATTTTATTAATCAAGGAGACAACGCATGAATGCTCCCGTTATCGAAGAGGTGACGCTCGCCGAGCGCGCCTATCGTATCCGCCGCAATGCCCTTCTGATGGGCGAAGTGCAAGGTCAAGGTTATATCGGCCAGGCGCTCGATATCGCCGATGTGCTGGCCGTCGCCTACTTCGGCGCGATGAACTACCGCCCCGACGATCCCGAATGGGAAGGCCGCGACCGCTTCCTGCTGTCGAACGGTCACTATGCAATTGCGCTGTATGCCGCGCTCTTCGAAGCAGGCATCCTGCCGCAAGAGGAACTCGAAACGTATGGCAGCGACGATAGCCGTCTGCCGATGTCCGGCATGGCAAGCTACACGCCCGGCATGGAAATGTCCGGCGGGTCGCTCGGGCAAGGTCTCACGATCGCTGTGGGCCGTTGCCTCGGTCTGAAGCGCAAGGGCTCGAAGTCTTTCGTGTACACGCTCTTCTCCGATGGCGAGCTCGATGAAGGCTCGATCTGGGAAGGTTTGATGTCGGCGGCGCACTGGAAGCTCGACAATCTCATCGCAATGGTCGATGTGAACAATCAGCAGGCGGATGGCCCGTCGACGCAGATCATGTCGTTCGAGCCGCTCGTCGACAAGCTCGAAGCATTCGGCTGGTACGTGCAGCGCGTGAACGGCAACGACATCGATGCGGTGAAGAACGCTTTCGACAACGCGCGCAATCTTGAGGACGCGAAGCCGCGCATCATCGTATGCGATACGCAGATGGGCCGTGGCGTGCCCTTTCTCGAACAACGCGAGAAAAACCACTTCATCCGCGTCGATGCCCATGAATGGCAACTGGCGCTGCAAGCACTCGAAGCAGGGAGACAAGCATGAGCACTCGTTTGAAGACATCCGCGATGATCGCGTCGATCGCAAGCGAAGGACAGGTCACGCGTTCGGCGCCCTTCGGCCATGCGCTCGTGGAAGAAGCGCGCACGAAGACGAATATCATCGGCATGACGGCCGATCTCGGCAAGTACACGGACCTGCATATCTTCGCGAAGGCATTCCCCGAGCGTTACTACCAGATGGGTATGGCCGAGCAATTGCTGATGGGCGCGGCTGCGGGCTTCGCACACGAAGGCGCGCAGCCGTTCGTGACGACGTACGCGGTATTCGCGACGCGCCGTGCGTATGACTTCATCCATCAAACGATCGCGGAAGACAATCTCGATGTAAAGATCGTCGCCGCGCTGCCGGGACTCACGACGGGTTACGGCCCGAGCCATCAAGCCGCGGAGGACCTCGCACTGATGCGCGCGATGCCGAACATGACCGTGATCGATCCGTGCGATGCGCTCGATATCGAACAGATGGTGCCCGCGATCGCCGCGCACAAAGGTCCGGTGTATGCGCGTCTCTTGCGCGGCAACGTGCCCGCCGTGCTCGACGAATACGACTATCGCTTTGAACTCGGCAAGGCGAAGCTGCTGCGCGATGGCCGGGACGTGCTCATCATTTCGTCGGGCATTCTGACGATGCGCGCGCTCGAAACCGCGAAGGCATTGCAAGCCGATAACGTCGATGTCGCCGTGCTGCATGTGCCGACGATCAAGCCGCTCGACACGGAGACGATCGTCCGCGAAGCGAAGCGCTCGGGACGTCTCGTCGTGGTGGCGGAAAACCATACGGTGATCGGCGGGCTCGGCGAAGCGGTGGCAACCGCACTGCTGACGGCGGGGGGCGCGCCGGCTTATCGTCAGATCGCATTGCCCGATGCGTTCCTCGATGCAGGCGCGTTGCCTACGCTGCACGATCGCTACGGCATTTCGACGAACGTGATGTCGAGCACGATCAAAGGCTGGCTCGCGTAACAGGCTGCATGCCGCGCGATCGATGAATCGCGCGGCGCTTCATCACTTCTTCTTGCGTCCGCCCTTCTTCGCACCCGACGCTTCTTTCGCGACGGTCACAGTCGGCCCGTTCAACTCTTCCATCCACGAAAGCGCATCGACGTAGGCAAGAAATTGCTGGAGATAACCCGGCGATACTTCGCGCATCAGCGACAACGAACGATGCACGAGACTGCTCGAATTGAGCGGTCCTGCGTTTCGGGGCACCTGTGCGAGCGAATCGCGCAACTGCTTTTCCGCACTGACTTTCGACCATACCGCGCGAAAGTAATCGAGCAACTCCGCATGAGATGTTCCATGCATCGAAGATGCTTTGGCGATGTCAGCGATCAGCGTTGCCAGCGGACCGCGCACATCGGCATCGCTTATCGGTGCATCCGAAGATGCAGCACGTTCCATATCGCTTCGATACGCATCGAGCAATTGCGCGACACGTTCATCGAGCAGGCGACGCGCCTCGCCTTCATACGCGGCCGCGCGCTTGTCCAGCGCATCGATCAGATGGAAGCGCACGGGATTCGCGCGATCGTCGCCATTCGCGCGCCATGCTTCGAGTATCGCGCGTGCAGAGGCCACGTTACTCATGCGCCTTCACCGCGCCATCCGACGAACGCGGCACAGCTGAAATCTCCACGCGACGATTCTTCGCGCGCCCGCTTTCATCGGCATTGGAACTCACCGGCTGTTCCGAGCCGAACGCCGCCGCGAACACCGACGACGAAGGCACGCCCGCATCGATCAACGCGCGCATGACCGTCAGTGCGCGTTTCGCTGAAAGCTCCCAGTTGTCCGCGAATCGGCGGTTGCCTTCGTGGACTTGCTGATCGTCGGCGAAACCGCTCACCATGAGAATCTCTTCATGCGCACGCAGATACGTCGAAAGCGGCGCTGCGAGACTCTTCAGCACATCGCGGCCCTGCGGCTGCAATTGATCGGAATTGAGCGCGAAAAGCACGCTGCCGCTGATGCCGATGCGACCGTTCACGAGCGTCACGCGTCCCGATGCGAGCGGTCCCGCGAGCGCCTGTTCCAGCGTCTTGCGGCGCTGCGTCTCTTCCTGACGATGCTTCACCTCTTCGTCGAGCTTGTTCTCCAGCTGCAACTGCACGCCGATCACGCCGACGAGTATCAGCACGAACGCGCCCAGCAGCACCGACATCAGATCGGCGAACGCGGCCCAGATCGGCGCGGCGTGTTCCGCGCCGCCGTCGATTTCCTCGTTCATGCGGCGCGCGCTCCGGCCACGCGTTGCCCGGCGATATGCTGCAAGTCCTCGACGATCTGCTTCTGCGACATCATGCTCAGATCGATCACTTCCTTCGCCTGCGCAACGTAATACGCGAGCTGTTCATCGCTGCGCGCAAGCGATTTGTCGAGCGCGCTTTCGATGCGTTCGAGATGCGCGACGAGCTTGTCGTTCGATTCGCCGAAAGACTGCACGGCCGCGCCGAACGCATCCGAGAGGCTCGCCATTTCGACGGCGCTCGTCGTCACTTGCGCGGCCATCGAAACGAGTTTGCCGGCCTCGGCTTCGACCGTGCCGGTGAACTGCGCGCCGACGCGTTCGAGCAGCGTCGCCGATGTGTCGACGAGCGCATCGATCGCGGCGCGTTGCTCGTTCGATGCGAGGTTCACCGCGCCGAGCAATGTCTCGACGGTGGCGAGCAAGCGGCTGCGTTCATCGAGCATCGCGGTATCGCGGACCATCGAATCGGACAGCTTCTGACGCATTTCGGCGACGACTTCGGCGGCTGCCTTCGGTGCTTCCGATGCAGCCTGCACGAGCCGCTCGATCTCCGCGATGGTCGCGCTCGCGTGTGTCTGCGATTGCGCGGACATGTCGCGCGCGGTTTGCGCGAGGGCATCGCAGATGTCCTTCTGACGATTCGCCGCGACGTCGCTCGTTTGCTGCCATTGCTCGCGCAACGAGCCGGTCATCGAGTCGAGCGCGCTGCTCCATGTGGCGAGGCGCTCTTCCCCGCTTTGCGCGAGTTCGGCGCGTAAATCCGCATGCGAACGATCGACCGATTGCACGAGCGCCGCTGCATGTTGCTCGAAGCTGGCCGCCGCGGTCGTCAACGCGTTCTGGTTCTGCGCGGCTGCCTGCTCGCTCGCGCGCGCGTGCTGTGCGAGCGCATCGGTCCACGCTTGCGACATGTTGCCCGTCGCGGTTTCGAGGCGCGCGGACACATCGTCGATCAAGCCGGACGAACGCGTATCGAAAGTCTGTGCGAAGCGTTCCAGCGATGCATCCATGCGTGCGACGAGCGCATCGCGCGATTGGTCGTGCTTCGCAACCGACGACGCCAGCGCGCCCGACACGCGATCCATTTGCGCGGACACGCCATCGACGAGATGCGTCGAACGTTGCTCGAATGCTTGCGCGAAGCGATCGAGCGACGCGCTCATCTCGCCGACGAGCGTTGCGTTCGACTGCGCGTGCTTCGCGAGCGATGCGTTCCAGATGTCCGCGACCTTCGCCGACGATGCCTCGAAGCCGCTCGACAAGCCTTCCAGTTGACGCGCCACCGCCTGCTCGACATTGCCGTGCAACGCGGTGACTTCGCGCGCGATGCCGTCCATCGCCGCCTGCATGACGGGCTGCAACGCGGCGCTCGCGGCGCGCGCGCTATCGGCAACGCTTTGCTTCAACGACAGTTCGACCGATGTTGCGAGCCGCCGATACGACGTCTCCGCTTTCGCATGAAACGCATCCTGACTCGCGATCTGACGCTCGCTCGCGGCGAGGCTTTGCTGTTCGATTGCGATCGTCATCGACTGAAGACGATCGACGAGCTTCGGCATCAGTTCGGTCTGAAGCTGCAGCAGCTTGAACGTTTCGTCGCGTTGATGCGCCTGCGTGAAGACGCGAAGTGTCGTCGCGATCTTCACGTCGAGTTGCTGCGTGACATGAAGACGCTCGCGACGGCACAGCGCCGACAGCAGGCCGAGCATCGCGGATGTCGCGACACCCGCGATCGACGTGCCGAACGCGAAGCCCAGCCCCGTCACGGGCGCGGAAAGCGATGCGCGGATCGCCGTCAGATCGGATGCGCTTTGCAGCGCCGTGCCGGTGCCGCGCAAGGTCGCGACCATGCCGAGCAGCGTACCGAGCATGCCGAGCAACACGAGCAGACCGACGAGATACGGCGCGAGCACCGGACCGGGCAACGGCGCGCGCTCGCCTTCGACACGCAGACGCACCGCATTGCGCAGGCTCGGATCGAGGCTGTCGAGCCACACGGCGAGGCTGCGCGGCGCGGTCGAGAGTTGTGCGACGGCCTGTTCGAGCGAGCCGGTGATCTGTTGATAGCGGCGCAATTCCGCCGCGCCCGCGAGATAGCATGCGGCGATCACGAGCGTGACGGCGAACGCGATCGCATTCGACGTGACGTATGCAATGCCGATGCCGAGCACCGCGGCGAGGCCAATCGAAAATACAGCGATGTTCAAAAGATTTCGGGGCATAGCGAGCCAGTTAGCGGGGCCGAAGAGCCGCGAGCAAGCCTTCGATCGGTTGAAAACGAACATCCAGTTCGGCGAGCAGCACGCTCTGCAGATCCTTGCGAAACACGTCGAGCCATGCATTCGGCGCCGATGTCTCGACAGCGGCTTGAGCGCGCTTCAGACGCTCGAAATGCTTGCCGAGCAGCGCGGGCACGTTGCCGAGCAGACTGCGTTCGCGCGCGCTCAACGCCTGTTCCATCACGGCATCGACGACGGCGAGACGCGCCATGTCCGGCGATTTCGTCGCGAGCGTCGATCGCAGACGCGTGCGCAGCGCACCGATGTCGGATTCCATCGCTTGCTGCAAGGACACATAGCGCTGACGAAAGTCCGCGTAGTCGATGGGCGCATCGTCGGACGACGGCTTCACCGGCGTACGATTCCTGCGGCGCGCGGCCGCTTCCTCGCGTGCGAATGCGCCTGCGAGCGAATTGCGCACGCGCGCGCACTCTTCTTCCACCTCGCGCGCAACGGATCGCGCGCCCGACGCGGCGGGCGGATCGGATGCGAGCGCAGTGGACAGCGCAATCGCATCGGTCCAGCCGAGCCATTGGCTCAGGCGGTCCGCGAGCGATTGAGCGGGTTCGTGAACGTCGAGATCGGCAAAATGTGCCAGCAGGCGAACGAGCGCCGGGCCGCTGAATGCCGTGCGCTTCATGCCTTGCACAGGATCACCGGGGGCAAAAGGACACTATTTTACCTGCGCGGGCGAAATCGATGCCCCGTTTCGTGCGGAGCCGCGACAACGTCGAGGCAAATGCTGGCTCATGGCGCCTTCGCGGGCATGAACGCGAAAGGCTGCGTCGCGACGAAGCTGCCCGCCGTCTCGCCGGAGAAGACCTGTCCCGAATCGATCGTCAGCTTCATCACCGGCGCGCCTGGATTCAGGTTGAGCTTCTTGAGCGACACCCAGAACGTATCGGGCCGCGTCGCTGAATCGAAGTAATAGATCAGGTTCTGCTGATCCGAGACCGTGCGCCATATCGTCGACGACAGATTCGGCTGCTCCGGCGTGCTGATGCCGAGCGGCACGCTCACCGAACGCATGAGACTCATCACACTCGCGACGGCCTGGAACGCGTACGACTGCTGCGGCACGCCCGCCATGTAATTCGCATCGGCCTGCTTCGGAATCGCATCGAGCAGAAACGACGCGCGCACGAAGCGGTCCGCCGCGCGATTCGTGCCCGGCAAGAAGCCCATGCCGCCGACGCTTCTCCAGTAAGTATCGATAGCAAGCTGTTCATCGTAGATCGGCGAGTTGGTCATCACCTTGTACTTCTTGCCTTGATGAATGATGAGCTTGCCGTTGATGTACTCGAAGATCGCAGAGTCGCCGCGCGCATCGGAAAGAGAAAGATGGATCGTCAGCGGCTTGCCGTTGGGCAGGGGCGGCGCGATGATCTGGAACGGTTCGCGCGACATCACATACACGGCTTGCCCGACGGTCGCGAAGTTATCGAGCGCATATTGCGCCCACAGACTGATAGACATCGGATCGCGCTTCGGGTCGGGCTTGCCGTAATCGGTCTCCGCGAGATAGAGCGCATTGGCGACGAGCCCGCGCTCGTTCATGCCGTCCACCGTGCCAATTTCATAACCCGACACCACCACGCTGCCGTACTTCGATTTCCATTTGATCGAGCGCGGCCCCGCGTTGCCATCGCGTTCGATGCCCGCGGGCATCACCCAGAGATTGGAACGCATGTCCTCGGACCAGTCCATCGAACGGCCGGTGATAACGAGGCCCTTGTCGCCGACATAGAGCGTGCGCGTGCAGGCAAGCGCGAGCGACGTGGAGAGCAATGCCAGCGCGAAGAGGAAAGCGAACGTTCGAATCAGACGGGTCATGGCCGTGTTCCCTTTTCGTTGGTTCGTGAAGCCGCCTTCAGAAATATTGGATTCGCCCTGCTTTGTAAAGCGCACCGGTGGCAACAAGGGCGTCGTCTTTATGATTACCCGATGGTGACAATTACCTGAAGACATTCGATCGGCGCATGGGCTAAGGATTTATTTCCGATTCGTCCGTCTGCGAAGAGGAGATGTGAGGCGCCCGGCTATCATGGATGTCCGCCCATTTGTTCATTGCATGCGTTATGCAGAATGCCATCATCCCGCCGATCAGACGCCTGACGTCCGCCGACGCACAAGCGTTCCGCGATATTCGTCTCGAAGGCCTGCAGCGTTATCCAACGTCGTTCGGCGCTTCGTATGACGACGAGCGCATGCAGACGCCCGACTGGTTCGGCGCGCGCATCGCGGATCACGCGGTGTTCGGTGGCGACGGCCGCGATGGCATGTTAGCCGGGGTAGCCGGGCTGCTCGTGCCGACGGGCGCAAAGCTCCGGCACAAAGGCGTTCTCTGGGGCATGTACGTGCGCGAGAGTGCGCGCGGCACGGGACTTGCCGCTGCGCTCGTCGATGCCGTGCTTGCGTACGCGCGGGGCATCGTCGACGAAATCAAGCTCGAAGTCGCGCCGGAGAATCTCGCTGCAATGAGGCTGTATCGCGCGGCGGGATTCGTCGAATACGCGCGCGAGCCGCGTGCGCTGAAGATCGACGGCACGTATCACGATTCGGTCCTCATGACGCTCGACTTCGCGCGCGGTGCATAGCGCGTCGATCAGGAAATCACGAAGAAGGGAATCCCAGCGCAGTTGCCTTGGCGCGCAAGTCGGCGAAGCGCCCGCCGGGCGTCGGCGTCTGCGATGCGCCCTCCGCTGCTTTCGCCGTCCGCGACTTGTCGATGGTCTCGAGACCCGATCCTGTCGACGCCGTGTTCGAGCATTCGAGTCCGAACGGCCCTTGCGCCACCGTAATCGCGGGCGCATCGGTGCGTGGCGCATCGCTCAGATCGAGCGCGTAAGCCATGTTGAACGTGGTCGGATCGCTCGCGCGCACGCCCAGCGGATCGAGCCCGAAGCGCCAGGCAAGCAGTTGATGGATCGAACTCGGATCGAACGGATAGCGCGCCACGTTGTTCGCGCGCACGCGCGGTCCGAGCAATACGCATGGCACACGAAAACCCAAGCGGCCGTCGTTGCCGAGCTTCTGTTCCGCCTCCGACAGCGACTTGACCGGCGGCGCGACATGCTCGAAGAATCCGCCCCACTCGTCGTAGACGACGATCATGAGCGTCTTGCTCCAGTTCGGGCTCGTGCGCAGCGCTTCGTAGATTTGCGCGAGCAGGACCTGGCCGTTGCGGACATCGGCATGAGGATGATCGTCGTTGGACGTGCCGTTCGCCTCGCCGGCAAAGCTCGGATCGACCATGCAGAACGACGGCAGATTGCCGCCCGCCGCATCGGACAGGAAATCGGAAAAGAGCTTCGAGCGGCCGACGTAACGCGTGCCGTAAAGTGCCGTGAACGGCACGTCATGAAAGTAATACTTCGACGACACGTTCTTCGCATCGAGCCGGTCCCAGATCGTCGATAGCGACGATGTATCGAGCGTATCGCTCAAGCGATCAGTTTCGCCGCTATGCAGATAGACGCGGTTCGGAAACGTGTCGGCGAGAATGCCGCTCATGTAGTAATCGCAGACGGTGTATTGCGTCGCCGCCTGTCGATAGAACTCGAGATCGCTGCCGGTGAAGTAACCGATCGGCAGCAGATCGCCGCGCGTCTTGTTCGTATCCGGCGTGAGCAGGAAGCCGTTCATCGCGCCGTTCGCGAGATGCGTGCGGCCTGCGTCGTAGGCGTGATCGGGATCGGCAAACTGGCAGCCTTGATAACCAAACGCAGCGTTGGCGGACAGCGCGAATGTCGATTGCACCGTGCCGAACGCATCGGTGAACTGCTTGCCCGCCTGCACGCCCTCCGCGCCCGGCACCCAGCCGAGCATGTGATCGAAGGAGCGGTTTTCCATCGTCACGAGCACGATATGATCGATGCCCGAAGTCTCCGGCGCGGGCAACGCCGGACGCGGCAGATTCGCGCGATCGGACGGAATCGTGCCGATAGGACTCGTCGGCGTGACGGTGCCCGAGTCATCGTCGCTGCCGCCGCCACCGCAGGCCGACAGCATCGCCGTGCTGGCGAACGCGGCAAGCAGACGCCGGCGTACCGCGTCGGGTTCGTTGGAAGGCTTGTGTGCCATGACGGCGCTCCATGTGAGTGTTGTTATCGAACGCCGTTCTCGGAAACGCGGTTGCGCCTTGAACATCGAACGCGAACGGCTTGTGGGTGCCGGGTTGTAGCACGCCGCGTTCCCGGCACCCTTCACTCACATGGCGACGCTGCTATGCGCGCCCCACTACCGAACTGCTCGCGCCGTCCTTGACGGGTGCATCGAGCGAATACGCATCCACGCCATCGACACAGCCGAGGTTCACGCGCCATTCAGCAGGATTCGAACGCGTTTGATGGAACGTGTAAATTCCACAGCGCTTGCAAAAGTAATGCTTCGCGACCTGCGTGTTGAATTGATAAAGCGTGAGTTCGTCCTCGCCCGACAGGATGCGCAACTTCTCTTTGACAAAGGGCGGCGACATGACCGCGCCGCGCCTTCGGCAGAAACTGCAATTGCAGCGCGCGGCGGGTTCCGGCGAAGTTTCGACTTCGAAGGTGATCGCGCCGCAGTGACACGCGCCTTTCAGGGTCGTCGGGTTCATCGTGGATACGGCTCCTTTGCGGTTTTCGGTCAGGCCGCGTCCTCCACGTACTGCGCGAGTCCGCGTCCGAACGACCAGTCTTCGCGGCGATTCGGCGCGAGCGCGATCATCACGTCGTCGGGCCGCAGTCCGGGCGATGCCGCGAGCTTCGCCACCAGTGTCTTGTAGAACGCTTTCTTCGTCGCCGTGTCGCGCCAGTCGCTCGCGGTGATGTGGATGAACACGACGTCGTCGCTGCGTTCGACACCGAGATAACCGGGATCGTAAATGAAGTGGTCGCGCTCGTGTTCGTCGATCAATTGAAAGCGGTCGTCGGCGGGGACCTTGAACGCTTCGACGAGCGCTTCGTGCACGCCGTTCGAGATCGCGCGGATATGCTCGCGCGGCTTGCCTTTCATGAGCGATATTCTGACGAGCGGCATGATGAAACTCCTTCGAGATCGAGTTCGGGTGATCTCGACTCTACGCCGCACAACGCATGTTGAATATTGAATACTTTCGGAGCGACCGTTCGACTAAACGGGATCATCGCGCGCGCAGCGCGTCCACGATATTCATCCGCGACGCCCGCATCGCCGGCAGGAATCCGCCGACGAGTCCCATCGCGAGCGAGAACCCGAGTGTCTTTGCGATCACCGAAGGCGTCAGGATGAAGCGGAACGACAAGTCCGCGAAGGTCTGAAAATTGGTCGTGGAAAACGAAGCGAATTGCATCAGCGCGGCGCACGAAAGTCCGGCCACGCCGCCGACCAGCCCGAGCAACAACGCTTCGAGCAGGAACGCCCCGAGCACGTCGAAGCGCTTGAAGCCGAGCGCGCGCAACGTTCCGATCTCCGCGACACGATTGGCCACCGACGCGTACATCGTGATCATCGCCCCGATCATCGCCGCGATCGAAAAGATGATCGACAGCGTGAAGCCGAGGATATTGATGAACGTCGACAGCGCCTTCGACTGATCGCCGTAGAACACCTGTTCGCGCTTCGCTTCGTCGGCGAGGCGCGGGTCCACGTCGATATCGCCGCGAAAGCGCTCGAATGCATCGCTGCGGGCGAGCCGCACGACCATCGACGAATAACTCGTGCGCCGGAACGATTGCATCAACTGATCGACGTCGCCCCATATTTCCGAATCGAAGCCGCTGCCGCCCGCATCGAAATGGCCGACGACGGTCCAGTCGCGCTGCGCGAAACGCAGCGAGTCGCCGATGCGCGTGCCGCCGAACCCCTTCGCGATGCTGCTGCCCACGATGATCTCCGACGAGCCGCGCCTGAACATGCGCCCCGCCGTGAGCTTCACTTGCGGACGCAATTGCACGCCCATCGGCGAGACGCCGCGAATCACGACGTTGGCGGGCGTGTTGGTGCCGAGCTTGGTGAGCGAGATCAGCACGACGGTTTCCTTCGATGCGAGCGGCTCGCCGTCGCCGTTCATCGCGACCGACGGATGCATCTCCATCGCGTTCGCCTGATTGCGGTCGATCGCGCTTTGTATCTCCGTCTCCGCGCCCTTTCGGATCACGACGACGTTGTCCGCTTCGCCCGTCGATACGAGCGTTTTCTTCAGTCCCGCGTCGAGCATCAGCACGGTCGCGAACACGAACACCACGAGCGCGAGACCGCCTGCCGTCAGCATCGTCGTGAGACGGCGCGCCCAGAGATTGCGTGCGACGTAGGAAACGGGAATGGCCATCGCGCGTCCTCAGCCGATCGCCCGCAGGCCTTCGACGATGCGCACGCGGCTCGCCTGCACCGCCGGCACGATCGCCGCTGCCATCGCGACGGCGAACGCGCATGCCGCCTGCAGAAGCATCGTCTCGTGCGACACCATGAAGACCGGGAACACGCCGCCTGTGGCGTGCTTGAAGACTTCGGCCATCGGCGGCGTCGCCAGGATGCCGATGCCACCGCCGATCGCGCAGATTGCAATCGATTCGCCGAACACGAGCACCGATAGAAATGCGGAGCCGAAGCCGAGCGCCTTCAATGTCGCGTATTCGGTGATGCGCTCGCGCGCGCTCATTGCCATCGCGTTCGCCATCACCGCCATGATGATCAGGATCACTACATATGACACGACGCGTATCGCCGCGATGATCTGATTCGACATTGCGACGAAGCCGAGCTGAAACGCCTGCTCCGTTTCCGTCAGCGTTTCGGCGAGCGAGTTCTTGAAGACATTGTCGATCTTGCGCGACACGACAGCCGCTTCGTCCGGATCCTTGATGCCGACCACGTACACGCCGACCTGATCGACATTGCGCTTGGTCGTCTTGCGGATCGTCTCGTTCAGATAGTCGTAGTGAAAAATCAGTTGCCGCGTAATGGTCGATTCGTCGCGCCCTTCCATGATGCCGCGCACGACGAAGTCCCATGTTCCCGGATAGATCGTGCCCTTGAGCGGAATGACGTCGCCGACCTTGAAGCCGTATTGATCCGCGAGCTGTCGGCCGATGAGCGCGCCTTTGCGATCGCGTCGATAATCGGCGCGTTGCTGCTCGGGCACGATGAACTCGGGATAGAGATCGAGATAGTTGTCGGACACGGCGAACTGCGCGAAGAAGTTCTTCGGATCGCGATACACGCCGCCGAACCAGTTCGAGCGCGCAACGAGCGTCACGCCCTCGACGCCGCGTATGCGGTTCTCATAGGCGAGCGGCAACGGAAACACGAGCGAGATTGCATTGCGCGTGACGAGCCGCGCGTTCGATGCAGCCGCGGCGCCTGCATACCACGCATCGACGACGGTATGCAAAAGACCATATGCGAGCACCGCGATGGTCAGCCCGAGCACCGTCAGCGTGGTGCGCAGCTTGTGCCGCAGCGCGTTGCGCAGGATCAGCTTGAACACGAACATGATGGCTTAGCCCACGGTTCCATCGATCAGCTCGCCTTTCTCCAGATGCACGAGCGCCTTCGCCGCGCCGGCCGCGTGCGCGTCATGCGTCACCATGATGATGGTCTTGCCGAGCTTGTCGTTGAGACGTTGCAGCATCGCGAGGACATCGGCGGCGGAGCTGCGGTCGAGATCGCCGGTCGGTTCGTCGGCGACGATCAGCTTCGGGTCCGTGATCAGCGCACGCGCGATCGCGACGCGCTGCTGCTGCCCGCCCGACAGCTCCGACGGATAGTGACTCATGCGATCGGCCATGTTGACCATGTCGAGCACCATCGCGACGCGTTCCTTGCGCTCGTGGCGCGTGAGGCGCGTGAGCATCAGCGGCAACTCGACGTTCTCAAACGCGGACAGCACCGGCATCAGGTTATAGAACTGGAAGATGAAGCCGACGTTCGCCGCGCGCCAGTCGGCAAGCGCGGCTTCGGGCAGGCGCGTGATATCGAGTCCGCCGACGAGCAACTCGCCGCTATCGGGCCGGTCGATGCCCGCGATCAGGTTGAGCAGCGTGCTCTTGCCCGAACCCGACGGCCCCATCAACGCGACGAAATTGCCTTCCGCGATGGACAACGTGATGTCGGTGAGCACCGGCACGGTCTGCACACCGCGCCGATACGACTTCGCGACGTGGCTGATCTGAACGAGAGGCGTCGTGCTCACGTTATTTCTTCGCCAGCGTGACTTTGGCACCGTCCTTGATCTTGTCGCCGGGCGCGAGCACGAGCACGTCGCCGGGCTTCACGCCCTGCACGGCTAGCAGATCGCCGATGCGCTCGCCCGTCGTCACCGGCACTTCGCGCGCGGCGTCGTGATCGACCACGTAGACCACTTTCCTGCCATCGCGCGTGACGACCGCCGATGGCTGCACGGCGACAACCGCCTTCTTCTCCTCGGGCGGCACCGGCTTCGACAGGAACGCGACTTTCGCGGACATATCGGGCAGCACGCGCGAATCGCGTTCGACGAAACGCACTTTCACGAGCACGGTGGCTTTGGATCGATCGACCGTCGGCACGATGCGCGACACGCGGCCCGCAAAGCGCGCGTCGGGCAGCGCATCGAGTTGAATCTCGCACGGCTGATCGACAGCGATGCGCGCGATGTTCGACTCGGCGACATCGGCTTCGACTTCGAGCGTCTTCATGTCAGCGATGGTGACAACCGCGCCCTTGCTGTCCGACGCCGATGAGAACGGCGTGATGTTGTCGCCGACATTCGCGTGCTTCTCGATCACGACGCCGTCGAAGGGCGCGCGAATCACGGTTTGATCGACGGCTACTTGCGCTGCCTGCGCGTTGGCTTGCGCGGAGACGATCGCGGCTTCGTCGCTGTTGATCGACGCCTTGGCCTTGTCGAAGCGGGCGAGCGCGGCATCGTACTGTGTCGCCGGAATCGCGCCTTGCGGTGCGAGGATCTTGTAGCGCTTGAGATCGACTTCCGCGTTCTTCAGTTCGGCGCGCTGCAGCTCGAGATTCGCCCGCGCGACCTTGACCTGCGCCTGGGCCTGCGCGAGCGACGCAGCCACGTCATTGCTCTCCAGCCGCGCGATGATCTGCCCTTCCTTCACCGGCGTGCCTTCGAGCACGCCGAGCCATTCGACGCGCCCTTGTCCTTTCGATGCGACTGCGGCCTTGCGTTGCGGCACGACATAGCCCGTGGCGTTCAGAAGCGTATAGCTCTGCGACGGATACACCGACGTGACCGTGGCGGTTTCGACGGCCTGCGGGCCGGTGAGACGAAACGCCACGCCGATGAGCGCGAGCAGAATCGCAACGATGATGGCGTAACGAAGCCAGTTGCGCCGGCGCCGCGGCATCGCGGCAGACGGACCCCGGTCGATCTTGAGTTTTTCTAAGTTGTGTTCAGCCAATTTTGGACGTGCGCCGCGGAATGGGCCCGCGGATCGGCATGCGGTGAAAGGATGGTCAGTATAGCGCTGTCCTTTCAATCAGCTTCCCAAGGCCACCCGCTCCGGCTCGTCGGGCTCGAACCAATCGGGATTGCGTTCCGCGATCGGATGCAACGACACCAGAATCTCGCGCAGATGCGCGCGCATCGCTTCCTCGGCGCCATCGGGATCATGCGCCTTCAACGCGCTAACGATGCGCGCATGCTGCTTGATGAGCAGATCGAGCGGCGATACATCCGGCAAGCTCAGATAACGCACGCGATCCATCTGCGCCTTGATGTCCTGGATCGTGTCCCATGCAGCGACGCAGTCGATCGATTGCGCGATCTGCATGTGGAACTGTTCATCGAGTGCGAGAAAGGCAGTGGTGTCGTTCACTTTCGATGCGCTCTTCTGCTCGCGAAGATTCGCGGCGAGATCGTCGAGTTGCGAATCGGTGATGGCGACCGCGGCCTTGCGCGCGACCGCCGTTTCGATCGCCTCGCGAATGAAACGCCCTTCGCGCACCTGACGCGGCGAGATCTTTTTCACGAAGGTGCCGCGCTGAGGCAGCACTTGCAGCACGCCCGCCTCGACGAGCTTGATGAAGGTCTCGCGCACCGGCTGCCGCGAAACCTGGAACATCTCCGCGACTTCCTTTTCGGAAAGCGGCGTGCCGGGCACGAGTTGTCCCGCGAAGATAGCCTGACGCAGCGCCCGAAAAATCTGCTTGCCGATGGGCTCATGCGAGTCGTGCGATATCGCCGAAGTCAGATCGGGCAATTCGAACTTCTGCGATGCGAGCGGCCTGCGTACGCGCGCACGCCGCACTGCAGCCGAGCCATTCGACACGATACCGTCTTGCATGATTGAACCTGAACGCTAATGAGGAGAAAGCGAGCCACGTTCGCGCGCCTCGCTTCCCGATACTATCACGCAGCACTCGCCGCGCTTTCACGCTTCGCGCGCGCTTTCGGCTCGCGAATCCATACGAGCGAACACAGCGCGCCGAGCACGGCGATCGCGCCCGCCAGAACGAAGGCGCTGCCATACGCCCCGTGCGTCGCCTCGACGATGAAGCCCGTCACCGCCGGTCCGATCACGCCCGCGAGATTCGCGAGCAGATGCACGAAACCGCCCACGCCGCCGACGTTCTCGCGCCGCACCGTGTCCTGAATCACGGCCCAGTACACGGACCCGGTTACATAGAGGAAGAAGATCGTCACGGACATCAACGCCACCGCGCCCTGCGTGCTCTCCACACGCCCCGCGAACGCGACGCACAGCGCCGCCATGCCGAGGCACACGGTCAGCACGACGCGGCGCGACATGAGCGGCTTGCCTGTGATACGCAGAATCGCATCGGTGATGAAGCCGCCCGCCGCGAGCCCGATGCTGCCGAGCAGCCACGGAATCACCGTCGCAAAGCTCATGTCGCGCAGCGACATGTGATGCGCTTCGGTCAGATACGTCGGGAACCACGAGAGAAAGAAGAACAGCACGTAGTTGTATGCAAAAAACGCGAATGCCGTGGCGAGGATGATCGGCTGACGCAGATAAAAGCCGAGATTCGCCTGCTTGCCGTGCGTGCCGTGCTCCATCGACGCGGCGTCCTGCTGGCCCGCGACGATCAGATCGAGTTCGGCCTGCGTGACGCGCTTGTTCTGTTGCGGATGCTCGGTCGTCGAAAGCGCCCAAAGCACGAGCCACGCGAAGCCGATCATCATGATGATGACGAACGCCCAGCGCCAGCCGAACTGGATCGCCATGTAACCGACGACCGGGCCGGCGAGCGCGCCGCCCAGCGGCGTCCCCGAACTGATGACCCCGATCGCGCTCGCCACTTCACGACGCGGAAACCAGTTGTTCACCATCTTGCTGTTCGACGAGCTGAACGGTCCCTCTCCCATGCCGAAGAGCACGCGAAGCACGATCAGCGACACGAGACTGCTCGCCAGCGCAGTCGCACCGCAAAACAGCGACCAGATGCCCATTGCGCCGCCGAAGACTTTCTTCGCGCCGATCCTGTCCGACAGCACGCCGCCGACAAAATTGAATAATGCATACCCGATGAAAAAGCTGCTGAACACGATGCCCATCTGCGCATGCGTGAAATGCAGGTCTTTCTGGATGAGCGGAGCGGCGATGGAAAGCGCCGCGCGGTCGAGATAGTTGACGACGCCCGCGAGGAACAGCAGGCCGACGACGAACCACCGCTGACTTTTGATCATGTCGAGTCTCCGATGCACCGCTTCTTGTGGCCTTCCGGTCCGGCGGTTTCATGAATGATGAATTTTGAATGCCAATGCCAAGTGGCGCCCGTCAGTCGAACTGGAGATGCACCTTCATCGATTGAGAGCGATCCAGCGCGACTTCGAATGCACGATTCGCTTCGGCGAGCGGAAATGC
This sequence comes from Caballeronia sp. NCF2, assembly GCF_023631205.1. Classification (NCBI taxonomy): domain Bacteria; kingdom Pseudomonadati; phylum Pseudomonadota; class Betaproteobacteria; order Burkholderiales; family Burkholderiaceae; genus Caballeronia; species Caballeronia sp. NCF2. The sequence continues at coordinate 478,333 of NZ_JALQDN010000064.1, read as the reverse complement.
GTGCGTCATCAGCAGACGAAGGTCGATGCGCTGCGAGGCGATTTCATCCGCGGCGATCGCGTATTCATCGGTGAAGCGGAACGAGCCCTGATAACGCAGCTCTTTCGCCATCACGAGGTTCGCCGCGACCGGCGACTGACCGGCCGGCAGATTTCCGAGCTGGATCACCGTGCCGCCCGCACGCACCGAGCGCAACGCGGTGTCGAGACCGGCGGGGCTGCCCGATGCCTCGATCACGACGTCGAAGGTGCCGCGTTCGCGCGACCAGGCATCGATGCGCGCCTGATCGTTCGCGAGCACGGTCTCGTCGGCGCCGAGCGACGCCGCCATCGCGAGCGCCTTGTCAGCAAGATCGAGCGCGACGATGCGATGCGCGCCCGCGCGCCGCGCGGCGGCCAACACGATGCAGCCGATCGGCCCGCAACCCACGAGCAGCATCTTCGCGCCGACGAGCGGGCCGGCGAGCTTCAACGCGTGCAGCGCGACAGCAAGCGGCTCGGCCATCGACGCCTGCCCGAAATCGAGGGTATCCGGCACCGGAACGCATTGCCGCGCGGCTGCCGTGATGTATTGCCGGAACATGCCCTGCATATGCGGGAACGTCGACGCGCTGCCCATGAAGCGCATCTTCAGGCAATGGTTCGGCATGCCTTTCACGCAAAAGCGGCACGTTCCGCAATTCAGGCCCGGATTCACCGCGACCCGCTGGCCGACTGCAAGGCCCGTCACGCCCTCGCCCAGCGCGGCAATCTCGCCCGCGACTTCGTGACCGAGCACGAACGGCTCGCGCACGGCGAAGTCGCCGCTTTTGCCCTTGAAGTAATACGAAAGATCCGACCCGCAGATGCCGCCCGCGCGCACGCGAATCTGCACCTGTCCGGGTTCTGGTTCGGGCGTGTCGATCTCGTCGATGACGAGCTTCTTCGGTTCGTGTAGAACGGCTGCGAGCATGATCTATGTCCTGGAATCTGCAGTTTGCACTTTGTATAAAGCGTTTCGCATGCAATCAACGGCGGGCGGCGAGCGCCGGTTCTGCGTTCGATCCGGCGATCGCGGCATCGTGTTGCGGCGCGCCCCAGTCGTGCAGATCACGGCCGACGCGCGCCGGCGCGGTCTCGGGCAGAAGCAGAAGCGAGATCGTCGAGACGATGCCGAGCGCGGCAACGTACACGATGAGACCGATCGAGCTTCCGCCCGTCGCCTGAATCAGCTTCACCGCGACGAGACCTAGCGCGCCGCTGCCGATCAGCGAACCGATCTGCCAGATGAGCGCAATGCCGCTGCATCGCACGCGTGCCGGAAAGAGCTCGGGAAAGAGCGATGCTTGCGGCGCATAACAAAGGCTGTGGCCGACGGTGATCGCGAGAATCATCACGGTCTGGATCGCGAGGCGGCTGCCGCTATCGATAGCGTGAAAGAGCGGCATGACGAGCAGCACATGCAGCACTGCGCCCGCGATGAATGTCGCGCGCCGACCGATGCGATCCGACAGTGCGCCAGCGAGCGGGATCGCAATCAGTTCGAGCACGACCGCGACGATGATCGTCTGCAGAAGCAGCGAGTCGGCGATGCCGTGCGCGCGGCCGTAGGCGAGCACGATCATCGTGTACATCGCGAACGTGCAAGCCTCGATCAGCTTCGCGCCGACACCCTTCACGATCGTCGCGCCGTGCTGCTTCACCACTTCCACGACGGGCCGCGATTCGACCGCCTTGGTCTCGCGGATCGCCGCGAACACCGGCGATTCCTCGGTGCGCAGTCGAATATAAAGCCCGACGACGACAAGCACGATGCTGCCGAGAAATGGCAGACGCCAGCCCCAGTCCATCAGTTGTTCGTGCGTGAGCATCGCGGTCAGAACGGCGAAGATGCCCGATGGGATCAGAAAGCCCGCGGGCGCGCCGAGCTGCACGAGGCTCGCGAAGAAGCCGCGTTCGCGCGGCGGCGCATATTCGGCGGTGAGCAAGACCGCGCCGGCCTGCTCGCCGCCGACGCCGAAGCCTTGCAGCACGCGGATCAGCACAAGCGCCGCCGGCGCCCAGATGCCGATCTGCGAGTAATCCGGCAACAAGCCGATGGCGAACGTGCCCAGACCCACGATCAGAATGGTGACAATCAGCGCTTTCTTGCGGCCGATCTTGTCGCCGAAATGCCCGAACACGATACCGCCCACAGGCCGCGCGACGAACCCGACCGCATACGTGGCGAACGCGGCCAGCGTGCCGATCAGCGGATCGTGGCTCGGAAAGAATTTTGCGCCGAACACGAGCACCGCTGCCGTGCCGTACACGAAGAAGTCGTAATACTCCGCCGCCGTGCCGATGGTCGATGCCGCTGCCACCCGGCGCAGCATCGCGCTGGTTTCCCTGTGTGCCATGTCTGTCTCCGGTATCTTGTGTTTTGAATGCCTTAAACCAAACGCGATTACCAGTTCCAGAGCGTGCCGTCTTCGAGGCGCGCCACCGGCAAGTACGCCGGATCGTACGGATACCTTGCGGCGAGCTTTTCGTCGATGTCTACACCGTGCCCCGGCGCTTCGCCCGGGTGCATCATCCCGCGATCGAACGACCATGCATGCGGGAACACATCGAGCGCTTCCTTCGGAAAGCCCATGTACTCTTGCACGCCGAAGTTGGGCACCCACAAGTCGAAGTGCAGCGCTGCGCCCATGCAGACCGGCGACAGATCCGAAGGACCGTGGCAGCCCGTGCGGACCTGATACAGCGATGCGAAATCGGCGATGCGCTTCAGATGCGTGATGCCGCCCGCATGCGTGAGCGTCGCGCGGATGTAGTCGATCAGTTGCTCTTCGATCAGCTGCTTGCAGTCCCAGATGCTGTTGAACACCTCGCCCACCGCAATCGGGGTCACGGTGTGCTCGCGGATCAGACGGAAGCCGGCCTGATTCTCGGCGGGCGTCGGATCCTCCATCCAGAACAGGCGATACGGCTCGACCGATTTGCCGAACCGCGCCGCTTCGATCGGCGTAAGCCGGTGATGCACATCGTGCAGCAGATGCGTGTCGAAACCGAACTTGTCGCGCACGGCTTCGAAGAGTTTCGGCACGAAATCCAGGTACTTTTCGGAGGACCAGCTCTGCTCCTCGACCGCACCCTTCGTCGCCGGCTCATACATGCCGTCGCCCTTCGCGACGCCATAAACCGAACGCATGTTCGGCACGCCGCACTGGATGCGAATCGCCCTGTAGCCCTCTTCGATATGCTCCGCGTAGCGGTCGAGCGCTTCGGGGATGTCGCGGCCGGTTGCGTGTCCGTAGACCATCACGCCGTCGCGCGACGCACCGCCGAGCAGCTTGTAGAGCGGCATGTTCGCGGCCTTGCCGAGGATGTCCCAGAGCGCCATGTCGACGGCGGCGATTGCGGTCATCGTGACGGGGCCGCGTCGCCAGTACGCGCCCTTGTAGAGAAACTGCCAGGTGTCTTCGATGCGGCCCGCTTCGCGCCCGATCAACAGCGGACATACGTGATCCTTCAGATACGACGCGACAGCGAGTTCGCGGCCATTGAGCGTCGCATCGCCGATACCGTAGATGCCCTCGTCCGTTTCCACCTTCAGCGTGACGAAGTTGCGGCCGGGGCAAGTCACGATCACGTCGGCGCGGATGATCTTCATAGGTATTTCCTTGAATGGGCATTCGATGTGGCGGATACTACCATACCAGTATGTTACGACGTCAATAACGGGTTTTCCCGATTCCTAATTCAAAATGCCATCGAAAATGCCTGAGAAATCAATGCTCTCCCGTACATCGCTCACTGCACTCGAAGGCCATTGCCTGTCGCGCGAGTGGCACGAGCCAGCTATCGGCATCGTGCATCTGGGCATCGGCAACTTTCATCGCGCGCATGAAGCGCTCTATACCGAAGAGGCGATGCTCGCCGAGCCGGGCGATTGGGGCATTTGCGGCGTCACGCTGCAGGGCGACGTCACCAAGCGCGATGCGTTGATGGCACAGGACGGCCTCTACAGCGTCGTGGAACGCGGGCCGGACGGCGTGCGCGTGACGGTCGTGCGTGCATTGCGCGAAGTGCTGGCGATGCCCTTCGATCGCGCACGTCTCGTCGAGCTTTTCGCCGACGAACGCGTCCGCATCGTGTCGCTGACGGTTACGGAAAAAGGCTACTGTCGCGATCCGCGAACCGGCGATGCCGACTTTGCGCACGCGGGCGTCGCGCACGATCTCGCGCATCCGGACGAGCCGTCCACCGTGCCGGGCATACTCTGCGCCGCGTTGCGAGCGCGACGCGACGCGGACGCCACGCCCTTCACCGTGCTTTCCTGCGACAACCTCTCGCACAACGGCGATGCATTGCGTCAGGCGGTGTGTTCGTTCGCACGCAGGCTGGACCCGGCGCTCGCGACGTGGATCGAGACGCGCGTCGCGTTTCCGTCGACGATGGTCGATCGCATCGTCCCCGCCACGACCGACGCGGATCGCGAAGCCGCCCAAGCGGCGCTGGGCGTGGGCGATGAAGTGCCCGTGCCGTGCGAGCCGTTCAGGCAATGGGTCATCGAAGATCGCTTCCCCGCCGGGCGTCCTGCGTGGGAAACGGCAGGCGCCCAACTTGTCGACGACGTCGCGCCCTTCGAGATCGCGAAACTGCGCATGCTCAACGCGACACACTCGACGCTCGCGTATCTGTCCATGCTCGCCGGTTTCGACACGATCAGCGACGCCGTCGGCCACCCGCCGCTGAAGTCACTGATCCACGCGATGATGACGCGCGAGATAGCGCCGACTCTCGCGGTACCGGCATCGTTCGATCTCGCCGCATACCGCGACGCGCTCCTCGACCGCTACGCGAATCCCGCGCTGAAACACCGTTGCAGCCAGATTGCGATGGACGGTAGCCAGAAGATGCCGCCGCGAATTTTGTCGACCATTCAGGCAAGGCTCGACGCGGGTCAGCCGTTCGAACGGCTCGCGCTTGCGGTGGCGGCATGGTTCACGTTTCTGCGCGGACGAGCGGACGACGGCACCCGTTACGCGATCAGCGATCCGCTGGCCGAACGTCTCACGAAAGCGGCGGAGGATGCGACCACGCCGGCAGGCCTCGTCGATGCGCTCGTCGGCGCAAGCGATGTTTTCCCCGCATCGCTGGCACGCAATCCGGTTCTCCGGGAAGCGCTTCTGCGCGCCGCGACAAGGCTCGGGAACGGCGCGCTCACGGCGATCGACGAATATGTGCGGTTGGATTGAATTCATTATCACGCATGCAAAATGCCGAACGGTCCGCTTCGTTTTAAGATAGCCACTTCCATCATGAGCGGCCCTGACGCGCCAGGAGTGGCAGGTGTATTTATCGAAACGTGGATGTAGCTCTGCTCTGTGCATCGCATGCGCGCTGTCGTGGGTATCGGTATCCGCTCTGGCGGCCGCGCCGCAGCCTGGCCGTGCAGCGAGCGCTGCCGACATCGCGAGCGGCGCCAAGGCGCAAGGCATCATGTCGGCCGACGCGCTTGCACCGAACTTTACCGGCGACGATCCGGAACACGTCCGCGATGCGCTGGCAGGTCATTCCGCACCGGGACAGCCTGCATCGATAACCGGCCGCGTACGGGCGTTTCTTTCGCGGCCCTTCACCAAGGCGCAGCATGCCGCGAGCCAACCCGGCGCGCAGACAGATCGCACGTTCACGTTCGTCATTCCGGTTTCATACGGCGTGCGCTATCTGTCGAAGAAGAAAGTGCTGACGGTGAACGTCTCCCTGGCGGCGTCTCACGATCCGGATGCCATCCTGCTGAAGGAAACGGTAAAGGGGCAAAGCGGCCGCAAGCTCGTTGTTGCGCCTGAAGCCAAGGAAAAGGGTTTCGTTCAGACCTTCGACAGCATTGAACTGAAGCAGGAAGGCAGCGCGAGAACCACGGTCAGAGGCAGCATCGTGCTTCCGAACTTCGACCGCGCGCATGGCAGCGATGACTTCGCGATCGTGCTCATCTGCACGCTCGCGCCACCCTACCTGACGGACGACATCGAGCATAACGCGCCCACCGATGAAGAACCCACGGATATCACGCGCAGAACATCGATATTGATGGGCCATGTCGATGCAGCGTGGCTCATCGATCGCAAGGAAGGCACGATCATTACGAAGCGGCTGCGCCTCGTGAAGTGAAAGGCGCGCCGCTTTCCTGCTCGATCAATATTCGACGTTCGGATCCAGCGGATAGACGGGCCGCTTCAGGTTCTCGAATGCGAAGAGTCCATAGTCCGAACTCGTGACGCCGCGGCTATCGCATTCGACGAGGCCACCCGATATCGGCACGAAGACGGGGCGGCAGTACATGCGGGACTTGAGAATCAGAAAGCGCGCGCCGCGTGGGTCGATGCCGACACTCTCGAACACGCCCAGGTCCCACGGCTCGTGCGTGCGTTCCGTCACAAGGATGCGCGCCGCGGCGGTCTCGATCACGGCCGCGCGGCCCATGAACGCACGCTGTCCCGTATACGTCGGTCCGCTGATGATGTATTCGCCATCGGTCAACGCCCGCACTATGCCGGTAACCTCGAGCGGCGGCTTTGCTCGCGACGCCACGCTCGCTAGCTTGTTGCCGACGCCGATCGTGACCGTTGCGCCCTCGCCGGCTGCGAAGAGTTGCGCGACAGCTTCGGGATCGCATAAAGGTCCCACGACGATGCCATCGAGTCCTTGCTTCAACGCTTCTTCGAATGCGTCGGTCGTGTCGCACGTTCCGCCCGACATGCAGTTGTCGCCGTGGTCGAGCAGCAGTACGGGCTTGTCCGTTTCGCGTGCGAGCGCAGCGCCCTCGCTGATCGATTGCGCGAGCGGCACGCTGCGATAAACGAACGCGTCACGCTCGTTCCAGATTTGCCGCGCGATGCGGTCCGCCACGCACTGCGCCTTCGCGCGCTCGCCATCCGCCACCACGACCACGCTGATGCAAGGCGCGGCGATATCCGCCAGCGAGAAACCGGATAGCACCGACACGGCCAGCACGCCATCTTCAGCTTCGGCTGCGCGCGCGGCATCGACTGCACGTTTCATTGCACCGTCCGCTGTCGAACTCCTCAGCGTATGCGTGAGCAGCGGCGGCTGCGCCCAAGCGATCACGGGCTTCGCCTTGTCATGAATCAGATCGAGCAGCAGTCGCGCCGCATGCTCACCGCTCTCGTACATATCGACGTGAGGATAGGTCTTGAAGCTCGTGATCACGTCCGCGTTGTCGATCATCTTCTGCGTGACGTTCGCATGCAGATCGAGCGATACGGCAATAGGCGCATGTGGCAGCGCGCGTCGCACGCGTTCCAGCAAATCGCCTTCGCCATCGGGCGAATTCTCCGCGACCATCGCGCCGTGGAGGTCGAGCATCACGGCATCGCAGCCTTCTGTTGCATCGACGATCGACTGGCAGATCGCGTCATAAGCGGCGGCAGCGACGCGACCGCTCGGATTTGCCGAAGCGGATATCGGCGTCACGATGTCCGCATGTTCGCGCTTCGCAGCATCGATGAATGCGGACATCGCCGTACGCATGCCGGCATTCTCGTTATACGCTTCGGCGCCATGACACGGACCGTCGCGCCCGAATGCTTCGAGCGGCGTCGCAACGGGCGAGAACGTGTTGGTCTCGTGGTTCATGCGGGCGATGAGTATCTTCATGCTGCGTCTCCTTCGGACGCGTTGGCTGCGCGCAGCATCGCTTGCAGAAGCACATTGCAGCCTGCTTCGAGATGATCGGCGCGCGCATCCTCGATCTCGTTGTGGCTGATGCCGTCCTTGCACGGCACGAAGATCATCGCTGCCGGCGCCACGCGTGCGAGATAGACGGCGTCATGACCCGCGCCGCTCACGACATCCATCGACGTGAAGCCGAGCGCATCGGCGCTCTCGCGCACCGACGCAACCAGCGATGCGTCGAACGGTTGCGGCGCGAAGTAGACAACTTCGTCTACCTTGACCGGCAGATCCGCTTGCTCGCATGCGTCGCGCATTGCACGGTCCATTGCGAGAAGCGTCGCGTCGTCTGGCGCGCGCAGATCAACGGTCAGCTTGACGCGCCCCGGAATGACATTGCGCGAGTTCGGATGCACGTCGACCCAGCCGACCGTTCCGCGTCCATGCGGCGCATGATCGATCGCGATGCGATTGACGGCGCGAATGAGATCTGCCGCGACGAGCAAGGCGTCGCGGCGCAGTTCCATCGGCGTCGGACCCGCGTGCGCTTCCATGCCTTCGATCGTCACGTCGTACCAGCGTTGACCGAGCGCGCCTTGCACGACGCCGATCACCTTGTCCTTCGCCTCCAGCACCGGACCCTGCTCGATGTGCGCTTCGAAATACGCACCCACGTCATGCGCCTCGACGCGATCTCCCGCATAACCTATCGATGCCAGCGCGTCCCGCACGGACACGCCGTCGCGATCCTTCTGCGCGAGTGCATGATCCAGCGTGAACGCGCCCGCGAATACACCGGAACCCATCATCACCGGCACGAAGCGCGAGCCTTCCTCGTTAGTCCAGACGGCAACTTCGAGCGGCGCAACCGTACGCACGTTATTGTCATTCAGCGTGCGCAACACTTCGAGGCCCGCCAGCACGCCATAGTTGCCATCGAACTTGCCGCCCGTCGGTTGCGTATCGATATGGCTGCCCGTCATCACAGGCGGAAGATCGTCACGCGTGCCCGCACGGCGCGCGAAAATGTTGCCGATCGCATCCACGCGCACGGTGCAGCCGATTTCCTTTGCCCACGCGATAAAAAGATCGCGGCCTTGCTTGTCGAGTTGCGTCAATGCGAGACGGCACACGCCGCCCTTCTCCGTCGCGCCGATGCGCGCGAGTTCCATCAGACTATTCCAGAGACGCGCACCGTCGATGCGCAGAGCGGCCTGCGCTGGCATATCATGAGCTTGCATTCGAGGTTCCTGAGCTGAGTGATGCAGATATGAGGTTCAGACGACGCCCACGCCGAGATAGCGATCCTTGATCGATTCATCGGCGATGAACGCATCGTTCGTTCCTTCGTACACGATGCGCCCTTGCTCAATGATGTAATGGCGGTCGGCGAGTTGCGTGCAGACTTCCAGATTCTGTTCGACGAGCAGAATCGTCACGCCCGCTTGGCGAATCAGCTTCAGTTGCGCGACGATTTCCTCGACGATCACAGGCGCGAGTCCTTCCACCGGTTCATCGAGCATCAGCAAGCGCGGATGATTCATCAATGCGCGGCCGATCGCGAGCATCTGCTGCTCGCCGCCCGAGAGTTGGCCACCGCCGTTCGTCCGGCGCTCCTTGAGACGCGGAAAGATGCGATAGATATCCGCGAGTTGCCATGGAGAATCTTTGCGCGCGCCGAGCCGCAGATTCTCTTCGACGGACAAGAGCTTGAAGATACCGCGATGTTCCGGCACGAAGCACACGCCGCGCGCAGCGATCTTGTGCGGCGGCATCTTCGCGAGCTCGACGCCCTTGAACTTCACGCTGCCGCGCTGCGGCGCCACGACGCCGGCGATGCTTTTCAGCGTGGTCGATTTTCCCGCGCCGTTACGGCCGAGCAGCGTGACGGTTTCGCCTTCGCCCATCGTGAGCGAGACGCCTTGAAGAATATGGCTCTTGCCGTAATAGCCGTGAATGTTATCGACATCGAGCATCATGCGCGTCCTCCGGTGATCATGTTGCCGAGATAGGCGCTGCGCACACGTTCGTCCCCGCGGATATCGGCGGGCTTGCCTTCGACAAGCACGCGGCCTTGCTGCATCACCGTGATGATGTCGGAGATGTCCATCACGATATCCATGTTGTGCTCGATCAGCACGACCGTGTAGTCATCGCGCAGACTGCGGATCAGATGTTTCATGTCGTCGAGATCGTCGATGCCCATACCCGAGGTCGGCTCGTCGAGAAAGATCGCCTTGGGCCGGGCGGCGAGCGCCATGCCCACTTCGAGACGCCGCTGCTGGCCATGCGATAACGCGCTCGCCTGCGTCGACGCCAGGCGTTGCAGCGCGAGACGCTCGAGAATGCCATCGACCGTATCGCGATGTTCCAGCGCGCCGCGCGGCGGCGTCCATGCGTTGAGTGCGCGCTTCGAGTCCACGCCTTGCGCGGCGAGCCGCAGATTCTCACGCACCGACAGATTCGTGAAGAGGCTCGTCACCTGAAACGATCGTGCGATGCCACGCTTCACACGACGATGATCGGGTTCCTGTGTCACGTCGTGACCATCGAACACGATATTGCCCGCGGTGATCGGCACGGTCCCGGTCAACACATGAAACAGTGTGGTCTTGCCCGCACCGTTCGGTCCGATCACGGAATGCACCGTGTTCCTTGCGATGCGCAGATTCACATCGGTTAGCGCGGCGAACTTGCCATAGCGCTTCACGACGCCCTTTGCTTCCAGTATCGACGCGCTCATGCCGGCTCTCCTCGATCGCGCTTCATCGCGCGCCAGATGCGTTCACCCAGACCCCACAAACCGCGCTGCATGAAGAGACTTACCGCGATCAGCACGAGCCCGAGCAACAGCAGCCAGCGCGGCCATAGCGTTGAAAGCCAGTCGGCGAATAGCACATAGAACGCTGCGCCCAGTACGGAAGAAAAGAGATTGCCCGTACCGCCGATAACGGTCATCACGAGAATCATCTCGCTCGTGTGGTAGTCGATGTTCGACAACGGCGCGATGCCCGTCATCATCGCGTGCAATGCCCCGGCCAGGCCAGTGACCGCACCCGATACGACGAACGCGGACAGCTTGAAACGCTTTACGTCATAACCTACGGCAGCGGCGCGCGCCTCGTTATCGCGGATTGCGAGCAGCGTGCGGCCGAAGACCGAATGCGACACGCGCAACATGAACCAGAATGCGATCAAGAACAATAACGCGACGAACGCGTAGTACTGCCACGGCGACACGAGCGAAACGAGTGGCTGCCCGAAGAATGACAACGCGGGCCGCGGAATATCGAGCAAGCCGTTGTCGCCGCCGGTGAGATCGGGTGTCGTATAGGCAAGGAAGTAGAACATCTGCCCGAATGCGAGCGTGAGCATCACGAAGTACGCGCCGCGCTGACGAATGGAGAACCATCCGACGAGAGCCGCGGCGAGCGCACCCGCGATGATGGCGCCGAGCAATGCCGCAGGAATCTGAAGCCCTGACTTCGTGAGGATCAGACCCGCGGCATAGCTTCCTAGACCGAAGAATATGCCTTGTCCGAACGACAGCAGGCCCGTATGCCCGAGCAGCAGATTACAGCCGAGCGCGGCGAGCGCATAGACGAGCACTTCGGTTGCGAGCGATCCGGAGCGAATCGTCAGCGGAAGAACGCAGACGACGATGGCCGCGAGCAACAGAAAGCGATAGCGATGAAGCGACTGCCTGAGGGATCGCGGTGGCGCGCTCATGTCCAGTGTCTTCGAATCCAGTTTGGAATTCACGCGGTCCTCCCGAGTAATCCGTTCGGACGCAGCAGCAGCACCGCGGCCATCGCCACATAGATCATGAGACGCGCGCCTTCCGGCCACAGCGTACTCATCACGCTCTGCACGATGCCGACGAGCAGTCCGCCGACGAGCGCACCCAGAAAATTGCCCATGCCGCCCACGACCACGACGACGAATGCGACGCCGAGTGCTTCGATCCCCATGAACGGATCGACGCCGCGTATCGGCGCGGCAAGCACGCCCGCGAGTGCCGCTGTTCCCGCACCGAGCGCGAATACAAGACTGAAGATGCGCGTCACGTTGATGCCGAGCAGCGATACCATCTCGCTCGATTCGCTGCCCGCTCGCACAGCGCTGCCGAGCCGCGTGCCTTCGAGCACCCACCATAGAATGCCCGCCAGCACCGCCGTGAACGCGATGACGAAGAGACGGTACTTCGGGTAGATGAAGCTGCCCCACATCACAACGCCGTTGAGAACGTCCGGCACCGGGACGTTATCGCCGAGCGGTCCCCACGCGATGATCGCGCACTCCTGAATCACGAGCGCAAGGCCGACTGTCGCGAGAATATGAAACTCGTGTTGCTGTGCATAGACGTGGCGCAGCACGACTTTCTCGACGATCCATGCGATCACGCCGACGACGATGGGCACGACGGCGAGCGCACTCCAGAAGTTCATCGACCACTGCATCGCCTGATAACAGAAGTACGCGCCCAGCAGATAGAAAGCGCCGTGCGCGAAGTTCACGAAGCGCAGCAACCCGAACACGATCGACAACCCGACCGCGAGCAGAAAATACAGCATGCCCACGCCGATGCCGTTCACGACCTGCAACAGATAAACGTTCATGGCCTTGCATCAGAAGAGTGGCAACGCGAATGCAGAACTCGCCCGCATTCGCATGAAAACAACGCGCGTCACAAGATCAGGCGATCACGCAAGCTTGCATTGCGTCTTGTCGAGCGGCAGGAACGACTGGCCCGAACTCACGATGTCGGCGTAATCGTCTTTATCCTTCATCTTGCTCTTGGGCTTGCCTTTGAGAAGATAGTAGTTCTTCAACACCTGATGATCGCCCGCGCGAATTTCCTCCGGCCCGGTCAGGCCCGCGTACTTCATGCCTTGCAGCGCAGCGACGACTTTTTTCGGGTCGGCGGTGCCCGCTTTTACGATGCCGTCGAGCAAAATCTTCGTGCAGATGTACGAACCGGCGAGGCTATAGTTAGGGTTCGACTTATAAGCCGCATTCACGCGCTTGACGAGGTCCTGATTGAGCGGCGTATCGACCGCATGCCAGTATTGCGCGCCGAAATAGACGCCCTCGCAGATTTCCGGTCCGAGTGCTTCGAATTGCTCCAGCCCCGACGCCCATGCCATCAGGATCGTGCAGTTGTTCTTCATGCCAAAGCTCACGGCCTGACGCAACGTGTCCGATGATTGCGAGCCGAAGTTGAGGATAAGAAGAACATCGGGCTTCGCCGCGACAGCATTCGTCAAATAACCGCTGAACTCTTTTTCATTGAGCGAGTGATAGCTGTTGCCCACATGCTCGATACCCTTCTCTTTGAAGATGTTCTTCGCCGCCGATAAAAGCCCGTCTCCGAACACGTATTGCGGCGTGATCGTGTACCAGCGCTTTGCATTGGGCATCGACTGAATGAGCGGCCGCACCGTTTGCTCGATCGCGCCGAAAGTGGGCACTGACCAGCGAAACGTCGCGCTGTTGCAATCCTTGCCGGTGAGTTCGTCGGCGCCCGCAGTCGTGATGAAGATGCCGCCGGCCTTCTCCGCTTCCTTGCCCATCGCGAGTGCTTCCGACGAAAGAATGCCGCCCGCGAAATAACGTGCGTTCTTCTGCTGCGCGATTTCCTGCACGCGGCGCACGGCCGTTGCGGGTTTTCCCTCGGTGTCGAGCGTCGCATAGGCGAGCGGTTGACCCAGCACCTTGCCGTATTGTTCGATAGCCAGCTTCATGCCGAGATCGGCGTACTTGCCATTGGCCGCGAACGGACCGGACATCGGCACAGGGCATGCGAACTGGATCGGCGAGCCCTGCGCAAAGGCGCTTCTTGCGACGAGCGCTTCGAACGATCCTGGAATGGCCGACAGCGCGGCCAGCTTCAACATGTTTCGGCGATTCAAAATTGACGCTCCTTGAGAAGATGACCCGCGCAGCCGCCCCGCTTTTTTTTCGTGGTAGGTTCAAACCTCGGCTCGCTTCATTCTATTTATCATGATAAATAGAATGAACCCGATGCTAGGAACAATAAATTCGGGTGTCAATAAGGCAATATTCCAGTCTGCGAATTCGCGACACGCACGCGTATAAAGCAGACAAAGACAGGGAGCATCGACATGGTGATGGAGCGTGCAAAACGCACCGGGGCGGCAATCGAAATCGCGCAGCAGCCGATCAAACAGCCCAAGCGCGCGGATCTCGTCGCCGAAGAGATCAAGCGGCTGATCACGGAAAAGAACCTGAAGCCCGGCGACAAGCTGCCGCGTGAAGTGGAATTGCAGCAGCTCTTTTCCGTCAGCAAGAGCACGACGCGCGAGGCGCTCAAATCGCTGGAAGTGCAAGGGCTGATCAAAGTGACGACGGGACCTTCGGGTGGCGGCACGATCGTCGAGGTGCCGCTCGATCGCACCTTGCAACTTTTGCAGAACTATCTGTTCTTCAAGGACGTGACCATCGACGATATCTATACGGTGCGTCAGTTGCTCGAACCGGAGCTCGCGGCGGGCGCAGTGCCGCATCTCACCGACGATGACTTCAACGCGCTGGAAGCGAACATCGCTTGTTGCGACGAGCCGGCCTCGGCGCACGCGAATCGCGACATCGTCCGGCAACGACAGGAAGACGTGAACTTCCACGATATTCTGGCCGCTGCGAATCCCAATCCGTTTTTGCGCTTCACCTGCGAGTTGATCAACGAAATGATCCGGCAACTCATCGAGTTCAGGAACGACACGCCGCAAGCCGAACATGAACGCTTCGGCCGCGCGAACGTGAAGATTCACAAGGCGATCACCGAAGCGGCGCGCGCGCGGGACGCGGACAAGGTTCGAGAACTGATGGTGATTCACATGACCGAGGCGCCGCGCTATGTGAAGCGCATGAAGGGCAAGTTGCGCGGGCGGCTCATTCTCGACTCGGAGATTCGCAAGCGCATGGGCGGGCGCGGCGGGTGATTAGAGCATGGCCGTGCAGAAAGGATTGAGCCTGAGCGACTACAATCGGGGTGCAAATACGCGCGGCGCTGTTCACCACATGGCGCATAAGATGCAAACCAATCCATAAGATACGGAGTTTTTCGACGCATAGCGCAGTCGCGCCGCACATCATGTCGTGCCCGGATGTGCGGAAATCGCGCCGCGCGGAGAACCTGAATGCCCGCCAGATTAAAAGCCGTTCGTAAGACCGGACGCATGGTCAGTCGCCGGTTGATGCGACGCAACAGCACCGCCGCAATCCGTTTCGCCGAAGTGTTTTCGCACTTTCCGGCGCTCGCTGGTCTTATCGGCACCGCCATCGCCATTTGTATGGCCGTGTTGTCGTTTGCCGCGCTGTGGCAGGGACGCGCGCAAGCGCTGCAAAACGCGCATCAGGCTGCGGCCAATCTCGTCGCCACCTTGAGCGCCGATATCGCGCGCAATATCGAATCGAGCGACCTGTCGCTGCGCACCATCGCCAATGGCGTTAGAAACCCTGCCGTAATGGGGCTTCCGCCTGATCTGCGCAAGCTTGTTCTATTCGATGGCGCCACCGGCATGAACTCCGTCGGCGGCGCATTCGTGATGAATCGCGAGGGACGCATCGTCATCGAACGCGATCCTTCCGATCATGCCGACTTGCTCTTCAACGATCGCGACTACTTCAAGGTCCACGCCGAGCACCCCGACGCCGGTCTCTACATTTCCGGACCCTATGCGTCGCGATTGCGCAAGGGCGCGGCTTCGCTCGCATTGAGCCGGCGCATCGATGCATCGGATGGCTCGTTTGCGGGCGTCGCCGTGATCGCCTTGAACGTCTCCTACTTCAAGGACCTGCTGTCGCGCGTGAAGCTCGGCACTTCGGGCGCGGTGTTCATCGTGCAGCAGGATGGCGTGATGATCGCGCGCAAGCCTGCGCTGCCAGGCGATAGCGACGGCTACGTCGCGAAGTCACCGACCTTCTCCGCGATGCGCGACGCGGCTTCAGGCTCATATATCTCACGGTCTCCGCTCGATGGCGTCAGGCGGCTCTATACATTCCAGCATGTACCCGGCACCCGATTGATCGCGGCGGTCGCGCCGGCCGAGGATGACGTCCTCGCGGCGTGGCGCGAACGCAGCCTCGTCATCGGCGGATTGACGATGGCGTTCGGAGGCGGCTTCATCGTCATCTCATGGCTGCTCGCAATTTCACTGCGCTCGCGAGCAATCGCGCAAGAGAAGCTGCAACGGCTCGCGGGTACCGATGCGCTCACCGGACTATGCAACCGCCGCGCGCTGGACCGGCAGCTCGACGAAGAATGGCGGCGAGCGCGCCGCGTCGATCAGCCCCTGTCCGCGCTATTCATCGACGTGGACCACTTCAAGCTCTATAACGACACCTACGGTCACGCGATGGGCGACGACGCGCTCATCGCCGTGGCCGACTGTATACAAAATGCCGCGAAGCGCCCCGGCGACATCGTCGCGCGCTATGGCGGCGAAGAATTCGTCGTGGTTTTGCCGGGCGCCGCGGCGAGCGGCGCGCTCACATTTGCCGAGCGTCTGCGCGAGAACGTGGAACAACTCGCCATTCCTCACAGCGCGGCGCCAAGGAGCGTGCTGACGATCAGCATCGGCATTGCCACGGCCTCGCCACGCCATAACGACGACGCGCTCAAGTTGCTGAACAATGCCGACGCCGCGCTCTATCTCGCCAAACGCAGCGGGCGCAATCGCGCCATTCACGAAGACAGCGTCGCCGGCAGCGGCGCCTGACGCGATGCACGTGAAGTCGGACGTATCATGCGTCGTGAATGCAATCCGGCGTTTTGCATGCCGCATTCAAACTGCACATCCGAAGGAGTTATTCCGATGACCGCTTCGACCGCCGTACTCGCGATTCTCTTTTCACTGTTGCTGGGCGCGATGATTCCGGGCCCGAGCTTCGTAATCGTGGCGCGCAATGCCATCGGCATATCACGCGCCGATGGCCTCGCGACCGCGCTCGGCATGGGCGTGGGCGGCATCTTCTTCGGCGGCGTCGCCCTCGCGGGACTGTACACGCTGCTCGTTGCCGTCGAGTGGCTCTATCTCGCGCTGAAGGTCGCCGGTGGCCTGTATCTGATTTATGTGGCGTCGAAGATTTGGCGGGGCGCCGCGCAGCCGATGGAGATGCCGGCAACGGACGGCGCGTCCCGGCTCACCGGGCGCGCTCGAAAGTCCTTTTGGCTTGGCCTCTCGACGCAACTGAGCAATCCCAAGACAGCCATCTGGTACGGCAGCATTTTCGCGGCGCTCTTGCCGCAGCATCCTCCGCTGTGGTGCTACTTCGTATTGCCGCCTATGGTCTTCGTGATCGAGACGGGCTGGTACACCATCGTCGCGCTTGGCTTCTCAAGCAAGCGTCCGCGCGAGATGTATCTGCGGGCGAGGAAGTGGATCGACCGTTTCGCAGCGAGCGTCATCGCGATGCTCGGCCTGCGCCTCGTGCTGACGGCGGGTCGAACCGGCCTTTGATTTCGCATGCAAAACGCGTAACTCAAAAAGCCTTCGGAAACTCTGAATGCAAAAGGCAAAAGACAAAAGGCAAAAGATAAAAGGCCGGCCGCGCCGCGAGGCTCGTCCGGCCTTCCTGCAAGCAGCATCGATGTGCGCGAATCACAGCGGATGCAGCTTGCCGTCAAGATCCATCGTCCACTTCGAGCCGTCCTTGAACGTCAGCACGCCGCTCTGAGCGTCGATATGGATGGGTCTGCCGGCTGGCTCCTTTTTGTCTCCGCCGATGATGCGCTTCATCTCGGAAGCGGAAAGCTCCTGACTATGTTGCAGATCGTCGAGCTTCAGGTTCGTCATGGTGTTTCTCCTTACGGTGCATGAGCAAGCGTTCGTTTGAGTCGAATCGAGCGTGTGTCGGCGCTCGCCTGGTCTTTTGCATTGGATATGCCAACGCGCGGGCGCAACGCTCGAATGCCCGCAGCGCCTTGCGCGGCGCGCTCGCAGGGTGCAGACACACGTGCTCCGTCAGCGCGTCGAGTCATACGCAGCCCAACACAACGTCCGCGGAGCTGTCGGCGTCACGATGACATCCCGCATCCTTTCGATTAGCCAACAACAGCCGTCGACGGCGCTCATTGGCGCATGACTTGCTTTTCTCCCCGCTCAAATATCCGGCGACATGACCGGCACTTGCACAACGGAGGAGACGATGCAAGACGACATCCACGAGATCGCGGCTACCCACGATGAACGACAGAGCGCCTGGCTGATTCCCGCGATACGCAAGGCGCACGAACGCTCCGAGACATTCGGTCTGAACGCCTCGACACGACCCGACTACGACGTGCTTACCGAAGGCGAGTTGCTCCTCAAGCTCGAGCAGAACCGCGTGCTATGCGCGCACGCGACGCCGGTGATGGAAACGCTGCGTGAACAGATCGTCAACACGCAAAGCATGATCGTACTGACCGACGCACACGGGCTCATCCTCCACTCCACAGGCGATGACGACTTCCTCGCACGCGCAGAAAAGGTCGCGCTCAGGGCGGGGGCGAACTGGGCCGAGGAACGGCAAGGGACCAACGCCATCGGCACGGCCATCGCAGAGCGCTCGCCGACGGTCGTGCACGGCGATCAACACTATCTTGCGGCCAATCGTTTTCTGACCTGCTCCAGCGTGCCGATTCTCGATCCGTACGGCGATCTGATCGGCGTGCTCGACGTCACCGGCGATCATCGCAGCTACCATCGACACACGATGGCCCTCGCGCGCATGTCCGTCCAGATGATCGAAAACCACCTGTTTTCCAGCACTTTTCAGGGGATGTTGCAGATCGCATTTCACAGCCGCCCCGAGTTTCTCGGCACGCTGATGGAAGGGATCATGGCCTTCACCTGCGATGGACGTTTTCTCTCTGCCAATCGCAGCGCGCAGTTTCAGTTCGGCTTGCCGCTCTCGGCGCTGCGCGCGCATACGCTGTCGTCGCTCTTCGGACTGACGAGCGCGCAACTGATCGATCGTTCGCAAGCGAGCCGCGCGCCGCACATGTCGCTCGATCTCAACAATGGCGCAGTCGTATGCGCCCGCGTGCGCCTCAACCGCGCGCCTTTCGTCGAAACGGCGTCCACGTCCTTGCCGATGACATCCGCGCCGCGCGCATCGGCTGCGATCGATTCATCGTCGAAGCTCGCATCGCTCGACACGGGCGACCCGAAAGTGGCCGCGGTCATCGGAAAGGTACGCAAGGTCATCGGCAAGGACATACCGATACTCATCACCGGCGAGACCGGCACCGGCAAGGAACTGCTCGCACAAGCCATTCACAGCGATTCGCCGCGTCGCGCGGGGCCGTTCGTCGCGGTGAACTGCGCATCGATCCCGGAGAACCTGATCGAATCGGAACTCTTCGGTTATGAGGAAGGCGCGTTCACGGGCGCACGGCGCAAGGGCGCGGCGGGCAAGCTGCTACAGGCCAATGGCGGCACGCTCTTTCTCGATGAAATCGGCGACATGCCCTACCCGCTGCAAGTGCGCCTCTTGCGCGTGCTGCAAGAGCGCGTCGTCGATCCGCTCGGCTCCAGCAAGTCGATTCCTGTCGATGTCGCCATCATCTGCGCGACGCACCGTAACCTGCGCGAGATGATCGAGCAGAGTCGCTTCCGTGAGGACTTGTACTACCGTCTGAACGGGCTCGTCGTCAAACTACCGCCATTGCGCGAACGCACCGATCTCGCAGCCGTGATCACGAAGATGCTCCACGCCGTAAGCGCCGATGATGGGAGCGGCATGCGCCTGTCCATCGACGATGACGTAATGGCGCTCTTCGAGCGCTATGCGTGGCCCGGCAACTTCAGGCAACTGTGCAACCTGCTACGCACTGCTGCAGCGATGGTCGACGACGACGGCTGCATTCGCCGGCAACATCTACCGGAAGACTTCTTCGATGAACCTCGCGCCAACGTGCATCGCGTGTCCGAAGCATGCGCTCCATCGGCGCTCGCTTCGGGACGCCTGCAGGAAGTCACGGCATCCGTGATCGCGGCGGCGCTCGCGCAACATCGTGGCAATGTCTCCGCCGCCGCGCGCGCCTTGGGCATATCGCGCAACACCATCTATCGAAAGATGCCCGCATGTTCATCGATGGAGCAATGAGTTGTTCAGTGCAGTGTTTCACTTCGGTACACCCTTGTTGCGAAGCGGAACAACATCGTCACATCCATTGCGCGTCATCGAAATCGAATTGAAAGGCAAAGAGCGTGCATATGCACTGTCGATGATCGAAGGCATGGACCTTGCATTTCGAGGACCGGTCGCGAAACGGCTCGCGATCCAACTCGAACATCATCAAGGAGATGAACATGCAATGGACGACACCCGCCTTCACCGACCTGCGCTTCGGCTTCGAGATCACGATGTACATCGCTACACGTTGATCCTTCGATGACGGCAAGCCTGGGGCGAATCTGCCCCGGGCCTGCACCCTTCCCTTTCCGTCCCACATGAACTCTACGACCGCGCATGCGGACGCATGCACGCGCCCGCGCCTGCGTGCGTCATTCAAGCTGCATTGGCATGCGGACATGCAAACGTGCGAGATCGTTCATCGGCACGGCAGCGTCGAACTGAACCGCAGCGCGGGCGAGATACTCGCACGCTGCGATGGCACGCGCGCGCTCGACGAGATCATCGGCGAACTGGAGACGCGCTTCGGCATCGCAGGTCTCGCCGCGGATGTCTATCGCTTCGTCGATGCAGCACGTCGACTAGGTTGGCTCGACTGAGCTCGCGTTGTCACATCGGGCAACACGTCAAACGTCCCACTGCTCCACGATGCAACACCTCTTCAATAACGCCTCAATGCGCCCGCATTGAGCGCTTTGGACGCGACAACCGCGTACAGCAAGGCGATTGCGCGTATCGGTCGTCGATGGCACATGACTTGCCTTGATGACGTCGCAACTGCTTCGCATCGCTATCGAGTTTCAATAAGACGTTGCATCGACAATATCCAGGAGACAACGATGAACATTCGCTTCAGTCCGGCCCTGCGCGTCGCGGCCCTTGCAGCAGGTGCCGTCGCTGCGTTCGGCGTGGCGCAGCATCTTGCCATCGCGGCGGAAGGCACACCGGCGCAGTACCCGGACGTCAGCTATGAACGCCTCGCGAACGCGCAAGACGACCCCGGCTGGCTCACGTATTACCGCACGTATAACGGTCATGGGCATTCGCCGCTCAA
Source organism: Caballeronia sp. NCF2 (assembly GCF_023631205.1). NCBI lineage: Bacteria > Pseudomonadati > Pseudomonadota > Betaproteobacteria > Burkholderiales > Burkholderiaceae > Caballeronia > Caballeronia sp. NCF2. Next base: position 457,477 of record NZ_JALQDN010000064.1, on the reverse strand, counting down.
GCAGATCGATACGAGCAACGTGAAGAACCTGAAGCAGGTGTGGAGCTACAAGTTTCCAAAGGACTTGCAGCAAGGCTTCGAGGCCACGCCCATCGTCAACGGTCGCTTTCTCTTCGTGACGACGCCCAAGGACAACGTCTATGCATTCGATGCCGCAACGGGCAAACAACTCTGGAAATACGAGCCGAATCTCGATGCGAAATCGTTCAAGACCGCATGTTGCGATGTGGTCAATCGCGGAGTCGCGTTATACGGCAAGAACGTTTATGTCGCGATGTTGAACGGCGAAGTGGCCGCGCTCGATGCGCAAACGGGCTCGCTCGTGTGGAAGAAGGCGATGTTCGATCCGGGCGTCGGATATGCGTTCTCGCTCGCACCGCTCGCACTCGATGGCGCGCTCGTCGTCGGCAGCTCGGGCGGCGAGTATGGCGCGCGCGGCTTCATCGCAGCACTCGATCCCAACGACGGCAAGGTGCTGTGGAAACGCTATACGGTGCCCGGCGCGAAGGAGCCCGGCGGCAACACATGGCCCGATGGCATGCAGGAGCATGGCGGCGCCCCCGCGTGGCTCACCGGCACCTATGATGCGGCGAGCAAGACGCTTTATTGGGGCGTCGGAAATCCGGGACCGTGGCTCGCCGATCTTCGTCCTGGCGACAACCTCTATTCCGACTCGTTGCTCGCGCTCGATCCGAAGACGGGCGACCTCAAGTGGCACTATCAATACACGACGAATGACACGTGGGACTATGACGGCGTCAATACGCCGGTACTCGCGAACATCAAGTATCAGGGCAAGGACTACGACGCGATCATTCACGCAGACCGCAATGGCTTTTTCCATGCGATCGATCGCAGCAACGGCAAGCTAATCTATGCGCGGCCCTTCGTCACCGCGACATCGGTCACGGGCTATACGGACGATGGCAAGCCGATTCAGGATCCCGCCAAGTATCCGAAGACCGGCACGACCATCGAAACGTGTCCGAGCTTCCTCGGAGGCAAGAACTGGTGGTCCGTTTCATACGATCCGCAGAAACATATAGCCTTCGTGCCGGCGCTGCATGCGTGCATGTCCCTGTCCGGCAAATCGGTGAACTACATGGAAGGCCTGCCCTATCTCGGCGAAGGCTTCGAGATCAAGCCGGAACCGAACAGCAAGGGCTACGGCGAACTGCAGGCGATCGATGTCGACACCGGCAAGAAGATCTGGAGCCACTGGACCAAGCTGCCTTGGAACGGCGGCGTCGCGACGACGGCGGGCGGCCTCGCATTCAGCGGCTCGCTCGACGGCCATCTCTACGCGTTCGATGAAAAGACCGGCAAGGTCTTGTGGCAAAGCCCCAAACTCGCGAGCGGCATCATCGCCCAGCCTTCGGTGTACGAGATCGACGGCAAGGAATACGTTGCCATTCTCGCGGGATACGGTGGCGCCAATCCGATCTGGGGCGGACCGATGGCGAAGGCCGCGGACAAGGTGCCGCGCGGCGGCACGCTCTATGTGTTCGCGCTCAATCGCGCCTGACCCATGCTGATCGAACCGCGAGCGCGCATCGCCGCGCGCTTGCGGTGCTCACCGACATCACCGGACGCTTCGACATGAATCATTCGCTCAACTCCATTCGCGCAGCAGGCATGCTGGCCGCATGCATCGCGCTCGCACCATCGGCTTCCGACGCGGCCGTGAAGATCTGCACGTTTCCCGGCAGTCCTTCGGCCGCGCTGGACCGCAGCGTCGCGCAAGCGGTCTTCGCCCGCGCCAACATCGCAGCAACGTTCGTATCGCACGGTATCGGCGAAGGCGACGACGACGGCGTGTCGCTTCACGAACTCGACAAGACGCTCGCGCGCGATTGCGATGTGATCGCTGGCTTTCCCCGTTCCACCGTCGCCGATGCATCGGGTGGCAAGATGCAATTCTCGCGCGGCTATCTGCGTGCGGGCTATGTCAGCATCGAAGCGCCTGACGTGGTCCTGAACGATGCCGCAAAGCGCACGGTCGCCGCGACCTATGCAAGCCCCGCACAACTGATCGCCGTGCAGCAGCGCGACGTGACGCTCGATCTGGAGAACACGTCGGCATCGACGGTCGATGCAGTCGCGAACGGACGCGCTTATCGTGCGATCGTGTGGTATCCCGCTGTCGTGGCTTATCGCATTGCGCATCCGCAACAGAGCTTCACCGTCGCAGCCGCGAATTCGCCCTACGCGGACTGGCATCTGGCATTCGCATTCGGCGACAGGAGCGCTGCGTTGCGTCCGCGCATCGACGATGCGCTCAAATCGATGATCGACGAAGGCCGCCTTCAGGCGCTCACGAAACAGTGGACGTTTCCCGTGCAAACTGCATCGTCTTCTGCAGCACCGTCGAAGCACTCGGGCATCATGCTCGCCGACATGAATGGCGCGCGCGCCGGCCGCTTCATCAAGGTCGCGAATGAGGGAACCGTCGAGCCGCCGACGTTCGAACAAGCGCAAACGACGCACGGCAAGGCGCTTTATTCGAGCTCGTGCGCGAAGTGCCATGGGGCACAGTTGCAAGGCATCACAGCGCCCGCGTTGCAAGGTCCGTCGTTCGCACCGCCGTCGAATTCGCATCTCACCGTGGGCGGCATCTTCACCTACATGGCCACCAACATGCCCGCGGACCGTCCAGGCAAGATGAAGGACCAGGACTATGCCGACATCATGGCCTACCTGCTGATGTCGAACGGCTACAAGCCCGGCGGTGCAAAGATGACAGCCGACAGTGCCCGCGCGTCGAAACTCCCGCTCAACGCCGGGCCGGCCCGATAAGGTCGCCATGCCAGCACCGGCCACTCAGGCTCATATAGCGACGCTGGTGGAAGCCGTGCCGATGCTTACGTCGCGACACGAAGGCGGCACATGTGCCCCGGAAACATCGGGCATATGTGCCGCCTTGTCTTTCCCTTCCTGAACAGCTTCATTTTTTCGCACCGTGCACATTGGCATAATGCAGCACGGGCGCGCATGCTTCGCGTCTCCTTCGCTTGTCCCGTTTCGTCAACGACCGAGACCGCATGACTTCGATCACTCGTACTCGAGTTCAGGTGCGCGCCTTCTTCGGCGCACCCGAAGCAAGACGCCTTCTTCGCACACTGATGAGTTGCGCGATCAGCTATGCCGCCGCACGACTGGCCGCACTGCCCGAAGGTTACTGGGCACTTATCACGACGCTCGTCATCGTGACGCAACCGAGCCTCTCGCAGGCGGTCGATATTGCTCGCGACCAGATCATCGGCGCATTCATCGGCGCGATCGCGGGCGTGCTCGGCATTGTCGCGATGAACCGCGGCGCGCCGCCGCTCGCGGTGTTTTCGGTCGCGCTCGTGCCGCTTGCCGCGTTGAGCGCGAAGCGGCCTGCGTTCAGGCTTGCGTGCGTGACGCTCGTGATCGTCGTGCTGATTCCGGCGGGACCGGGATCGCCTTTCGAGCGGCCGATGCATCGCGTGCTCGAGATTCTGATCGGCGCGGCTTCGTCGTTCGTCGTGTCGGCGCTCTGGCCCAATCGTGCGCTTACGGCCGCGCATCGCAGCGTCGCCGATACGTTGAAGAGCCTCGGCCAGTTGATCGCGCTCCATCTTTCGGGCGAGCGGGATGATGCTCGCGCGACGCGCCTCGAAACGCAAAGCACCGAGGCGCAAAAAGCCTTCGACGATGCGTTGAAGGAAGCCGAACGCGAACACATCATCGTGCTCGTGCAGAACCGCCGCTCGGATGCCATCGACAAGGCCGCACCGTTTCTGCGGCGTCTCCATAGCGATGCGCTCTTTCTCGCGAAAGCTGTATCGCGCCTCGATCGCGATACTTGCGCGGCTCGGCTCGGCGCGGCCGGCCGCGAATTGCAGGCTTTGTTCGAGACGCTCGCGAGCGTGCTTGCAGCGAATCGTCAGGACGATGAGAAGCTCGCGCGCGCACGTTCCGCCGTGAACGAACTCAAGGCCATGCTCGAGCAACAGGAAGCGACGCACGGCGCGCAGGAAGTGGCGCAGTTCGTGATCGGACTGATCGTTGCCGACGTCGATGCGCTGATCGCCACGATCTATCCGCCGAAGGAGTCACGGGCTTAGCGCGAAAGACCGCGCGCGTCGATCGGCCATATGTCGGTCACGCGTTCGTCCCGATAGCAGACGTATTCATCGTAGAGATTCACGGTCGGATCGCAATGACCCGGCGGCAACAGCACACGCTTGCCGACGAGATCTGCGAAATCGCCTTCAGCATCGTGCTGGGCTTGCAGCATGCCGTGCTCATCGTTCGCGGAGATATAACTGAACGTGGGCTTGGCGCCCGCACCGAGCCAGTTCACGCTGCGCGGCAAGCCCGAATCGACCGCGAGCCCTTTCAGGCCGACATCGCATACGGCCATGCCGGGGCGCGTGGCGCTCATGACCGTCGACAGCACGAAGAGACTGTGACGCCAGCGCAATTCGCCGCCCCAACCGATGCCGCCATAGTCGCCGTCCATGAACAGATACGAGCCCGGCTGCAATTCGGTGAAGACGCCACTCGCAGCATCGAACTCGACAGTGCCTGTGCCGCCGCCCGTCACGATGCCGCAACGCACGCCGCGAACATCGAGCGCGCGGACGTAGCGCGCGGCGATATCGGCGGCGCGGCTTGCTTCGGCCTTGCGTGCAATCCAATCCGCGACGTGCTGGATGCCGCCGTGATACGCCTGCAATCCTGCGAAGCGCAGCGCGCTCTGCGCTGCGATGCCGTCGACGAGCGCGAGCAGCGCATCTTCGCTCGTCACGCCGCAGCGATGCCGACCTGCATCGACTTCCGGCAGCACGTCGATCGTGACGCCCGCGCGTGCCGCTGCGTCGCCGAGGGCCTGAACTTGCGGCAACGCATCCACGCATACCGAAAGATGCACATGCGATGCGAGTTCGACGGCCATCGCGAGTTTGTCCGCGCCGACGAACTCATTGCTGACATGAACGCTCGCGATGCCCGTCGCCGCGAACGGATACGCCTCCGACAGCTTCTGACAACACACGCCGACCGCACCCGCGCCGACCTGACGCTTCGCGATCTCGCTGCACTTGTGCGCCTTCGCATGCGGACGCAACGCGACGCCATGACGCGCGGCGAACGCCGACATCGCCGCGAGATTGGCGTCGAAGGCATCGAGATCGATCATCAGGGAAGGCGTGGCGACCGAAGCGAGCGAATCGCCCGCGCGAGCGGCGGGAGGAGGTGCGAGCGTCATGGCAGAGGGTGTCGATGAAGTTGGATCAGACATCGATCATAGCGCTGCATACTGCATGATGAATGCATAAAACCATTTGCTCGCCCGTCGCTTTCACGCGGGAACCTCCGTTTCCAGAATCGCGCCTTCGTCCTTGAGCGCCTGAATGCGCGCCTCGTCGAAACCGTATTCGTCGAGCACTTCGCCGGTGTGCTGACCGAGCAGCGGCGCGGGACGCGAAGCCTTCGTGCAGCCTTCGGAGAAGTGAATCGGCAAGCCGATGCCGCGCATCGGGCCGGCAAGCGGATGCTCCGTTTCGATGATCATCCCGCGCGCCATGGCCTGCTCGTGCGACGACGCTTCCGGCACGCCCAACACCGCGCCGCTCGGCAATCCGATGGCATCGAAGGAAACGAGCCACTCGTCGGTCGTGCGTTCGATGAGACGCGCCGTCAGGATATCGACGAGCGCCTCGCGATGCTTCAGACGTCCCGCGTTGGTCTGGAAGCGCTCGTCCTCAGCGAGTCCCGGAATATTCAACACGCCGACGAGACGCTCGTAGTTGCTCTGATTCGCCGCGCCGATGTTCACCCAGCCGTCGCGCGTGCGAAACGCCTGATACGGCGCGCTCGTGGGGTTGGCCGAGCCGGCTTTAGGCAGGACGGTGCCATCGGCGAAGTAGTTGGCGAAGGCCCAGTACATCTGCTGCAGGCCGGCTTCGAAGAGCGACGTATCGACCATCTGCCCGAGACCGGTCGCCTGCTTGCGCGCATAAGCCGCACTGATGCCGAGCGCCGCAAGGATGCCCGCGTTGATGTCGGTGACGGGCGAGCCCGCCTTGATCGGCGCCTGCCCCGGCTCGCCCGTCATGCTCATCAAACCGCTCAGCCCTTGCGCGATGAGATCGAAGCCGCCCTTGTCGGCCATCGGCCCGCTGCGGCCATAGCCCGATATCGCGCAGTAGATGAGTCCCGGATTCACGGCCTTCAGCGTTTCGTAGCCCATGCCGAGCTTTTCCATCGTGCCGCGCCGATAGTTCTCCGTCACGACGTCCGCGCTCGCGAGCATCTTCCTCAGCACTTCCTTGCCGCCCTCGGTCTTGAGATTGAGGGCGATGCCGCGCTTGTTGCGGTTCACGATCATGAACGACGCGGATTCGCCGCTCGCAAGAATGGGTGCGAAACGACGGCAATCGTCGCCGCCGGGGATCTTCTCCACTTTGATGACATCGGCGCCCATGTCCGCGAGCATCATCCCGCAGATGGGCCCCGACATGATGTGCGCGAGTTCGATCACGCGCATCCCCGCAAGCGGTCCCGAGCCGGGCGCTGCTGTCGATTTCGTGTCTGCCATGTCAACGTCCCTTGAATTGCGGTTTGATCTTGTCGAGGAAGGCCTGATAGCCGATGCGAAAATCCTCAGTGCCGAAGCATGCGAAGCCTTCATCGCGCTCTTCGTCGGTAAGCGGCTGAGGCTCCATCACGCGGCGCACGAACTGCTTGTGCCAGCGCGCGACGAGCGGTGCGCCGGCCGCGATGCGCCGCGCGGTTTCATACGCGTTCGCCGTCACCTCCCCATCCGCGACGACACGCGTGACGAGTCCTTTTGCAAGCGCTTCCTTTGCATCGAAGATGCGTCCTTCGAGAAGAATCTCGAGCGCGACGGCAGGCCCCGCAAGACGCACGAGCCCTTCCATTTCCGCATGCGCCATCACGAGGCCGAGATTCTTGATGGGGACGCCGAAGCGGCTCGATTCGCCGCAAATGCGCAGATCGGACATCGCCGCGATCTCGAGACCGCCGCCGACGCAGATGCCATGAATCATCGCGACGATAGGATGCCGGCACTCGCGTAATGCATGCAAAGTGCGATGCATGATCGCGCCGTACGTACGCGCCTGTTCGACGTTCGAGCGATCCGTGCGGAACTCCGCGATGTCGTTGCCCGGCGAGAACGCTTTCTCGCCCGCGCCGCGCAGCACGATGCAGCGCAGCGTGTCGTCGCCGGAAAGCGTCTCGATGGTCTCTCCGAGCGAGCGCCACAAGTGCTTGGTCATTGCGTTGAGCTTCTCGGGCCGGTCGATCACGACTGTCGCGATATCGCCGTCACGCTCGATCAGGATGGATGGTTCCGCCACGTCGCCTCCAAGAATTGAATGCTGCATGCTGAATGCTTTATTCGATGCGGTTCAATGCATGCAAAATGCACCGAACCGCCGCGTGCGCAGAGTCAGACGAACTTGCGGGTGTCTGCCGCGTCGCTCTTTTCCTCCTCGACTTCCAGAGCACGGTCCGGGCGCATCATGAACGAAAGGACGATGCCGGCCGCCATCAGGATCATCGACACGGTGAACGGCAGGTTCCAGTTGCCTGTGCGGTCGATCAGCCAGCCGCCCACGACCGGGCTGATGATCGCCGCAAGCGCCGAACCGGAATTCATGATGCCGGCCGCGGTGCCCGAATGCTTGGGCGCGATATCCATGGGCACGGACCACATCGGGCCGATCGTCATTTCGTTGAAGAAGAAGCCGGCCGAGAGGCACACCGCCGCGAGCGTGATGGAGATATTGGAGATCAGCATGATCGGCGCGAGCGAGAGCAGCGTCAGCAGCATGCACACGCCGACCATCACGTTGCGCGCAAGCCGCACGTTGCCGCTCTTTCTCAGGATGCGATCGGTGAGCGAGCCGCCGAGCCAGTCGCCGAGTACGCCAGCGAAGAACACGCCCGAGGCGAACAGCGCCGATTTGCCGAGCTGCATGTGATAGCTGTGCAGAAAGTATTGCGGAATCCAGCCGAGAAAGAGCCACAGGACCCAGCCATAGCAGAAATACACGGCCGTGACGGGCGCCATGCGGCCGAGCAGCGTGCGCCACGGCACAGGCGTGCGTTGCTTCACACCCGAATACGTCGCGAGCGTCGCGCATTCTGTTTCCGTGATGCGCGGATGATCGCGTGGGTTATCGCGGAAATAGAAGACCCATGCGAGCGCCCAAAGGAAACTGATGACGCCGGTGATGATGAACGCGCCGCGCCAGCTCGTCGCGACCATCAGCCAGACGATGAGCGGCGGCGCCACTGCATTGCCGATGCGTGATGCTGCATGCGTAATGCCTTGTGCAAAACCACGCTGATCGGCGGGCATCCAGTTCGACATTGCGCGCGTCGCGGTCGGAAAGGTCGCGCCCTCACCGAGGCCGAGCAGCACGCGAGCCACGATCAGCGACACGAAGCCGCCCGCGAGACCGGAGAGGACGGTGGCTCCCGCCCAGATGATCGCGCATAGCGTGAGCGTTCGCCGCGGTCCGAACCGGTCGCCGACCCATCCGCCGATGATCTGAAACACGAGATACGGATACGCAAAGGCGGAAAACACGAAACCGACTTGCGTGTGCGAGAGGCCAAGCTCCGCGCCGAACTGGGCCGCCGCCGTGCTGACATTGACCCGGTCGATATAGGTGATGAAATACATCGCGCATAGCAATAGTAGAACGCGCGTCGTGGCTCGACGGAACATCATCGTCTCCTTGTTGGCCGCGTGCGTGCGCGAGCCACCTTCGAATGTCGAAAGGCGCCCGATGTCACGGCATGCGGAACTTCACGTGAATACGTCGGATGAGGACTGCAGCTCGGTATGAGCCTGCCTATTGCGTTCTGCGGCGCAGTTTGCGAATGCGTGGTTTGCGCGGTGATGTCATGGTTCGTCTCCTGATCGCGGCTCGTCGATGTCCGCTTTCTTTGCTTCGGTGAATGAAACGCTTGTCCTGCTCTTTTCAATCCATCGCATCGAGCGCCATGGCGAGAACTCGCGCGACATGAAGCGCCTCACGTTGTGCACCATCCGCGATCTGGTGACGGCAACTCGTGCCGTCCGCCACGATCAGCGCATCGTGTGCGGCGCGAACAGCCGGCAGCAGCGACAACTCCGCCATCGCCTGCGATGCGTCGTAATGTTCCGCTTCATATCCGAAGCTGCCCGCCATGCCGCAGCATGATGATTCGATCGTTCTCACATCGAGCCCCGGAATCCAGCCGAGCACTTTCTCGATGGGACGCACGGCATCGAATGCCTTCTGGTGACAATGTCCGTGCAACAGAGCCTTGGATCGACCGAGCGGTTTGAGCTTCAGTTGCAATCGCCCTTCCGCTTCTTCGCGCACGAGAAATTCCTCGAACAGAAACGACGCTTGCGACAGCTTGCGCGCGGCATCGCCATAGCCGTACCCGAGAAACTCGTCACGCAGCGAGAGCAGACATGAAGGCTCCAGGCCGACGATCATCACGCCGCGCTCGACATAAGGCATGAGTGCGTCGAGCGTGCGGCGTGCTTCGACCTTCGCTTCATCGACGAGACCGGCGGAAAGAAACGTGCGCCCGCAACAGAGCGGCCGCTCGGCCGCCTTCACGTTCAGATGAACCGCATAGCCTGCCGCTTCGAGCACGCGCTTGGCTGCGCGCGCGTTCTCGGGTTCGATGTAGTTGTTGAACGTGTCGACGAAGAGCAGGACTTCGTTAGTTACAGACGCAACCGGTTTGTCCGTGGCATTCGCGAGAAACGGTTTTTCGAAACGTGGAAACGCACGTTGCCGCGCGAGACCGAGTTTCGACTTCAGCCAGCGCGCCACGCCCGGCATGTTCGATTCGAAAACATGCGACAGCGCAGGCATGCGGCTCGCATACGGCGCATAGCGCGGCAGGAACGCAATCAGGCGCTCACGCAATCGAACGCCATGACGCTGCGTCCATGCGGCGCGTGCCTCGATCTTGATGCGCGCCATGTCGACACCGGTCGGGCAATCGCGCTTGCAACCCTTGCACGAGACGCATAGATCGAGCACGTCCTTCACATCCTGACTCGCGAGGCCGTCATCGCCCAATTGTCCCGACAATGCGAGCCGCAACGTGTTCGCACGGCCGCGCGTGAGATGCTGCTCGTCCTTCGTGATGCGATAGCTCGGGCACATCGTGCCTGCATCGAATTTGCGGCAATGGCCGTTGTTGTTGCACATCTCGACCGCTTTCGCGAGCCCGCCGGACAGATCGCCGCCCGATCCCGGCACGCCGTGCTCGCCCGTCAATGGATCGCGGGTGACGTTCCATGCCGACCAGTCGAGACGAGGGGTCAATCCACGCTCGCGATAAGAAGGCGGAAAGCGGAAGTTGCGCGCATCATCCATCTTCGGCGGCGCCACGATGCGATCAGGGCTCAGCCGGTTCTCCGGATCGAAGAGCCGCTTGATCTCGCGAAATGCCTCGTTGATGCGCGGGCCGTATTGCCACGCCACCCATTCGCCGCGGCACAGACCATCGCCGTGCTCACCCGAGAACGCGCCCTTGTATTCGCGCACCATCGCCGCGGCTTCTTCGGCGATCGCGCGCATCTTGATGGCCCCGTCGCGGCGCATGTCGAGAATCGGCCTTACATGCAGCGTGCCGACGCTCGCATGCGCGTACCACGTTCCTTCGGTTCCGTGCTTCCTGAATACATCGGTCAATCGACTGGTGTATTCGGCGAGATGTCCGAGCGGCACCGCGCAGTCTTCGATGAAGGACACCGGCTTGCCATCGCCCTTCATGCTCATCATGATGTTGAGACCGGCCTTGCGCACTTCCCACAGGGCCTTCTGCGGCCCCGCATCGGGCATTTGCACGACCGATCCCGGCAGGCCGAGATCGCTCATCAACGCGACGAGCTGCGCAAGCTTTGCTACTTGCGTATCGCGATCCGCGCCCGCGAACTCGACGAGCAGAATGGCTTCCGGCTCGCCGACCAGAGCCTTCGCGATGACGGGACGAAACGCCGGATTCGACATCGCGAGGTTGATCATCGTGCGATCGACCAACTCGACCGCCACCGGCCCCAGCTTCACGATGTGCTGCGTCATGTCCATCGCATCGTAGAAGCTCGGGAAGTTCACGACGCCGAGCGTTTTGTGCGCGGGCAACGGCGCGAGCGTCAATGTCAGTTGACGGCTGAACGCGAGCGTGCCTTCGGAGCCGACCAGAAGGTTTGCAAGATTCGGCTCGCCGTCGTTGGTGAATGCAAGCGGGCTCTGACAATCGAAGAGATCGAGGTTGTAACCCGCGACGCGTCGCAGCACCTTCGGGATGCGTTCGCGCATCTCCTGTTGCTCGCGCATGGCGATGCCCCGCACGCCATCGACGAGATCGCGCGTGCGTGCATCGGTCGTCATCGACGACAGCTTGCCGAAGCGCGCTTCGTGACCGTCGGCGAGGATCGCGTCGATCGCGTCGACGTTATGCACCATGATCCCGTATTCCATCGATCGCGAGCCGCACGAGTTGTTGCCCGCCATGCCGCCGATCGTGCATTGCGCGCTCGTCGATACGTCCACCGGAAACCAGAGGCCATGCGGCCTGAGCCACGCATTCAGGTGATCGAGCACGACGCCCGGTTCGACCGTGACCGTGCGCGCGTCCTTGTCGAAGTGAATGATGTTGTTGAGCCACTTCGTCGTGTCGATGACGAGCGCTTCGCCCACTGTCTGCCCGCATTGGCTCGTGCCTGCGCCGCGCGCCAGCACGCTCGCGCGGCTGTCGCGGGCAATCTGCAGCGCAACGCGCAAGTCGTCCTGATCCTTCGGCACGACGACGCCGAGCGGCACGATCTGATAGATCGACGCATCGGTCGCATAGCGTCCGCGCGATGCGCGATCGAACAACACATCGCCTTTCAGCTCGCGCTGCAATCGCGCCTGCAGCGGTGTCGCCGTTGACGCGACCCGCGCACGCGCGGAAGCGGGCATCAGATGAATCGGCTTGACGAGCCGGTCTGTGGGGGAATTGAGCATCGTCGCTGTCGGTGAGTGCCGGAGTGCCTTGCGGTTCCTGGCCTTATGAATGCGTTATGCGAAATGCAATTCGACGGCGGGCAAGCCTTCGATCGCGCCGATGGCCGTGCCGGGCACATCCGGAAACGCCATGCCGGTGTAAGAACCCGCCGTGAGCACGGTCCCGCGTTCGACCGCGAGCCCGCGCGCCACGCTGTGATTGACCGTCCACGCGAGCAGGCGCCGCGGGTCGCCCGCAGGATTCGCCGGAACGCCGTCGAAAAGCGACGCGCCGTCGAACGTGAACGCCATCGCGGGCGATACGAACGGGAACGCCGCGTCGTAAGGCACGCCCTCGCCCACGATCAACGCGCCGTGATTCTGCAAATCGGCGAGTTGCCACGGCTTTTCGACATCGGGCCACGCGGCGAAACGGCTCGCGACCACTTCGATGGCCGCATGCACGGACTCGATCGCAGCGACCACGTCTTCATCGCTATACGGTCCGCTGTTCGGTTCGAAGCGCCGGCCGATCCTGAATGCCACTTCGAGTTCGAGACCGGCCTTGCCGAACGCGAGCATCGAGAGACGCGCACCGGTTTTATGCATGCCATCGGCGGGAAGCGGTGCACCCTGGATCGGCCCGTCGTGCGTCTTCGCGCCGACCTTCCATCCGCCGATGTCTGCGTTCAGCGCACGCAGCGTCGCGTCCTGCGCCGCGTAGGCATCGTCGGCGTCGGACGGACGTGCGCCCAAGGGCAGCGCGTCGACCTTCGCCCGATGCGCGCGCGCGTCGACGAGAAGCCGCGCGAGCGCATCGGCGTCGAACGCGGCGCTCATGCGGCCGCCTTCAACGCGGGCTTCGCGACGTGGCTCGTCAGATAGTCCATCGCCGCCGCCACGCCGCTGTCCTTCAACGCGATACCCGAGAGCTTCAGTCCCATCTCGCAACCGGTGAGCGCGGCCATCAGCGTGAGGTCGTTGCAATCGCCGAGATGACCGATGCGGAACATGCGGCCCTTCGCCTTGCCGAGCCCCGTACCGAGCGACAGATCGAAATGCTCGTAGATGAGCTTGCGCACCGCATCGGCATCGACGCCTTCGGGTGTCATCACGCCCGTCAGCACCGGCGAGTACACGGCGGGATCGGCGCATTGAATCTCCAGTCCCCACGCGTTCACCGCCGCGCGGCACGCGGCCGCGAGCCGTTGATGGCGCGCGAACACGTTGTCGAGCCCTTCGCCAAGGATCATGTCGAGCGCTTCCGAGAGGCCGTAGAGCAGGTTCGTGTTCGGCGTGTAAGGCCAGTAGCCTTGCTTGTTCATCTCGATGATGTCGGTCCAATCCCAGAATGCGCGCGGCAACGTGGCGCGCTTCGACGCCTCGCGCGCCTTCTCCGATACCGCATTGAAGCTGATCCCCGGCGGCAGCATCAAACCTTTCTGCGAACCGGAAACGGTCACGTCGACGCCCCATTCATCGTGACGATAGTCAGCCGATGCCAAACCCGAGATCGTGTCCACCATCAACAGCGCGGGATGCTTCGCGGCGTCGATCGCGCGCCGCACGGCGGCGATATCCGATGTCACGCCCGTCGACGTTTCGTTATGGACGACACACACGGCCTTGATAGCGTGATTCGTGTCGTCACGCAGACGCTTCTCGATCATGTCGGCCTGTACGCCGCGCCGCCAGCCTTCGATGCCGGGCAGACCGAGAAACTCCGGCTTCAGCCCGAGGCTCTCGGCCATCTTCTTCCATAGCGTTGCGAAGTGGCCCGTCTCATACATCAGCACCGTGTCGCCGGAACTAAGCGTGTTGCAAAGCGCCGCTTCCCATGCGCCCGTGCCCGATGCCGGATAGATCACCACCGGTTGGCTCGTCTTGAAGATCTTCTTGATGCCATCGAGCACTTTGAGACCCAGCGCGCCGAACTCCGGCCCACGGTGATCGATTGTCGGATAGCTCATCGCGCGCAGGATGCGATCGGGCACAGGGCTCGGCCCCGGGATCTGCAGGAAGTGACGGCCAGCAGGATGGAAATCGAGCTTCAACATGGGTCCGCGTCCTTATAAATGTAATTTTGCATGCAAAATACAATAACGCAGCGACAACCGCAGGTAAAGGAATACATAGACCGAACGGCCTAGGGATAACCCGCTGGCGGTTTTTTCCGCTGGCACTGCGTTAAAATTGCCGCAAATAGATTGCGAGGTATTGAATGCAAAATCCCGATTTACCAGACGTGCACGTTTCGTCCTCGCTTCCGAAGCTAGAGCGCCTGCGTCTGCACGACACCGTCGTCGATCACTTGCGCGGCTTCATCGTCGAAGGCTTGCTTGCTCCCGGCGTCAAGCTCAACGAGCGCAAGCTGTGTGAGACGCTCGGCATTTCGCGCACGCCGCTGCGCGAGGCGTTGAAGGTGCTCGCGGCCGAAGGACTGATCGAGATTTCGCCGAACCGGGGCGCGTCGGTATCGCAGATGAGCGAGTTCGAAATTCGCGAGATGTTCGAATTGATGAGCGGGCTGGAGGCGTTCTCAGGCGAACTCGCGTGCGAGCGCATCACGCCGCTGGAGATCGCCGAGATCAAGGCGCTGCATTACGCGATGCTCTCGTGCCGCGCGCAGAACGATCTCTCCGGCTACTACAGCCGCAACCAGGCCATCCACGACAAGATCAACGAAGCGGCGCGCAATACGGCCTTGCGTCAGACCTACGTATCGATCAACCGGCGTCTCATGGCATTGCGCTTTCGTTCGAATTTCCAGACACCGAAGTGGGACAGCGCGATTCGCGATCACGAAGAAATGATCGAAGCGCTCGAAACGCGCGATAGCCGACGCATGGGCGAGATCCTGCGCAAGCATTTGCTCTCCAAGCGCGATGCGGTGCTCGCGGAGCGCACGTTGACGACGGTGAAGCCGGCGCCATCGAGAAAGCGCTCAACGGCCAAGCCGACGCCGGACGGGCGGTAGCGAATAGAACGGTCGCGTGATTTCGCGGAAGGTAAGGTATGGCGCGAAGGGCGTCAGAGCCTACCATCGGGGAAAACGATGACCAAGATTCGAGGGGCATGCATCGCACTCGGCGCGGCGTTCGTCATCACGGGCATTACTTTCTATCACTCGACGGACTTCGACACTGCCCAAGCGGGAATGGACCGCGAGACCGTCGACTGTCTAACACGCGGACTCACGCGTGACGAGAAAGTCCGCATCGCCCGACTCACCACGGCGCACGACCGCGAAGGGCTTGATGCGATCTACGGCGATGTGCTCGCGCGCTGCGTCGTGCGCTCCGATCAGTGGGAGCGTCGCCCGCAACTGCTCACGAGCGCGCGCCAGATTCTTTCCCACGATCCCGAATTCAGACAGATGCTCAACGCGAGCACGATGGAACTGGCGACGCGCCGCTGATCGGCGCATCGATCACGCCGTCAGTCCGCTACCCGAGCCGATTTGGACTTCGGCGCGCGTGTTCGCGGCATGGGCGCTCAGCACGGCGATCTCACGCTGCGTGAAGTGCGTGACCGGCGCGATGGCCGCGAGCGCAGCGGTGATGACGATGGCGACGATGCTGATCGAGATGGCGTTCATGTTCGGCTCCTTCGGTTGGCTGAGATGGACTAGCTGCTGTCGATGTGAGGCATTGTCGTCGCCGAGGGTTAGCGAAGAATGAGCTTGGCGCCGCGACGGGCATCCGGTTCGCCGGAGTAACATTCGCATTCATTCGACCATCGCGCATTCGGCATTCAAAATGCATTCGACCATCAGCACATCGACCGCCACGCTCGAGCTGCCCTTCAAGCGGCCTTTCGACTGGACGCGGATGCTGGAATTTATCGGCGGTCGCGCGTCGGCGGGCGTCGAGTCGGTCGAGGACGGCGTGTATCGGCGCGCGATCGAATGGCAAGGCGCCGAGGGCACCGTCGAAGTCCGGCCGCATGAACGCAGGCATCGGCTCGTCGTGAATGTCGAGGGTGCGGTGGCGCAGCACGGCGGCGACCTCGCCGCGCCGCTCGCGCGCATGTTCGATCTGCACGCCGATCCGCACGAAATCGCTCGCTGTCTCGCCGGCGATCCGGTGCTCGCGCCGCTCGTCGAAGCCGCGCCCGGCCTGCGCGTGCCGGGTGCGTGGTCCGGCTTCGAACTTGTGGTGCGGACCATCGTCGGGCAGCAGGTGAGCGTCAAAGGCGCGTCGACGATCATGAACCGCATCGTGCAGCGCGCGGGCAAAAAGATCGAAGGCCATCCGCATGAGGGCACCGCGTGGCGCTTTCCGACGCCCGCCGAACTCGCCGCAGCGGATCTGGAGAAGATCGGCATGCCGACCAAGCGCATCGAGACCGTGCAGCGTTTCGCGCACGCGGTCGCAACCGGCGCGCTTCCTCTCGATGAACCCGGCGCCGATCCCGAACGCGTGAAGCGCGACATGCTCGCCATGCCAGGCATCGGGCCGTGGACCGTCGGCTATGTCGCGATGCGTGCGCTGCGCGATCCCGACGCCTGGCCCGAAGCCGATCTCGTCCTGATGCAGGCGATCGCGCGCCGCGACCCATCGCTTGTGAAGCCCGCCCAGCAGCGCGCGCGTACCGAACGCTGGCGGCCCTGGAGAGCGTATGCGGCGATGCATCTGTGGAACGGCGTGGCAATGGAAACAGGACTTGCACACGGCGGCTGAACTCTCGGGCATGCAATCGACCGCTGTTGCATCCTGCATTCGGCATCACGCATGCAAAGTGCAAACACGGCGCCGATCATTTCGCACTATTGTCTAAAAAATGAACTAATCTGCTTCGAGCGGCCGGGCCGCTGCCGAAGCCGCAAAGCCGTGTACGTGAAAAGCGCTGACGAACCGCCATCGGGAGACGCTCATGGACGCATCATCGCAAACGACGCCCGCGCCCGAACTGCCGACAGCGCCGCGCGTGCAGAAGATCGTCGTCGCGATACACGGCATCGGCAATCAGTTGCACAGTGACACGGTGCGCTCGGTCGCGAGCCAGTTCGGCGCGCGTTATGACCCGCCGCTTCCCGTGATGCCGCTCGGCTACTTCGATATCGCGGGCGTCGGCGAAGTCGACGTGCGCCAGCTCGATCTGCCGCCGGGCGGTCCCTATACCGCGGAACAACGCGACTTCTATTCGGCGCTCGGTTTCGCGGAAGTGTATTGGGCCGACATTCCGCGCGAAGTCGTGAAGCAGGACGACACGCTCGAAGAGAGCAAGGCGTGGGGACTGTCGATCGTGAGTCGCGCGCAAGCGACCTACATGCTCAACGTCGATGAACGCAAGCTCGAACCCGCGGACTTTTCGCTCGCGTCGGGCGTCGTCGAAGAGATCGTCGAAACGGTGGCCGTCATGCAAAGCCTGCTCGCGGTGACGGAGAAAGCCGGCATTTTCAAGTTCGATCTCGCGCCGATGCTGCGCGATTATGTCGGCGACGTGCAGCTCGTCGCGGATTTCAGGCAGCATCGAGAGACCATCGTCTTTCGCTTTCATCGTGTGATGGAGCGGCTTGTCGCGCTCGCCACCGCGCGTTGTCAGTGTGCGCCCGAGGTGTATATCGTCGCGCATAGCGAAGGGACCGTGATCAGTTTTCTCGGCATTCTGCAGGCGCTATCGAGACCGACCGTCACCGACCCGAAGGACGGCAAGCAGATCATCGGTACTGACTGGGTGCAGAGTCTGCGTGGCTTCATGACCATCGGCTCGCCGATCGACAAGCACATCCTTTTATGGCCGAAGCTATGGGAAGGCATGGCGCTAAAGAGCGAACGCAAGGGCGATGCCGTCACGCAGATCGAGCGTCCCGGCGGCCCGATCACGCTGCCTTCACGCATCAGGTGGCGCAACTATTATGACTTCGGCGATCCCGTCGGCTTCGCACTCGATACGGCGCGCGCCTATCTCGGTCGTCATGGTTGTCTCGCATTCGAATTCGAGCCGGTGCATGACATTGGCTTTTCGCGCTACTGGCTGCCGGGGAAAGCGCACACCGATTACTGGACCGACGGCGATGTCTTCGGCCACTTCATCGAGAACGTCGTGCTCGACCGAAGCACCGCGAAAACCCCTCAAAACAGGCATTTTCGCGGCATCGTGAGCACGGCAATTCCTTATCTTCTGAGCTTCGCGCTGCATCTGCTCGCGGTGTTCTTCATCTATAAAGCTGTCACCGCAACTTCCGATTCGGGCGCGGGCGGCACGAGCACCGCGCCCGAATTCATCTATCTCACGCGCTCGGTGTTCGCGCTCGCCTGCCTTTTGATGGGAACGACGGTTGCCGCACGCCTTCCGCGTCTCGTCAAGGCGCGAGGCACAAATCGCACGGCCGCATGGCTGCGTTGGCGCATCGTCGCGCTACTGTCGTTCGTCGCGGGTGCGCTGATCTTCTGGTTCGTGCTGTTGAGCGGCGTGGCGGCTTTTCTCGCGAGCCCGTTCGCCGATATCCTGCATCGCGATAGCGCCGATCCTGTCGTCGGCAAGGCGGTCTTCGTACTTGCGGGCCTCGTCTGCGCAATAAGCGGCTGGCTCGCGCCGCGCAAACCGCACTGGGGACGGCGTATTCTCGTCGCGCTCGGCACGCTGATGATGGTGCTGATCGTGGGCGTCAGACTATGGGGCGATCTCGCGGGCAAACCCTTGTGGCCCGTCGTGCTTGGTGGCGCTTTCTTTCTCTATGCGTGGTGGCTCGCGATCCTGATCTTCGATCTCGCATTCGTGTGGCATCGCTATGTGCGCAATTCCGTCGCGCTCGATACGTTGCGCGCGTGGCGCGAAGATCGATGCGACGCGCAGCCCAAGCCCATTATGTCGATGCGATCGAAGCCCTCGAAGCAGTGATGCGATCACCCATGCAGTAGGAGCTTCTGCACGCGCCAATTGAGCAACTCCGCGACGAACAAAGTGCCTTCTGAAGGACACGCCATTTCATGAATCCATCCGAACTGCTTCAATTGCTTGCCGGATCGTCCGAGTACGCCGAGCAATTCTCCGTCGAGCGATAACTTGTAAATCCGGCCGGGAAACGCATCGGCGGAATACAGCACTTGATTCGGCCCCGGCGAAATGCAAATGGCCCAAGGTGAACCCGGCGCAAATGTTCCCGCTGCTATCGCCGCTTCGTCGGGCATGTTGCCGATAGCCGGACGCGCATCGGGCGGCACGGGTACATCGATCGTGATTTGCCGCTGAAAATTGCCTTCGCGGTCGAATACCTGAATGCGCCGGTTGCTTCGATCGGCGACATAGACGAGCCCGTTTCTATCGACAGCAATGCTATGCGGCGTATGGAATTGCCCCGGCTCCTTCCCGCGCTCGCCCCACGACTTGAGCCAGTTGCCGTCCTTGTCGACCTTCGCGACGCGCGAGTTGATGTATCCGTCGCTGATATAGGTATTTCCCGATGCGTCCCACGCGACGTCGGTGACTTGCCGGAAACGCCCCGGCTCCGAAGGCAGCGGCGGATTCGGATGCTTGAGCGGCGCAGTCTCTTCGTCCGACGCTTCCTGCTTGCGACCGAACACCATCGCGACGCGGCCTTCAGGCGTGAACTTGATGATCATGTCCGAGCCCTTGTCCGTTACCCAGACATTGTCTTGCCGATCTACTTTCACAGTATGGGCGAACGACCAGGCATAAAGGTTATGGCCGATTTCGCGCACGAAGCGTCCATTGCGATCGAATTCGAGCAGTTGCGCGGCGGCGGCGCCATAAGCGGGACCCGTGCTATTGCCGCGGGATAACACGAAGATATGCCCGGCCGAATTCAACGCCACGCCCGAGCATTCGCCGAAGTACATATCGCGAGGCAGGCGTACAGGGTCGGGGACGGAATCGTAGGCGATGGACGGTACGTCGTTATCGGCGTATGCGAGATGCGGAAAGAGCGCGAGCGCGGCGGCGCTTTGACCCGCGAGCGCAAGAAAGCGGCGGCGGCTTGCGGCGTTCGGCGCCATGTCGCAACATGGGCAATAGATCGAATGTCGAAGACTCACTGTTACTCTCCTCTTGTTCGATTCGCGATGCGAGAGGAAGTGTAGTGCATGAACTGCATTATTCACACGCGAAGTTATCAATAGCTTTCAACATGAAAAGGGCGTTATGACTGAATCCTTGCAATATCAAGTTCGAATCCGTCTCGCGCCCGAGTATGCGATGCTGGCGCGTCGAGATCCGGCAAACGAAAAGCTCGCGGCGATCAATGCGCTGCTGATCGAACACGACGCTCAATTGAAATGCCAGTACGACGCCTTCGTGGATTACGTCGCGCAGGCCGAAAGGGATGGCATCGAGCACTATCCGCTTTATCGGTGGACACGCGAAACCATCGAAAACCCGGCTAAAAAAGCGAAATATCTCGAAGCGTTCACGCTCTACGTGAATGGCGACGAAGTCTATGACAAGGCACTCGCCGATGCGCTCGAAGCCGTTCTTCGATCGCTCGCGAGCGCTGCGATCACCGATATCCGCAAGTTCGACACGAACCCCGCGCATAATCCGCAACCACCGTCGTATGACAATTCATAAGGTTGACGCCGTGCATCGCCCGCGCTAAGGTTTGGTAATTCAACCAAACGTGGATCGCGCCCTGTGCAGGATCGTCGACAGACCATACTCGAAGCCGCCCTTGCCACTCTGCGCGAAGAAGGTTATTCGGGCTTCACGCAACCGCGCGTCGCTGCACGCGCGGGTCTGCGCCAGAGTCATCTGACTTATTATTTCCCCACGCGCCTCGCGTTGATCGAAGCTGTCGCGCGTACGGCCATCGATGGCCAGCTCGCCGCCGTCGATGCCTTCGCGGGCGAAGCATCGCCCAAGATCACAGCTGCATCGATCGCCAATGTCGCGATGCGCCACGAAAACACGCGCGTATTGATGGCGCTCGCGCAAGCCGCCGACGAAGAGCCAACCATTCGCAGCCTCTTTCGCGAGCTCGCGGAAGGCGTCGCGGTACGCATCACGCGCATGCTCGAAGCAATGGGTCTCGCCGTCACGAAAGAACATGTGTCGATGGTGCATGCGCTTGTCGTCGGGCTTGCGGTCATCGATCTCGCGATGGGCCGCGCGGATGGCAAGCGCCGCGCGAGCGCCGCGATCGAAACGTTGTTCTCGCTTCTGCCATCCGACAAATGGGGCGCGTCGTGATTCAACCCTGACGCGCATCGAGCCATTCGACGATATTGCGCACCGTATCGCCATAAAACGTGCGATACAACTCTTCCGCCACATAGCCGATATGCGGCGTCGCGAGCACGTTCGGCAGTGAACGCAGCACGTCGTTCGCAGCGAGCGGCTCTTCATCGTAGACGTCGATTGCCGCGCCCGCGAGCTTGCCCGACTTCAACGCATCGACGAGCGCGGCGCTATCGACGATCGGTCCGCGCGACGTGTTGACGATGCGGCTCGTCGGCTTCATCTGCGCAAATTCCCGCGCACCGACGAGATGATGCGTGCGCTCGCTGAGGCGAACATGAATCGAGAGCACGTCGGAGGTCTTGAAGAGCGTGTCCTTGTCCACTAGTTGCACGCCCTTTTCTTCCGCGCGCTCACGTGTGAGGTTCTGGCTCCACGCGACCACGTTCATGCGAAACGCGCGGCCGATCACGCCGACGGCCGACCCCACGCGACCGAGACCCAGCAAGCCGAGTGTCTTGCCCGCGAGTTCGGTGCCGAGCGCAATCTGCCAGCCGCCCTCCTTGAGCGAGCGATTCTCGGCGGGAATGTTGCGCATCATCGAGAGAATGAGCGCCCACGTGAATTCGATCGTCGGTGTGGACGTATAGCCCGTATGCCGCACTTCGACGCCGCGTTCGGATGCGGCATCGAGATCGATCGATGCATTCGCCGCGCCCGTCGATGCAATCAGCTTAAGGTTAGGCAGGCTCTCGATGATGTCGCGCGAGAACGGCGTGCGTTCGCGCATCGCGCAGACAACATCGAAGGGGCGCAGACGTTCGAGCAACGCGCCGCGCTCCGCGATGTGATCGTTGAACACGGTAATTTCAGCGCGAGCCTCGAGCGGCGACCAGTCGGCCATCGAGAGCGCGATGTTCTGATAATCGTCGAGAACGGCGACTTGGATCGGAGTAGATGTGGCCATGATGATTTCGATTGTTATGACGATTAAGCCGGACGGCAGCAGCAGTGTGACGCAATGCGCGAAATCGTGTTGCGCGCGGACTTCGCAAAGTTATTGGAAATGCTGCAAAAGCCCGTGCCATAAGGCATAGCACGATGCCATCAGCCATGACATGGCGTGAAATAAGTTACCGCGGGACTTCGCAAGACCGTTTCTCTATAGTCACTTCCGTCGCCACTCGAAACGCAACGTGGCCTAAGGAACCGAGAAGGACATCCCGTGAAAAACAGATCGACTTTCGCTTCAAACGCCCACGTTGCGTTCGCCTCCGACGCGCCCTCAAGCAAGCGCCGCGTGCGCAAGTTGCTCGTCGTCGCGGCGGCCGCCGCGCTTACGCTGTGCAGCAGCTCCGCCTTCGCGGGCTGGGCGCGTGGCGGCACGGCCTACACCGGTCGCGGCGAATACCAGGGCGCGCACGTCGGCTCGTGCGGCGGCGGCAGTTGCTCGCATGCGGGCGGCGTCGAGAATCCATGGGGCCGCGTCGGCACCAACTCCGGAACCGTTACGCGTACCGCGCCGGGCCAGTTCTCCAACTCCGGCACCGCATACGGCCCGAACGGCCGCTCGGTGCAACATGCGGGCGACACGAGCTGCGCGGGCGGCAGTTGCTCGCACACCGGCAGCGCGACCGGCCCGAACGGCAAGACCGCCACCGGCAGCGATACCGTGACGCGTACCGCGCCCGGCCAATACTCGTCATCGGGATCGGTGACGGGACCGAACGGCAACACGTCGACGCACTCAGCATCGACGAATTGCGCGGGCTACACCTGCAATCGCTCGGGCACGGTCAACACGGCCAACGGCGGCACCGTCACGCATTCAGGCAGCGCGACGAGCGTCGCGCCGGGCGTGGTCACGACGTCGGGCACCGCGACGGTCTCGAACGGGTCGCATAGCACGACGGTAGTCGGCGGCGGCACGGTGACGTCGAGCACGACGGTGGTCGCGACGGCGCCGGTCGTCACCGGAACAACCGTCGTCGCTGCGCCCGTGATCGTGCCGCCGCCCCCGCCGCCTGCGACGACCGTGGTGGTCGCACCGCCCCCGGCTTCGTCGACGGTCGTCGTCACACCGCCTCCGCCGCCGCCCGCCAAGACGGTGGTCGTCACACCGCCGCCGGCCAAGACCGTGTACGTCGCGCCCGCGCCGGCTCCAGTCAGGACGGTGTATGTCGCGCCGCCCCCGCCGCCCGCGAAGACCGTCTACATGGTCCCGCATCGCGCGGTCCTGATTCCGGGCCACTGGGTCGGCAGGTTCTGGATTCCCGCACACTGGGCTTGATCGAGGATCGATTGAAAGCGAAGGCCGGCCGCATGCGAGCCGGCCTTGTCGTTTTGACCGCGCCGCGCGTTACACTGCGAAGCAACGCCGCTTCCGACATAGGCACGACATGCTCGATGTCTTTCCAGTCACGCACGCAGTCACGAACGCACGCTCATGACGAGGCATCGCATGAAACGCCCGCATCTGCCTCGCGATCATGCGAAAGGCGTCCTGCATGACATCACATGGACGGCCGGTCCTGTCTTGCTGGTCATTGCGATCGTCGTCGCGCTCGTCTACTGGCTCGTCGATCCGGCGCCGCCCAAAACCATCACGATGAGCGCGGGTCAACCCGACAGCTCGTTCTACGTCATCTCGCAGGAATACGCGAAACTGCTCGCGCGTAATGGCATCACGCTGAAGGTGCTGCCTTCGGATGGCTCCGTGCAAAATCTCGAACGCTTGCTCGATCCGAAGCAGCACGTCGACCTCGCGCTCGTGCAAGGCGGGATCGCGACGAAGGAACAGGCATCGCAACTGATGTCGCTCGGCAGCGTGTCGTATGTGCCGCTTGTCGTGTTCTATCGAGGCAAGGGTCTCACCCTCCTCTCGCAACTGGAAGGCAAGCGCATCGCGATAGGCCGCGAAGGCAGCGGCACGCGCACGCTGTCGCTCAAGCTGCTGGAAGCGAACGGCATCTATCCTGGCGGCGACACGCAGCTTCTTCCGAGCGACGGCCTGCAAGCCGCGACGCAACTCGTCAGCAACGAGGCCGACGCAGTGTTTCTCTCCGGCGATTCCGCAACGCGCGGCCTGATGTTGCGCCTCTTGCGCGTGCCCGGCATCTCGGTGATGGACTTCAAGGAATCGGGCGCCTATACGCGTCT
The DNA here is from genome assembly GCF_023631205.1 of Caballeronia sp. NCF2. Classification (NCBI taxonomy): domain Bacteria; kingdom Pseudomonadati; phylum Pseudomonadota; class Betaproteobacteria; order Burkholderiales; family Burkholderiaceae; genus Caballeronia; species Caballeronia sp. NCF2. The sequence continues at coordinate 433,175 of NZ_JALQDN010000064.1, read as the reverse complement.
TTTTCCCTATCTCGACGATATCGAATTGCCGCCCGGTGTGCTCGATCTCGGCCGCCGCATCCCGCCGGAGACCGTGCATCTGATCAGCCCCACGGTCGAACTCGTCGCGCGGCCAAGCCTGCATCCGGCGCTATCGGACTTGCTCATCGAAGCCGCGCAGGAAGTGCACGGCTCTGCCGGTCTGCTGCAACGCGCGGGGCAATTTCCGAGTCCCGTCGCGCATGAGTATCCGATCAGCGAAGACGCGAGCCGCTATTACCGCTCGGGCAAGAGCTTCCTCTATCGCACGCTGCCGTTCTGGCTCGCGAATATCGCGGACCGCGCCCTTGTGCTGTTGCTTCCGGTCGCCGTGCTCATCTTTCCTGCGCTGCGGCTCGTGCCCGCGCTGTATCGCTGGCGCGTGCGCTCGCGCATCTATCGCTATTACGGGGCGCTGATCGCGGTGGAACGCGGCGCGATGCGCGTCACCAGCGAAGACGAAGGGCGGGCGCTCGTCATCGAACTCGATTACATCGAGGAATCGCTCGATACGCTCAAGCTGCCGCTCGCCTACGCCGATGCACTCTATGTGCTGCGCGAGCATGTCAGCTTCGTGCGCGCGCGTTTGAACGAAAATTCGCGGAAGGAAAAGAACATGGCATAGTACGGACTCCGTAATTGAGGTCACGCAGTGAAACTTCGTACCTGGATCGCCCTTGCTTTGACACTGTTGATGAGCGCATGCGCGAGCCTTCCGCCGCAGACAGGACGCGTGCAAACGCATGCACTGGCCGACACCGGGAACACGCGCCTCGGCACGGCCTTCGCAGCGAGCGAAGCGGCGCATCCCGGCGACAATGCGTTTCATTTGCTAGCGAACGGCATGGACGCGCTCATCGCGCGCGTGATTCTGAGTGAAGCCGCGGAGCGCACGCTCGACCTCCAGTACTACATCTGGCACGACGATCTGACTGGCCGCGAAATGGCCGCATCGATCATGCGCGCCGCCGATCGCGGCGTGCGCGTGCGCCTCCTGCTCGACGACCTCGGCACCAATGCGGACGATCAGTTCCTGCTCGCGCTCGCTTCGCATCCGAACGTGCAGGTGCGGCTTTTCAATCCCGTATCGAATCGCACGTTCAAGAAGCTAGGCTCCGCGATCGAGTTCTTTCGCGTGAATCGGCGGATGCACAACAAGGCGCTCATCGCCGATAACCAGGCCGCGATTCTCGGCGGACGCAATATCGGCGACGAATACTTCGGCGCGTCGAGCACGGTCGCGTTCGGCGATCTCGATGTGCTCGTGCATGGCCCCGTCGTGCGCGACGTATCGAGCGCATTCGACCTGTACTGGAACTCGGATGCAGCCTATCCGATCGATAACCTGATGCGACGTCACGCCGACCCCGGCGCGCTCGCCGGTTACCGCCAGAAGCTCGACACGTATTTGTTGTCGGAACAGAGTTCGCCCTATGTCGCGCAAGTTCGCGAGCGTTACACCAAAGTTATCGAGGCGCACGACACGGCTTTTTCGTGGGGCAAGGCCACGCTTCTGTATGACGATCCCGCAAAGATCACGCGCGCGCCCGGCGACAGCGAAGGCCATCTGATGTCGCAATTCAAGGCGTTGGATTTCGAACCCGCGCAGGAAATGCTGATCGTGTCGCCATACTTCGTCCCGCGCAAGGAAGGCGTGCGATGGCTGCAATCGATGACATCGCGTGGCGTGCGTGTCACCGTGCTCACGAATTCTCTCGCCGCCACCGATGTCGCCGCGGTGCATGCGGGCTATCAGCGCTATCGAAAGGATATGCTCGAAGCCGGCGTGAGGCTATATGAGCTGAAGCCCGTTGCATCGAGCGACGCCGACAAGACCGCGAAGAAAACGACATTCGGATCGTCGAAGGCGTCGCTCCATGCGAAGACATATGTGTTCGATCGCAAGCGCATCTTCATCGGCTCGATGAATCTCGATCCGCGTTCCGTTGAGTTGAACACGGAAATCGGCGTCTATTGCGATAGCGCGGATGCGGCCGAGTATGTGACTGACGGCATCGGCACGAACATCGATCGCATTGCGTGGCGCGTCGAATTGCACGATGACGGCAACGGCGGCAAACGCATGGTGTGGATCGACACCGACGCAAACGGCAACACGACCGAACTCGATAGCGAGCCGGACGTGCCTGCGCTCAAACGCGCAGGGATCTGGATGCTCGGGATCTTGCCGATCGAATCGCAGTTATGATTCGCGTCATTTGAAACCGGACACGGCATGCGGCACATACGGTGCTTCGAGTTGCGCGATCTCGTCCGCCGTGAGATTCAGCGATAAGGCCGCGACCGCATCGCTCACATGTCCCGGTTTCGATGCACCGATGATCGGCGCGGTCACTGGCGCCTTCTGCGTAACCCACGCGAGCGCCACTTGCGCACGCGGCACCCCGCGCGCCTTCGCGACTGCAGCCACGGCTTCGACGACCGCGCGATCGGCATCGTCGGTGCGATACAGCGTGCTGCCGAAGGTATCCGATTCCTGACGCGCGCTCGTCGCGTCCCATTCGCGCGTGAGACGGCCGCGCGCAAGCGGACTCCAGGGCAACACGCCGATGCCCTGATCCCTGCAAAGCGGCATCATCTCGCGTTCTTCCTCGCGATACAGCAGATTCAAATGATTCTGCATCGTTTTGAACTCGGTCCATCCGTTCGCGCGAGAGGTATAGAGCGCTTTGCTGAACTGCCACGCATACATCGACGATGCGCCGATATAACGCGCCTTGCCCGCCTTCACGACATCATGCAGTGCTTCGAGCGTTTCCTCAATCGGCGTCGTGTAATCCCATCGATGAATCTGATAGAGATCGACGTAATCGGTCCCGAGCCGCTTCAGGCTGTTATCGATTTCGTTGAAGATCGCCTTGCGCGAGAGCCCCGCGCCATTCGGACCGGGACGCATGCGATTGAATACCTTCGTCGCGATGACGATGTCGTCGCGCTTCGTGAAATCGCGCAGCGCACGTCCGACGATTTCCTCCGACGTGCCGTCCGAGTAAGTATTGGCCGTGTCGAAGAAATTGATGCCCGCGTCCAATGCTTCCTTGATGAGCGGACGGCTCTTTTCCTCATCGAGCGTCCAGGGATGCGTGCCACGATCGGGCGCGCCGTAGGTCATGCAACCAAGACAGAGCCGCGACACCTCGAGACCGGTCGAGCCCAGTTTCACGTATTCCATCGTGCGAATCTCCTTGCAAAGCGAAAGGCATGCGCTAAAGCCTGCGCATGGCGACGAAAGCCCTAAACATTAACGCAGTATGGAATCGCGTGCTTTCTTTGCATGGACATGCACCTTATAACGCCAGCACATTCACCGCCACATCCACATGGTGCGCGCCTCCGCCGAGAATCATCCCGCGCAGCAACGACACATCGCTGTAATCGCGCCCCGTCGCGAGCGTCACATGGTCGAGGTCCGCGAGCACATCATTGGTCGGATCGAGGTCGATCCATCCGCTTTGCGGACAATGCACCGACACCCACGCATGCGAAGCATCGGCGCCGATCAACCTCGGGTGCCCCGGCGGCGGATCGTTGCGCAGATAGCCGCTCACATAACGAGCAGGCAATCCAAGCGCACGCAGGCAGCCGATCATCACTTGCGAGAAGTCCTGACACACGCCATGACGCAATTCGAACGCACGCGATGCGGGCGTATCGAACGCAGTCGCAGACGGTTTGTAGTCGAAGTCCGCATGAATGCGATGCATCAGATCGATGGCGCCCGCGACGAGCGGCGTGCCCTTATCGAAGCTCGCTTGCGCATACGCGCGCAATGCATGATCGAGCGAGATATTGGGCGACGCATAACAGAATTCGCTTTCCGGATAGAACGAACCACTCGCGCTGTAGCGCAAGCGATCCGCGACATCTTCCCAAGGCGGCGTCGCTTCGGCATCGAGCGCATCCCAGCGCGGCGTAAGCCGGACCGTGGTTTCGCTCGTCATCGAAAGCCGTTCGTGCGGCGCATCGAGCGAGAAGTACAACACGTCATTGCCGAATGCATCGACGCGGCTATGCACATAAGACGGTACCGGATCGATGCGCTCGGTATGCGAGATAACCTGCTGCCAGGGGCAATGCAGCGGACGGATCGTCGCCAGGTGCTGCGCGATTTCGACGGGCGTCGAGTATCGATAGGTGGTCCGATGCGTGACCGCGAGCACGGTATCGTTCAGGCCAAGGCTCATGACGACACCTGTGCGGCAAGCGTATTCGCGTGACTGAAGTAGCGCGCGCTGACTTCGTTCGATGCCGCGCTGACCGACGCAACGAGCCGGTCGCATACCGCGATCAGCGCATCGTGACGGCCATCGGCCCGCGTTTCGCAAAGCGCGGTGAGATCGGGCAACGCATCGGCGTGAACGAGAAGATCAGCGAAACGTGTCGCTTGTGCGCGGCGTGCGCCACCGGCTGCGGCAGCGATCTCATCGAGCTTCGTACGCAAGCGCGAGTACACCCCATAGAGTCCGCGCGGATTGGTTTGATCGACGACGATGAGATCGATCAACGCCGGCACTTCGAGTCTTCCCGGATAAAGCGAGCGATACGTGAGCGTGCTGTCGAAGAGTTGCAAGAGAAGATCGAAGCCCGCGGGCGACGCGAGCGTGCCCCGCTCGGCGACGACATGCAGGATCGTAGCCATCGTCGATACGCGTTCGATATGTCTTCCGATGAAGAGCAGCCGCCATGCTTCATCACGCGTCATGCGATCGCCTTGCGCGCCGCTGATTGCGGACAATTGCGTCGCAAGATGTTCGAGCGCGCCTGCAAGCATCACGCGATCGTAATCGCGGCCGATGCGAACCGTGCCTTCATCTGCCTTATCGCTCGGCGAGAGACGCGCGAGCGCATCACGGAAGTCGTTGCGCGATGCGAGGATCGTGCGCCAGTGGTCCGTCGAAAGCCGGTCGCGAATTTCGCCACATGCGCGCGCCTGATCCGCGAGATTGTCGCCGATGCTCGTCGCTTTGCTCGATTCCGGCAAGCCCGCGACGAGCACACGTTCGAACGCTTGCGGCGTGCTGCGCGCGAGCGTTTCGCCCGATGGGATGAGTCCGCATTGCGATGCGAGTTCAGTGAGCGTCGGAAAGAGTTCTTCAGCATCGTTGCCATCGAGCATGCCGAGCAGAAGGCGGCACAAGCGCACGTTGTTTTCCGCGCGCTCGCCATAACGACCCGCCCAGAAAAGATTCTCCGCGGCTCGGCTCGACACGATGCGATGCTTGCGCAGCTCGCCCGGCTTCATCGGCGTCGGTTGCAACGACACGGCGCTGCCGGGCTGGCTCGACATCACCCATGTATCGACGCTGCTGCCGCCGAACTGCATGGACACGGTCGCGCGCTTGTCGGCCGCGAGCCGCGTGAAGCCGCCTGGCATCACGCTCCAGCTTCCGTCGATGTTGGCGATCGCATAGGCGCGCAGCACGCATGGACGCGAGCCGAGCGCGCCATCATGAAAGCGCGGCGCCGTGGAGAACGGCAGATTCTCCTGCACCGTGAAGACATCCGGCGCGCGTTCGATGCGTTCGCGCCATGCCGAAAGCGCCTGCACGCCCGCATCGATGCCCGGTGCGTGATCGGCCTGCGCGCCAGGCCATGTCGGCGCGATGAGCGCGTGATCGAGGCGCTCGAATACTTCGGACCGCGCGGCTTCTTCGCCGCACCACCATGTCGGCACCGTCGGCAATTCCAGGGTTTCATCCAGCAAGGCTTGCGCAATGCCCGGCAAAAACGCGTTGAGCGCGGGGGATTCCGTGAAGCCCGCGCCCGGCACGTTCGACACCATCACATTGCCCGCACGCATGACCTGCAGCAAGCCGGGCACGCCGATGGTGGAGTCCGCGCGCAATTCGACGGGATCGCAGAACGCATCGTCAAGACGCCGTATCACTGCGTGCACGCGCGACAGGCCGGCAAGCGTCTTCAGATAGAGCTTGTCGTGCCGCACCGTGAGGTCCTTGCCTTCGACGAGCGTCACGCCCAGATATCGCGCGAGAAACACATGCTCGAAGTAAGTCTCGCTGAATGGGCCGGGACTCAGCAACGCGATATGCGGCGCATCGTTCGATGCATCGCTGCGGCCGTCGTCGTCATCGTGCATCGTCGCGCGAGCCGCTTGCGCGATCGTCGCGATGAGTTGCGAATAGGTCGCCGCGAGACGGCTCACATGCATCGCGCGAAAGGGATCGGCGAAGAGGCTCGAGACGATCAATCTGTTTTCGAGCGCATAACCCAAACCGGAAGGCACTTCGGTGCGATGCGCGATGACCGTCCACGAGCCGGATGGCGCGCGCGCGAGATCGACAGCGACGATCTGCAGAAAGCGGCCGCACGGCGGCATGAAACCCTTCACCGCGCGCAAGTAGCCGGGATGCCCGAAGACGAGCGCGCCCGGCAGCAGGCCGCGATGCAGCAATGTCTGCGGACCATAGACATCCGCGACGATCGCTTCCATCAAGCGCGCGCGTTGCGCAACGCCGCGCTCGATCAGCGCCCACTCTTCTTCATCGATGATGAGCGGCAGGAGATCGAGCGACCACGCACGCGGCTTGCCGTTATCGGCATACACGTTGTACGTGATGTCGTTGTCGCGCACCTGCTGCGCGACGGCGGCGACGCCATCGTCGAGCCGCTCGACGCCCTGCTCGCCGAGCAATTCGAAAAACTGACGCCAGGGCTCACGCAACTGGCCTGCCGCGTCGCGCCATTCGTCCCAATGCCCTTCGCGCGCGGGCAGCGTGCGCAGCAGCGCGAGCGCATCGATGCGGGCCGAGGCGATGTCGAAAGGCAAGGTCGATTGATAGGCCAATGTCGTCTCTGTTCTTTATTCGAATGATGAATGCACTTTAACGATAGCGCAGGTCGAGCGTGAACGGGAATTCGAGGCTGCGTTCGCGGGCTTCGACACGCATCGCACCGGGCGTGTGTCCTGTCGCGAAGAAGCGTGCGCGCCTGCGGCTTTCGGCTTCATAGGCGTTGACCGGGAAGGTTTGATAGTTGCGTCCGCCCGGATGCGCGACGTGGTACTGACATCCGCCGATCGCGCGTCCGGTCCATGTATCGACGATATCGAAGGTAAGCGGCGCATGTACGTCGATGGTCGGATGCAGGGATGCGGCTTGCGACCACGCGCGAAAGCGCACGCCGGCCACGTATTCGCTTACGCGCCCTGTAGGTTGCAGCGGCAGCGTCTCGCCATTGACAGTTACGACATGCCGATTGCCATTCAGGCCGAGCACGCGCACTTCGAGACGTTCGACGGATGAATCGACGAAACGCACCGTGCCGCCGATCGCGCCCTCTTCGCCCATGACGTGCCACGGTTCGAGTGCATTGCGGATCGTGAGCGCGATGCCGTTCGTATCGTATGCGCCGACGAGTGGGAAGCGGAACTCGAAATGCGGCGCGAACCAGCTTCGCTCGAATGCGAAGCCCGCTTCGCGCAACTCGCTGAGCACGTCGTCGAAATCCATTTGCACGAAAGTGCCGAGCATGAACCGGTCATGCAGTTCGGTGCCCCAGCGCGTGAGTCGCGCGGTATAGGGCGCGTTCCAAAATCGTGCAACGAGCGCGCGCAACAACAGTTGCTGCACGAGACTCATGCGCGCGTGCGGCGGCATTTCGAAGCCGCGCAGTTCGAGCAGGCCGAGCCGGCCAGTGGGTCCGTCGGGCGAATACAGCTTGTCGATGCAAAACTCCGCGCGGTGCGTGTTGCCGGTTACGTCGATCAGGATGTTGCGCAAAATGCGGTCGATAAGCCACGGCGGCACAGTGGCATTGCCGCGTCCGCCGAGCATGTCGAGTTGTCTTTGCAGTTCGGCGAACGCGATCTCGAGTTCATAGACCTGATCGTTGCGTGCTTCATCGACGCGCGGCGCCTGACTCGTCGGACCGATAAAAAGCCCTGAAAACAGCATCGACAGCGATGGATGGTTATGCCAGTACGCGATCAGGCTCGCAAGCAGATCGGGGCGACGAAGGAATGGACTGTCGGCGGGTGTCGCACCGCCAAGCACGAAGTGATTGCCGCCGCCGGTGCCGGTGTGCCGGCCATCGAGCATGAATTTCTCGGGGCTTAAATACGACTCGTGCGCCGCGTTGTGCAAGAACTCCGTGTGTTCGACAAGATCGTTCCAGTTCGCAGCCGGATGAATGTTCACCTCGATCACGCCCGGATCCGGCGTCACCTGGAGCATCTTGAGACGCGCATCGCGCGGCGGCGGATAGCCTTCGACAATGACCGGAATCTTCAGATCGGAAGCCGTGGCTTCGATGGCCGCAAGCAGATCGAGATAGTCGTCGAGTTCGGTGAGCGGCGGCATGAAGACATGCATCAGCTTGTTGCCGTTGCCGAGCTTTTCGAGGGCGTCGGCTTCCGCTTTCGGACCGGCCGCGCGCGCGGGGTCACGCGCTTCCACGCACACAGCGGTCCGCGCGATCCAGCCAGCCGACTCGCCGCGTTGCGGGACGCGCTCCCGCGACGGACCCGTTGCCATTGCATGCCGCGTTCCCACCGCATCGGCATTTTGCATGCGCGATTCATTATCCAAATCCGCATATTGCATGCGTAATTCAGTCGCGGTGCGCAATGGCGTCGACGGCGCGAACGGATCGTGCGCGTGCTGCCACGGATAATCGCCTTCCGAAACCCACGGCAGCGAGTCGAGCGGCAAGCGGTAGCCCATCGGCGAATCGCCCGGAATCAGGTACATGCGTTCGTCGCGGAAGAACCACGGACCGCTGGTCCAGCGGCCCGGCTGCATCGTGGGGGCGTCTTCGCGCGAAATCGGCAGCGCGTAGCCCGTAATCGACGGAAGTCCTGCATCGAACACGCGCCGCAGCCGGGCGCGCTCGAGTTCGTCGTCCAGACGCGAGTCGAAAGGATCGACGTTCACCGGCAAGCGGCGTTCGCGCCACAGGTAGTACCACGTATCCTCGTAGGCGGGTTGAATGTATTTTGAATCCAAAGACAACTTGCCAGAGAGATGACGAATGAAGCGCGCGGCGTCATCCGATGTGTAAGACGCGGGCTGCCGCTCGTCCGCAAAAAGCGACGGATCGTGCCAGCACGGTTCGCCATCCGCGCGCCAGAAAAGCGACAGCGCCCAGCGCGGCAATTGCTCGCCCGGATACCACTTGCCCTGTCCGATGTGCAGGAAGCCGCTTGCGCCGTACTGCGCGCGCAGCTTGTCCATCAGCGAAACGGCGTAGGCGCGCTTCGTCGGGCCCAGCGCATCGGTGTTCCATTCCGGTTCATCGCGATCGCGAACCGAAACATAAGTCGGCTCGCCACCCATGGTGAGACGCACATCGGATGCATTCAATCGCGCATCCACCTGCTCGCCCATACGCAGCACCGCGTTCCAGTCTTCCTCGCTATAAGGCTTCGTCACGCGCGGCGTTTCGAGCACGCGCTCGATCGACATCGCATGAACGAATTCGACTTCGCATTTGTCAATCGCGCCAGAGACCGGTGCCGCACTGTCCGGCTCCGGCGTGCACGCGACCGGAATATGTCCTTCGCCGGCGAGCAGGCCGGAAGTAGGATCGAAGCCTATCCAGCCCGCTCCAGGCAGGAACACTTCGCACCACGCGTGCAGGTCGGTGAAGTCCACTTCGGTGCCGCTCGGGCCATCGAGCGATTTGGTATCCGGTGCGAGCTGCAACAGATAGCCCGACACGAAGCGCGCCGCCAGCCCGAGATGACGCAGCGTTTCCACGAGTAGCCAGCCCGAATCCCGGCACGAACCCGCCGCGCTTTCAAGCGTTTCCTCGGGCGTCTGCACGCCCGGCTCCATGCGGATCAGATAGCGAATCTCGTGGGATAGCCTTTGATTCAATTCGACGAGAAAATCGATCGTCGCGCGCGGGGAGCGATCGATACTTTCGACAAATGCGGCAAAGCGCGGAGTCGGCTCACGCTTGACCATGTAAGGCGCGAGATCATGCAGCAATTCTGGCGCATAGCTGAATGGAAACTTTTCGGCGGCCGGTTCGAGAAAAAAGTCGAACGGGTTATAGACGGCCATTTCCGCAACGAGATCGACCGTTACCTTGAATTCGCGCGTTTTCTCGGGGAAAACCAGTCGCGCCTGATAGTTCGCGAACGCGTCCTGCTGCCAGTTGATGAAATGATCCTCTGGCTCGACACGCATCGAATACGACACGATCGGCGTCCGGCAATGGGGCGCAGGCCGCAAGCGCACGACTTGCGGCGAAAGACCGACGAGCCGGTCATAGCGATAGTGCGTGACATGGTTCAACGCGACACGAATGGACACACCGGACTCCTTTGCTCAATTGACGCCGCGCACACAAGCCGCGCTGCAACGCGTTTTTCTGCTTGTCATGGAAAAAACGTTCTGACTACGGCACGATGTTTGCGACTGCTTCGCCGATAGCGCGCACACCGAACCTCGCGCAATAACACTTCCGCCGACCACACGATGAAGACCTTTCACTGCAATCGCTGCAACCAGCTCGTGTTCTTCGAGAACACGCATTGCGAAAACTGCGGCGCGCGGCTCGGCTATGTGCCCGAGATCAGTCAGATCAGCGCCTTCGAAGAAAACGGGGACGGTCGCTGGCGCAGCCTGCATCCGCTCGCCAAAGATCTCCTCTATCGGCCGTGCCATAACTACGTGGTCGAAAATGTCTGCAACTGGGTCGTTCCTGCGCCCGACGTCGATCCGACCGACCCGCTGTGCTGCTCGTGCCAATTGACGAGCACCATTCCCAACCTCTCGAATCCGGAAAACCGCGTCTACTGGTATCGCATCGAAGCCGCGAAGCGCCGCCTGCTGTACACGTTTTCCGAGTTGGGCCTGCCCGTGAAGTCGCGTCAGGAAGATCCCGAGCGCGGCCTCGAATTCCAGTTTCTCGAAGCCGATGCGCAAGGCCATGGCGTAATGACGGGCCATAACAACGGCATCATCACGCTCAACATCGCTGAAGCTGACGATGCTCATCGCGAGAAAACGCGCTCTGCGCTTCACGAGCCGTATCGCACCTTGCTCGGTCATTTCCGTCATGAATCCGGGCACTACTTCTTTGATCGCCTGATCGCGGACACCGCTCGCATCGCACCGTTTCGCACTGCATTCGGCGACGAACAAGCCGACTACGCCGCCGCACTCGACCGCCATTACCAGGAAGGTCCGCCCGCTCAATGGGAAGACAACTTCATCAGTGCCTACGCCACGATGCATCCGTGGGAAGACTGGGCGGAGACCTGGGCGCATTATCTGCATATCGTCGACACGCTCGATACCGCCGTATCGTGCGGCCTCGTGCTCGTGCCCGATAGTCCGCACGAGCCGACGCTTACCGATCAGACGCCCGTCGACGAAACCACGTTTGATAACCTCATGAAACGCTGGTTTCCACTCACTTATGTCCTGAATAGCCTGAATCGCAGCCTCGGCATGCCCGACGGCTATCCGTTCACGCTCGCGCCGCCTGTCATCGACAAGCTCCGCTTCGTGCATCGTGTCGTCGCGGGGGCGGCCAAGCGCTGAACGCACGCGCTCAGCCTTTGCTTTGCGACTGCGACTGCGTTTGCGATTGCATCGGCGGTTCCGGCGCGATCGGCAACAGAAAGTCGCGGCTCACACGGCCTGCGAGATCGTTCACGCGCGCGAGGAAATCCACGAGATAAGCGTGCAATCCGCCTTTCAGGATGTCGACGATGCGCCCGTTCTTCAGTTCCGAACTCAATTGCGCGGCGAGCCTCGCCGCTTCCGTATCCCGCCCTTTCGTCACGTGGCCGATCAACTGCTCCACTTCTGCGATGCTCGCTGCAAGGGAACGCGGCCAGTCGCCATAAAGAATCAGCAGCCCCGCCACGCGTTCGGGCGTAATGACATCGCGATAAACGCGGCGATACACCTCGAAACCCGATACCGAACCGAGCACCGCCACCCAATGGTGATAATCGAACGGCTGTGCGGAAGTATCCGCGCGCTGTTCCATCATTTCAAACTTGACGTCGAGAATGCGCGCTGTATTGTCCGCCCGTTCGATGAAAGTGCCGAGACGCATGAAATAGAACGCATCGTCCTTTACGAGCGTGCCGAGCTGCACGCCGCGCGAAAGATGCGAGCGGAACTTCACCCATTCGAAGAACGTATAGGGTTCGCGCTCGAGAATGCCGTCGGCAAGCATGCGCTGACAGTCGAGCCACGTCGTGTTGAGCGATTCCCATAACTCGCTGTTGGTCGAACTGCGCACGGCCCGCGCATTTTCGCGTGCAGCACGCAAACAACTGACGATGGACGAAGGATTCGACAGATCGCGCGCCATGAAGTCGATCACGTCGCGGCTTTTCATGCCGTGATGCGCGGCTGAATAAATTCCGCTCAATTCCGATATCGACAACATCGCGCGCCATCCCAGTTCCGCATACTCATCGGACTGCGGCAAAAGCGAGAGCTGATAGTTCGCATCGAGCATCCGGGCGGTGTTTTCGGCGCGTTCGGTATAGCGCGCCATCCAGAAGAGATGATCCGCGGTACGGCTCAGCATGGGTGATCCCGGTTGTTTGTCGTTGTCTTTGGTGACGCAGCGCTTTATTTATGACTGACCTCAGCGCTCGAGTACCCACGTATCTTTTGTGCCTCCGCCTTGCGATGAATTCACGACGAGCGAACCTTCCCGCAATGCAACCCGCGTCAGGCCTCCCGGCACCATTCGCACTTCAGTGCCCGATAGCACGAACGGACGCAGATCGATGTGACGCGGCGCGATTCCTGTCTCCACATATGTCGGACAGGTGGAAAGTGCGAGCGTCGGCTGCGCGATGTACTTCTCCGGATGCGCTTCGAGCACAGCACGAAACTCGGCAATCTGCGCCGCGGTCGAAGCCGGGCCGACCAGCATGCCGTAACCGCCCGCGCCATGCGTCTCCTTTACGACGAGTTCGGGAAGATGGTCGAGCACATACTTCAGATCATCCGGCTTGCGGCACATCCACGTCGGCACATTGTTGAGAATCGGCTCTTCGCCGAGATAAAAGCGCACCATGTCCGGCACATACGGATAGATCGATTTATCGTCCGCGATGCCCGTCCCCACCGCGTTGCATAACGAGACGTTACCCGCGCGGTATGCACCGATCAGACCCGGCACGCCGAGCGCGGAATCCGGCCGGAACACGAGCGGGTCGAGAAAGTCATCGTCGATGCGGCGATAGATCACGTCGACGCGCTGCGGCCCTTGTGTCGTACGCATATACAGATAATCGTTCTCGACAAAGAGATCCTGCCCTTCGACGAGTTCGACACCCATCTGCTGCGCCAGAAACGCGTGCTCGAAATAAGCCGAGTTATACATCCCCGGTGTCATCACGACGATGGTCGGATTTTCGACTGCCGCGGGCGCGGCCGCGCGCAAGGTATCGAGCAGCAAGTCCGGATAGTGCGCCACCGGCGCCACGCGATTGCGCGCGAATAGATCGGGAAATAGCCGCATCATCATCTTGCGGTTCTCGAGCATGTACGAAACGCCCGATGGCACGCGCAAGTTATCTTCGAGCACATAAAACTCACCCTGCCCGGCTCGCACGATATCGATGCCCGCGATGTGCGCGTAAATATCGCGCGCAACATCGACGCCACGCATCTCGGGACGATATTGAGCGTTGCCGAGTATCTGCGCCTCGGGAATGATGCCCGCGCGAATGATGTCCTGCTGATGATAGATATCATGGATGAAGCGGTTGAGCGCGTTCACGCGCTGCCGCAGGCCGCGCTCCAACGCGCGCCATTCATCGGCGGGGAAGATGCGCGGAATGACATCGAATGGAATCGTGCGCTCCGGAATGATGCCGGGCAGATCGCTCGTTCCGTAGACCGCGAAGGTTATGCCGACACGCCTGAAGTTGAGATCCGCTTCGGCGCGTTTGAGATCGATCTGCTGCTCGCTTTGAGCGGAAAGCCAGGCCATGAAATCGCGGTAATGCGAGCGTGGATCACCCACGCCGCGAAATGCCACCGCCGGCAACCCGCGCGCCTCCAGATCGCTGCGCTCGAACATCTCGTTGAAGAATGCTTGCGTCATAGCCGGTCTTCCAAATGAAGTGCATGCCGGGGCGTCGATTCCCCTTCGCTCGTATTCCTGGTTGCACTCGCAAACGCTTGAAGAGCCCGAAAGACGCGACGTACCCGACCGCATGGTACGTCGATAGGCGACCTCGAAGCGCGATGCTCACTTATCCGTCACACCATTGCTGTGTGAAGCATCGATTGCGCGGGCAGCCCAGTGCCGATGCAGAAAAAGCAACTTCGATGCCAATGATTAAAGCGGTTCGCCTCCTTATATAAAGCACGCTTCGAATACGCCGTCGTCGCGATCTTTTGCACCAAAACAGCGCATCGCTGCCGGACAATGCACGTGCGTTGGATGAACTTCATGCTGCATCGAGGTGCGCGAATGACAGAGGCTTCCTACGGCGCCGGTATGATAAGCGTCTTACTGCACGTCAATCACGCTTATGAACACGCCCTCTGAAGCAACACCCCGTCCCGCACTGCGCGAACTCACGCCGCTTGAAGCCCGCGTGCTCGGCGTGCTCGTCGAGAAACAGCATACCGTGCCTGACACCTATCCTCTTTCGTTGAATTCCCTAACCGCGGGATGCAATCAGAAGACCGCACGCGCCCCGGTGATGAGCGTAAGCGAGGACGAAGTGCTGACGACGATCGATGGCCTTAAACGCCTGAGTCTCGTCATCGAAGGCAGCAGCAGCCGTGTGCCGCGCTTCGAACATAACGTGAACCGCGTGCTCGGCGTGCCGAGTCAGTCAGTCGCGCTACTTGCCACGCTATTCCTGCGGGGCCCGCAAACCGCGGCGGAGTTGCGCGCGAACAGTGCGCGGCTGCATTCGTTCGCGGATATATCATCGGTCGAGAGCTTTCTGGATGAACTCGCCGCGAATGATCCGCCGCGTGTTGTGAAGCTGCCGCGCACACCGGGCGAGCGCGAAAGCCGCTGGATGCATCTGCTTTGCGGCGAAGTAAGCTTGAGCGATATGCCTTCGCGCGAAACTCAAGGCGGCGAATCTTATTCCCTTTCCGAATTCGAAGCGTTGAAGTCCGAGCAAAAGCGCCTTGCTCATGAAGTCACGCAATTGCGCGCAATGGTTCAGCAAATGGCAAGCGAACTGGGCATCACGCTCGATCAATCGTCGCCCGATGCCTGAACGATGGAAGCGCCGCTGATTCCGGCATCGCTCGTGTTCCGTGACGGAACCCCGTATTCGCCGCGTCACGACGACATCTATCACAGCGCGGCGGGCGCGCTGGCTCAGGCGCGCCATGTCTTTCTCGATGGCAATGACTTGCCCGCGCGCTGGCGCGGCAAGCATGGCTTCACGGTGCTCGAGACCGGCTTCGGCATGGGCATCAATTTCCTTGCGACGTGGGCCGCGTGGCTCGACGATGCACATCGGCCGCCGACGCTCGAATACGTATCGATAGAAAAGCATCCATTCCGCGCAGACGATCTACGCGCGGCGCACGCGGCGATCATCGACGATGCCGCTATCGCGCCACTGGCCGACGCGCTCATTCGCGCATGGCCTCTGCTCGAAGGCGGCGTGCATCGGCGAACGTTCGTTGCCGGCGCGGTCAGGTTGACGCTTGGCTATGGCGACGCCGCCGACTTCTTGCCACGCCTGGCCGATCATGGCGTTGCAGCGGACGCCATCTATCTCGACGGCTTTGCGCCAGCCAAGAATCCGGACATGTGGACGCCCGCCGTATTCGCTTCGCTGGCGCGCATGGCAAAAGACGACGCAACCTTCGCCACGTTCACCAGCGCGGGCATTGTCAAACGCGCACTCATCGAAAGCGGATTCGAATATCGCAAGCTTGCAGGCTTCGGCGGCAAGCGCGCGATGCTCGCCGGCATGCGAGCGAGTTCTCCGCGCGTCATAACTTCGTAAGCATAGATCGCGCTTTTTGAAGGCATGAAATGACCAAAGCTATCGGCGATTCGTCGAATTCGGCAGACGCGGAAAGCCTTGCGTAAGCATCGATTGGCACAAGCCCTTTCCATCTCTTAGGCGTCCGGCAATAAAAGCGAATTAGTTGGATAATGCGCAGCCGTTCGCGGCGCGGCGCTCACTCCCATCGGCAGAACATTCGCGGAGGCCGCGCGCCGGCAAGTTCTTATCAGCGCCGATTCACGAGGAGAATAGCTTTGGAATCCGATAACGATGCGCCCCGTGGCCCATGGCTTTGGGTTGCGCTTTTGATACCCTACGTCGCACTGCTTTGGCTGCCGTTCTATAACGACACACGGCCTTCCTTCGCGGGCTTTCCGTTTTTCTATTGGTATCAGTTCTTGTGGGTGCCGCTCACTTCGCTCCTGCTTTACATCGTGCACAGGGGCCTGAAATGAACGATCTCACGCCAGTCGATCCGGTCGCGATGACCATCTTCATCGCGTTCTTCGTGCTCGTGACCGTCGTCGGCTTCTTCGCCGCGCGCTGGAAGCGAGGCGATCTCACACAGCTTCACGAATGGGGCCTCGGCGGCCGCCAGTTCGGCGTATTGATTTCATGGTTTCTCGTCGGCGGCGATTTCTATACGGCCTATACCGTGATTGCCGTCCCAGCACTTGTGTATTCGGTCGGCGCGTATGGCTTCTTTGCACTGCCCTATACGATCATCGTCTATCCGTTCGTGTTTGCGGTGATGCCCAAGCTGTGGAAGATCGCCCATGCGAAAAATCACATCACGGGCGCAGATTACGTGCAGGGCGAATACGGCGGCAAATGGTTTCCTGCTGCGGTGGCGATCACGGGCATCGTCGCAACGATGCCCTATATCGCGCTTCAGCTCGTCGGCATGCAAGTTGTCATCAAGGGCCTCGGCGTGACGGGCGAACTGCCGCTCATCATCGCATTCGTGATTCTTGCGCTTTATACCTATACGAGCGGGCTGCGCGCCCCCGCGATGATCGCCTTCGTGAAGGACATCATGATCTATATCGTCGTGATCGCGGCGGTATGGCTGATTCCTTTGAAGCTGGGCGGTTACGCGCATGTATTCGATTCGGCCGATCAATACTTCAAGGCGAAAGGTGGCCCGACGGGCATCATTCTCAAGCCGGGACAATTCACGGCTTATGCATCGCTCGCGCTCGGCTCCGCGCTCGCCGCATTCATGTATCCACATACGATGACGGCGGTGCTCTCGTCTTCATCCGCGATGACGGTGCGCAAGAACGCCATCTTCCTCCCAGCCTATACGCTGCTTCTGGGCTTGATCGCGCTGCTGGGCTATATGGCGATCGCGGCGGGCGTGCATGTGAAGTCGGCATCGGATGTCGTGCCGGCGTTGTTCGGCACGCTGTTTCCCTCGTGGTTCGTGGGCTTCGCGGCTGCGGCTATCGCGATCAGCGCACTCGTGCCGGCGGCGATCATGTCGATCGGCGCAGCGAATCTGTTCACCCGTAACTTGTGGCGTCCACTCGTATCGCCTGACATGTCATCCACGGCTGAAGCATCGACGGCGAAGCTCGTATCGCTCGTCGTGAAATTCGGCGCGTTGCTATTCATCGTGTTCCTGCCGACACAGTATGCGATCGACCTGCAGTTGCTCGGCGGCGTATGGATTCTGCAGATATTCCCGGCCATCGTGTTCACGCTCTATACGCGCCGATTGACCACGCCCGGCCTATCTCTGGGTTGGCTGTTCGGTATCGTGCTGGGCACCGGTCTCGCGATCTCGCAAGGCCTCAAGCCGGTTTATGTCGTCCATCTCGGTGATGCTTCGTGGCCGGTCTATATCGGCCTGATTGCACTCGTCGTGAATGTCATCGTCACGTATCTCGTATCGCTCGTCACTCGGCGCAGCCTAGTGCCCGCTGCTTAAAAACTCGCGCTTTAACGATGCCTGGTGCCTTATCGCGCCGGGCATCGTTTATCAAGGCAGTGATACCATCAGCGTCGGACCCTTTCCTCGACGCAACGCGTGTCATGAACGCTAGCGAAAACACTCCAATGTCGTCTTCGATCGCGAACTCGGTTTTCGCGCAAGACAAGCTCTCTATCGGCATCACGCTGCCGATCACGCGCGATAACGATAGCGTCGTCGACTACAGCGAACAGCTATCGCTGGCGCGGCTGGCCGACCGGCTCGGCTTTCGTGCGCTCTGGGTCCGCGACGTGCCGCTCAATAGTATCGAGTATCCCGATCCGGTCGGACATCTCGACCCTTGGGTGCTGCTCGGCGCGCTGGCATCGAACACGGAACGCATTGCGCTCATCAGCGGCGCAATCGTGTTGACGCTCAGACATCCCCTTCATGTCGCCAAAGGCGCAATCTCCGTCGACGCCCTGTCTCGGCAACGCTTCATACTGGGCGTCGGTTCAGGCGATCGTCCACCGGAATACGCCGCGTTCGGCCGCGATCCGGATACACGGCGCGATCTGTACAGGCAACATTGGGAAACGCTCGCCGCTGCCGTCACCGTGCCCTCTCGCGTGATCCCCGATCATGCACCTGGAGGCGCGCCCGACTTCTATCTTTTGCCTCGCCATAACACTTCCATTCCAATGCTCGCCGTCGGTTCGGGCGGTCAGAGCGTCGACTGGATTGCGCGTCATTCGCTTGGCTGGATGACTTATCATCGCGAGCCGCAAGCTCAGCGCGGGCGATATAGCATGTGGCGTGCTGCGGTCGATCGCGCGGCGTCCGGCGCTTTTCGTGCATTCGGCGTCGCAATGCGGCTCGATCTCAGCGAAGATGCGAACGAACCCGCTGTCGACATATCGCTCGGCTATCGCACGGGACGTCGCGCGCTCGTTGCGCTCTTGCGCGAGATGCGCGAGAACGGAACGCATCATGTGACGCTCAACATCACATCGGAACGACGAGCCGCGCGCGATATCATCGAAGAAGTCGCCGCACATGTTCTTCCCGAGTTTCATTGCTGAATCCGTCTGCCATTCACGACATAGCCATGACCGCACTCGACGCAAAGTCCGTCTCAACGCCCGATAAGGATATTGTTTCGCTCGAAGCTATCGCGCTGACTCGAGCAATTCATGCGCGCGACGTCTCGTGCGTCGAAGTGATGAACGCCTATCTAGCGCAAATCGATCGCTTCAATCCTGTCGTGAATGCGATCGTTGCGATGCAAGATCGCGATGCACTACGCTCTCTCGCCGCCGAGCGCGATGCACAGCTATCCCGCGGAGAGAGCCTTGGACCTCTGCATGGCTTTCCACAAGCGCCCAAAGATATCCTTCCCGTCGCGGGAATGGTCACGACGAAAGGCTCTCCTCTCTATGCAGGCGAACTTTCGAAGATGGACGCCGTCATCTTCGAGCGCATGCGCAACGCGGGCGCAATATTCATTGGCCGCACTAATTCGCCGGAATTCGGCTTGGGCGGACATACCTATAACCCGGTGTACGGGACCACGCGCAACGCCTTCGACCAATCGCGTTCGGGGGGCGGAAGCAGCGGCGGCGCGGCGGTTTCCGTCGCGGTGCACATGCTGCCCTTCGCGGACGGCACCGACATGATGGGCTCACTGCGCACGCCCGCTGCATTCAATAACGTCTTCGGCTTTCGCACGACGCCAGGATGCGTGCCGTATGCGCCAAGCGACGACGTCTTCTTCCAGCAATTCAGCGTCGCCGGGCCGATCGCGCGAACCATTCCCGATCTGGGACTATTGTTGTCGGTACAGGCCGGCTTCGACGTCCGCGCGCCTCTTTCACGCAGAAACGACAAGCCCGCCGACTTCGCGAACGCGCTCGAGCGCGATGTGCGCGGCACGCGTATTGGCTGGCTCGGCGACCTGAACGGACATCTGCCGATGGAAGCGGGGTTGATGGAGACGTATTTATCGGCGCTGCGTCACTTCGAAACGGCGGGCTGCATCGTGGAGGCTGCCGATATCGACTTTGATCTCGACTGTCTATGGAAAGCCTGGATCGATTTGCGCAGCCTTACCTTCTCCGGCACCAATGCGCCGCTTTATCGCGACGCCGCCAAGAGAAAGTTGCTCAAACCGGAAGCGGTATGGGAGATTGAACGAGGTCTGAAGTTATCGGGAGAAGATGCGTCCCGTGCAATTCGCGATCGGACGGCCTGGTATCAGGCAATCAATGCGCTATTCGATCGTTTCGACTATCTCGTGTTGCCTTCGGCGCAGGTCTTTCCGTTTGATGCGGACTTGGACTGGCCGCATGTTATCGACGGCCGCGAGATGAATACCTATCATCGCTGGATGGAGACCGTCGTTCCGGCGACGATGGCATCGCTGCCCGCGCTAAGCGCGCCAGCCGGATTGGGTGCCGGCGGCTTGCCGGCCGGATTGCAAATCATTGGACCGACGCAAGGCGATCTTGGCGTATTGCAGATCGGGCTTGCTTATGATCGGGCAAGCGGTTTTTCCCGCGTGCGCAGTCCTTTGCTCGCCTAAGCCTTCCCTTACCTTTAGGCAGCGGCGTTCCGTGCACTCTTTCTTTTGCGCGCGCCGTTCTTGCTGGCAGCACCATTGATCAGATACACGCTGCGGTCAGGTGCATCCTTGATCCAAGCGGGCGGACGAGCATGTCCGCTCCAGGTGGCGCCCGATTCCGGGTCGCGATATTTCGGCGGCAACTTGGACTTGGTCGCTCCTTTTCTGGAAACGGCCGATTGACCAGAACCCGCAGGACGGCCGCGTGTTTTTCGCGTGCCTGAACCGGCCTTGGCGAGATCGGCAATGGTCAAGCCGAACTCGTCCATCATTGCCCGAATTTTGGCGATGACCTCGATCGACTTTCTTTCCCGCAATACATCCGCGCGACGCTGCAATTTCTGAATCTGGCTTTCCAACTGTGCCAATGTGGCCATAACTCCTCCCATAGATTTCTGCAAGCGGCGAATGGAATGAGCAATGTAATGCGTCCGCGCGACGCACGATTGCCATCCTTTGCAGATCTTATATGGATAACGCCCAAGCCAAGCGCTCTTGCAAGAAAAACGCAGATGTCGTTAGCGCGCTCGCAGATACACCTGAACTTGAACGAGCTTGGTCATCGTCCGCTCATCAGACGATACGCGATATCGCATCCCTTTGAATCATCAAGGCAGTTCGCGCATGGCCACAGACGCTTGCTTCGCGCACGCGTCTCGCGGACGAAAGCCGATCACTCGGAAACGAGGCTCGCTTCCTGTTCATCCGGAGTGAGCGCAAGCGCCAGAATCATTGCGCCGCTATTGAGCGGGACCGAACTGCCGACACGCCTCGGCCTATAAACAGGCTGTCCGCGCCTGATCGCCTGACCGCTCAAGGCACACGTTCCGCGCTTGCGGGCAGTGCAAAGGGCCCAGACCTGCTCCGAGTAATTGAACGACGTGGGATCGTGCCAGGATAGCGAGAGCGTCGATTCGCTCAAGCGCTCCAGCACGCGAATATTGACGCAATGCCCGTCGGTGGATCCGATGCATGCGGTCTTGCCTTGGACATTCCGTACGAGCGGTCGTGTCATCAGTGAGAGCTTCTCGTTCGCTTCCGAAGGGCGGTTCGGAAGGCTGTCGAGCATTGCCAGGGTACGGCTCCAGGGATCCATCAACGATGGATGCTTCATGTTCCGCTCCTGCTGGCGACAACGCCCGCCGCAACAGAAGCCGCGTAGACGTTGCCGGTGAAGTTCCGGGAATGCGCCGCACGCCCCGCTTGCTGATGCGGTGTGCCGCGCCGCTTCGGATGATCGTTCCTAGAGTAGTACACCTGAGCATGCTTTTCTTTTCATTTTTCATGGACATTCATGGACAACCGCGCCAGTCTTGCCGGTATGGGATCTCGCGCGGCGTCGAATCCCGCAGGTTGCACCTCAGACTACTCCGCAAATCTTTAACGTCGGTGAACGCCGAATACGAACGTTCGATTCATTCATATGAAGTTTGTCCCCCGCGTTGGAACCGCCTTGAAGCGAAAAACGCCTGCTTCTGGCCGTTTGCGCACGTTTCGCGCTCATTCGAGGATTCGCGAGTTCACCAAATTCTGACACAATAAAATTCAGCGAAACGTATCTCTCCTGCCGAACCATGACGAGCAAGCTCCTGATCCATGCCACTATTTCGGCGGACCGCGCCTCCGTCAGCTTCGTCGCGTTCTCTCGCGAGCAGGCCATTCAATGCAACATCACGCGCAAGGCGTTGGAACAGTGCTTTTGGGCACCGACAGGAGCAAGCGACGAGCGCTTGCTAAAAGCCCTGAGCGATGGTTATGAGCGCATCAGTGCACGTGTGCATCGCAAATTCCTCGCGCATCCATCCAGTTCGATTCACCTGGATGTCATCGATTTTTCTTCCTGACCCATACAGTCACTGCGTCGCCTTGCGCATCTTCGTCACGTCCGATGCCTGCACAGCCGGCGTGCCGTTGTTCCACGCGCCCCGGATGAAAGTAAGTACGTCCGCGATCTGCTGATCGTTCAGCACGGGTGCATAGCGCGGCATCGGGTAAGGCGCGGGCACGCCGCCGATAACCAGATCGCCGGTGCCGTTCAGCGTCACGTTGATCAGCGACGATGCATCCTTTTCCAGAACGTTTGGATTGCCCGCGAGCGGCGCAAGCATGGGTGCGAAGCCACGGCCGTCCGCACCATGACAATGCAAGCAATAGGCGGTATAGACCCGCGCTCCCGAATCCGATGCGGCCGGACGCGACAAGGACACTTTCGTCGCTTTGGGATCATATGAATAGCGCGGTCCACCATTGCCCCCCGACGCGGGCAACGACTTCAAATAGCGCGCCATCGCGGCAAGATCGTCGTCACTCAACATCTGCGTGCTGTTGTTGACGACGCTCGTCATCGAGCCGAATGCAGACGCGTGCGCGTTCGCGCCCGTCTTGAGAAAGCTGGCAATGTCCTGCTCCGACCAGCGCCCGAGGCCGGTATTGTGCTCGCCCGTCAGGTTGGAAGCGAACCAGTTATCGAGCAAGCCGCCCGTCAAATAGGCGCTATTGCTTTCGTCGAGTCCTTTTTCCTGAAATGCGATGCCCCGCGGCGTGTGGCATGAGCCGCAATGTCCGAGTCCCTGAATGAGATAAGCGCCACGATTCCACGCGACATCCTTTCCGGATTTGTTCTGATAAACGCCCTTTTCCAGAAAGACCGCGTTCCATAGCTTAAGCGGCCAGCGCATATTGAGCGGCCATTTCATGTCCGGCTCACGATTGGCCTGCTTGACGGGTGTGACGCCATGCATGAAATACGCGTAAAGCGCATGCATGTCCTCGTCGTTTATCTTTGCATAAGAAGGGTAAGGCATCGCCGGATAAAGGTTATGCCCATCCTTCGCAACGCCTTCGCGCAAGGCGCGCGCGAAGTCCTCTTCCGTGTAGCGGCCGATTCCCGTGTCCGGATCGGGCGTGATATTGGTCGTATAGATCGCGCCCAACGGCGTCATCATCGGCAAACCGCCTGCGAGCGGCTTGCCCTTTTGAGTCGAGTGACAAGCGACGCAATCGCCTGCTCGCGCGAGATAGGCGCCACGCGTGACGAGTGCATCGTCGGCTGCATGAGCCGAGGACGCCAATGCAAACAGCATCGCAAAGAGAGGCTTGAATGCGTTCTTCATGACGGGCTCCTCAGGCGCTACGCAATTGATCGCCTACGGGCAAGCGCCTCAATCGCTTGCCCGTTGCGGCATGGATCGCATTCGTGATAGCCGGCGCAAGCGCCGCTGTGCCTGGTTCGCCGATGCCGCCAGGAGCTTCCGTGCTTTTGACGATATGCACCTCCACCGGCGGCGTTTCGTGAATGCGCAGCATTCGATAGTCGGTGAAATTGCTTTGTTCGACGCGTCCGTCCTTGATCGTGATTTCGCTATAGAGCGCGGCGGTAATGCCGAATATGATGCCGCCCTGCACTTGCGCTTCAACCGTATTGGGATTGACGACCATGCCGCAATCGACGGCGCACACGATGCGATTCACCTTCACCTCGCCGTCTTTGTCGACAGCGACATCCGCGACGATGGCGAAGAAACTGCCGAATGCGTGCATCACCGAAACGCCGCGCCCTTGTCCCTGCGGCACGGATTGCTGTCCCCAGCCCGCCGCCTGCGTCGCGACATCGAGCACGTTGCGTGCGCGCGGCGACTTGCCAAGCAGATCTCGCCGATACTTGACGGGGTCGACTTTCGCCTGCACGGCCAATTCGTCGATAAAGCTTTCCACGACGAACGTGCCACGCGTCGGTCCCACGCCGCGCCAGAATGCGGTGGGCACGTCATGCGGTTCGAGCCGCACATAGTCGACGAGCTGATTGGGCAAGTCGTACGGAAGATCGGATGCCACTTCGACGGCATCGGGATCGACCCCATCCTTTACTGCCGGCGGCGCAAAACGCGCGAGCACAGACGACCCGACGATGCGATGCGTCCATGCAACCGGCTTGCCGTTGGCATCGAGTCCCGCAGATAACTTGTCGTAATAGCACGGCCGATACATGTCGTGCTGAATGTCTTCCTCGCGCGACCACGTTACTTTGACCGGAACGCCGAGCGCCTTGCCGATCTTGAGCGCCTGCGTGGCCATGTCGAATTCGAGCCGCCTGCCGAAGCCGCCGCCGAGCAAATGGTTATGCACATGAATCTTTTCCGCAGGCAATCCAGTCGCTTTCATTCCGGCATCGCGGATACGCGTGGGCACTTGCGTGCCAAGCCAAATATCGCAACCGTCCGGGCGCACGTGCACCGTGCAGTTGATCGGCTCCATCGTCGCATGCGCGAGAAACGGCTGAACGTACACCGCATCGACGCGCGTCTTCGCATTGGAAAACGCATTGTCGGCATTCCCTTCCTTACGCGCCACCGCGCCCGTGCGCTGCGATGCATTGGCCATGTCGTCGACGATCTGCTTCGTCGATACGTTGGCGCTCGCGCCTTCGTTCCATTGAATCTGCAAGGCAGCCGCGCCGCGTTTGGCGGCCCACGTATGATCGCCGATCACCGCGACGCCATTGTCGAACTTTACGATCTGACGCACGCCGGGAATCTTCTTCGCATTGCTGTCGTCGACGGATGCGAGCGTTCCGCCGAACACGGGGCAATTCACGATCGCTGCATACACCATGTCGGGTAAGCGCACATCGAGACCGAACATTGCAGTGCCATCGACCTTCTCTGGCGAATCGAGCCTTTTCGCCGGCGTGCCGACGATCTTGAAGTTATTCGGATCCTTTAATTTGATGTCTTGCGGAACGGGCAATTTCGCGGCCGCTTCGGCGAGCTCGCCATAACTCGCGCTACGTTCTCCCGATGCATGCATAACCTTGCCGCCTTGCGCCTGGCAAGACGATGGATCGCATTTCCATTCCTGCGCCGCCGCCGCGACGAGCATCATGCGTGCGGCCGCGCCCGCTTTGCGTAACGGCTCCCACGCATAGCGCACGGACGTCGAACCGCCTGTCAATTGACCGCCCAACAGCGGGTCCGTGAAAAGTTTTTCGTTCGGCGGCGCATGATCGATCGTGACGCTATCGAGCGGCACTTCGAGCTCCTCGGCTATCAACATGGGCAACGCGGTATAGACGCCTTGTCCCATTTCGACCTTCGGCATGATGAGCACGACCTTGCCGCTCTTGTCGATCTGCACGAACGCATTCGGTGCGAATACGCCTTCTTGCGCGGACTCGACGCCATCGCCTCCGATAACCGACTTGCCTTTGCCCTGATCCTGGCTCGCGGCCGGCAAGCTGAAGCCGATCAGCAATCCGCCGCTTGCAGCGACGCCGGCGGTCACGCCGAACTTCAGAAACGTGCGGCGCGCCAATCCCGCGCGAGCCGCATGACGCCCCGCCTCGATCAATCCTTGCGACATGTCACGCCTCCTTTGCGGCCTGCTTGATGGCGGCGCGAATGCGGTGATAAGTGCCGCAGCGGCAGATGTTGCCCGCCATCGCGGCATCGATATCGGAGTCGTTGGGATCGGAGACTGTCGCGAGCAATGCCGCGGCGGACATGACTTGTCCAGACTGACAGTACCCGCATTGCACGACATCGAGCGAACGCCAGGCCGCTTGCACTTTCTTGCCGGCGGGTGTTTCGCCGATGCCTTCGATCGTCGTCACCTTGCGATCGCCAACGGCGGCAATCGGTAAAACGCATGAACGAACCGCGACGCCATCGAGATGAACGGTACACGCACCGCATTGCGCAATGCCGCAGCCGAATTTGGTTCCTGTGAGTCCTACGATGTCGCGCAATACCCAGAGAAGCGGCATGTCGGGTGGCGCATCGACCGAATGGTTCTGGCCGTTAATGGAAAGCGTGGTCATGAGCGCTCCGGCTTTTGAGTGGTTTCAGCGGATATCGCAAATAGCCGACTGTGTGGGGCGCCAGTCGGTTTTAGGCATCGGGATTGTAGCGCCGCTTTAAAAATCGAGCTTGGATCGCGTAGCGCTTGCGGATAGCGTCGCTAATACGCATCGATTTGGTGCGCGGCCTTGAAGTAGTTCTTTGATTGCCTAAAACTCCGACTGCTCGCTTATTTGATTCTTTTGCGCTGGCCTGGGCTCGGATTCGAAGTGGATAAGCGCAAAGGACAGTTAGTTGCATCGCTAATCGATTGATACCGATTAATACCTTCGCCTAGCGTCGGCATCGTTTCGTTCAATAAAGCTCGCAAGCGCGCGACTCGCCTGAGATCGCGGTGATAACCAACCATACGTCTCTTCCGGCTGGCGCTACACCAACATCGAAGCGCTTGAGGCGCGCATCGGCATCGCCTAACGGACACGGCAATACCGCATAGCCGGCACTCGATGCGCACATCGTTGCCTGCGCATCGCGATTGTTGCTGCCGAAAACGATCTTCGCTTTAGGCGAAACACGCTCCTCGCTGCCGCGCCGAACGTACCGCTTCGCGCAGTCGCGAGAAAGATTCGCACGTCGCTCCATTCGAGATTTAATCAAGCCCCATCTAAACAATGACGACGATGAGACGCGATTCAATTCTCACTCAGCGCGCATCGTAGGGCTATTAGCAACGCGACATGTCGTTCGTCTTTACTCTTGAATCAACGAGACGAACGATAAAGGTGACGTCATGGCGTCCCAGACAGAACTCAAGCGCTTTACCTCCAATCTCGCGGACGAACTCGACAGCGCCGCGCTCTACGACACGCTCGCACGAGCGGAAAAGCAGGACGACAAGCGGCGCGTCTATGCCGAGCTGGCCGAAGCGGAGCGCCGTCATGCGGACATATGGGCCGCGAAATTGCGCGCGAATGGCGTGTCCGTTCGAACGCATCGCATCAGCGCAAAAACGCGGATCATGCGTACGCTCGCACGCGCGTTCGGACCGGACTTCGTGTTGCGCTCGGTCGCCGCAAACGAAATGGCCGATCGCGATAAATATGCCGGCCAACCCGATGCCGCGCAGATGTCGGCGGAAGAGCGGCATCACGCGGATATCGTGCAGGAAGTCGCGAGTCGCAGCAAAGGGCTGAGTAAAGGCGGTGCGATCGCAGCGGCCGAGTCGTGGCATCGCGGCGTCGCATCGGGCAACGATTTACGTGCCGCAGTGCTCGGCGCGAACGATGGCCTCGTGTCGAACTTTTGCCTCATCATGGGCGTCGCGGGTGCAGGCAGCGATAGCAAAACGGTCCTGCTCACGGCGTTCGCGGGACTCATCGCGGGCGCGGCATCGATGGCGCTCGGCGAATGGCTCTCTGTCACGAATGCGCGCGAACTCGCGCGCACGCAAATCGCGCGGGAGAAGGACGAGCTCGATCATATGCCCGACGCGGAGCGGCATGAGCTCGCGCTCATCTATCAGGCAAAGGGCATCGATGCAGCCGAAGCGAAACGCGTCGCCGCGCAAATCATGCGCGACAAGGACAAGGCGCTCGACACGCTGACGCGCGAAGAACTCGGCCTCGATCCGCGCGAGTTGGGCGGCAATCCCTGGACGGCCGCGCTCGCATCGTTCACGTTGTTCGCCGTGGGCGCGATCATTCCGGCCATCGCCTTTCTTTGGGCAAGCGGTACGGAAGGCATCGTGCAATGCATCGTTTTGAGCGGACTCGGGCTTGCGGGCATCGGCGTGTTCACGTCGCTGTTCAATGGACGCGGCGCGCTGTTTTCCGCTGTGCGACAAGCGTTGATCGGAATGATCGCGGCCGCTTGCACATATGGAATCGGCAAGTTGCTGGGCGTGTCGCTTTCGTGAACGATGCGCCATGCAATGCAACGCATGGCGCATGGTTTTCACATCATCAGATCCTGAACGACCCGAACGTCTCCGGCGCGAACGCATGCATCGGAATCGCGACGCGCACGCCGGCAGTCGTTACGGCTTGAGCAGCACCTTGATCGAATCGAGCGAATTCGCGATCCTGATGGCTTCGTCCCACTCGTCGAGCGTGAAGCCATGCGTGACGATGCCCTTCGACGTGACGAGTCCGCGCGCGAGCAGATCGATCGCGATCGGATAGCAATACGGTCCGAGATGCGCGCCGCGCACGTCGAGCTCCTTGCGATCCCCGATGATCGACCAGTCGACGGTTGTATCCGCGCCGAACACGGAGAACTCGACGAAGCGGCCGAGCTTGCGAATCAGCTCCAGTCCTTGCGTAACGCCCGCAGGAACGCCGGTCGTTTCGATATATACGTCGCAGCCATAGCGATCGGTGATCGAGCGAATCGTTTCGAGCGCATCGTCGGTCTTCGGGTTGATCGTGATGTCCGCGCCGTACTCGCGCGCCAACGCGAGCCGCTCTTCGACGAGATCGATCACGACGAGCTTCTTCGGCGTCTTCAGATGCGCGACTTGCGTCATCATCAGACCGAGTGGCCCCGCGCCCGCGATCACAACGACATCGCTCAACTGGATATCGCCGCGATTTACCGTATGGATCGCGCACGCAAGCGGCTCGATGATCGCCGCATCTTCCAGTGAAATGCCGTCCGGAATCTTATGCACGATCGCCGTCGGCGGAAAGCGCATGTATTCGGCCATGCCGCCATCGGCGACTTCGCGCTGGAAGCCGAAGATGTTATGCACTTCGCACATCCAGTACTCGCCCGACTTGCAATAGCGGCATTTCGCACAAGGCACGATTTGCTCGGCAATCACGCGATCGCCCTTCTTCACGCCAAAATGTTCTTCCGCGCCCTCGCCCAGTTCTTCGACATAACCGAAGAACTCGTGTCCCGGAATGACCGGCGCCTTGACCCACGGATTCGGGCCGCCCCAGAACATCTTCGCGCCCGACCAGCATTTGCAATCGCTCGCGCAAATGCCGCATGCCGCAATGCGGATCACGAGTTCGTTTCTCGCCGCGCTCGGGCGTTGCACGCGTTCGACGCGATAGTCTTTCGGCGCGCGGCATACGATCGCGGTCATCTGTGAATCGGTCATTACAAGTCTCCGGTGTCGTTGATTGAATCGCGAAGCTAATCTCAGCGCGCCTGAAATCCGCCATCGACCAACAGGCTCACGCCGCTGACCATGCTCGAATCGTCGGAAAGCAGATAGGCAATCGTGCGCGCGACTTCCACCGGCTCCACGAAGCGGTTCATCGGAATGCGCGCAAGCATCGGTTCGGATTTGGCGGGATCGCTCCACGCTCTTTCACCCATCGGGGTCATCGTGACGGTCGGGAGCACCGCGTTCACGCGTATGCCGTGCGGGCCGAGCTCGTTGGCCATGACGCGCGTCATCGCGTCGAGTCCGCCTTTCGATGCGCAATACGACGCGTGCAGCGCGAAGCCCACATTCGCCGACAGGCTCGATACGTTCACGATCGAACCGCCCGCGCCACGCGCGATCATGTTCTTCGCGCACTCTTGCGCGACGATCATCGCTGCGCGCACGTTGACGTTCATCGTCAGATCGAAGGCTTCGACGGTCGTATCGAGAAACGGCTCCAACACCGCGATGCCCGCGTTGTTCACGAGCAGATCGACGGGCTGAACGGCGCGCGCCGCTTCGCGTGCGGCGTCGGCATCGGCGAGATCGGCGGCAATGATCTCGCAACCCGTCTCCTTCTTCAGCAGATCGAGATCGGCTGCGCTGCGGCTCAATGCAATGACACGCGCGCCACGCTCGATCAGCAGATGAACCGTTGCATGGCCGATGCCCTTGCCCGCCCCCGTGACGAGCACGGTCTTGCCCGCGAATTCGCGATTTCTGTCGATGGTCGTCATGGTGTCGTCTTCAGGGCTCGTCGCACAGGCGTCTTGCGGTGTCCTCGTCGGTCACGAGCACGGATGGATAACGCCCGCGCAATGCCGCGCGCGTGACATGAAATTTCTTCTTGCCGCCGCTCACGAGAATCACGCGTTTGATCTTGCGCAGGTCGTCCAGCGTGATCGCAACGGTGCGTCGATTCAACGGATGATCGATCAGCTCCCCGTCTTCATCCATGAAGTGGCCGAGCATGTCGCCGACCGCGCCCGCCTTCTGCAACGTGCGCAATTGCTCCGGATTGTCGATGCCGTATGTCACGACGAGCGATTCCGTCAGATCGCCGCACGTCAGCAAGGCGAGATCGGCACTGCGCGCGAGTTCATAGGTCTCGCGCACGGTTTCTTCCTGCAGGATCACGTCGCGCGCTTTCTGGCTGCTCACGTAGATCGGCGCGGCGAACAGATAACTGTCGGCGCGGCAGATGTTCGCGAAGTCCGACACGATATCGAACGTATTGATACTCGGGCAATGCGACAGCCCGCCCTGCAGCGACACCGCCGACACCGCGCCGTACGTGCGCTGCGGCAGCGCGCGCAACACGGCGCGGATCGTGCGGCCCCAGCCGAGGCCGATAGTTTGCCCTGCAACTATCTGCCTCGCGAAGTACGACGCCGCGCCGATGCCGAGCGCCGCATTGTTCGCCTCGTTGTTCGCGCCGCTCGGCACGACCACCGCGCATTCGAGGCCGAAGCGTTTCGCGAGCGCTTCTTCCAGCGCGACGCATGGCACGATCTTGCTATTGATCGTGATCTGCACGAGGCCGGACTCGCGGCTCGCCGCAAGCAGCCGGTTCACGCGCACGCGATTGCTGCCGATGCGCTGCGCGATTTCCTGCTGCGTCAGATTGCCGACGTAGTAATGCCACGCGACGCGCGCCTGCAGTTCTTCTTCCGAATCGATGGAATCGTCCGCTTCCGCGATGGCGATGGGCGGTGCGCTCTTGCTCATGTTGTCCTGTTGTTCAATGAAAGGCCGCGCGATTTTATTTCACCGCGCCCATCGTGAGCCCTTGCACCAATCGCCCGGACACGGCCAGCGCGAACACGACCATGGGCAGCACGATCAGCGTGCCCGTCGCCATGATCTCGCCCCAGGGCAATTCATAACCGCTCATGTAGCTCGTCGCCGCAACCGGCGAGGTAATCGCGTCGCTGCGCGTGAGCACGAGCGCATAGAGCAGATCGTTCCACGAGAAGATGAACGCGAAGATCGCCGATACGACGATGCCCGGCATCGCGAGCGGCAGATTGATGCGCCAGAACACGCGCCACGGCGATGCGCCATCGAGACGCGCGGCTTCGTCGAGCTCGACGGGAATGTTGCGGAACTGGTCCGTGCAGATCCATACGACGATGGGCAGCGAGAACGTCAGATACAGCAGGATCAGCACGATATGCGTATCGACGAGATCGAGCTTCGTCGCGATCAGAAAGAACGGCACCGCGAGCACGACGGGGCTCACCATGCGGTTCGAGATGAACCAGAACCAGAGGTCTTCCTTGCCGCGAAATTCGTAGCGCGCGAGCGCATAAGCGGCTGGCGTGCCAAGCAGGATAGCGAGGACGGTCGTGCTGCTCGCGATGATGAGCGAGTTCAGCAGACTACTCGCGACGTCATGTTCGAACAGTGCTGCCGAGTAGTGATGAAACGTCGGCGAGAACAGCCATTTCGGCGGATACGCGAGCGCATCGGCCTGACTCTTGAGGCTCGTCGTGACCATCCAGTAGAACGGAAACACCGACGACATGAACACTACGACGAGGCCCAGAAAGTGCCATACAGTAGCGCGTTTTCTTGCCGCGCGTGCGCGCTTTGCGCGTTGCGTGCCTTGCATGCCTATCGAACTCACGCGGCCTCCCGATACACGAAGCGAATATAGAGACGCGACAGCACGATCGTCAGAATGAGCAGGATGATCGCCTGTGCGGAAGCCATGCCCTGATCGAAGAGACGAAAGCCGACGCGCTGGATATAGACGCTGATGAATTCCGTCGCGGCGCCGGGCCCGCCGCGCGTCATCGTGAAGACGGCGTCGAACATCTTCAGCATATCGGCGGAACGAAGAATAAGAATCGCAGTGAGACCCGGAAGAAGATACGGACGCTGCAGGTGCCACAAAATCATGCTCCACTTCGGCGTTTCGAGGCGCGCTGCTTCTTCGGCTTCCTTCGGCACCATCGAAAGCCCGGCAAGCAGGATCAGCGCGCAGAAGGGCGTCCATTGCCAGATATCCATGATCATCACGGAGACGAACGCGAGCGTCGGGTCCGCAAGCCAGTCCTGCGGCGGAATGCCGATGAGACCTGTCAGATAGTTCGCCACGCCGAACTGCCGATTGAATATCAGGCGGCCGATGAGCCCGACCACCGCATACGTCGTCGCCATCGGAATGACGAGACTCACGCGCGCCGCCGCCCGCATCCACGGCAGCTCCGTGCGATGCAACAGCAGCGCTGCAAAGAGCCCGAGCGCGACTTCGATCGGCAAGGTCACGCACAGGAACAATGCCGTGCGTCCGAGCGCTTCCCAGAAGGTCGGATCGGTCAGCGTCGCGATGTAGTTATCGACGCCGACGAACGGCGTGCCCGAGGCCAGGTCCGCGAGCTTGTATTGATGAAACGAGTTATAGAGCGCAAGCAGCAGCGGATAGATGCCGATGATCGCGAGCGCCGCGATCGCGGGTATCAGGAACCAGAAGGCGGGCGAACGCGGCAGGACGCCGAAGTAGCGCGCGGGCTTGCGCGGTCCGCGCGCATGCATTACAGGTGATGCCATTCGATCGCCTCCGGTCCCGTGAACAGAATTACTTCAGCAAAGGCTTCTTGCCGTCGTAATAGCCCGCTTTCTTCAGGATGTCCTCGGTCTTCTGACCGATGGTCTGCGCGCCCTCCTTCACCGTCACCTGGCCGAGCATCATCTTGCTGCCCCATTCGCCGATGACTTCTGAAATCGCCGGCCACTCCGGGAAGCGCGGACGATAATCCGGCACGCCGCCCTGCCACGATTCGACCATCGGCTTCACGAACGGATACTTGTCCTGCACGGCCTTGTCCTCATAGATCGCCATGCGCGCCGGCACGCCGCCCGCTTCGAGATAAGGCTTCGCCATGGCTTCGGACGTGATCCATTGAATGAAGAGCCACGACGCGGCCTGCTTCTTCGCATTCGACTTCGCGTTCACTGCAAGCGAGAAGCCGCCGAGCGCGGGCTTAAGTCCGGCCGGTCCCTTCGGTTCGGTCGTGATCGCGAGACAGTTGCCGATCTTCGACTTGCTCGGATCGGTGAGCGTGGGATAGAACGCGGACCATTCGGTAATCATCGCGACCTGTCCTTGCGCAAGCGCGTTGACCGCTTCGGCGTGATCGAAGTCGACGATGCCCGGCGGCATGTACTTCATCAGCTTCTGCCGATATTCGAGGCCCGCCTGCGATTGCGGCGACATCAGATTCGACTTGAACTTCGCATCGAGAAGCGACCCGCCGTTCGGCCACAGCACGCGCATGAAGCTATCGGCCGACTGCGTTTCGCCTCGCCGCGATTGCAGCGCGAACGCGAACTTGTCGCCCTTCGTGAGCTTCGGCGCGTAGGTGTTGAGCAAGTCGTCCCAGGTCTTCGGCGGCTCGTCGAAGCCCGCGTCCTTCAACATGCACTTGTTGTAGAACATCAGGCCCGAGTAGTTATCGAACGGCAGGCCGTAGGTGACCTTGTCCCAGGAGCCGAACGAATCGAGCAGGATCGGAAAGAAGCCCTTCAGGTTGAGATTCGGATCCGCGAGCTTCGGATCGTCGGTGAACTTCTTGATCGGCACGAGCCACTTGTTGCTCGCGAATTCGCCGATCCACACGACGTCCACGAGCACGATGTCCTGGTCGCCGCCGCCGACGAAGTTGAGCACTTCCTTTTCGCGCGTATTCTCATAGGGAATCACTTCCCAGCGCACCTTGATGCCCGTTTCCTTTTCGAACTGCGGAATGAGTTGCTGCGCGGCCTTGTAGCCGGGACGATCGAGAAAGATGGCCTTGATCGTGGTGCCCGAATACGGCTGCGCCGCTTCCTTCAGAGTCCAGGCCTGCGCGTTCGATGTTGCGAACGCCGCGCTCGCCGTGAGGAGCGCGACTGCCGCGGCGTGTTTGATCGGACCGGCTTGCATGGCCGGAATGAAGCGCTTCTTCATGCCTGTCTCCTTGGTATTTTTCGAGCGGATACGGCTTCTCTGGTGCGTTCGTTCGTGATCCCTGGTGCGCGTCGTTTCACTTGTAATTTCGGTTTTACAATTGTATATTTTGGCGCGAACAGCTTGTCAAGAACAAATTCGACGACGCATCGGATGCTGCGCTGCCGCAGCAGCAAACGGGAGACAACGCATGAGCGCAGTTCATTTGCAGCAGATCCGCAAGGCATTCGCTGGCGTCGACGTGCTGAAGGGCGTCGACATAGAAGTGACCGATCGCGAGTTCATGGTTTTCGTCGGTCCTTCGGGATGCGGAAAGTCGACCTTGCTTCGCACCATCGCCGGACTCGAACGCTGCGACTCAGGGCAAGTACTGATTGGCGGCGAGGACGTCACCGAACTCGAGCCTTCGCAACGCGGCGTCGCGATGGTGTTTCAGTCGTATGCGCTTTATCCGCACATGTCGGTGTACGAGAACATCGCGTTCGGTTTGCGCATGCTCAAGTTGCCCGAAGCGCAGATCAAGGAACGCGTGCATCGCGCGGCCGAGATCTTGCAGATCGGCCAGTTGCTCGAACGGCGTCCGCGCGCGCTGTCGGGCGGGCAGCGTCAGCGCGTGGCGATCGGCCGGTCCATCGTACGCGAGCCGAAAGTCTTTCTCTTCGACGAGCCGCTCTCCAATCTCGACGCCGCATTGCGCGTGCAGATGCGCCTCGAACTCATCAAGCTGCACAAGCAGCTCAATGCGACGATGATCTACGTCACGCACGATCAGACCGAAGCGATGACGATGGCCGATCGCATCGTCGTGCTGAATCATGGACGCGTCGAACAGATCGGCTCGCCGCTGGAGCTGTATCGCACGCCGCACAATCGCTTCGTCGCGGGTTTCATCGGCTCGCCGAAAATGAACTTCATGGATGTGCGCGTGATGCGCGTGGATGCTATGGGCGTCACCATCGAATTGCCGGGCGGCGAGTCGTTGACGCTGCCGTTCGCGGCTTCGTCCGTGCACGCGGGCGAGACGCTTACGCTTGGCATCCGGCCCGAGCATTTCGTCGAATCGGGCGGCGGGGATATCGACAGCGGCCTTGCAGGCGAAGTCATGGTGATCGAGCATCTCGGCGGCGAGACGCTGCTGCATGTCCGTTTGCCGAACGAACTCGTGATTCAGGTGAAAGGCTCGGGCGAATCGACGGCCGTCGAAGGACAGCGCCTGAACGCGGGCTTCAGCATTCGCCATGTGCATCTGTTCCGCGAGGATGGCAGCGCGCTGGAACGCATGCGCCCTGTCGCCGAAACCGCGACCGCCTGACGATCGACGTCGCGGAAAGACTCTCGTAAGCGAAGACAGCGGCATACCCATGCTCATCGACCGGCGGTCGCCTGTGCGGAAGCGCCGCGTGTCCCATTTTTGGTGCGCGCCCGCCGTTCGCAGCGATCATTTTCCCGGCGCCGGCACTAGTCGGGATTACAAATGTTCCGGAATCGCTATATACAAAACTGCAAAACGCCATGCCGATGCAGCGCAATATGTGCTTGCGTTATGTGCGCCAGCCCACACAGATCATCACGCGTTACGGTTGCGTTACGTGACTCGGGATGGCTGAACGATGCGTCCACACGCAAGCGCAAACGCTCCCCTTAAGAGGCAAACGTTGTCTCCAAGGGGCTCACCGAATTTACTTGGATTGGACGACGCGCGATCATAGTTTCTGGCACGACTCGTGCAACCGCTTCCACGACCAACTGGGAGGGATGGCTAGAGCATGAAAAGAACGACACACGGCTCGCCTGTCGCGAAAGCCGCGCCGGAGTCAGATCATGCATTCAGGCATCGCATACTCGAAGGCCTCAAGGCCGGAGAATTCTGCATCGCCTATCAGGGAATCTACCGAGTCCACGGCGGCGAACTCGCGCAAATGGAAGCGCTTATTCGCTGGCGTCATCCGGAATACGGCGTATTGCTGCCAGGCGCATTCAGCGAGGCGTTCAAGGACGCCGACATCATGCGCGAACTGACATGGTTCGTGCTGGACGCGGTCGCGTCCGAGATTGGCGAGTGGCGCGAAAGTGGCGGCGCACACTATTCGGTCGCCGTGAACGTCCCGCCATCGGTCGCGGCGTTGCCGGGCTTCGCCGAGCGGATGGAATCGATTTGCCGCGCGCACGACATCACGCCCGATTGCATCGAACTCGAACTGCTGGAAAGCGAAGATCTCGCGCGCATGCCGGCGATGCGCAAGGTCGTGCGGCGTCTCAAGAACAAGGGCGTGAGCGTCGCGATGGACGATTTCGGCACCGGCTATTCATGTCTCGCCGCGCTCGGACCGATCGACTTCGGCACCGTCAAGATCGCGAAGGAACTGCTCGCCGAAGCGCCGCGCTGCCCGAACGCGTGTCTGGTCTTTTCGTCGGTGCTCACGCTTCTTACGCGGCTGAAGGTGGCGATCGTCGTCGAAGGTGTGGAAACGGCCGCGCAGGCGCAATGGATTGCGCAGTGGCCGCACGTGCTCGCGCAGGGTTTCTTTCTCGCGCGACCCGCGTTCGGCATCGGTAATGTGCCGGGCGCGCTCATCGGCCGGCCGGGGACGCGGCGCAAAGAACAGCAGACCATTCGGCTCGCGGATGCAGCATGAGGAACTGAAGCGTTTCTGGCAGCCCTCGTAAAAGCCAGGACTTCGCCGACGCGTGCATGCGTCGGCGTTTTTTTGCCTTAAATCCGCGTGCGCGTCAAATCGGTCTTCGGCGCGCTCAGCTTCAGCCCGGCAATCGCCGCACGCGTGCCAGCATCGACCGGCAGTCCCCATCGCTCGAAGAAATCCGTCAGATCGAGATTGGCCGCCATGCACGCACGCAGCACGAAGCGTTGCACTTCGTTCTGGTCGCCGCCTTCATCCTCCGTCAGCGGATGCCGCCGATACAGCTTGTGCAGCCGCGCATAGAAGCCGTTGCCGAGTGCGCGGCGCAACTGCTCGTACATGACGAGCCTGATCCAGAGCGCTTCCGATGGCATCGGAAACGACGCATCGTCGAGAAAATTGCGTGACGGCTGCGCGAAATACTGCGCCGCGAGATCGATGCGATTCTTCTTGCCGCGCGCGTCGACGACTTGCAGCAGCGGCGAAGGCATCGGCGTGCCGAGGCGTTCCAGCGCATGCAGCGAATAGACGTTCACCGTCGTCTCCGTCACGCCCGGCCATGTCCAGTCCCATTGCTGATACATGTGTCCCATCTCGTGCCATACGCCCCATTCGTCGGCTTTCGCGGGCTTGAGCAAGGTCTCGGCCGCGCTATTGAGCGGCAGGCCGATCATGTAGTACGTCGCGTAGAGATACGTGTTCTGCAACTCGGCGTGGGTCGAAATCGCGTCCTGCACGAAATGCACGCGCAACGGCGACGGCGCATCGAGTGCTTCCGTGCCATCGAGTCCGGACAGTTCGTCGTGATAGCCCATGATGCGCTCGACATAATCGAGCAATGCGGCCGGATCCGCTGCGCCCGACTTGTCGTACATGGCGCGCGCGACGGTGAACATCGTGCGCTTGCCGACCATCTCGACGAGCGGCGCATCCGCATGACGCTGCAGCATCGCGCGCCATTCGGCGGGCGTCGTCGCACCTTCGACATAGAACGGCACCGGCTTGCCGCCTTCGCGCACGATGACATCGATCGACGTACGTGGCCTCTCGTTGTATCCGCTGTCGATGTATTCGAAGTAGAGCAAGCCATCGCGCGATGCGACGAACGCGTTGCGTCCTTCGGTCGCGAGGATCGTTTGCGGATCGCCCGCGGCTTGCCGCCGATAGAAGCCGTTCTTGTTGCCGACCATGACGATGAGGCCATCGGGACCATCGTCGGCGAGACCGTTCACATCGATCACGACGGTTTCGCCCTTCGACACATGCAGCCCCGACGGATGATAGTCAGTCCAGCGAAAACCGCCGAGCCGTTCGGCCTCGATCGCATCGGGTGCATACGCGCTCAAGTGATAGCGCCTGCCGATGTTGTCGTAAGTCGAGCGCGCCGAAGCATCGAGCGTGCGATACGCATGATCGCCGCCATCGCTTCCGGTCTTGTACAGACGCCACTGTCCGGCCTGCGCATTGACTTCGACGGACGCACCGTCGCGCAACGCATGATGCCCGACGACGAGTCCCGTCTTCGTGCCGGTGGCCGCGATGGTCACGACGTTCGCATCGGCTTCGATGCTCCAGTTCTGCCGCGCATCGCCCGATGGCGCTTCGAGCTCGACACGCGCGCCGAGCGTCACGTAACGTCCATATAGCTTCGAGTAAAGACGAAAGCCGCTGCCTTCCTTGTCGATGGTCCAGATCTGGCTCGCGGCGCGTTCGGGCGTCCACTCGGACTGCACGAGCGCGATCGTGCCATCGCGTTGCACTTGCGCGGTCAGCGCCTTGAAAGTTGCATTCGAAACGATATAGAAGTCGCCTTCCTCGACTTTCGCGCCTGCGCCGTAAGGCACCTGCATCGCCCCGGTCTTCGATGCGAAACGCGATACCCGCACCGCGTCGTGCGGATAAAACGTCACGGGCGCGTAGTAGCGCGATGCCGCGTGTGCGTCGCACAGGGCGAAGATCAACAGCCATGACCGCCATCGCATGCGTGG
The DNA here is from genome assembly GCF_023631205.1 of Caballeronia sp. NCF2. Lineage (NCBI taxonomy): Bacteria > Pseudomonadati > Pseudomonadota > Betaproteobacteria > Burkholderiales > Burkholderiaceae > Caballeronia > Caballeronia sp. NCF2. Next base: position 394,128 of record NZ_JALQDN010000064.1, on the reverse strand, counting down.
CCTCCCCGATACATCGGCCGTATTCCGGCTCTTCGTCGCATATCTGGAGCTTGCGCCTGATGCCGAGATACTGCCGTATCCCGCCGTCGGCGTCGAGCCCGGACATCACGCGATTGCCGCATCATGCGTCGCGCGCTTTGCGATCAACGCGATCTCGTCGTATCGACTGCCTTAATGAAGCGGATGGCGTTTTCCGCGTCGTCCCGGAACAAGCGTCCGATTACGGCGTCGATGCCGGCGCCGGCTTGCCCGCCTTCTGCGCATTGATCTTCGACTGCGCGTTTTGCAGATTCTGCGGATAGTTGGTCTGCTCGCCAGCGGGGTTGTAGCCGTTCTGCTCGAGTTGCTTCAGCTCGGCGTTCTTCTTCGCGCGCGCTTCCTTTCGCTGGGCTTTCTTGATCTGCTTCGGCGTGGATGCGGCCGTGTCTTGCGCCTGCGCGATGGGCATCGAGACGAAAGCGGCGACGGACAGCGCGAGGACGGCCAACGGTGCGGTGCGTTTGTTCATGATCGATCTTCTCCGGATGGATGGCGGCACTGGACAACGACGCTTGCGGACAACGCTGAAGCAATCGGCGATCCAAGCGCGGATGAATCACCGATCGACGATACGGCTCAGATTGCCGCGCACGCGTTGCAGAAGCGCGATCAATTGCTCGCTTTCCTGCCGGCTGAAGCCCGCGAGCGCTTCTGCTGCGATCTCGTCGCCGACGCGCCGCGCGCGGTCGAGCGCCTTCTCCGCCTTCGCGGTCATGCGAACCTGACGCTCGCGACGATCGTCGGGATTCGGGCGGCGCTCGATCCAGCCGCCCTCTTCCATGCGATCGAGCAGACGGCCGGCGGAAATCGGCGCGACTTCCAGCAGCTCGGCGAGCCGCGCCTGATTGACCTCGCCGTAATGCGAGAGATACGCGAGCACGCGGCATTGCGCGCGCGTCAGATTGAGCGATGACTTCGCCAGCACGTCGAAGCGGTTGCCGCACAGGCGGTCCACGTCCGCGACCAGAAAGCCGAAGCGTTTGTCGAGTTGGGTTTCCATCGCGCGATTATATGTAACGCCTTTCGATGCGCGCATCTCGTGCACACCCGGTAATTGACCGCATTGCGCGAGATCGCGGCCGCTCTATAATAAGCCTGCTTATCATCATCGTACTTACAAAAGCCGCCGCCTTGCGGCCACGTCCATGTCCCTCGAAGTCCCCACGGAACGCGCCGCAGCGCCATTGAACCGCGGCATGCTGACTGTCTCGATCATGCTCGCCACGCTGATCCAGACGCTCGACAGCACCATCGCGAACGTCGCGCTGCCGCATATGCAGGGCACGCTGTCGGCGTCGCAGGACGAAATCACCTGGGTGCTGGCCTCGTATATCGTCGCCGCCGCGATCGCTACGCCGCTCACTGGCTGGCTCTCGGACCAGTTGAGCGTGAAGAAGCTGCTGTGTATTTCGATTGCGGGTTTCACCGTCGCGTCGGCGTTTTGCGGGCTGTCGGAGACGCTCACGCAGATCGTCGCGTCGCGGCTGTTGCAGGGCGTGTTCGGGGCGTCGCTCGTGCCGCTGTCGCAATCGATCCTGCTCGACATCAATCCGCGCGAGAAACAGGGCCAGGCGATGGCCGTCTGGGGCATGGGGGTGATGGTCGGTCCGATTCTCGGTCCGACGCTCGGTGGCTGGCTCACGGACAGCTACAACTGGCGCTGGGTCTTTTTCATCAACGTGCCGATCGGTGCGTTCGCGCTCTTCGGCGTAGTGACGTTTCTGCCCGCGCAGGTCGCGCGCCGCGCGGTGAAGTTCGACGCGTTCGGCTTCGCGACGCTCGGCCTTGCGATCGGCGCGTTCCAGGCGATGCTCGATCGCGGCGAACAACTCGACTGGTTCGGATCGATGGAAATCCGCATCGAGGCGATTCTCGCGGCGCTGAGTTTCGTGTTCTTCATCGCGCATACGGCGACGGCCGGGTCGCGCTCGTTCTTCAAATATCAGTTGCTGAAGGACCGCAACTTCGCGACCGGAACGTGCTTCATCTTCGTGATCGGCGCGGTGATGTACGCGACGCGCGCGCTGTTGCCGCCGATGTTGCAGAACCTGATGAACTATCCGGTCGCGACGACAGGCCTCGTCACGGCGCCGAGCGGCGCGGGCACGATGATCGCGATGCTCGTCGCCGGACGCCTGCTGAAGCACATCGATGCGCGTGTGCTGCTGCTGTCGGGATTTCTGATTTCGGCGTTCGCGCTCTGGCAGATGATGCATTACACGATCGTGCTGTCGGCATCGGATATCGTTTGGCCGGGCGTGATTCAGGGCTTCGGGCTGGGACTCGTGTTCGTGCCGCTGTCGGCGCTGACGTTTTCGACGCTCACGCCCGAGTTGCGCGCGGATGGCACCGCGACTTACAGCCTGATGCGCAATATCGGCAGCAGTATCGGTATTTCGATCGTGCAGACGCTGATGACGCGCAACACGCAGGTCGCCCACGCGGACCTCGCCGCGCAGGTGACGCCGTTCAATCCGGCGATGCAGCCGATGCTGTCCGGCGGCTCGATGACGGACATGGCGATGCTCAATCAAACGATCACGCAGCAGGCTTCGATGATTGCTTATCTCAACGACTTCAAGCTGATGTTTGTCGCGACGTTGTTGGTGGTGCCGTTGCTGCTGCTGATCCGGCCGGCGAAGAAGACCGCGGCGGAGGAGTCGGTGGCGCATGCGGCGATGGATTGAGGTTCGTGTTTGCGTCTTTTGTGTGGCTTTCCCTCGGGCTCGTTTCGTGAAATCCTAATTTCACAGGATTCCACGACCAAAAATCAAACACCGACAGCAGCCTTCTCCAGCATCCCCCCAAACGCATCCGCCGACAAAGGCATCGCCAGCAAAAACCCCTGCATCTCATCGCACATCATGTCCTGCAAGCGATCGAGCTGCGACCCGGTCTCGACGCCTTCCGCCACGACATCCATATCGAGCGAATGCGCGAGCGCAATAATCGCCGATACGATCGCGCGCCCCTCCTGCCCGTTCTCATCCAGCCCGTTCGTGAAGAACCGATCGATCTTCAACTGCTTCGCCCGAAACCGCTGCAAATACGCGAGGCTCGAATATCCGGTGCCGAAATCGTCGATTGCGATCTCGAAACCGTTCTCCTGAAACGCGCGAATCATCTCGATGGTGCGCGGCGCGTCCTGCATCGCCACCGACTCGGTGATCTCGAACATGATCTGCTCGCTCTCGACGCCTTCCTCGCGCACGATCGTCATGATGTTCGCGACAAGATCCGCCTCGTGCATCTGCCGCGGCGACAGGTTGATCGCCACCTTCACCGGCGGACGCCCTTCCGCGCGCCAACGCGACATGTGCCGGCACGTTTCGCGCACGACCCAGTATCCGATCTGCACGATCTGTCCGGAACGCTCCGCGATCGGGATGAACTCGAGCGGCGTCAACGTGCCGATCTCCGGATGATCCAGCCGGATCAACGCTTCCGCGCCCGCCAGCTCGCCGCTTTTGCCTCGGAACTTCGGCTGAAACAGAAGATAGAAATGGCCGCCATTCAGCGCCTCGTGCAACGCCTGCTGAATCTGCAGCGTCCGCACCGCCGCCTCGTTCATGCTCGCCTCGAAGAAGCGATAGGTGCTGCGCCCGCCGCGCTTCGCTTCGTACATCGCGACGTCCGCGTGCTTGAGCAGCGATTCGACGCTGTCGCCATCCTGCGAAAAGAGCGCAATGCCGATGCTCGGCATCACCTGCAACGGATGACTCCCGACGACGAGTCCCTTTTTCATCGTATCGAGGATGCGTTCGGCCATCTTCTCGGCATCCGTCGGCGCGTGCAGGTGTTCGAGCATCACGACGAACTCGTCGCCGCCCAGACGCGCCACCGTGTCGCCGCCGCGCACGCATTCCTGCAGACGTCGCGCGAATGCCTTCAGCACTTCGTCGCCGACCGTATGGCCCAACGAGTCGTTGATCGTCTTGAAGCCATCCAGGTCCATGAAGAGAATCGCGAAACGGCTGTCGCTGTGACGCGCGTTTCGGATCGCGCGATCGATGCGCTCGTTCATCGTGCGGCGGTTCGGCAGGTCCGTGAGCGTATCGAAGGTCGCCATGCGTACGATCTGCCCGTTCAGCCGCGACACCGAACCTGCAAGCAGCGCCGTGCGCGCATCGAAGCGCGACAGCACGAGCGTGATGATCAGAATGGTCAGCGTGAATAGCACGACAGTCGTCGCGAGCCAGCGCGAGTCGATGTCGTTGGCCGCGCCGCAGATCGAGCCCGGCAGAAACTCCGCCGCCGCGTTGCCCGTGTAGTGCATGCCGGTGATCGCGAGGCCCATCACCAGCGCCGACCCGAGTCGCTTGGCGAGCACGTTGGTCTGGTTCGCATCCGAGAGCGTATGGGCGATCCACAACGCCGCCCCCGATGCGACCACCGCAATCACGATCGACGCCGCGAACAGCAGCGGATCGTACGTGATCGCGGGCTGCATCCGCATCGCGGCATCGCCCGTGTAGTGCATCGCCGCGATGCCCGCGCCCATCAAGAGACTGCTCGCGACGAGGCGCTTCATCGTCAGACGCCTGCTCGTGATGACGAGCAGCGCGAAGAACGACACGAGCACCGCGATGCCGAGCGACCCGGCGGTGATCTTCAGGTCATAGCCGAGCGGGATAGGCAATTCGAACGCGAGTACGCCGATGAAATGCATCGACCAGATGCCGATGCCCATCGACGCCGCACCGCCCGCGAGCCAGACGTGCCGCGTGCGCGACTGCGCAAGCGATGCGATGCGGCCCGAGATATCGAGCGCAGTAAAGGAAGCGAGCGTGGCGACTACGAGCGATGCCGCGACCAGCCAAAAGTTATAGGTGCCGTGCATGATTGCCGTAGACCGAGAGACCCGTTTGCGTGAGCGTCTTATCGGCTTTCGTCAGGCGATCTTTAGGCCAAGATGAGAAATATTCGCAACACGGAATGCGCGAAAGTCAAAGCTGCGGATCGAGCAGCGCGGCCACGCGCTCCAGCAGCTTCTCGGTGAGCGAACGGCGGCGCCAGTCTTCGAGCGTGATGCGTTTCGCGCGGGCGACGTCGTCATCGAAAATCGCCGTTTGCTGGCGCGCGAAGTCGCGGTCGTAGATGTTCAGATTGGCTTCGTCGTTCAGCTTGAAGGAGCGGCTGTCGAAATTCGTCGAGCCGACCGACACCAGATACTCATCGACGACGATCAGCTTGCAGTGGAACATCGTCGGCTGATATTCGAACATTTCGACGCCCGCCGCGAGCAGGTCGCCCCAGCACGCGCGCGATGCCTCGCGCACCGTATGCGTGTCGATGCGCTTGCCCGGCGTGATGATGCGAACCCGCACGCCGCGCCGCGCCGCCTCGACGATCGCGTTGATCGTCAGCTTGTCCGGCACGAAGTACGCGCTCGACAAGTGGATGGAACGCGTCGCCGCGGTGATCGCCATGAGGTACATCAGCTGCATGTCGTCGCTGCCGCCGGACGGCGAGCTGCTGAACATGTGCGCGAAGCCGTCGCCCGCATCGTCGATGTCCGGGAAATAGCGCGGGCCGTGCAGCACGTTGCCCGTCGTCTTGATCCAGTTGTCCATGAACACGGCCTGCATCTGCCCGACGGCCGGGCCTTCGACGCGAAAATGCGTGTCGCGCCAGTGCTTCTCGTCCTGCGCGTGTCCGGTCCATTCCTCGGCAATGCCGACGCCGCCCGTGAAGCCGATGCGCCCGTCGATTACGAGCAGCTTGCGGTGCGTGCGGTCATTCATGCGGCCGAGCCCGGTCCAGTGCGGCTTGTGATACTGGATCACTTCCGCGCCCGCGTCGCGCAGCATGCGCAGATAGCGCTTGTCCATCTTCGACGTGCCGACCCAGTCGAGCAGCACATGCACCGATACGCCCGCGCGAGCCTTGTCGGAGAGCGCCTGCGCGATTTGCTCGCCGATCGCGCCCGACCAGTAGATGAAGGTTTCGAAGGTGATCGTCTCTCGCGCCGCGCGAATGCCTTCGAGCATCGACGGGAAAATCTCGTCGCCGTTCACGAGCACCTCGAAGCGGTTGCCGCCGACCACGGGCGGACCGAGCAGCAAACCCATCGAACGGAGAAACTGCGGGTCGTCGCTCGCGTACAGCCGTTCGATCCTGTGCTCGATCTTCTTTTCGCCGCTCGTCAGATTCGCGATCACCAGCACGACGACGAGCGTCACGACAACGGTCAGGACAATCAGGGCAATCGTCGGCATGCGCAGCCTCGCGAAGCGAACATTCGTCCGGATTCTAGTGCAAGCACGTTCCGGACCGCGCAACGGCCGCCGCTTTCCTTAGCTCTTCGCCGGCATCCAGCCCTGCTCCTGGCCGAGCTTGGCGATCTGCTTGGCGATGGTGTCGCCGAGGCGCTTTTCATCGGACGACACATCCGCGTGCTTCGTCTCCGACACCGCGTGCAGCCCGCCCGACACCGCGAGCGATGTCGCGACGTGCCCCGCCGCCGCGCCGACGCCCGCCATTTCCGCGACGCCCGGCGCGTGGCCGCTGTCGGCTTTCGCGTCGAATTGTTCGAGCAGTTGCGGCACGCCGTTCGCGGGCTTGAGGACGACCTGCACCGTCGCGCCGACCTTGCTTTCGCCCGCGCCGAGGCCGATCACCATGCGGCGGCGGCGATTGCCCGCATCGATCGTATTGATGCTTCCTTCGACGACGAGCACGCTCCGATCTTGCGGCGGCGGCACGTCGGCGCGGATCGCGGGCAGACCCATCGATTGCAGTTTGGCGACGATTTCGTTCGCGACTTCCTGGCGCGCCGCGATGGCGTCTTGCGTCTGCTTCCGCGCTTGCGAATCGCCGGACATCGCCGAGCCGAGCTTCGAAATCAGGCCGTGATTGTCGAGCTTGACGTCGTTCGCGTCGCTGGCGAATGCGTAGACGTAGATCGTGTCGGGGCGCACGGCGGGCGCAGCCGCGACGGTCTGCACGTACTGCCCGTACTGATTCGATGCCTGCGCCGGATTGCTCGCGCATCCCGCAAGCAGCGCCGTGCCGACGACGAAACCGGCGAGCGCCGCGCCGCGCACTTTCTTGAACAAGTTGATCGGGCTGGACATGTTGCACCTCCTGTGTGGATTCGTGGATGCGTGACACGGCTCGGTTCTCGCTGCTGCATCTGCTTCGTTTCACGCTGGACGCAACTATGGACGATGACCGCGGCGGAAGCCATCGAGCATTTATGTCGCGGGGTTTCACGGGCGGCGAACGCTTGCCGGACGCGGCTTCAGCAACGTACTGCGCTTATGGCTAACATCCCGGAACGCGTCGTGGCGAAATCGCCGGCGCATTCCGCCAACCCAATCGAAGGAGCAGATATGGATCTCAAGATCGGCAACAAGCTCGCGCTGGTATCCGGATCGACGAAGGGCATCGGACATGCCATTGCCGTGGCGCTCGCGCGTGAAGGCGCGCGCGTGATCATCAACGGCCGTTCGCAGGCGTCTGTCGATGCGGCGCTGGCTAAACTGCGCGAACTCGTGCCCAACGCGCAGGGCGAAGGCTTCGCCGGCGACGTCTCCGACGCAGCGCAAGTCGACGCGCTCGTAAAGCGCTTTCCGCACGTCGATATTCTCGTGAACAACATGGGCATCTTCGATCCGAAGCCGTTCGAAGAGATTCCCGACGACGAATGGCTGCGCTTTTTCAACACCAACGTGATGTCGGGCGTGCGCCTGTCGCGCGCGTATCTGCCGAAGATGAAGGAGAAGAACTGGGGCCGCGTCGTGTTCATCAGCAGCGAGAGCGGCATTCAGATTCCCGTCGAGATGATTCATTACGGCGTGACCAAATCGGCGCAGATTTCGCTCGCGCGCGGCCTCGCGGAAACCTGCGCGGGCACCGGCGTGACCGTCAATTCGGTGCTGCCGGGGCCGACGAGTTCCGAAGGCGTCACCGAGTTCGTCGAGAAACTGTCGGGCGGCAAGAGCTTCGGCGAATTCGAGAAGCAGTTCTTCGAAGAAGCGCGGCCCACGTCGATTCTCAAGCGCTTCATCACGCCCGAGGAAATCGGCAGCATGGTGGCGTACGTGTGCTCGGAGCTTTCATCGGCGACGAACGGCGCGGCGTTGCGCGCGGATGGCGGCGTCGTGCGCGCGGCGTTCTGAGCGCGCTAGGCCTTCAACGACGACGCCAGCTCCAGCGCCGCAACGATAGCCGCGACGGTTTTTTCGCGCGCGGCTTCGTCGTTCTGGCGCAGCGCGTAGGACGGGTGATACGTCGCGACGACCAGCTTGTCCCGATACGGCACGACGCGCCCGACATGCGCCGAAAGCGTCGCGCGCCGTCCGAAAAGCGCGGCCAACGCGGTCGCGCCGAGCGTGACGATCACCTTCGCGCCGACGTCGTGCAGTTCCTGTTCGAGCCAGTACGAACAGGCTTCGACCTCCTGCTGCGCGGGCGTCTTGTGCAGACGGCGCTTGCCGCGCGGCTCCCATTTGAAGTGCTTCACCGCATTGGTCAGATAGACATGCTCGCGCACGACGCCGGCACGCTGCATCGCGTCCTGAAGCAGTTGCCCGGCCGGTCCGACGAACGGCTCGCCCTTCAGATCCTCCTGATCGCCGGGCTGTTCGCCGAGCAGCATGATGCGCGCATCGGACGGACCGGCGCCGTGCACTGCCTGCGTCGCGTTGCGCCACAGATCGCAGCGGCGGCAAGTATCGAGCGATGTGGGCGCGTCCCGCTCCGGCTGCGCTGCGAGCGCATCGACCTGAACCGCCTTGCCGCCGAGCGCGCCGACGTTTTGCGCCTGCGCGACGCGTCGCGCGCCGCCGCGCGCATCGCTGACGAGCTTCGGGATCAGTGCGCCTTCCGGCAGCCCTTTCCAGAAACGCACCGGCATATGCTGTTCGAGCGCGGATTCGTTCAGTCGCGCCGGATTGAAGATGCTGCGGTAGTAGGTCATCCAGAGCGCTTCGGCGGCATCCGGCAAGACCGCCGCATGATCCGACGCCCGCGCGCGGCCGCGCTCCAGTTGCAGGCGCTCGCCGTCGAACATCGCGGCGCCGTCGGGCGTTGCGATGAGCCACGTCGAGCGTCCCATGCGCGCGGCGAAATGCTCCGCGCCCCACGCGAGCACGTCGTGATCCGGCTCGTACCACGCGACGAATTCCGGCGCGCCGAGCGACGCGTCGCGCTGCCGGAAGCGCACATACGCGATCATGTCGTGCTGCGCGCGGCGCACCGCCTTCGCCATCTTGTAGAGGCGCGCGCCGTCTTCATCGGCGGGCGATGCCACCGAGCGGTCGCCCTGCGCCCAGCGCCACAGCACGCGATATAAAAAGCTCCAGCGGCGCGCGTCGCGAAAATGCGCGGCGTCTTTCAGCAGCGATGCGAGTTCGCGCGACACGCGGATAGGCGGCGCATCCGCTGCCTTCGCCGCTTTTGCCGATCGCGCCGACTCGTTGAACAACGCCGGCTCCGCCTGAGCCGTACGCCAGTCGATCGATTCGGGCGGGAGCTTTTGCGCGAGCGCATCGAGCGCGGCGACGCGCCAGGCGTCGAATTCGTCGTCGATGGCGATGACGTGCATCAGATCAGCGAGAGCTGCACCGGGCCGGTCGCGAGCGCGCGCCGCAGACTGTCCGAAGGCGCTTCGTCGAGCGGCGGCCGGTAATCCGCCGTGACGACGAACGGCTTCACCTTGTCCATGCCGCAGCGCAGCCGCACGAGATCGTGATAGCGCACGCGCCGCTCGCGCCGCAACTCCACGATGCGCTTCGCGTTGCGCATGCCGATGCCCGGCACGCGCGCGATCATGCGCGCGGGCGCGGCGTTCAGATCGACGGGAAAGCGCTCGCGATGCGCAAGCGCCCACGCGAGTTTCGGATCGACATCGAGCGGAAGGTTGCCGGCATCGCCGAGCAGTTCGGCGGCGGCGAAACCGTAGCCGCGCATCAGAAAATCCGCCTGATACAGCCGATGCTCGCGCAAGAGCGGCGGCGCTTTCGACGGCACGCCCGAGGGGCTGTCAGGAATCGGGCTGAACGCCGAGTAATACACGCGCTTTAGCTGATAAGAGCCGTACAGCGTTTCGGCGGTGCCGAGGATCGTGCGGTCGTCGGTTTCATCGGCGCCGACGATCATCTGCGTGCTCTGCCCCGCCGGCGCGAACTTCGGCGCGCGCGGCTCCGCTTCCGATTCCTCGCGCGCGACGCGGATGTTGCCCATCGCCAGCTTGATCGTGCGGCCGCTCTTTTCCGGCGCGAGCCGCTCGAGGCTGATTTCCGTCGGCAATTCGATGTTTACGCTCAGACGGTCGGCATAGCGTCCCGCTTGCGCGATGAGTTCTGGATCGGCATCGGGAATCGTCTTCAGATGGATGTAGCCGCGAAATCCGTGCTGCTCACGCAGCAATTTCGCGACGAGAACGAGCTGCTCCATCGTGTAGTTCGACGAACGAATCACTCCGGAACTGAGAAACAACCCGTCGATGTAATTGCGACGGTAGAAATCCAGCGTGAGCGTAACGACTTCTTCCGGCGTGAAGCGCGCACGCGGCACGTTACTGGACCGGCGATTGATGCAGTACCGGCAGTCGTACAGACAAAAGTTCGTCAGCAAAATCTTGAGCAGCGAGACGCAGCGCCCGTCGGGCGTGAAGCTATGGCAGATGCCGGAGCCGGTGCTCGCGCCGAGGCCATCGATGCCGCGCGACTCGCGTTTGGGCGCGCCGCCGCTCGCACACGACGCGTCGTATTTGGCGGCGTCGGCGAGAATTTCGAGCTTTTCGGAGAGATCCATCTTGATTATGGTACTGTATGTTTATACAGTACCTCACGAGAGGCGCGGAGTCAAAGGTAATCACGGCATCGCACGCTTCGCGCCTGCCCTCGCAATCTCTTTCGGAGCCTTTCATGCGATTCGACTACAAGACGTTTCACATCGACTGCACCGCCCATCACGACGAAGACGGCAGCTACTACGCGCACGCACGCATCACGCGTCCGGCGGACGAGCGCACCGCGCATGCGGAAGTATTCGAATCCGGCGAGCTGGATGCGTTCGCGAGCGAGTCGGATGCCGTCCATTGCGCGCGGGCGTGGGCCATCGAGTGGTGTGACGAGGCGACTGCATGACAATTCGATTTCTTCCCGCGGCACGGTGATTGCGCAATGTAATCGGCGACGCCGCAGCTTTGCGCAAGGCGGCGCGCATCGAGATCATTGATCAACGGGAGGAAACCATGAAGAACGCCAAGAGAAGTTTGATTGTGTCGGCCATGATTCTGGGCTTGTCGGGCGCGGCATTCGCGCAAGGCGCGGGCGGCGGTGCCGGCGGCGGCGGCGCGGGTGGCGGCACGGCGGGCGGCAACGGGGCCGGTCAGGGCGGCACCGGAATGGGCACGCCGAACAGCAACGGTGTAACCGGCTCGACGTCGGGCGCATCGGGCTCGAACACGATGGATTCGTCCAAGGGCAGCAGCAAGATGCACAAGAAGGGCAGCTCGGGATCGAACATGTCGAGCGGCACCTCCGGCAAGTCGGAATAAACGTATTGAGTTTCCACGTTTCGGCGCGCCCGGACTTTCGCAAGTCCGGGCGCGTTTTTCGTGCTTCTTCTTTAAACCCGCACGCCTATCCCCACCAAGGTATCCCTGCCAGATAGGGATTTCTCGCGCCTTCCCATCGCCGTAAGGTAATCCCCGAGCGCCATTCGTCGCGCCCGGTGCGTCGTCATTTGTCGCGTCGGACGAAGCGAGCCCGCGCTCGATCCATTCATCCGTCCATCGGCAAAGCGGCAAGGAGTCCGAGACTCGCGTTCCCGGCTGCTTGTGCATTCGTTTCAAGGAGCTGGAACATGAAGGCAAAGATCAACCCGAAATTTCTCGCGATGATGGCAGCATGCGCGGTCGTGTCAGGAATCGGTGTCGCGCACGCGCAAGGCATGCCCGCCGATGCGCAGCAACTCGTCCAGACGATGCGCCCGATGTACATGTCGCAGGCCATGCCCGATGAATCTCAGACGCAAACCGCCGCGACGCCGCAACAAGCCTCCGGCGGCGACTCCGCGTATGGCGGCATGAAGCCCGCCTCCGCGAGCGGACATCGCGATAGCGACTGCAGCCCGGCGAACTGCAACGTTTTCTTCGGTCAGTAGGCGCGACGCCTTATTCCGTGTGAGTCGTCCAGGCGAATGTCGCGCTGACCGACTCGCCCGGTTCCAGCACCGCGCCGCCCTTCGCGGCGCGGTCGACATCGAGATTGACCCAGTCCGCCACGTTGCTCACCGGCTCAACGCAGAGCAAATCGGGATGCGACTTCGGTGCATACACCACCAGGGCATCGAACGGCGCTTGCGCGCTGAGCGTGACCGCGCGGCGTTCGTCGGGCCACGCGATCGTCGCCGTGCGCGACCAACCGGCGAAGTTGTTGTCGAGATCGAAGGCATCGGCGGGCATGCCTTCTTGCGACGCCATCGCATCGACGCACGGATGCGCGCCCGCATGCGTGGGCAGCAGATCGGGCGTGCTGTGCCACATCGACGCGACGCGTGCGTGAACGCGCGTATTGCGCGTGCGCGGATAGTACGGGTGATGTCCCATGCCGAACGGCATCGGCCGATCGGACAGGTTGCGCGCGGAGAGCGTCACGCTTAGCGTGTGGTCATCGAGCGCGATGTCCTGCGTCGCCTCGTATGCGAACGGCCAGTGACGCGCGGCATCGCGCGAGGGTTCGTGCAAAAAATGCAGACGCGCGCGCGCGTCCGACACATCGCCGACACGCCACGGCAAGCGCCACGCGTTGCCGTGCAGCGCGTGCGCAAAGGCGTTGCCGTCGCCGGAAAGATCGATGAGCGCACCGTCGAACACGAAGCGCGCATCGCGGATGCGATTGCAGTACGGCAGGAGCGGAAAGCTCGCCATGCCGAGCGGATCGCGTGCGGCCAGCGCGGCGGGCGTCGCGGGACGCAACCAGTCGATCGTACGTCCGTCGCGCGTTTCGTCGAAGGCCGCGATCGATCCGCCCACGTGCGGCGCAAGCAGCACGCGCCGCGCGCCATGACGCAGTTCGACGAGGGGATCGGACGGCGCGGCGCTCAATATGCAAACTGCCGATAGCTTTCGTCGAAGGTGCGCGCCGTCGTTTCCACCTGAGGATTGAAGCGCAGCAGCCGCCGCGCGCGCGGAGGCAACGCGGCGAAGACGTCGCGCGGCACGTCGATATGCACCTCGGGCCGGAAATACCACGCGCGGCTGTAGCCGATCACGACCATCGGACGCGGCTCGCCGATGAGATTCGGCGTACCGCGATGCAGGCCGCGCACATCGCGAATCATCACGTCGCCGACTTTCATCGGCACGCGCTCGGCGGGGAAGCGCCCTGCTTCGAGACCGGCCAGCGCCTCATCGCGCGACATGCGATGCGTGCCACGCGTCGTTTCGAGCGGACCGTTGCGGTCATCGACATCGACGAGCGGGAAATTCACCGCTAGCTGAAACGAAGGCGTTTCCGGCGCATCGTCGAAGAGCGGCGGCGTATCGCGATGCCAGTCCTGGAACTCGGAGCCGAGCACCGGGGTGTCGGTGGCGAGCTGGCACATCACCGGATCGCGCCCGGCCACGCGTTCGACGATCCCGACGATGTCTTCATCGCAAAAGACCGACGGGTCCGCGAACTCGCCTTCGAACGGCAGGGTGACGTAATAGCGGCCCGGTCCGCGATTGCCGCTCGCCGACGCCTCGCGCGCTGCATCGACGTGCGGTTGCAGAAGCGGCGCGAACGCATCGCGCCATGCGTCGATCGTCGCGCGCGGGAAATGATCGCGCAGCAGGACGAAGCCGTCTCGTTCGAACGCTTCGGCGAGCGCGTCTCGCGCGCTCTCATCGTACTTGCCCATGCACTTTCTCCTCGTTGCGAGTCCGAAAACAGAATCGCATGCGTGTAATCCGCTCGTCAATATTATTAGTAATAACCAGTGAAAACCCTGAGCAGAAATGACCAATAAAAACGTGCTTTCCGCGTCGTTCATCACTAATATTAGTGGCAAGTTTCTCCGGCCCGCGAGACAGGTTTCGCGCAGAGTTCAGCCGCCCGGCGCGGCACGCACAATGAAAAAATCCACGCAACGCCGCCCGACGATGACCGACATCGCGAAGCTCACCGGAGTCTCGCAATCGACGGTCTCGCTCGTGCTGAACAACGCAAGCGGCGCGAAGTTCTCCGACACCACGCGCGACAAGGTGCTGCGCGCCGCGCAAGATCTCGGCTATCGCATGACGCAGCGCGAACCGGTCGCCGCGCTCGATAGCCAGCGCGAGCGCAATCTGATCGTCTATCTCGCCGACGAAATTTCGACGAGCCCACATCCGGTCGTAAGCATCGACGGCGCGCGGGACGCGGCCTTCGCCAACGGGCGCATGCTCGCCGTCTATTCGACGCACGGCAATGCGGAGATCGAGGCGCGCGTGCTCGACGCGACGCTCGGCAATCCGAACGTGCTCGGCGTGATCTACGCGACGGTCTATACCCGCCGCGTCACGCTGCCGGCCGTGCTCGCCAAGGTGCCGACCGTGCTGCTCAACTGCTACACGAGCGATGCGAGCGTGTCTTCGGTGGTGCCGGCGGAAGTCGCGGGCGGGCACACCGCGACGGATCATCTGCTGGCCGCGGGGCACAAGCGCATTGGCTATATCAACGGCGAGCCGTGGCAGGACGCGGCCCGCGATCGTCTGAAGGGCTATCGGACCGCGCTCGCCACAGCCGATCTGCCGTTCGCGCCGGAACTGGTGCGCGAAGGCGACTGGAGTCCCGACACCGGCTTCGAACAGACGCTCTCGCTAATGCGCGAGCCGAATCCGCCGACCGCGATCTTTTGCGCGAACGACCTGATGGCGCTCGGCGCGATCGAGGCGTTGAAGCAGCTCGGACTGCGCGTGCCCGACGATGTATCCGTGCTCGGCTACGACGATCAGGAAATCGCGCGGCATACGCATCCGCCGCTTTCGACCGTCGTGCTGCCGAACTATGAGCTAGGGCGCTGGGCGGTCGAGACGCTGCTGCAGGAAGAAGAGAACCGGGCCGCGGGCGCGCCCGTTCGGCGTCGCACCGTGAAGCTGGACGGACCGCTGATCGAGCGCGGCTCCGTCGCGGAAAACACCGAGGCGAAACAGTTGGCCATTAATAATATTAGCGATTGATCGTTAATGAAATGCGCTGAAGCAATCGCCGCATTCGCACGGAACGCGGTACGCAGTTTGACTCTCGCAGCAGGCAGACCGGGCAACACCAAGCATCGGCGTCATTAGAAAAAGCCTAACCATTCAATGGAGGAAGACATGCTGTCATTAGATAAGAAATCGCGCCTGGGCCTGCGCCCGCTCGCTGCCGCACTGACCGCCCTGACCGCACTCACGCTCGCGGCCGGCTTCACCGCCGCCCACGCCGCCGACGACGGCCTGCCGAAGATCCCGAACAAGAAGCCGTTGAAGGTCGGCTTTGCGCAGACCGAGAGCAATAATCCGTGGCGTCTCGCGGAGACGAAGAGCTTCAAGGACATCGCGGCGAAATGCGGCTGGCAGATGGTCATGACCGACGCCAACAGTTCCGCGGCGAAGCAGGTCTCGGACATCCAGAGCATGATCGCGCAGCACGTCGATCTGCTCGTCTTCCCGCCGCGCGAGGAAAAGCCGCTCGTGCCGGTCGTGATGCAGGCGAAGAAAGCCGGCATTCCCGTGATTCTGGTCGACCGCAACATCGATCAGTCGATGGCGAAGGCGGGCAAGGACTACATCACGTTCATCGGCTCGGACTTCATCGATCAGGGTCAGCGCGCCGCCGACTGGCTCGTGAAGGCGACCAACGGCAAGGCGACCATCATCGAGCTGGAAGGCTCGACGGGCGCGTCCGCCGCGAACGATCGCAAGAAAGGCTTCGACGATGTCATCGCGAAGAATCCCGGCATGAAGATCGTTGCGTCGCAAAGCGGCGACTTCGCGCGCGACAAGGGCCGTCAGGTGATGGAGACGCTCTTGCAGGCGCATCCCGACGTGACCGCGGTCTACGCGCACAACGACGAAATGGCGCTCGGCGCGATCGCGGCGATCAAGGCGGCGGGCAAGCAGCCGGGCAAGGATATCGTTCTCGTGACGATCGACGGCACCAAGGGCGGCCTCGAAGCGATCAAGGCGGGCGAGCTCGGCGCGAGCGTGCAATCCAGCCCGTTCTTCGGACCGCTCGCATGCGACGTCGCGCAGAAGTACGCGAAGGGCGAAACGGTGCCGCCGTGGGTGAAGGTCTCGGATCGCTTCTACGACAAGAGCAACGTCGACGCAAGCATGCAGTACGGGTACTGAGCGAAGTGTGTGTGTGACTTGCGGGCGTCTGATCGGAGGCGCTCGCTTTTTCATTTCGACGGATATCACGCATGGCTCAGACTCCCCTTCTCGACATGCAGGACATCGATATCGCGTTCGGCGGCGTCGCTGCGTTGAAGCGCGCGCGCCTGACCGTCGCAGCGGGCGAAGTGCACGCGCTCATCGGCCAGAACGGCGCGGGCAAGTCCACGCTCATCAAGATTCTCACGGGCGCGTATCGCAAGAGCGCGGGCACGATTCGCTTCGATGGCCGCGAAGTCGATTTCCGCACGCCGAAGGAAGCGCGCGAAGCGAGCATCAGCACGATCTATCAGGAGATCAATCTCGTGCCTTTCCGCTCCGTCGCGGAAAACATCTTTCTCGGGCGCGAGCCGCGCCGTTTCGGTCTCATCGACTGGAAGATAGTGCAACGGCGTGCGAGCGAATTGCTCGAATCGTTCGGATTGCGTATCGATGTGAGAAAGCCCGTGCGCGACTATTCCACCGCGATTCAGCAGATGGTCGCGCTCGCGCGCGCGGTGTCGTCGGATGCGAAGATGGTCATCATGGATGAATCGACGTCCTCGCTCGACGAGCGCGAAGTCGAGCTGCTCTTCACCGTCGTGCGCCGCTTGCGCGACGACGGGCGCGCGGTCATCTTCGTCTCGCATCGGCTCGATGAACTCTATGCGCTGTGCGATCGCGTCACGGTGATGCGCGACGGCCAGACCGTCGCCGAAAACACGATGCAGCAGATGGACAAGCTGAAGCTCGTCACGACGATGCTCGGCCGCACGCTCGCCGCCGTCGTGCATGAAGACAGCGCGGTGAAGGAAGCGAATCTCGCGAAGCGCGGTCCGGTCGCGCTCGCGGCGCAAGGGCTCGCGGCGGGCGCGAAGGTCACGGACGTATCGCTCGATGTTCACGCGGGCGAAGCGGTCGGCCTCGCGGGCCTGCTCGGCTCGGGCCGCACGGAAACGATGCGCCTGCTCTTCGGCGCGGATCGCCCGGCGAAAGGAACGCTCGATATAAACGGCGAGCCAGCATCGTTCAAATCGCCGAAAGATGCGATCGCGCGCGGCGTCGCGTATCTGACGGAAGATCGCAAGGCCGAAGGCATCGTGCCGGAGCTTTCCGTGCGCGACAACCTCACGCTCGTCTGCCTGCCTGCGCTGACGAAACGCGGCGTCGTCGATGTCGCGAAGCAGCGCGAGATCGTCGATGGCTTCATCGAATCGCTCGGCATCAAGCTACGCTCGCCCGATCAGCCGATACGCGAACTTTCCGGCGGCAATCAGCAGAAGGTGCTGCTCGCGCGCTGGCTCGCGACGCACCCTCGCCTCTTGCTGCTCGACGAGCCCACGCGCGGCATCGACGTGGGCGCGAAAGCCGACGTCGCGAAGATCGTGCGCGAATTGCGCGATGCCGGCATGGCGGTGCTGCTGTCCGCATCGGAACTGGAAGAACTCACGGCAGTGGCGGATCGCGCAGTCGTGATCCGCGACGGCGAAACGGTCGCGCAACTAGACGGCGCGCAGATGAACGAGGCGTCGATCATGGATGCGATCGCGTATGGCGCGGGCGCGGAGTCGACGCTCGCCGAGGCGGTAGAGGAAGCGAAACATGATCGATGATACGCAACGGGCCGCGCCGATCGTGCAGGCATCGGCAAAGAAGAAGCGTGGCGTGGCGATTCAGCGCGAAGTCGCCGTGCTGCTCGCGATGATCGTCTTCAATCTGATCTTCACGCAGCACTTCGTTTCGCTGCAGACGTTCAACGTGAATCTCACGCAAGTGGTGACGATCGTGATCGTCGGCATCGGCATGACGCTCGTCGTCGCGACGGGCGGCATCGACCTGTCCGTGGGCGCGTCGATGGCGATAGCCGGTGCGCTCGCGCCGATGCTCTTCATGAACATCGACGGGCCGCTCGGCATCGTGCTTGCGTTCACGCTGCCGATCGTCGCCGCCGCGTTATGCGGCGTCTTCAACGGCTTTCTCGTGACGCGACTGAACGTGCAGCCGATCGTCGCGACGCTCGTGCTCTTCATCGCGGGCCGCGGCATCGCGCAAGTCGTCACCGATGGGAGCCTTCAGGCGTTCACGAATCCCGCGTTTCAATGGATCGCGCTCGGCAAGATCGCGGGCGTGCCGTTCCAGATTCTCTTGATGCTCGTGCTCGTCGCACTCTTTACGTGGATCGTGCGCAAGACGCTGTTCGGCAAGTTCCTGCTCGTGACGGGCGGCAATGAGGACGCCGCGTATCTCTCGGGCATTCCGACCGCGCGCGTGAAGATGATCGCGTACACCGTATGCGCGGCGCTCGCCGGGCTAGCCGGGCTGATTTCGATCTCGGTGAATTCGTCGTCGGATGCGAATGTCGTCGGTCTCGGCGTGGAGCTCGATGCGATCGCGGCGGTCGCGGTCGGCGGCACCGCGTTGACGGGCGGCAAGGCGTATATCACGGGCACGCTGATCGGCGCGCTCATCATCCAGTTGCTGCGTTATACGCTGCTCGCGCACGGCATTCCGGATGCCGCCGCGCTGGTGCTGAAGGCCGCGATCATCATCGTCGCGGTGTACGTGCAACGCAAGCGAGGTTGAACGTCGACATGAAAAAGAACTTGCCGATTCTCATCGCGCTCGCGGCGCTGCTCGTGCTCGGCGTCATGCGTTACGAACATTTCGCGGACGCGTACAACATCACGTCGTTCTGGCGATACAACTCGATGTTCCTGCTGATCTCGATCGGCATGGCGTTCGTCATCATCACGGGCGGCATCGATCTGTCCGTCGGCGCGGTGGCCGCGCTCGCGAGCGTGGTGTCGGCGCTGGCGAGCCCGCATGGCGGGCTGGCCGCGGTGCTTGCCGGCTCGCTCGCAGGCCTCGCGGTGGGCGTGCTCAACGGGCTCGTCATCACGCATATGCGGATCCTGCCGTTCATCGTCACGCTCGCGACGAGTCTCGGCGCGCATGGGCTTGCGTTGCTGCTCGGGCATAACGACGCGGTCGGCATTTCATCGGATTCGAACTTCGCCGCATTCGGTCAGGGCGATCTGTTCGGCTTGCCGATACCGGGCATCGTGTCGGCGCTGACCGCGTTTGCCGGATGGATCGCGCTGCGCAGTTCGCGCTTCGGGCGGCATGCGCTCGCCATCGGCGGAAGTGAGGAAGCGTCGCGGCTGATGGGCTTGAACGTGGACCGCACGCTCGTCATGGTGTATGCGCTGAGCGGCTTGCTTGCGGGCATCGCCGGTGCGATTCTGGCCGCGCAGTTCGGCGCCGGACAGCCGAATGAAGGCGTCGGATGGGAGCTGTTCGCGATTTCCGCGGTCGTGCTCGGTGGCACGCGGCTGACCGGCGGCGATGGGTCCATCGCGATGACCGTCGCGGGCGTCGCGTTGCTCGGGCTCGTGTTCAATCTGCTCAACTTCGAGAACGGGCTCGGGTTCATTTCGCTTTCCGCCTACTGGCAGTCGGTGATTCGCGGTGCGTTTCTACTGCTCGTGATCTTGCTGCAGGCGCGGGTTTTGAGTGGGAACGATAAGGTGAAAGTGGCGCACTGAGGTTTGCTTTCTCTACGGTGGATTTCGCCGGATCCCGTTTTGCTTTCGGTTTATTAGCGTTGCCCCTGCGCTAATGGTCCAACGCGAAAACGGGATCCGGCGAAAAAAACATCAAGCATGCCGATGCTCGGGCAACACGTCATGCGCCATATCGTCCCGCTGCGTCCCGGCACCAGCACCAGTCCCGGCCCCAGGAATCCCCCGCCCGCGCAGCGAACACCCGACCGTCTCGGTAACGAACACCAACGCAACCGCGCCAACCGCACAAGCCCCCATCATGTAATACGCCGGCACCAGCGTGCTGCCGGTGCGTCCGATCAGCCAATCGGTGACCATCGGCGCGGTGCCGCCGAAGATCGACGTCGACACGTTATAGGCGATCGCCATCCCCGCATACCGCGCCTGCGTCGGGAACATCGCCGGAAACATCGCGGAGATGCTCGCGAGTTGCGGCACATACAGCAGCCCCAGCACCGCAAGCCCGATCAGCGCGCCGGCAATGCCATGGGTCATCAGCGAGAACATCGGCACGGCCGCGACGAAGATGCCGACGAGCGAAAGCCACCACACCTTCTTGCGTCCGATACGATCCGACAGCGCGCCCGCGAACGGCAGCAGCACCATCATCGACAGCATGCCGATGAGCGGCAGCAGCAGCGAGAGGTTGTCGCTCATGCCGAGCTCTTTCTTCATGAACGTCGGCATATAGGCGAGCAGCACGTAGTTCACGACGTTGAGCGCCACGACGAGCCCGCCGAGCTGCAAGAGCGGCTTCCAGTAGCTCGCGAACAGTTCGCCCAACGACACACCCGTCTGATGCTCTCGCTCCGCCGCTTCGGCGCATTCGCGAAACACCGGCGTGTCCTCCATCTTCGAGCGCAGATACAGTCCGATGAGACCGAGCGGCGCCGCGACGAGAAACGGCAGGCGCCATCCCCACGCGTGCATCGCGTCGTTGCCGAGCAGCACCGAGCAGCCGAGCATCAGGAACGCGCCGAGCGAAAAGCCCGCGAGCGTGCCGAATTCGAGAAAGCTGCCGCAAAAGCCGCGCTTGTGATCGGGCGCGTATTCGGCCATGAACGTGGCCGCGCCGCCATACTCGCCGCCCGTCGAGAAGCCCTGGATCATGCGCAACGCGACGAGCGCCACGGGCGCCCATATGCCGATGCTTCCATATGAAGGCAGCAAGCCGACGAGCAGCGTCGCCATCGACATGATGATGATGGTCAGCGCGAGCACATGCTTGCGGCCGAGACGATCGCCGAGCGGTCCCCAGAAGACGCCGCCGAGCGGACGCACGAGAAACGAAATCGCGAACGTGGCGAGGGCGAAGAGCGTGGCTTGCGCGGTACTGCCGGGAAAGAGCGCGGCCGAAATGTAGGTCAGGCCGTAGCTGTAGATGCCGTAGTCGAACCACTCGGTCGCATTGCCTATTGCCGAGGCGGCCATGGCGCGTCGAATCGGCGCGCGCGAGGGCGTCTCATCGGGCGCCGCGTGTTGACCCTGCCTCGTGGATGGTTGCACGTCACTCATAGTCGTCTTCCGGATGCGTCATGGACCCGGTGCTGCGCTCGAGTTCGCGCGCCATGCACCGCCTTGAGATCAAGATACAGACGCATGCCGCTTGCCTGGCATGTCCTAGGACGATGACGGCGCTGGGGTTTTCCCGAGCGCGCGGGCCATTCTTGCCGATCATCTATGGAATCGCCGGGGCTTCTTACCGCGCGGCTCGCAGCCTCGACGCGCTCACGGGGATGAGACGTTCCGCCTGCGTCGAAAGCGCATGTCATAGGACAATGCGCGAGCGCGGATCATGGCTCGGGATTGGCGAGATCCGCGGCGACGATGCGGTGGCCGAGCGCTTCGGCTGCCCGCCGCGCGTCCTCGCTCGATTCGAACGGGCCGATGGTCTCGCAGCCATCGAACGGATAGAGCACGCGCTTGTCGCGCTTTCTCACGACCTTCAGCGTGCCGATGTGCAGGCCCGTCGCATTCACCACATACGACGCGTAGATATCGAAGTCTTCGTGCGCGCCTGCGCCTGATGTCGAGGGGGCTTTAGGCATCGGTCTGGACATGGTTTCGCTTGATGTGATGCTGGCGCCTGACGGTCACGCGCACGTTATCGATTTGAGCGACACGTCCAGCAAATCCCGTGCCGCACTGTCCCGAACGCCTTGCAGGACGGGGCTGACGCGCGTGCGGCCATTGCAAGAAAATGGGTTTTCCGTGCGAGAATCCGGTATCGTTCGCACCCGCGTCCGGAAGCGCACATGAACGATTCGAACCCTACGACGGGCAGCGTCCCTGACAAACCTGCATCGCCCCATCGAGAGGCCGGGCGAGGAGATCAAGCGTCGATGAAAGCCGAAAACCTGATCGCGGATACGAGGATGAACGGGCTCGACCCGAGCTTCCTCCTGGGCGGCGGCGAAATGGGCGCGCTCATCCGCGGTTTCGACTGGACGCAGACCGCGCTCGGCTCGCCCGAAAACTGGCCGCAAAGTCTCAAGACGGCCATCCGCATCATGCTGACGTCGCGCCAGCCGATCTGGGTCGGCTGGGGGTCGGACCTGCTTTTCTTCTACAACGACGCGTACAAGTCGATCATCGGCGGCAAGCATCCGCATGCGCTCGGCCAGCCGACCTCGGTCGTGTGGCGCGAAATCTGGAACGATATCGGCCCGCTGCTCGACACGGCGCTCGCGGGCATCGAAGGGACATTCGTCGAACAGAAGCTCCTCATCATGGAGCGCAACGGCTTTCCCGAGGAAACGTATTACACGTTCTCCTATAGCCCGATTCCCGATGACCGCGGCGGCGCGGGCGGCATCATCTGCGCGAACAGCGACGACACGCAGCGCGTCCTCGGCGAACGTCAACTTAACGTGCTGCGCGAGCTGGCCGCATCGGCGGCGGATGCGCGCTCGTGGCGCGAGGCATGCGAACTGTCGATGAACGCGCTCTCAGGCGCATCGCGCGACATGCCCTTCGCGCTGCTCTACATCGCCGAGCCGGGCGGCGACATGGCGACGCTCGCCGGCGCGTGCGGCATCGCGCCGGGCCATGCGGCCGCGCCCGCAACGCTGCATGCGTCGCACGCGGAGCTGTGGCCGTTTCAAAGCGTGCTGCGCGACGGCCAGCCGCGCGTGGTGACGAACCTCGAACGCCTCGTCGATGCGCCGTTGCCGACCGGCGCGTGGAACGTCGCGCCTTCGAGCGCGGTGCTCGCGCCCATCGCGCCTTCGGGCGAGACGGGCCGCGCGGGCGTGCTGATCGCGGCGTTGAACCCCTACCGGCTTTTCGACGACGCCTATCGCGCGTTCATGAATCTGGTCGCGGGCCAGATCGGCGCGGCGATCGGCTATGCGCACGCGTACGAGGAAGAGCGCCGCCGCGCCGAAGCGCTCGCCGAAATCGACCGCGCGAAAACCACGTTCTTCTCCAACATCAGCCACGAGTTCAGGACACCGCTCACGCTGATGCTCGGCCCGCTCGAAGAACTGCTGGCCAGTCCCGGACGCGTAGGCCGCGAGGATTTGCGGCTCGTCGAGATCATGCATCGCAATGGCCTGCGGCTCCTGAAGCTCGTCAACGCGCTGCTGGATTTCTCGCGCATCGAGGCCGGGCGCATCGAGATGCATCGTCAGCCGACCGATATCGCCGTATTCACCGCCGAGCTCGCGTCGCTGTTTCGCTCGGCGATCGAAACGGCCGGCCTGCGCCTCGAGATCGATATCGCGCAGGCGCCGGTGATCGCGGACATCGACCGCGACATGTGGGAAAAGATCGTGATGAACCTGCTGTCGAACGCGTTCAAGTTCACGTTCGATGGCGCCATCCGCATCTCGCTGCACGCGAACGCCGATCGCAGCATCGAAATGAGCGTGCGCGATACCGGCATCGGCATTCCCGAAGACGAGCTCACGCGCGTGTTCGAGCGCTTCCATCGCGTGACGGGCGCGGCGGGCCGTTCGGTGGAAGGCAGCGGCATCGGCCTTGCGATGGTGCACGAGCTCGTCAAGCTGCACGGCGGCATGATCCGCGTGCAAAGCACGCTCGGCGAAGGCGCGTGCTTCACCGTCACGCTGCCCTCGTCGCGCGAATCGGCGTTCGATGCGCAAGCCGCGCCCCATGCCGAAGCGAGCATCCGCGCGCGCTCGTATGTCGATGCCGCCATGCGCTGGATGCCGGACGGAGAGCCGCCGGTCGTCGAAAGCGAGGAAGACGCGCCGCTCGGCGCGGACGCGGCCGACGACCCGGCGCTCGCCAATGCGTTGCCGGGCCGCGTGCTGATCGTCGACGACAACGCCGATCTGCGCGACTACATGCGCCGCATGCTGATCGCGGCGGGCCACGACGTGAACGTCGCCGCCGACGGCGAAGCCGCGCTCGCGATCGCGCGCGACGTGCGACCGGAAGTCATCGTCTCCGACGTGATGATGCCGCGCCTCGACGGCTTCGCGCTCGTGCGCGCGCTGCGCGAAGACGAAGCGCTGCGCGAAACGCCTGTCGTGCTGCTCTCGGCGCGCGCGGGCGAGGAAGCGCGCGTCGACGGCCTCGAAGCGGGCGCGGACGACTATCTGACCAAGCCCTTTTCCGCACGCGAACTGCTCGCGCGCGTGGCGAGCAATCTGCGGCTCGCGCGGCTGCGTCGCGCGACCGAACAGAAGCTGCGCGACGAATCGCGCACGCTGGAGATTCTCAATCGCGTCGGCACGGCGGTCGCGGGCGAACTCGATCTGAGCCGCGCGGTGCAGGTCGTCGTCGATGCCGCGACGGAGCTGACCGGCGCCGCCTTCGGCTCGTTCTTCTACAACGTGCTCGACGACAAGGGCGGCAGCTACACGCTCTACACCCTGTCGGGCGTGCCGAAGGATACGTTCGCCAAATTTCCGATGCCGCGCAACACGGCCGTATTCGGTCCGACGTTCGCGGGCGAAGGCATCGTGCGCTCGGACGACATCACGAAAGATCCGCGCTATGGACACAACGCGCCGCATCACGGCATGCCGAAGGGCCATCTCGCGGTGTGCAGCTATCTCGCCGCGCCGGTCCTCTCGCGCACGGGCGAAGTGCTCGGCGGGCTGTTCTTCGGGCATCCCGAGCCGGGCGTCTTCACGGAGCGCTCGGAGCGCATTCTGACGGGCATCGCGTCGCAAGCGGCGATCGCCATCGACAATGCACGGCTCTTTCAGGCCGCGCAGGACGAGATCGCCCAGCGCACGAAGGCGCAGGACGCGCTGCGCGATCTGAACGAAACGCTGGAACGCCGCGTCGCGGATGCCGTCGCGGATCGCGATCGTTTGTGGGAGTTGAGCGAAGATCTGTTCTTCGTCGCGAGCTTCGAGGGCGCGCTGCTGCGCGTGAGTCCTTCATGGACGACGGTGCTCGGCTTCGACTCGCAGCGCCTGCATTCGCACACGGTGATGGACCTCCTTCATCCCGACGACGCGTCCGCCGCCGCCGAGGAACTCGGCAAGCTGCGCGCGAACGGCTTGCCGGTGCGCTACGAATGCCGGATGAACCGTTCGGACGGCGGCTGGCGCTGGATCGCGTGGACCGTATCGCTCGATCCGGCCACGCGGCGCATTCATGGCGTGGGCCGCGACGTCACATCCGACCGCGAAACCGCCGACGCGCTGCGCCACGCCGAAGAAGCGCTGCGCATGGCGCAAAAGATGGAAGCCATCGGCAAGCTGACGGGCGGCGTCGCGCACGACTTCAACAATCTGCTGCAGGTGATCGGCGGCAATCTGCAATTGCTCGCGAAAGACGTCGCCGGACAGGACAAGCCCGAGCAGCGCGTGCGAAGCGCGCTCGCGGGCGTCGCGCGCGGCGCGAATCTCGCGTCGCAATTGCTCGCGTTCGGCCGACGCCAGCCGCTCGCGCCGAAGGTCGTGAATCTGGGCCGCTTCGTGCGCGGCCTCGACGACATGTTCCGCCGTGCGCTCGGCGATGGCATCGAGATCGAAACCATCGTGTCGGGCGGATTGTGGAATACGCTCGTCGATCCATTCCAGGTCGAGAACGCGCTGCTCAATCTCGCGATCAACGCACGCGACGCGATGAACGGTCACGGCAAGCTCACGATCGAAGCCGGCAATGCATCGCTCGACGAAACCTACGCGATGCGCAACGCCGACGTCGCGCCCGGCCAGTACGTGATGGTCGCCGTGACCGACACCGGTTCGGGCATGTCGCCCGAAGTGCAGGAACGCGCGTTCGAACCGTTCTTCACGACCAAGCGCGAAGGACAAGGCACGGGCCTCGGCCTTTCGATGGTGTACGGCTTCGTCAAGCAGTCCGGCGGCCACGTGAAGGTGTACAGCGAGCAAGGGCACGGTACGACGGTGCGTATCTATCTGCCGCGCGCGCGCGAGGAAGAGGATATCGAAACGACCATCGATGCCGGTCCGGCCAAGGGCGGCAGCGAGACCATTCTCGTCGTCGAGGACGATGAGGAAGTGCGCGCGACCGTCGTCGAGATGCTCGCGGATCTGGGCTATCGCGTACTGCGGGCAAAGGACGCGCAGAGCGCGCTGGCGATCGTCGAAAGCGGCGTGCCCGTCGATCTGCTCTTCACCGATGTCGTGATGCCCGGCCCGCTGCGCAGCAACGAAATGGCGCGCAAGGCGCGTGAACGCGTGCCGGGTATCGCGGTGCTGTTCACGTCGGGCTATACGGACAACGCGATCGTGCATGCGGGGCGGCTCGACGAAGGCATCGATCTGCTGAGCAAGCCTTATACGCATGAGGCTTTGGCGCGCAAGGTGCGGCAGGTTCTGGGACAACGCATGAGGGCATCGGCGGGCGCGCCTGCCAGCGCCGATGTCAGCGTGCCGAGCGTCGCGCAAAACGATGCGCTCTCGCGAATGCGCGTGCTGTTCGTCGAAGACAACGAACTCGTGCGCGATAGCACCGCCGAATTGCTGCGCACCTTCGGGCTGGATCTGACGGAAGCGGGCAGCGTCGATGAAGCGCTGGCGCTCATGCGCGAGCATCGCTTCGAATTGCTGCTGACGGATGTGGATCTTGCCGGGCAGTCCGGCGTGGAACTGGCTATCGCGGCGTGCCGCAAAACGCCGGGACTGGGCGTCGTGTTCGTGACGGGCTACGACCTCGCGCTCAGCGAGGACGAGCGTCGCGCATTGCCGAAGTCGATTCAGTTGAAGAAGCCATTCGATCCGCTGGCGTTGCTCAATGCGCTGAATGCGGCGGTGGCGCGGTAGGGGCTTGTCACATCACGCGATCATCGAACTCCGATGCATCGCCCGTCGTCGCCGTGAATGCGGCGAACGGAAACGCTTCCCTTGCCGCGCCCACGCTTCTTGTCATCAGCCCGCGCGGCGTTTTCTCACTGCTTGAGCGAGCAGTTCGAGCACAGGTTCGCTTTGCGTCCAGCCAAGGCATGCATCGGTGATCGATACGCCGTGCTTGAGCGGCACGCCCGGCTTCTGATCCTGACGGCCCTCTTCCAGATGACTCTCGATCATCACGCCGGTAATGCGCCGTTCGCCCGCCTCCAGTTGCCGCGCGATGTCCTGCGCGACATCGACCTGACGCAGATGCGACTTGTTCGAGTTGGCGTGCGAGCAATCGATCATCACCTGTTCGCGCTGGCCGAGCTTGGAGAGCGCGCCGCACGCCGCCGCGACGCTTTCGGCGTCGTAGTTCGGCCCCTTCTTGCCGCCGCGCAGAATGACGTGGCAGTCGTCGTTTCCGCGCGTCTCGAAGATCGCCGCCATGCCCATCTTTGTCATGCCCATGAACGCGTGGCTCGCGCGCGCCGCGACGATTGCGTCGGCGGCAACCTGCACGCCGCCATCGGTGCCGTTCTTGAAGCCGATTGGACAAGAAAGCCCCGACGCAAGCTGACGATGACTCTGGCTCTCCGTCGTGCGCGCGCCGATCGCGCCCCACGCGATGAGATCGGCGATGTATTGCGGGCTGAGCAGATCGAGGAACTCGGTCGCGGTGGGCAGACCGAGGCCGCTGATGTCGAGAAGCAGTTCGCGCGCGCGGCGCAGTCCTTCGTTGATGCGGAAGCTGCCATCGAGACGCGGATCGTTGATATAGCCCTTCCAGCCTACCGTCGTGCGCGGCTTTTCGAAGTACACGCGCATCACGATGAAGAGATCGTTACGCAGTTCGTACGCCACTTTCTTCAGACGCTCTGCGTATTCCATCGCCTGATCGTGATCGTGGATGGAACACGGACCGATGACGACGACGAGCCTGTCATCGCGGCCATGCAGAATATTCGCAATGGCCGCGCGGCTTTCCTCGACGAGGGTCTGCACGCCGGGCGTGACCGGCAGTTCATCGAGCAGCAACGCGGGCGAGATCAGCGGACGCACCGCGCCGATGCGCGTATCGTCGATGCGGGTCGTGTCTTGCGTGGAGTCGGCCACGCCTGCCTCCTGATCGCGGGAGGGATTGTCGATGCGGGTCAAGATAGGCTCCGTGATGCGTAATTGATGCAAAATTCAGGGACTTCATGCGGCGATTCCGCGGTATAACCGGCTCGCGGCGCAAACATCCATTATCGCACCTGGAACAGCCTGTTCGCCCGATCGTGCGTATGATGAAGCGATACGACACGCCCGAACTCGATCAAAGGGAGCAGACCATGCGCATCGAAACATCATTTCTATTCGACCTCGACGGCACGCTCGTCGACAGCGTCTATCAACATGTGCTCGCGTGGAAAGAAGCGCTCGACGCCGAGGGCATCGAGTTGTCGGTGTGGCGCATTCACCGCAAGATCGGCATGAGCGGCGGACTCTTCACCAATCAGTTACTGCGCGAGACGCACGGCGAGATCAGCGCGGATCGCGTCGAGCGGCTGCGTCAGTTGCATGCGGAGGCGTACAAGCGGCTGCGCGCGCAGGTGTGTCCGCTGCCCGGCGCGCGCGAATTGCTGCAGGCGTTGACGAACGCCGGCACGCGCTGGGCCATCGCGACGAGCGGGCGCATAGAAACCGCGCAGGTCAATCTCGAAGCATTGGGCGTCGATCCGTCGAAGCAAGTGGTCGTTACGCGCGACATGGTGAAGTACGCAAAGCCCGATCCGGATCTGTTCCTCGCCGCCGCCGAGCGTCTGAACGTGCCGATCGAGCATACGGTCGTCGTCGGCGACAGCATCTGGGACATGCTGGCCGCGCGCCGTTGCCGCTCGCTCGGCGTCGGCTTGCTGTCGGGCGGTTATGGCAGCGATGAACTCGAGCGCTCCGGCGCGTTGCGCGTGTATGAAGATCCAGCGGACTTACTGTTGCATCTCGATGAAGTCGCGGCGCGGCCATGAGATGATCTCGCGCATGACGACCTCTTCTTCCATCGACGTTCGCCCCTGGGGCGACGCGAATCTCTACACGTTGCGCAATGCATCGGGCATGTCTGTCGATATCAGCGACCTCGGCGCGACGCTCGTTTCATGGCTCGCGCCCGATCGCGATGGACATCTCGCCAATGTCCTGCTCGGTCACGACATGCCCGACGATTACCGCAACGGCAGCGCGTTCATGGGCGCGATCATCGGGCGCTGGGCGAATCGCATCCGCGATGCGCGCTTCGTGCTCGATGGCATCGCGCATCAGGCGGAGCGCAACGAAGGCGCGAATCTTCTGCATGGCGGCTCGGCGGGTTTTCATCGGCAGATGTGGCGTGTGCAGGCGGCGAACGGCGCGCTCGTCATGACGCTGCAATCGCCTGCGGGCGCTTCTGGCTTTCCCGGCAATGTGGATGTGACCGTGCGCTATGCGCTCGATGACGACGGCACGTTATCGATCGATTACGAAGCTCGCACCGATGCGCCGACGCCCATCAACCTGACCAATCACGCGTACTTCAATTTGAACGACGGCGCGAGCATTCGCGACCATGAGATATCGATTGCATCGGATACGTACTTCGCAATCGATGCGACCTCGATTCCAATCGCGCGCGAGAGCGTCGGGGACAGCGCGTTCGATTTGCGCGCGCCTGCATCGATCGGTACGCGTCTCGATGCGGTTCATCCGCAACTCGCGATCGCGGGCGGCTTCGATCATTGCTACGTGTTGAGCGACCAAGCGAACGAACCGCGCACGGTCGCTGTGCTGTTCGATCCATCGAGCGGACGCGAACTGAGCGTGTCGACCGATGCGCGCGGCTTGCAGTTCTACTCGGGGAATTATCTGGAAGATGTGCCCGCGCGCGGCGGTTCGCGTTATCGCAAGCAGGCGGGACTGTGCCTGGAAGCGGGCGGCTTTCCCAACGAGATCAACATGCAAGACAGCGAGCGCGCTGTCTTGCGGCCCGGCGACGTGTATCGTCAGCGCACGCGCTATACATTGCGCGTGCGCTGAAGCGTCATCAGAAGATGTTGCGCAAGCCGATCGACACGCCGGTCTGATTCGAGCGGCCCGGCAGTTCGACATCCGCCGCGCCCGTCACCTTGTTGAAGTCCACGGTGCCGTAGACTTCCGTGCGCTTCGACAGCGCGTACTCCGCCAGCGCGACGCCCGTATAGCGATTGCCGCTGCCCGTCGCGCCGCCGCCGATGGCCGCGTTCTTCATGTGGTCGTAGTAGAACGCGCCCGTGAGCAACAGCGCCGGCGTGACCTGATAGGTGACGCCCGCGAACGGGCCATCGTCGCGACGGCCCGAGCCTTTCAAAATATCCGTGCCCGATACGAGGCCACGCTGTTGCAGGATGCTGTCGACGAAGCCGGTGTCATCGGTCGAATGCAGATAGCCGACATAGAGCTTCGCCGCGCCGATCGCATAGACCGCGTTCGCGTTCCAGATCTTCTGCTTGTTCGCGGCGTTGTCGCTGTTCTGCTGATAGCCGCCGCCGATGGACAGCGGGCCCATCGCATACGACGCCGTGAAGCCGTACATGTTGCCCGCGCCCATATGACCCGGAACCTGGCCCGAGAAGCCGCCCGCGCCCGTCGACGTATAGTTCGTGCCGAACGAGTACATCGCGCCGATCGTGAGGCCCGCGAACGTGCCGTTGTACTTGACGGCGTTATCCGCATAGAGACCCGCGCCCAACGCAACCGGCAACCATGCGTTCTCGAAGTAATTGCCGACCGTGAGCGGATCGTAGACGTCACCGAGCATGTCGAAGAGCGGCGTCTTCTGACGGCCGAGCGTCAGCGTGCCATATGGATTCGACAGGCCGACGAAAGCCGCGCGATTGAATGCGCGAGCGCTGTCGGAGTATTGGCCGTTTTCCAGTTCCACGCCGCTTTCCAGCTGGAAGATCGCTTTCAGGCCGCCACCGAGATCTTCGACGCCTTTGAAGCCGATGCGGCTATTGGTAATGGCGCCGTTCGTCATGAACAGCTTGCCGTCGTTGTTGGCGTTGGCGTTCGTGAGGTAACGCACGCTGACATCGGCGACGCCGTACAGCGTGACCGAGCTTTGCGCGAATGCGGATTGACACGCGAGCGCGACGACCGACGCGCCGATGCCCGCGATGGCACGCGATGTGAATGTCTTCATGATGTATTGGGAGCGCGTATTCGTTAGCCGTTTTTCATGGCTTCGACGCGTCGCCTTTCAGATAACTGTCTTGGCTAAAGCAGCTTGGCGCGACGCATCGAAAGCTCGCGGTTTTTTAACACATCAAATGACGCGATGCCCATTCGGTGCAATACGTGTGGCGTTTTAGGCAACAAGGCGCGCGTGTTTAGTTGCGCGCGCTACGCTTCAAACTTTCGCCTGCGCAATTTGCGCTGCCTCCGACCGCACCGCTTCGAGAAAGCCTCGTCCCATCTCCTTCTCGAAGCGCGACGGACTGCCCTCCCACACGATGCGCGCATGTTCGAGCACATACACGCGGTCCGCATGGGGCAACGCGAACGTCACGTTCTGCTCGCCCAGCAGCACGGTGATCGGCGTGGTCTTCTGCAGCCGTTCCATCGCCTTCGACAGTTGCTCGAGAATCACCGGCGCGAGGCCGAGCGTCGGCTCATCGAGGATGAGGAGCTTCGGCTGCATCATCAGCGCGCGTGCGATCGCGAGCATCTGCTGCTCGCCGCCCGATAACGTGCGCGCGGTCTGCGCCTGACGCGATTCGAGTATCGGAAAGAGTTCGAAGAGCCACTTGAGCTGATCGGCGCGCATCTTGTCGGAAAGATGATAGCCGCCGAGATCGAGATTCTCGCGCACGGTCATGTCGCCGAACAGCTCGCGCGTCTCCGGGCACTGCACGATGCCGCCACGCGCGATCGCCGCGCCGCTCATGCCTTTCAAATCGCGCGAGCCGTAGCGAATGGTTCCGTGATACGCCACGAGTCCGGAAATCGCATTGAAGAGCGTCGTCTTGCCCGCGCCGTTCAATCCGACGACCGACACGAATTCGCCTTCGCGCACATGCATGTCCACGCTATCGAGCGCGCGCGCCTTGCCGTACAACACGCCGACACTCTCGACCTGAAGAATCGACGGCTTGTTGCTCACGACTTCCGCGCCACGCTCGCGTGCCTCGATCTTGCCGCCGAGATAGACGCGCCGCACGGTCTCGTTCTGCATCACTTCTTCGGCGGTGCCTTCCGCGACGTACTCGCCGAGATACATCGCAAGCACGCGATCCGCGAGCGCCGCGAGACTCTTCACGTTGTGATCGACGAGCAGCACCGCGCGCCCTTCCGCGCGAAAGCCGCGAATCAGTTCGGAGAACGCTTCCGATTCGGCGGCGGTGAGACCCGCGAAAGGCTCGTCGACGAGCACGACACGCGGATCGCGTGCGATCGCCTTCGCCATCTCCATGCGACGCAGATCGGCGAAGGGCAGCGTCGCCGGATGACGATGCATCACCTTGCCGAGTCCGACGCGCTCCGCGATCTCGCGTGCGCGGCGATTCACATGCGGATCGGCGGCGAGCTTCACGAGCGAATCGGGCAGTAGCGCGAGCTTGATGTGTTCGAGCACTGTCTGCCGATGCAGCGGCCGCGAATGCTGGAACACGATGCCCACGCCCGCGCGCGCGATTCGATGCGGCAGCCATCCGGCCATCTCGACGCCATCGACCTTGATCGATCCCGCGTTGGGCCGCTCGATGCCCATGATGAGCTTCATCACCGTCGACTTGCCGGAACCGTTCGGACCGATGAGGCCGAGTATCTCGCCGGGCTCGATATCGAAGCCGATGTCCTTCACCGCGACGAGACCGCCGAAGCGCTTCGTGAGGCCGCGCACCGAAAGCAAAGGTGTATCGCTCATTCGCGCTCCCTCACACGCAGGATGTTGCCGAGCAATCCATCGGGAAAGAACAGGATGACCGCGAGCGCGACAGCCGCGACCACGAACGTATTGATCTGCCCGAGCGGACGCAGGAATTCGCCCGCGACGATGAGAAAGATCGAGCCGAGCACCGCGCCGAGTATCGTGCGCCGGCCGCCGAGCACAGCCGCGATGATGATCTGCACGCCGATGCCGATATCGACCACCGTGCTCACCGACGCCGTGCCCTGATAGAACACGAGCATCGCGCCCGCGACGCCTGAGAACACCGCGCTGATGCAGAACGCCGCGAGCTTGTGCTTCACGACGTTGAAGCCGAGCGCCTGCGCGCCGACGGTATCCTGCCCGCTCGCCTGCAGAATGAGACCGATGGCCGAGCGCGACAAGCCGAACAGAATGATCGCGCAGACGATGAGGAACGCGAGCGCGATCCAGTAGTTGTGGCTCGCATCGACGGACATCACGTCGGGCACCATCATGCCGATCTCGCCGCCGGTGACGCCCGCGAAGATCACGATCGCGTTCTGCAGCAGCAACACCGCGACGAGCGTGACGAGACCGAAGTACGGTCCGCGCAATCGCAATGCGGGCACGGCGAGCAGCAGGCCGCCGACGAGAGCGACGAGGCCGCCGGCCATCACGCATACCGGTATCGGCGCGGCGGCGTGCGCGTTCAGTATCGCGGCGGAATACGCTCCGAGCCCGATCAGGAACGTCGGTCCGAAATTGACTTCGCCCGCGAAGCCGAAGAGCAAGTCCCACGACATCGCGAAGACGCCGAAGTAATACGCGACCGTCAGCACGCCGAGGATATACCCGGTGAGCCACCACGGCAGCGTCGCGGCGACGATCGCGAGCAGGACCGCGGACCAGATCAAGCGCGAACGAACGATGTCTTTCATGATTAGCGCCGTCCGAGAAAGCCTTGCGGCCGCACATATACGACGAGCACGAGCAGCAGCAGCGCGGGCAATGGCCGCAGCGTCGGCGAGATGAGGTACGCCGTGACGGTCTCCAGATAACCCACGACATACGCGGCCATCAACGAGCCCGACACGCTGCCCAGGCCGCCGAGCACGACGATGGAAAACGCGCTCGCCGTGAGCTGTCCGGTGTTGTTCGTGCTCACGCCAAGGAACGATGCGAGCAGCACGCCCGCGATGCCCGCGAGCACACCGTAGATGGTCCACGCAAGCAGATAGATATTCGACAGCTCGAAGCCGAGCAGCGTGAGACCGCGCGGATTCATCGACGCCGCGAGCAGCGCCTTGCCCGCCTTCGTGCGATTCACGAAGAGCCACAGCAATCCGATCACGACCCAGCACACGACCGCGATCATGATCTCGTTATAGGGCACGCGCACGCCCGCGACGCTCGCGACGCCGGGAATCAGCGGACGCATCGTGATGGGGTTATCGGAGAAGAGATACGCCATGCCCTGCTGGATCATGATGCCCCAGAGCAGCGTGCCCGTGAGCACGAAGATCTCTTTCTCTTCACGCGGAATCGCAGTCGAGCGTTGAATGGGCCGCACCACCATGAAATAGGTGACGTATGCGGCAATCATCCCGCAGACCACGCCGAGCGGCGTGCCGAGATAGGTGCCCAATCCGGCTTCGCCCGCGAGCGCCCAGCCGAGCAGCGCGGATACCAGCATCACGCCGCCATGCGCGAGATTGAGCACGCCGGATACGCCGAATATCAGCGTGAAGCCGATCGCGCCGAGCGCGTAGAGCGAGCTGATCGCGAAGCCATCGATGAGTATTTGCAGTGGCAACATAGCGGCCCTTTATGTCTTCCATGTCGATGCCAACGTGGAACCGGTCCCCGCAACATGCGCCGCAAGGCGCGCGCTATCGGCAGCGCACGCGCGTCGCGACGACGCAAACGCGCTTAGTTCGCGGCTGCCTGCACCTTCACGAAGGCCGGAAACTTGACCTTTGCGTTCGCCACCGACTTCGGCCATATCGCCACTTGCTTGCCGTTCTGCCATTGCAGGTTGATGCCGGTGATATAGCCTTCGCCGTACTTCAACGCGTGCGTGAACTGATCGTTCTTGCCGTAGAACTGCCAGCGTCCGATGGTGCCGACATAGTCGGTCTTTTCGAGCGCATCGACCATCTTGTCGGGATCGGTCGAGCCTTGATTGCGATGAATCGCATCCGCGATGATGTACACGAGGTCATAGCTCGTGAAGCCGTCATACGCGGGCGATACGCCGGCAAAGTGCTTCTGATACGACTCGACGAAGGGCACGGTCTTCGGCGTCAACGCGACGCCCGGCGCCGCCGCCGATGCGGTGATCACACCTTCGGTCGCGCCGTTGGTGTCCTTCCAGAAGCTCGTGGTCGTCGCTTGCGAGCTTTGCCCCGACATCGGAATCGGCACTTGCTGATCGTGCCACTGGACGGTCGGCTGCACGCCGACATGGCTGATGCCCGTCGTGATCGTGTCCGGATGCTTCGCTTCGATCTGATTGAAGATCGGCGTGAAGTCCGACGTGTCCGGATTGAAGCGGATGTGATCCAGCACCTTGAGGCCCGCTTTCGGCAGGCACTCGAGGTAGCGCTCGTCGAGCGGCTTGGTCCACGCGGCGTCCTCGCTCATCACGACGGTCGTCTTCATCTTGAACTCGCCGACAAGCACGTCATGCGAGAAATCGCAGATCGATTGCGCGATGAACGCAGACGTCATCCAGCCGTGGAAGGTGTACTTGTAGTGATCGTAGTCGTCATGCACGCGCTTCGAGATTTCGTTGCTCGCCGCGCCCGGCGTGATGAAAGGCATCTTCAGGCGCGCGGACCATGGCTCCATCGCGAGCGCGACTTCGCTGATGTAGCTGCCGATGATCGCGACTACCTTGTCCTGACTCGCGGCGCGCTGAAAGGCACGCACGCCGTCCGATGCCGACGAGTGATCGTCATACGCGATGATCTGGATTTGCCGGCCATCGACACCGCCCTTCGCGTTGATCTCCTCCGCTGCGAGTTGCGCGGCCTTGCTGATCGAAGCGCCCGCCACCGCGGACTCTTCGCTGATGACGCCGATCTTGATCGGCTCCCCTGCCGCGTGCGCCGTGACCGTGAGACTCAAGGCCGCCATCGCCGTACCCGTTGCAATGACGGTACTCATTCCCCGCCACGTCTTGCGCTTTGACATCATCAGTCTCCTCTGTGTATTCGATCGTGGAGCGACGCCAGCCAGACACATGACACATGCAGCAATTAAGGATTTGCCGACAAACAGTAGCACTCGCCTTTCGAGCACTGAATCAGTAATAACGATAAAGACGATCATGCGAAAAGATCATCAATGCAGCGTCATTCTTTCAAACAGCTTGCGCGATGAACTCACGCAGCCATCGATGCGCAGGATCGCGATGCACGCGTTCATGCCAGTACATCGACATCTCGTAGCCGGGCACGTCGACGGGCGGCGCGACGATGCGCAACTCCGGCCAGCGCTTCGCGAGCCTCGCCGGTTGCATCGAAACCAGATCGGTCGTCGCGAGCACGGAGCGCACGAAGAGGAAGTGCGGCACCGACAGCGCGACGTGCCGCTTCATGCCGAACGTTGCGAGCGTGTCATCCGTCGGGCCGAAGAATCCGCCGCCATCGGGCGACACGATCACATGCTCCAGTGCGCAGAACTGCGCGAGCGTCGGACGCCGCTTCAATCGCGGATGATCCTTGCGTCCCACGAGCACATAGCTTTCCGTGAAGAGCGCTTGCTGATGAAAATTGGCCATCTCGGGCGATGTGATGTGAAACGCGAGATCGATCTCGCCGTTCTCCGCCTGCTTCGCAAGACGCGGCGGCAACATCTCCAGCACGGCGATCCGCGTGTGCGGCGCGGCGGCGCGCAAGCCGCTCAACGCAGGCAGCAGCACGGTCGATTCGCTGTAGTCAGTGGCGGCGATGCGCCATGTGTTGTCGGCGATGGCGGGATCGAACGCGGCTTCCGGCGACACCGCGCGTTCGAGCGATGCCAGCGCTTCGCGCAACGGCTCCCGCAGACTTTCCGCTCGCGCTGTCGGGCGCATGCCACGCGGGCCGGGCAACAGCAGAGGATCGCCGAAGATGTCGCGCAGCTTCGACAGATGCACGCTCACGGAAGGTTGCGAAAAATGAAGGCGCTCGGCTGCACGCGTGACGTTCTGTTCGGCAAGCAAAACGTCGAGCGTGAGAAGCAAGTTCAGATCGAGCCTTCTCAAGGTATTAGTCATGGAAATTCCTGCAATTTCAGATATTCATTTCCAATATACCCGAGAGGCTCTTAAGCTGGTCTCCATTCCAGAAACGAAGTGGAGAAAGCCTCATGAATGTGCTGATCGTGTATGCCCATCCGGAACGCCGCTCGCTGAACGGCGCCATCAATGATTTCACCGTAGAGCGTTTGCGCGCGAACGGCCATAGCGTGCAAGTCTCCGACCTGTATGCAATGAACTGGAAGGCGCCGCTCGATGCGAACGACGTGCGCGACCGCAAGGCCGATACGCCGTTTCACGCGAGCCTCGATTCGAAGCACGCGTTCGAAAACGGCCTGCAAAGCCGCGACATCGAGCTGGAGCAGGACAAGCTGCGCTGGGCCGACGCGCTGATCCTGCAATTTCCGATGTGGTGGTTCTCGATGCCCGCGATCATGAAGGGCTGGGTCGAGCGCGTCTATGCGTACGGCTTCGGCTACGGCGTCGGCGAGCATTCGGACACGCACTGGGGCGACCGCTACGGCGAAGGTCTGATGGCGGGCAAGCGCGCGATGATCGTCGTCACGACGGGCGGTTGGGAATCGCATTACAGTCCGCGCGGCATCAACGGACCCATCGACGATATTCTCTTTCACATCCAGCACGGCATGCTTTTTTATCCAGGCTTCGATGTGCTGCCGCCGTTCGTTCTCTATGAAACGCATCGCATGGATGAAGCGCGCCTGCAAGCCACATACGATGCGCTCGGCCGGCGTCTCGACGGTCTCTGGGACGATGCGCCCATTGCATTCCGCAAGCAGAATCACGGCGACTACGCGATTCCTCAGCTCACGCTGCGCGACGAACTCGCAGCCGGAAAGACCGGTTTCGCGGCGCACATCGACTGAGGCAAAACGCGAAACACAGCTAAGATGGATCCTTCGACAAGTACGGAGGAAGACATCGAATGCTGACGATCTGGGGCCGGGCCAACTCGGTCAATGTGCAGAAAGTGCTGTGGTGCTGCG
Organism: Caballeronia sp. NCF2; assembly: GCF_023631205.1. Classification (NCBI taxonomy): domain Bacteria; kingdom Pseudomonadati; phylum Pseudomonadota; class Betaproteobacteria; order Burkholderiales; family Burkholderiaceae; genus Caballeronia; species Caballeronia sp. NCF2. The sequence continues at coordinate 355,761 of NZ_JALQDN010000064.1, read as the reverse complement.
ATGAACTGGGGCTCGCGTACGAGCGCATCGACGCGGGCCTGCAATTCGGGCGCAACAACGAGCCCGACTATCTCGCGATGAACCCGATGGGCCGCGTGCCCACGCTCGTCGACGGCGACTTCGTGCTGTGGGAGTCGAACTCGGTCATTCGCTATCTCGCGATGCAATACGGCGGTGCCAGCACGCTCTATCCCGCCGAGCCGAAAGTGCGCGCGAGCGCGGACCGCTGGCTCGACTGGACGCTTTCGACCCTGCAGCCCGCCGAACGTCCGGTTTTCTGGGGCTATATCCGCACGAGCGCCGCGGATCGCGATGCGCAGCAACTCGCTGCCGCCGCGAGCGAGGTGGAAAAGCTCTGGCGCGTTATCGATGCGCATCTGAAGGGCCGCGACTATCTCGAAGGCAACACGTTCACGCTCGCCGATCTCGTCGTCGCCGCGTATGCGCGCCGCTGGTTCGGCATCGCGGAGCTGGTTCGCCCCGCGCTTCCCGAACTCGAACGCTGGTATGTGGGCATCACGCAGCGTCCGGGCTTCGCGCGTCACGTCTCGCCTGCATTGACCTGAACGGGACGGATTGCCATGACCATCGAACTGCATACCTGGAACACGCCCAACGGACGCAAGATCAGCGTCGCGCTGGAGGAAATGCAACTGCCGTACACCGTGAAAACGGTGAACATCACGAAGGGCGAGCAGCATACGCCTGAGTTTCTGCGCATCAGCCCGAACAATCGCATTCCGGCGATCGTCGATCCGGACGGACCCGACGGCCAGCCGATCAGCGTGTTCGAGTCCGGCGCGATCCTGCTCTATCTCGGCGAGAAGACGGGCAAGTTTCTGCCCGCGAGTTTGCGCGATCGCGTGCCCGTGCTCGAATGGCTGATGTGGCAGATGGGCGGCTTCGGCCCGATGCCGGGACAGGTGCATCACTTCCGCATGGTCGAAGCGGAAAGCGACCGGCGTTATGGTTTAAAGCGCTATTCCGACGAAACGCGCCGCCTGTACGGCGTGCTCGACAAGCGCCTCGCGCAAGTGGAATGCGTCGCGGGCGATATGTCCGTCGCGGATTTCGCGATTCTCGGCTGGGCGTGGCGGCATGAACGTCATCAGGTTTCGCTCGATGATTACCCTAACGTCAAGCGCTGGTATGAGGCGCTTTTCGCGCGCCCGGGCGTGAAGCGGGGCTTCGAAGTCAAGCTCGACGATCTCGGCTGATCAGGGCAAACCATGAGTCGGAGCGTCAGGCTAACGTAAGTTGCGCGCGTGATAACGATCTTCTAAGAAACGTGAGCGACACTGACGCCATCCGATAGATTCGCGCCCGAGGAGACAATCATGACCGCCAGCATGTACGACGATGGCCTTCCCAAAACTGCCGCCAACTACGCGGCGCTGACGCCACTCATGTTCATCGAGCGCGCGGCGTCCGTATATCCGACGCTTCCCGCTATCGTGCACGGCGATGTCCGGCGCAACTGGGCCGACACCTACGCGCGCACGCGGCGGCTCGCATCGGCGCTGGCGGCACGCGGCATCGGCCTCGGCGATACCGTCGCCGCGATGCTGCCGAACACGCCCGAAATGGTCGAAGCGCACTTCGGCGTGCCGATGACGGGCGCCGTGCTCAACACGCTCAACACGCGGCTCGACGCCGCCACGCTCGCGTTCATGCTCACGCACGGCGAAGCGAAGGCGGTGCTCGTCGATCGCGAGTTCTCGGACGTGATGCGCCGCGCGCTGAAAGACGTGCCGCAGGACGTGCTGGTCATCGATGTCGACGATCCGCAATACGCGGGCGCGGGCGAGCGCATCGGCGAAATCGAATACGAAGCGCTGCTCGCGAGCGGCGATCCCGCATACGAATGGTCGCCGCCATCCGACGAGTGGAACGCAATCTGTCTGAATTACACGTCGGGCACGACAGGCAATCCGAAGGGCGTCGTGTATCACCATCGCGGCGCGTATACGAATGCGGTGAGCAATATCCTCGAATGGGACATGCCGAAGCATGCCGTGTACTTGTGGACGCTGCCCATGTTCCATTGCAACGGCTGGTGCTTTCCGTGGACCGTCGCCGCGCGCGCGGGCGTGAACGTGTGCCTGCGCCGCGTCGATGCGAAGACCATCTTCGATCTGATTCGCAGCGAGCGCGTCACGCATTATTGCGGCGCGCCGATCGTGCAGAACCTGCTCGTCAACGCGCCCGACGACATGAAGACCGGCTTCGATCAGAAAGTCCATGCGATGGTCGCGGGCGCCGCGCCGCCCGCCGCGATGATCGAAGGCATGGAGCGCATGGGCTTCGAACTGACGCATGTGTACGGGCTCACGGAAGTTTATGGCCCGGCCACGGTCTGCCCGCAGCAGGCCGCATGGAGCGCGCTCGATATCGGCGAGCGCGCGCGAATGAATGCGCGGCAAGGCGTGCGCTATCACTTGCAGGATGCGGTCACGGTGCGCGATCCGATATCGATGGAACTCGTGCCTTCCGATGGCGAGACCATCGGCGAGATCATGTTCCGCGGCAACATCGCGATGAAGGGTTATCTGAAGAACGCGGCCGCGACCGAAGAAGCGTTTCGCGGCGGCTGGTTCCATACCGGCGATCTCGCCGTCGCGTATCCGGACGGCTATGTACGCATCAAGGATCGCAGCAAGGACATCATCATCTCGGGCGGCGAGAACATATCGAGCATCGAAGTGGAGGACGTGCTGTACCGGCATCCGGCGGTGCTTGCCGTCGCGGTCGTCGCGAAGCCCGATACGCGCTGGGGCGAGACGCCCTGCGCTTTCGTCGAATTGAAAAGCGGCGCGCACGCGAGCGCGGAAGAGTTGATCGCGCATTGCAAGAAGCATCTCGCCGGCTTCAAGGTGCCGCGCGCGATCGAGTTCTGCGAACTGCCGAAGACATCGACGGGAAAGATCCAGAAGTTCGAGTTGCGCAAGCGCGCGGGGTCCGTCACCGCGATCGACGTCTGATGGAGACCACGACAATGAGCGAACTCGTTCTGATCGAACGCGATGCGTATGACATCAAGGGTGCCGTCAGGCTCACGCTGAATCGGCCCGATGCGTTCAATGCCTTATCTGAATCGATGCTCGAAGCGCTCGAACGCGCATTGAAGGACATCGCCGAATCAGATGCGCGCGTGGTCGTGCTCGCAGGAGAAGGCCGCGCGTTTTGCGCCGGGCACGATCTCAAAGAGATGCGTGCGGAGCCCGCGCTCGATTATTATCGCGAGCTTTTCGCGCACTGCTCGCGCATCATGCTGACGATCCAGCGCATGCCGCAGCCCGTTATCGCGCGCGTGCAAGGCATCGCGACGGCGGCGGGTTGTCAGCTCGTCGCGATGTGCGATCTCGCGGTCGCATCGAGCGAAGCGCGTTTCGCGGTATCGGGCGTGAATCTCGGGCTCTTTTGCGCGACGCCGAGCGTGGCGCTGTCTCGCAACGTATCGCGCAAGGCCGCGTTCGAAATGCTCGTCACCGGCGAGTTCATCGATGCGGCCACCGCGCGCGAACGCGGCCTCGTGAATCGCGTCGCATCGCCTGGCGAACTCGACGATACCGTGCGCACGCTCGCCGCGACCATCGCCGCCAAGCCGCGCGAAGCGGTCGCGGCGGGCAAGGGCTTGTTCTATCGGCAACTCGAAACCGGCATCGAAGCGGCATACGCGCTCGCATCGGAAACGATGGCCTGCAACATGATGGACGACGCCACGCTCGAAGGCACGCAAGCCTTCATCGAAAAGCGCGCGCCGCGCTGGAAATGACGCTCAGCTCACGTGCTCGACCGGATGCCTGTCGAGCCACGCGTTCTCTTCGTCGCTATACAGACGCGAGCGCGTAAGAAAGCGCAAACCGCTCGGGCGTTCCAGCGAAAACATGCCGCCATTGCCCGGCACGGCATCGATGATGAGCTGCGTATGCTGCCAGTACTCGTACTGCGATTCGGTCATGTAGAACGGCACGCCGCCGATCGCGCCGAGCTTCACGTCCGAGCCGCCGACCATGAATTCGCTGACTGGAAAGCACATCGGCGCGCTGCCGTCGCAGCATCCGCCGGATTGATGAAACAGCACCTCGCCATGCTCGGCCTTGAGCCTTTCGATCAAGTCGATGGCGGCGGGCGTCGCGGTCACGCGCTGCACTTCCTGTTCGCTCATGATGTCACCGTCGGTTTGATCGGCCGCCGCGGGAAGCAGCGGCGGCCTCACACGCTTTAGAAGAAGCCGAGCGGCTTGTCGCTATAGCTGACGAGCATGTTCTTCGTCTGCTGATAGTGGTCGAGCATCATCTTGTGATTCTCACGGCCGATGCCCGATTGCTTGTAACCGCCGAACGCCGCGTGCGCCGGATACGCGTGATAACAGTTGGTCCACACGCGTCCCGCCTGAATCGCGCGGCCGAAGCGATACGCCCGCGTGCCGTCGCGCGTCCACACGCCCGCGCCGAGACCGTACAGCGTGTCGTTCGCGATCTCGAGCGCTTCTTCCTCGGTCTTGAACGTCGTCACCGAAAGCACCGGCCCGAAGATTTCCTCCTGGAAGATACGCATCTTGTTGTGGCCTTTGAAGACCGTCGGCTTGACGTAATAGCCGTTCTTCAGTTCGCCGTCGAAGGTGTTGCGCTCGCCGCCGGAGAGGCACTGCGCGCCTTCCTGCTTGCCGAGATCGATGTACGACAGGATCTTCTCCAGTTGCTCCTGCGAAGCCTGCGCGCCGATCATCGTCTTCGTATCGAGCGGATGGCCCTGCGCGATCGCCGCGACGCGCTTGAGCGCACGTTCCATGAAGCGCTCGTAAATCGATTCCTGCACGAGCGCGCGCGACGGGCACGTACACACTTCGCCCTGATTCAGCGCGAACATCGTGAAGCCTTCGAGCGCCTTGTCGAAGAAGCTGTCGTCGGCGTTGAGCACGTCTTCGAAGAAGATGTTCGGGCTCTTGCCGCCCAGTTCCAGCGTCACCGGAATGAGGTTCTGGCTCGCGTACTGCATGATGAGTCGGCCCGTCGTGGTCTCGCCGGTGAAAGCGATCTTCGCGATGCGCTTGTTCGATGCGAGCGGCTTGCCCGCTTCCAGACCGAAGCCGTTGACGACATTGAGCACGCCCGGCGGCAAGAGGTCTTCGATGATTTCGAGCAGCACGAGAATCGACGCGGGCGTCTGCTCGGCCGGCTTCAGCACGACGCAGTTGCCGGCCGCGAGCGCGGGCGCGAGCTTCCACACGGCCATCAGGATCGGGAAATTCCACGGAATGATTTGCCCGACGACGCCAAGCGGCTCGTGGAAGTGATACGCGACCGTATCGTGATCGATCTCCGAAATGCCGCCTTCCTGCGAACGCGCGGCGCTCGCGAAATAGCGGAAGTGATCGATCGCGAGCGGAATGTCCGCGGCCATCGTCTCGCGCAGCGGCTTGCCGTTATCGATCGATTCGGCCAGCGCGAGACGCGACAGGTTCTGCTCCATGCGATCGGCGAGCTTCAGCAGCAGATTCGCGCGATCGGTGACGGAGGTTCTGCCCCACGACGTCTTCGCTGCGTGCGCGGCGTCGAGCGCGGCTTCGATGTCGGCTTCGCGCGAACGCGGAATCGACGTGAACGGCTCGCCGGTGATCGGCGAAATATTGTCGAAATACTCACCGCCCGTCGGCGGCACCCACTTGCCACCGATGAAGTTGCCGTACTGCTTCTTGTACGGATATTCGGTGCTCAGGAACTGCATCTCCGCGTGATTCATTTCTATGTGCTCCTCGCATGTCGACGTGAACGGGCCGGCACTGCCGATGTCCGGCGCCGGTCGCTTCTGTTTGCGAGTTCCATGCCATCGCGCGCGGCACGATGCGACGCCCGCGCGAGCCGCATCGTCATGCGGTTTCGCGGCACATCGTCAGGGTTTGTACGAGGGCGATGGGACCTGTTCACATTCAGAACACCTGCCCCGCTCTGTAGCGATGCGGTACAGCGGCATCGGCGGACGTCATCGCCTCCGCAATGCGCGCGGAGCGTGGCGCAAACCACAGACACGCTGCGGGCAAACGCTTATGGCACGAGTGTTCATATTGCAAAGGGCATCGCAGTTGTCTATGGTCATGCCCAACCGTGGCAAAGCGTCGCATCTATATGTGGTTCCATCGCATGTGAGCGGCGCGAAATGGCCTTGCGAGCGCGCGATGCGGACCGTATCGCCGAGCGCATGACCACGGCGGGCTGCTGTCCGGCGACCCCGGACGGCACGTCAAAGTAAACGATGTGCGCGCACGTGCATGCATGACGCGCCACGGAGACCACAATGAACAGCACAATCAATCAAGGGGCCGCCCACGGCCCGACAAATTTCTTTTCCAAGGAGGCGACTATCGCCCGGCCCGGATTTTCGCGCTGGATGGTGCCGCCCGCCGCGCTGGCTGTTCATCTGTGCATCGGGCAGGCATATGCGTTCTCGGTGTTCAATGCGCCGCTCACGAAGGTTATCGGTATCACGAAGTCCGCGCCGGATGACTGGTCGCTGACCACGCTCGGCTGGATTTTCTCGCTCGCGATCGTGTTTCTGGGCTTGTCGGCGGCATTCGCGGGCAAGTGGCTGGAAAAAGTCGGCCCGCGCCGCACGATGTTCACCGCGGCCTGCTGCTTCGGCGGCGGCTTTCTCGTCTCGGCGCTCGGCGTCTATCTGCATCAGATCTGGCTGCTGTATCTCGGCTATGGCGTGATCGGCGGCATCGGGCTCGGGCTCGGCTATGTGTCGCCGGTTTCGACGCTGATACGCTGGTTTCCGGACCGTCGCGGCATGGCGACCGGCATGGCGATCATGGGCTTCGGCGGCGGCGCGATGATCGCGGCGCCCGGCTCCGTCGCGCTGATGAACCACTTCAAGAGCGCGACGAGCTCGGGCGTTGCCGAGACGTTCCTCGTGCTCGGCGTGCTCTATTTCATCTCGATGACGATCGGCGCGCTCGCGATCCGCATCCCGCCGGCGGACTGGAAGCCGGCTGGCTGGACGCCGCCCGCGACGTCCAACAAGATGATCACGAAGAACCATGTGCATATCGATCAGGCGCTGAAGACGCCGCAGTTCTATCTGTTGTGGCTCGTGCTGTTCCTGAACGTGACGGCCGGCATCGGCGTGCTCGGCCAGGCGTCGGTGATGATTCAGGAAAGCTTCAAGGCGTCGATCACGGCGGGCGCGGCGGCGGGCTTCGTCGGGCTGCTGTCGCTCTTCAACATGGGCGGGCGATTCGCGTGGGCGTCGGCGTCGGACTGGATCGGCCGCAAGAATACGTACTTCGTGTTCTTCACGCTCGGCGCGGTGCTGTATTTCCTTGTGCCGCAATTCGCGGGCTCCGGCAATATCGCGCTTTTCGTGTTGGCGTACGGCATCATCCTTTCGATGTACGGCGGCGGCTTCGCGACGATTCCCGCGTATCTCGCCGACATGTTCGGCACGGCTTTCGTCGGCGGCATTCACGGCCGGCTTCTCACCGCGTGGGCGGCGGCGGGCGTCGCGGGTCCGGTGCTCGTCAACTACGTGCGCGCGTTCCAGGTTTCGCACGGCGTCGTGGGCGCAGAGGCGTACACGATGACGCTGCATATCATGGCGGCGCTGCTGGTGATCGGCTTCGTCTGCAATCTGCTCGTCTCGCGCGTGCATGAGAAGCATCACATGAACACGTCGGCGCAGACCGCAATCTAGGAATCAACGAGGAGATCCGCGATGAACGACCGCATCGAAACTCAGCAAGTGCATCCGTCGAACACGGGGTTGCTCCTGGTGTTCTGGGCCTACGTGCTGATTCCGCTCGCATGGGGCGTGACCAATACGCTCTCGCAGGCCGTCAAGCTGTTCCAGTAATTCTGTAGGTGAAGTCCACGCGCGCCGGATGGCCGATGTTTGAATCGGCTCACGGCGCGCGTTTTGTTTCTTGACGTCAATGCTATTCGGCTTCGCCGAGATGAGCGGGCAAATCCATCTGATGGAGAACGCGCAGGATCTGGATCGTGTCCGCGGCCTCCTTGAAGAAAAGCACGTGCATTCCGACGAGCGCCTTGCGATAACCGGGCCGAACGTGTTCTTCGGACAGGCTGCGTTGTCTGCCCTTACCGAGTCCCGTGCCTGTGTCCTGAATCATGCGCAGATAGCGCTCCGCCTGAGCCGGCCCCCACTTCTCGAACGTGTAGTCCCAGATGCCGTCCAGATCCTGGACGGCGGCAGGCGTGAATACGCACTGCCTCACCGAGCGGACTTGCGCTTGCGAGCGATGAAGGCATCGAAATCCAGCGGCTTGGCGGGGCCGGAGCGCTCGCCGGCTTCGAGCGCCGAGCGCAACGCATCGAGCTTCGCTTCCTGTTCGCCAGCGACGGGGACGTCGTGCACCGATGCTTCCGGGATGCTCAGTGCCCGCGATCCTCCACCTTGTTCAAGCTGCGGCGCGCGAGGACGCTCATGAAAAGCGTGCCGCACACAAGCGCTGCCATATAAACGCCGGCCATCATCCAGTCGAGTTCACTCACGGTTGTTCTCCTTCGAATTGATCCGCGGCCGGGGCGCCGCAGGGGTGATCCACACGATTGCAACTACGTTCTGGCCTGATTTACGGCACGCGCCCGCAAAGGTTTAGCGCGATGCAATGAACGACGTTGGCGGCGCGATGACCGAGGAAACCGACCGCTCGTTCGATTCGCCAACGTGGGCGTATCGTTCGACTAGCGCCCGAGAGCGCGCGACGACATCCCACATACGAACAACCGGTCCACGACAATGAACACGTCCCGCCGCAACTTCATGGTTGTCAGCATCGGCGCGGGCACGGCGCTATGGCTCTCGCGAGCACGCGCCGATGCGCCGCACTTAAGCGAATCCGATCCGGCGGCGGTCGCCGTCGGCTATAAGGAGAACGCCGCGAAAGTGGACAAAGCGAAGTACCCGAACTTCGCCGCCGATCAAACCTGCGCGAACTGCTCGCTGTATCAGGGCAAAGCGAGCGATGCCTGGGGCGGTTGCACGCTCTTCGGCGACAAGCTGGTAGCCGGAAAAGGATGGTGCTCGTCGTGGACGAACATGTGACGCGGCTTCAGCGCACCGAATAGCCGACGAAACGCCAGACCTTGTCCGAGTCGAGAATGAAGGTCACCATTTCTCGCGACGACTGACTCGCCTGGCCGAACTGAGTGTCGAAGAGAATGTTGATGTACGCGCCCGCGGGCATGTTGCCCGTGCCGTCATAACGGTAGTGCTTGACGCCCATCGGCATGCGCAGTCCCGGCGCGCCGAGCGGCGAACGGTCGCGCGCGACCTTCTTCATGAAGTCGTCGCGGGAAATGATCTGCTTTGCGATGGGCGAGGCTTGGTCCCACACGTCGCCCGCCCGGTTTTGATCGATCAACGCGATGATCTGCGACGCAACCTGCGCGATGTCCTGATCCTGTTTGTCGAGCGCGGCCTGCTGCTCCTTCGTGAGCGAACGAGTCGTCGAAGATTGAGTTTCCTGAGCGTGGCACGCAATGCTGCTCGATATCAGCAGGAACGCAGCCAGCGAAAAACGGATGCTTGCTTTCATGATTCGGACGACGTGAGGTTCTTTGGCGCCGATTGTATCGCCGCCCACGCTGCCTACGGTAAGAAATACTTATTTTCAGAATTTGGCAGTTCCGGCGTCCGTTGCCGGGCAAGCACACGCCTTGCTGCCGGAATAGCGAACGTCAACATCCGACGCTACCGTCGAGGTTCACCATGCGACTCGTCGACTGGAACATCCAATGGGGACGCGGCGTGGATGGCCGCGTCGATCTCGCGCGCATCGTCGCCGAGGCGAAAGCCCTGCACGACTTCGACGTCCTCTGTCTGCAGGAAGTGACGCGCGGCTTTCACGAAAGCGAGCAGGCCGGCGGACTCAAAGGCGGCCCCGGCGCCGACCAGTTCGCCGAGCTCGAAGCGCTGATTCCCGGCGCGACGGTCATCGACGGAATCGGCTCCGATCTTCCGCCGGTCGGTGCGGGCATCGCGCGCCGTCAGTTCGGCAACGCGATCGTGAGCCGTCTGCCGGTGCGCCAGGTGTTGCGCCATTCGCTGCCGTGGCCTGCCGATCCCGCGAAGCCGTCGATGCTTCGCGTCGCGCTCGAAGCCGTCATCGAGACCGACGTCGGATCGTTGCGCATCGTCAGCACGCATCTCGAGTTCTATTCGGAGAAGCAACGTCTCGCGCAAGTCGCGCGTCTGCGCGAGCTTCACGCCGAAGCGTGCGCGCACGAGCGTCAGCCCGCGAAGGCCGAGAGTCAGGCGAGCCCGTTCGCCGATACCGCGCGGCCCGTGTCCGCCATCGTCTGCGGCGACTTCAACAGCGCGTTCGATGGATCGGCGTATCGCGCGATGCTCGAACCGATTGCCGATGCGCCCGCGTTCGTCGATGCATGGACTTGCGCGCATCCGAACGAGCCGCGCGCGGCCACCGTCGGCCTGTACGATCGCGACCAGTGGCCCGACGGCCCGTTCGCATGCGACTTCATCTTCGTGAGCGAAGACCTGAAGGCGCGCATCGCCGGATGCGAAGCGGATCAGTCGAGCCGTTCATCGGATCATCAGCCGATGTGGCTCGAACTGCATTAAGCGCCCTCTTCGCGCGACAACCCGTATAGCGCCTGCAACACGGCAGCGCGCGCCTGACCCGCGATCATGCCGCGCCAGATATCGTCGTCGATGTAGAAGGCCGCGCGAATCTGGCGGCGAATGCCGGCTTTCAATGCGTCGGGCGCATCGGGATGATGACGCACCCAGACGTCCGCGCGCAGCATGTCGAGCATGTCGGTGAGCGGCACCGTCCCGTACTCGATCGCGATCGATGCGATCGCCGCATGGGCGCACGTCTGCCGCAACGTATCGAGCAACGGACCGGCTACATCGGCCGCGATCGACGTGCCATCCGACGGACTCGTCACGTCCGCGCCCCACCAGCGCCGCGCACGCGCGACATCGCCGACGCATATCTTCGCGCCGAAGCCGCTCGGCCCGAGTCCCGTATGAAAATCGATCCAGCCGATCGCCGTGCACGTCTCGCCGTATTCCGCGAGCAGATTGCGCATGGTGCGCGTGCTCCACGCCGTTTCCGCGCCGCCATAGAACATGCCTTGCGCATGCGTGTACTGACCGGTTGTGACCGCTTGCTGATAAGCCCATTGTCCATGCCTGCCGATATACGCGCGAATCGCCGCGATATTCGCTTCGTCGGGCGGCCACCTCGCGGGAATCAGCAAGTCGTGCAGTTCCGCGTAGCCGGGATTCTGCGGCAACGGCGCATCGAAATTCACGCTGTTGCGATTCAGATCGACATTGCCCTCCGTCGTGCGGCTCAGATAGGAAAAGCCATACGGATTGATCGCATGAACGAGCAGCATTGCGACGTCGAGCTTGTCCATCAACGCCGGCAATACTTCATCGCGCATCAACGCGATCTGCGCGCCCGAGCCGCAAAAGCCTTCGACGCCGTGCGTGCCGGACGTGAGCACGAGCAGGCGCTTTGCATCTTTGGGACCGATGCGAACGACATCGGTTGCGAGCGTCTCGCCTTCCAGACCATCGAAGCCTTCGAGCACGCGCGTATCGACAGCGAGTTTTCGCGCGGCGGCGGTATCGAGAAATCTCTGGCGTGCTTCGCGATACGTCGATGAAAACATGTCGCCTCCTCAGACGCGTGCGAGAAACTTCTCGACGAGCCGCACCCAATACGTCGAGCCTAGCGTGAGTACATCGTCGTTGAAATCGTAGCTGCTGTTATGCAGCATGCACGGTCCGATTCCGTGACCGTGATCGCGATGCGCGCCCAGTCCATTGCCGATATACGCATAGCAACCGGGACGCTCCATCAGCATGTACGAGAAGTCCTCCGCGCCCATCGTCGGATCGACGTTCGTGTTCACTTTGTCCGCGCCGGCGACATCGCGCATCACGCCGAGTGCGAAGTCCGTTTCCGCTTGCGTGTTCACCGTCGGCGGATAGTTGCGTACGAAACTGACTTCGGCCTTGCAGCGATACGCGGCCGCCGTCGCCGCGACGATCTCCTTCATGCGCGTCTCGATGAGATCGAGCACGTCGACGGAAAACGTGCGAACGGTCCCCGCGAGCGTCGCGGTCGTCGGGATCGCGTTGACCGCGTGGCCTGCCTGCATGCGCGTGATCGAGAGCACGGCGGCGTCGATCGGCCGCTTGTTGCGCGTCACGATGCTCTGCAGGCCCGTGCCGATCTGCAGCGCGGTGAACACGGGATCGACGCCATCGTGCGGAATCGCCGCATGCGCGCCCACGCCTTCGATACGAATCTCGAACTCGTTGCTCGATGCCTGCGTCGCGCCGACGCGCGCACCGAATCCGCCCGCCGGCATGCCCGGCCAGTTGTGCAGCGCGAACACGGCATCGACCGGAAAGCGCTCGAACAAGCCATCTTCGATCATCGCTTTCGCGCCGCCGCCGCCTTCTTCGGCAGGCTGAAAGATGAAGACGACGGTGCCGTCGAAGTCGCGATGCTTCGCGAGATATTGCGCCGCGCCGAGCAGCATCGCGGTGTGTCCGTCGTGACCGCACGCATGCATCTTGTTCTCGTGGCGCGATGCGTGCGCGAACGTGTTCAGCTCGGGAATGGGCAACGCGTCCATGTCGGCGCGCAGGCCGATCGCACGTTTGCTCGCGCCTTTCCTCAACACGCCGACGACGCCCGTCTTGCCGAGTCCGCACGTCACTTCGATATCCCAGCTTTCGAGCTTCCGAGCGACGAGTTCCGCCGTGCGCGCTTCTTCATAGCAGAGTTCGGGATGCGCGTGGATATCGCGGCGAATGGCCTGAATCTCGTCGCGCGACTGCGCGATCTCGGGAATGATCGACATGCTTTCCTCTTGCGTTGTTGAGTGACCGAAGCATTGTCGATGGCCGCAATTCACAGGGAAAGCTGATATTCCTTGTCCGTGACTTAAGGAAAGCTTTAGCTTTCACTCGGCTCGATCGCGCCGTGCGAACGCATCCGTATGCGTTCCTGCACGATGCTCATCACCGCGTGACGATCGTGGATCTTGCGCTCCAGCATGCCGACGACACGGCGCGGCGTGTTCTTCGCAAGCGATATCACGCGCAATGCGGGATCGCTCGCCCACGAGCCGTATTCGAGCAACGGCACGACCGAGACGCCCGCATCCTGCCGCACGAGCTCGACGATCACTTCGAGGGAATTGAGTTCGAGGAACTCGTTCACCGCGAGGCGATTGTGCTTCAACGCGCGATCGATCAGCGCGCCGGTGCGCTGCGCGCGATCGAAGCGCAGAAACGGACGGCTCGCCAGCATCTCGGCGGCATTCGCGGCCACGGCGCCCGGCGAACCGATCGCGACGAGCGGTTCCGAATAGAGCGGCGTCCAGTTGAGGCTCGCCGGCGTCTTGCCCGCCATCTCGACGATCACCGCCGCATCGATCTCGCCCGCCTCGACTTGCGGCGCGAGCGCGAGCGCCTTGCCGGTGAAGAGCCGCACATCGAGCCGTGGATACTGACCTTTCAATTCGGTGACGACGGATGCGAGCGCGCCCATCGCCGAATCGACCGCGCCGATGGAAACCGATCCGGCGATTTCATCATCGAGACCGGTGAGACGCATGCTGTCGTACAGCGCGACGATGCGCTCCGCTTGCGGCAACACCTGCTTGCCGATGCTCGTCAGCCGGTTCGTGCGCCCGACGCGATCGAACAGCGGCCGCTTCAGATCGTCTTCGAGCGACTGCATCTGCATGCTGACGGCGGCCTGCGTGAGCGCGACTTTTTCCGCGGCGGCGGCGAAAGAACCGTAACGCGCGACAGCGATAAACGTGCGCAAAAAGCGGATATTGCTCATCGTGCGTGAGGGTTATCCCGGATCGTTCGATCAGGTTTGCTTGTGTGTCAGTTCAGAAATTCTATATTTTCTTATTTCAACTCGGCGTAATGTTTGCGTGTTGCAGCGGCTCGCTCCGTTCGAAGCGAGTCATCCGAGAAGCGGATGTCGTCAACGAGAAAACCTCATGGAGTACATTCGATGAGCACCGTACTACCTGCAGCGCACGCGGCCGAACAAAACGCCGCATCGAATCTTTCCGGCCGACGAGCGATCGTCGTATCGACCATCGGCAACGCGCTCGAATGGTTCGACTTCATGGTTTACGGCTTCTTCGCCGTCATCATCGCCAAGCTGTACTTTCCCGCAACGAATCCCACTATTTCGCTACTCGCGACTTGGGCGACTTTCGGCGTCGGCTTTCTGACGCGTCCGCTCGGCGGCATCGTCTTGGGCGCGGTCGCGGATCGCGTCGGACGCAAATCAGCGCTCACGCTCACGATTTCGCTGATGGCGGTCGGCATCGCGATCATCGCGTTCGCGCCGACTTATGCGGCAATCGGCATCGCCGCGCCCTTGCTGATGCTGCTCGGCCGCCTGATTCAGGGCTTCTCCGCAGGCGGCGAAGTCGGCTGCGCGACGGCGTTTCTCGTCGAATACGCGCCCGCCAACAAGCGCGGTTATTTCGGCAGCTTCCAGATGGTCGCGCAGGCCGCCGCGAGTCTCGCCGGCTCGTTTTTCGGCGCCGTGCTCACGCGCACGCTGAGTCCCGAACATCTGAATAGCTGGGGCTGGCGCATTCCGTTCGTGATCGGTCTTCTGATCGTGCCCGTCGGCCTGTATCTGCGCTCGAAGCTCGATGAATCGCCGGTCTTCGTCGAGAAGGCGCAAAAGAACGAACTGAGCACACGCCCGATCCGCGATACCGCCACGAAACACTGGATGTCCGTGCTCGCTGGCTTCGGCCTGACGGTGTTCGGCACCATCGGCACGTACATCTTCCTGCTGTATCTGCCGACGCACGCTACGCGCGTGCTGCACATGGCGCTCACCGACGGCCTCATCAGCTCGACGATCGGCGCGCTCGTCTATCTCGTCTGCTGTCCGATATTCGGCCGGCTCTCGGACCGTATCGGCCGCAAGAAGCTGATGGCGACCGCGCTCACGCTGTCGCTCGTCACCGCATATCCGATCTTCGCCGTGCTCACCGCGCATCCGAGCCTGCCGATGCTGATCGTGTGTCAGGCGCTTTTGATGACTTATCTCGGCATCTTTCAGGGCTGCTATCCCGCGTTCATCTCCGAGTTGCTTCCTTCGAGCGTGCGTTCGACCGGCATCTCGGTGAGCTACAACGTCGCGGTGATGATCTTCGGCGGCTTCGCGCCCGCGATCGTGCAATGGCTCACGATGACCACGGGCGATCCGCTGTCGATCTGCTACTACGTGATCTTCGGCAGCGCGGTCGCGCTCGTGACGATCTTCCCGCTGCGCGACCGATACAGCGAGGCGCTGCGGTAAGTTCGCTGCATCCCGTTCCCAAAGGAAGGAGAATGGACGGCCCGCATGGAAGTCGCGCACGCTTAAGTCTGATTTAAGGAAGCGCGCTTAATCTGAAGTCTGACCGACCCACCCTCCTTCCGGCCGCGCAAGCGGCCATTTTTTTTGGAGCGACGCGATGCAGATGATTCTCCGCATGATCGTGATCCTCGTCGTGCTCGTTCTCTTCACGACGGTCGGCGTGTCCATCCTTTCCGTTTTCGCGCGCGGCCTGATTTCGCACTGAAGGCTTTCATCGGCTGCGGGCATGCTTCGTGCCCCTTCAGAATCTCGCGGCCCGCGCGGGCTTTCGATCGAGAAAGTTTCGCGGCGGATGCCTATACTGGCTGAGTGTCGTCTTTCGCCGCATTGCCGGCGCACGAAAGTCCTGCGCCGCCGCGCAGACCCTTTTCGCCGCCGTTCCTCCGCGCCACCGGCGCGCGACACGCTTCGCCGCATCTTCGCCTCTCTCATGTTCCGCCGCTTCATCGCCGCATTCGTGCAGCAGCTTGCTGCGCAATTCCAGGAGATTGCCCGATGCCACAACGTCCCATCCCCCAATCGAAAACCACGCACGCCGATACACCGAACAAGACGCTTCAAGCCGCACCCGCAGGCGACTCGACCGTCAGCTTCACCATGACCGTCAACGGCCGCAGCGAAACGCTTTCCCTCGACCCCCGCACCACGCTTTTAGATGCATTGCGCGAGCATCTTCATTTGACCGGCACGAAGAAAGGCTGCGATCACGGCCAATGCGGCGCATGCACCGTTCATGTGAACGGACGCCGCGTGAACTCGTGTCTGTGCTTCGCCGCCGCGTGCGAGGGCGACACCGTCACGACCATCGAAGGCATCGGCGAAATCGAGGCACTGCATCCGTTGCAGGCCGCGTTCGTCGAATGCGACGGCTATCAGTGCGGCTACTGCACGGCCGGCCAGTTGATGTCGGCGGTCGCGCTGCTCGATGAACCGATCGGCCCGAGCGACGACGACGTGCGCGAAGCGATGAGCGGCAACCTGTGCCGCTGCGGCGCGTATCAGAACATCGTCAGCGCGATCCAGTCGGTGCGCGCGAACAAGCCGTCGTCGAAATAAGGAGAGCGACATGGATATGTTCCAGCTCTCTCGCGCGCGCGACATGCGCGACGCGATTAATGCGGGCGCGCTCGCGCATACCGCGCAGCAAGGCGCCGAAGTGCGCTTTCTCGCGGGCGGCACGACGCTGCTCGATCTCATGAAGCTCAACGTCGAGCGGCCGATGCGCGTCGTCGATATCAGCCGTTTGCCGCTCGACAAGATCGAGGAAACGAAGGACGGCGGCGTGCGTATCGGCGCGACTTCGCGCAACTCCGATCTCGCGCATCACCCGCTGATCCGCGATCGTTATGCGGTGCTGTCGCAAGCGGTGCTCGCGGGCGCGTCGGTGCAGTTGCGCAACATGGCGACGACGGGCGGCAACATCCTGCAGCGCACGCGTTGCGTGTACTTCCGCGATACGACCTCGCCGTGCAACAAGCGCGAGCCCGGCAGCGGCTGCTCCGCGATTCAGGGCTTCAATCGCATGATGGCGATCATGGGCACGAGCGAATCGTGCATCGCGAGCAATCCGTCGGACATGTGCGTCGCGTTGCAGGCGCTCGAAGCGACGATCCACGTCGAAGGCACGGGCGGCAAGCGCGCGATCCCCATCGACGAGTTCTTCCTGTTGCCGGGCACGACGCCCGATCGCGAGAACGTGCTCGATGCCGGCGATCTCGTCACGCATGTCACGTTGCCGCCGCCGGTCGACGGCGCGCGCTCGGCTTATCTGAAGCTGCGCGATCGCGCATCGTACGAGTTCGCGCTGGCGTCGGCGGGTGTCGTGATCGGCGTGAAGGACGGGCGCATCGAGCATGCGCGCGTCGCGCTCGGCGGCGTCGGCACGAAGCCGTGGCGCTCGCGCGAAGCGGAGAAGGAGCTGATGAACGCGACGCCCGATGAAGCCACGTTCAAACGCGCTGCCGATGCTGCGCTCGCCGATGCGAAGCCGCAAAGCGAGAACGGCTTCAAGGTCGAGTTGTCCAGGCGCTGCATCGTTCATACGCTCAAGCTCGTTACCACGCAAACTTCCTGAGGATCGCGACATGTCCACGGCGCCCGATATCAAACCGTCCGCATTCATCGGACGGCCTCAGTCGCGCATCGACGGACCGCAGAAGGTTTGCGGCCGCGCGACCTATACGACCGACGTCGATCTGCCCGGCATGCTCCATGCCGTGCCGGTCGGCAGCACCATCGCGAGCGGCAGGATCACGTCGCTCGAATTCGCCGCCGCGCAAGCGATGCCCGGCGTGAAGCTGATTCTTCATCGCGGCAATATCGGCCGCTTCTATCGCATCGCCGGCAACTCGATCGATACCGGTTACGTCGATGAAAACCGTCCGCCTTTCGAAGACGACATCATTCGCTATTACGGGCAGTATGTCGCGCTCGTCGTTGCGGAGACGTTCGAAGCGGCAAGCGCCGCGGCTGCCGCGGTCAAGGTCAGTTACGACAAGACGCCGCACGATGTGAGCGCAAAGCTCGATGCCGGCGACAAGCTCGACACACACAGCGAACGCGGCGATCCCGACAAGGCGTTCGACGATGCGCCCGTGAAGATCGATGAAACGTACGTGACGCCCGTCGAAACGCATAATCCGATCGAGCTGCACGCGACCATCGCGCACTGGAACGGCGAGAGCTACACGTTCTACGAAACGAGCCAGGCGGTCGCGAATCATCAGGGCACGCTGATGCAGATGATGGGCCTGCCGAAAGAGAAAGTGCGCGTGATTTCGCGCTATCTCGGCTCGGGCTTCGGCGGCAAGCTGTGGATGTGGCCGCATTCGCTGCTCGCCGCGGCCGCGACGCGCCAACTGGAGCGCCCGGTCAAGCTCGTGCTCTCGCGCAAGATGATGTTCCAGAACGTCGGGCACAGGCCGACCACGCAGCAGCGCGTGCGGCTCGCGGCGACGCAGGACGGCAAGCTCGTGTCGCTACGGCATGACTTCGTGAATCACGCGGCCATCGCCGACGATTACACGGAAGATTGCGGCGAAGCGACGCCTTCGATGTACAGTACGCCCAATCTGCGCGTGACGGGCGGCACGGTGAAACGCAATGTCGGCTCGCCGACGTCGATGCGCGGACCCGGCGCGGTGCCCGGCCTCTTCGCGCTCGAATCGGCGATGGACGAGCTGGCCATTGCGTTGAAGATGGATCCGGTCGAACTGCGCCTGCGCAACGAGCCCGAAGTGGATGAAAGCAGCGGCTTGCCGTTTTCGTCGCGGCATTTCGTCGAATGCCTGAAGACCGGTGCGGAGAAATTCGGCTGGTCGAAGCGCACGCCGGACGTAGGCTCGATGAAGCGCGACGGCCTCACGCTCGGCTGGGGCGTGGGCGCGTGCAGTTGGCCGGGGCTGCGCTTCTCGGCGGACGCGACGGTCGATCTTCGTGCGGACGGCACCGCGCGCGTCGCGTGCGGCACGCAGGATATCGGCACGGGCACGTACACGATCCTCGCGCAGATCGTCGCGGAACATACGGGCATCCCGCTCGACAAGATCGAAGTCGGCCTCGGCGATACGGCGCTGCCGCTCGGTCCTGTTTCGGGCGGATCGGCGGCGACGGCATCGGTGATTCCGGCGGTATCGGATGCGGTGCGCGAGGCGATCAAGACGCTGCTGGCGCGCGCCGCGAAGATCGAGGGATCGCCATTCGCGGGCGCGAAGGCCGACGAGCTTGCGATGAGCAACGGACATGTGCATCGCAAGAACGAAGCGCCGGAAAGCGGCGTGCCGTTCGCGCGCATTCTCGACGCGGCGAAACTGCATGCGGCATCGGGCAGCGGCAGCGCGAAAGGCGGCTTCGACGATCCGCTCAAGAAGGACTGGTCGATCCATTCGTATGGCGCGCATTTCGCCGAGGTGACGTGGGAGCCGGCGACCGCGCGTCTGCGCGTGAGCCGCGTCGTGACCGTGATCGATGCGGGCAAGATCCTGAATCCGCGCGCGGGGCGTAATCAGATCGAAGGCGCGGTCGTGATGGGCGTCGGCATGGCGCTTTTCGAGCACACGGTATACGACGAGCGAAGCGGCGCGCCGGTGAACAGCAGCCTCGCGGATTACGTCGTCGCGACCAATGCGGATACGCCGAAGATGGACGTCACGTTTCTCGATTATCCCGATACGGTCTTCAACGAGCTGGGCGCGCGCGGCATCGCGGAGATCGGGCTGGCGGGCATCGCGGCGGCGATTACGGGTGCCGTGTATCACGCGACGGGCGTGCGTGTGCGAAAGCTGCCGGTGATGATCGAGGATTTGTTGAAGGCGTAGCGTCGGTCTCGTCGCGCTGTTCGAGCGGCCCGGTTTTTCGCGCGGTTTGTTTGCGCGAGGCCGGGCCGATGCACTGAGAACGCTATCCGTCGACGGCTACCCCGCCCTCACGGGACGCTAAACGGGCGGCCCGTCCAGGCACGCGCATTGCACCTCCCCCACGCTTCGCCCCTCCCCCAAGACGCGCTACCATAGGCACCAGCCCATTCCCCAAACCCCTGTGTAGCAGCCATCTCAGCCGGAGTGCCCATGAACGACATGATCAAACAACACGGCCTGCAGGTCGACGCGAATCTCGCGAAGTTCGTCGACGAAGAAGCCATCCCCGGCACGGGCGTCGATAGCGCGTCCTTCTGGAAGGGATTCGATGCCATCGTTCACGATCTCGCGCCGAAGAACCGCGCACTGCTCGCCGAACGCGACCGCCTCCAGACCGAGCTCGACAACTGGCATCGCAGCAACCCCGGCCCCGTGCGCGATCTACGCGCCTATCGCAAGTTTCTCGAAGAGATCGGCTATATCGTGCCCGCGCCCGCGCATGTGAAGGCCAGCACCGCCAATGTCGATCGCGAAATCGCCGAGCAGGCTGGCCCGCAACTCGTCGTGCCGCTCTCGAATCTGCGCTATGCGCTCAACGCGACCAACGCGCGTTGGGGCAGCCTCTACGATGCGCTCTACGGCACGGATGCCATCGACGAAAACGACGGCGCCGAGCGCGCGGCGCAGTTCAATCCGAAGCGCGGCGCGAAAGTGATCGCCTATGCGCGCGCGTTCCTCGACGACAACGCCCCGCTCGATCACGGCTCGCACGCCGACGCGACCAAATACAGCGTCGAGCAAGGCAAGCTCGTCGTCACGCTGAAGGACGGCGGCAAGACCGGCCTTGCGAACGCCGAGCAGTTCGCGGGCTTTCAGGGCGACGCGAAAGACCCGTCCGCGATTCTGCTCAAGCACAACGACCTGCACTTCGAGATTCAGATCGACGCGGACAACTTCATCGGCAAGACCGATGCGGCGCACGTGAAGGACGTGCTGATGGAAGCGGCCGTGAGCACGATCATCGATTGCGAAGATTCGGTCGCGGCCGTCGATGCCGCCGACAAGACGCAGCTCTATCGCAACTGGCTCGGCCTGATGCAAGGCAATCTCGCCGAGCAGGTCACGAAGAACGGCAAGACCTTCACGCGCGCGATGAACCCGGACCGCGAGTACGCCGCGCCGAACGGCGGAACCGTCAAGCTGCACGGACGTTCGCTGCTGTTCGTGCGCAACGTCGGCCATCTGATGACGAATCCCGCGGTGCTCGACCGAGATGGCAACGAGATTCCCGAAGGCATCCTCGATGCGGTGATGACCGTGCTCGGCTCGATGCACGATCTCAAGAACAAGATGAACTCGCGCACGGGGTCGATCTATATCGTGAAGCCGAAGATGCACGGCCCCGCCGAAGTGGCGTTCGCGGACGAGCTCTTCACGCGCGTCGAAGACCTGCTCGGCCTGCCGCGTCACACGATCAAGATGGGCATCATGGACGAGGAGCGACGCACGAGCGTGAACCTCAAGGCGTGTATCGCGGCGGCGGGCGCGCGCGTCGCATTCATCAATACGGGCTTCCTCGACCGCACCGGCGACGAAATGCATTCGTCGATGGAAGCCGGCCCGATGATGCGCAAGGGCGACATGAAGTCGTCGAAGTGGATTGCCGCGTACGAACGCAGCAATGTGCTCGTCGGCCTGAACACTGGCTTGCGCGGTCGCGCGCAGATCGGCAAGGGCATGTGGGCGATGCCCGATCTGATGCACGCGATGCTCGAACAGAAGATCGCGCATCCGAAGGCAGGCGCCAACACCGCATGGGTGCCCTCGCCCACCGCGGCCACGCTGCACGCGCTGCACTATCACATGGTCGACGTGCAACAGGTTCAGCAGGAACTCGAAAGCGTCGACTACGAAAGTCAGAAGAACGAGTTGCTCGATGGCTTGCTGACGATTCCCGTCGTCGACAAGCCGTCATGGTCGGAAGACGACATCAGGAACGAAATCGAAAACAACGCGCAGGGCATTCTGGGTTATGTGGTGCGCTGGGTCGATCAGGGCGTCGGTTGCTCGAAGGTGCCGGACATTCACGATGTCGGCCTGATGGAAGACCGCGCGACGCTGCGCATTTCGAGCCAGCATATCGCGAACTGGCTGCGTCACGGCATCGTCACGGAAGAGCAGGTTCGCGCGACGCTCGAACGCATGGCCGCCGTCGTCGACAAGCAGAATGAAGCCGATCCGTATTATCGCCCGATGTCGCCCGCGTTCGACAGTTCGTTCGCATTCAAGGCCGCGTGCGCGCTCGTCTTCGAAGGACGCACGCAACCGAGCGGCTATACGGAACCGCTGCTGCACAAGTTCCGTCTCGCCGCGAAGGAATCGATGTAACGGTCAAAGCGCGCGCACGAATCGGCGTGCGCGCGCTGTCTTTCACTGCTCCGACCAGAGTTTGCCCGCGGTCGCCCAGTTCTCGCGTTTCACGTCCGTCAGAATGATGTCCACCGAGCCCGGCTCGCAGCCGAGCGTTTCGCACGTCGTGCGCGTGATCGCTTCGACGAACTTGCGCTTCTCTTCCACCGTGCGGCCTTCGAACAGTTGAATGTTGAATGTCGGCATTGCGTTGATCTCCTTTTGAAAGCGGTATTAGTCGCGATACGACGCGTCGATGCGATCGAGCTTGCGCAATAGCGCCGGCCATTCGAGCGCGCCTTCGACGGCGTCATCGTCATGCAGTTGCGCCGCGGTGCGCGTGACGACTTCCGGCGTCGGCACGATCATCTTGCCCACGCCCGCAAGCGCGCGAAGCTGAATATCGCATGCCTTGACGAGCATATCCATCAGCACATAAGCCTCGGCGATCGTGCGCCCGAGCGTGAGCGGTCCATGATTGCGCAGCAACATCGCACGATGCGCGCCGAGACTTTTTACGAGCCGCTCGCCTTCCGCCGGCGAGAACGCGAGCCCTTCGTAATCGTGATACGCGAGATGTCTATGAAAGCGCATCGCGTGTTGCGATGCGGGCAGCAGGCCGTGCGGTTGCGTCGATACCGCGATCGCCTCGCGCACGTGAAGATGCATCACGCACACGGCGTCCTCCCGCGCGGCATGGACGGCGCCGTGCAGCGCGAAGCCCGTCGCGTTCACCGGATGCGCGCTCTCGCCGATTACGTTGCCGTCGATATCGATCTTCACGAGATTGCTCGCCGTGACTTCATCGAACGAAAGCCCGAACGGATTGATGAGAAAGCGCCCCGGCTCGCCCGGCACGCTCGCGGAAATGTGCGTGTAGACGACATCGTCCCAGCCGTTGAGCGCGACGAGCCGATACGCTGCCGCGAGATCGACGCGCGTGGCCTGTTCGGCTGCCGATCGCGGCCCGCTTTCCGCGATCCTGCGCTCAGGCGTGTGGGTGAACGACATGCGAGTCTCCTTGTTTGGATGATCCGGACAGACGCCGCTCGAGCAGAATCACCGCCCAGGACGCAAGCACGAACGGCGCGGTCAACGCAGCGATGCCGATGCAATCGATCACGCGCTCGATCAGCACCGCCGCGACGATCGCGACGAGCGCATAACGCGTGCCGAGCTTCGCGGCCGCGAGCGCCGCAAGCGCCGCATTGAAGCCGCACGCGCCCGAGAGCACGACGGCATCACTTGCACCGCCGAGTGCGTGCAACATGGCGCCGAGCGCACTGCCCGCGAGCGCCCAGCCCGCCTGCGCGGGCCGCGACGCGAACAATCCCGCCGCGATCAGCGCGCCGGCGAGCGCGCCGGTCGCGAAGGTGATCGGCGCGAGACCCGCGAACGCGGCCTGAAGCATTGGAATGAAACCGGCGGCGACTTGGGGAATCGCGCCCGTGTCGCCGCGCTCGCTCAAAAGCGGCAGCCAGCACCACGTCACGATGATGGCGGGGCTGGAGAAGATCGGCAACCGGTAGCGCGAGAGCACGCGCGAAAGCACGTTGGCGAGGAAAGTGGCGAACATCGCCGCGACGATCGCGACGGCCGCGGCGCGCGATGCATCGTCGAGAAACGTGAATGCGGCGAGCGCCGCAAGCGCGCCGTTGAAACCGTAGAGATCGTCGCGGAACGCGGGTGCGTCGTCGTTTTCGACGATCACGCTGATGACATTGCCCGTCAGCGTGCCGATCAGAAGCCCGCACGCGAGGCGCGGACTCGCGCTCAGCACCGCGAGGAACAGCAGCGCGCCGGTCGCGGCGTTGCGCTGAAGGACGATCTGTCCCATCGCGCGAGCGAAGCTGCGGAGTTGATCGCCGAAGGCGGCGTTCGATTGGAGAGCGGTGGACATGCTGGACGGCGACGGCATGGAAAGCCGCCAGCATAAAGCAGCCGGCGCGCGCCGTGCGGCGGCGGGCCGAATAACCTGTATGTGGCTTGACGCAGAAGGCGCGACGAGTGTCGCGCCGGGTAAAACCGAAACTTAGTTGAACGCCATCGGGACGAGCGGCGTCGAATCGCCTACACCCGGGTTCGCCAAAGACAGATCGGCGCTGATCTTCACGATCTCCGTGACGTTTTCGCGGAAATTCGGATGTTTTTCCCAGGTGATGTAGCTGGCGTCCATGACAGCGGAAAGTGTAAGCAAGGCGAAAGCGATTTTTTCGAGCACTTCGTAGCGGCGGCGCATGATTTGTTCCTCAAACTTTGCGACATTGTAACAGACTTAAGGGTTTTCCCCTATCTCACTGTTGCAATGCCGCAAATCACGCGCCGTTACTGTCGTTGCGCTCCGGCCCTTTTCACATCGACGTTTCGAGCATCGCCTCGTAATCCGCGCTCGACGCCTCGCGCGGATTCGTCTTATGACTGTGATCCTTGAGCGCGCCCGCGATGATGCGCGGAAACATCTCGCGCGTCACGCCGAGTTCAGCGAGGCCACGTGGCAGGCCGAGCGTCGCGGTCATCGAGCGCAGCGCACCGCCGACTTCATCGCCGGACTTCAGGCCCATTGCCTGCGCGATGCGGTCGAGCTTGCCTTCTTCGCGCATCGTCGGCGCGCTGCTGTTGAACGCGATCACCGCCGGCAAAAAGATTGCGTTGAGCGTGCCGTGATGCAGTTTCGGATTGATGCCGCCGAGCGAGTGGCTCAGGCTATGCACGCAACCGAGGCCCTTCTGGAACGCGAGCGCGCCCTGCATCGATGCGCTCATCATGTTCCAGCGCGCGGTGCGATCGGAGCCGTCCCGCGTCGCGCGCTCGATGTGCCGCCACGCGCGCCACAATCCGTCGAGCGCGATGCCATCGGCGGGTGCGTTGAACGCGGGCGCCATGAACGTTTCGAGGCAATGCGCGATGGCATCCATGCCGGTCGCGGCGGTAAGCATCGGCGGCAGGCCGAGCGTCAGTTCCGGATCGCAGATCGCGACCTTCGGCACGACGTGCGGCGAGATCACGCCGACCTTGCGGCCATCGTCGAGAATCAGGATCGCGCCGCGGCCCACTTCGCTGCCGGTGCCCGCGGTCGTCGGAATGGCGATGACGGGCGCTGTCTTCGCCGTGATGCGCGCGAGGCCGCCTTCGATGACCGCGAAGCCTTGTAGCGGACCGTCGTGCGTCGCGCACACGGCCACGCCCTTCGCGAGATCGATCGATGAACCGCCGCCCGCCGCGATCACGCCGTCGCATTGATTCTCCTTGTACATCGCGACGGCTTCGCGCACGGCGGCTTCGTTCGGATTGGGCGGCGTCGAATCGAACACGGGTACGGCCGACGATGAACCGAGCGCGTCGAGCACCTTGTC
Organism: Caballeronia sp. NCF2; assembly: GCF_023631205.1. NCBI lineage: Bacteria > Pseudomonadati > Pseudomonadota > Betaproteobacteria > Burkholderiales > Burkholderiaceae > Caballeronia > Caballeronia sp. NCF2. Next base: position 330,223 of record NZ_JALQDN010000064.1, on the reverse strand, counting down.
GAGCAGGCCGGCCGCGCGGATGCCGGCATCGGTCACGATCAGCGGACGATGAATGCCGATGCGTTCGCACTCGCCCGCAAGCAGGCGCACCGCGCCGAAATCGAATTGAATCTGCGTGATGTAGTTGATGAGGGGCATGGGTGTCTGAGGGAAAGTTAGGGTCGGAGGCAGCGCGGTGACGTCAGTATAAGAGCGCGCTGTTACCGGTACAACTTTCCCTCGACGCCGGTCAAAAGCGAAAATCGTCGAAGAACTTTTCGCGTTCCATCACGGTGAGCGCGGCGCGCTTGTGCGGAAAGTCGAATTCCTTCAGCGTATAAAAGCCCATGCGATGCATGTAAGCGATATGTCGCACATGATCGACGCGCGGTTCACCAACGAGGCGTTCCGTGCGCGGATCGTCGATGAACATGTAGTGCAGCACGCCGCTCCACCATGCCTTGAGCTTGCCTGCGCTCTGGAACTGCGCATCGCCGATCAGCAGATGCAGTCCGCGATCGAAGTCGCCTGCATCATAGAACGGGCCCAGGCGATCTTCTTTCGCCCAATAGAACTCGAAGTAGCCGAAGGGCTTGTCGTCGAAATAGCCGATCATCGGATGCATGTGCGGATCTTCGCGGCGTTCCGCGAGATAAGCGGCGTGTTCGGCGCGCGTGCCGCGCTGATCCCAGAAGTATGCGACGCGATCGAGATTCATCCATTCGCTGAAGACTTCGGAATCGGCGTCGGGGTCAGCTGTGCGCAGGCTGAAGGTCATGTCGATCTGCGGGAAGTGACGTTCGTAGATCGTGCCTTCGGCGTTCGTTGGTCTTTGCGGATGTGAGACGCCGTTGGTTTGTGTATAGCGCAGCAGCGTGTCGCTCGATGCGGGCGCCTTGAGCCATGGGCGCGCGATTTGCCAGAACGTTTTGCGTGATGTCGTCAGGAGAAGGTGATCTTCGTGCTGCTGTGCGATGTCGATCAGGTTCTCGTTTCGCGCTTGCGCGATGAAGGTTCTTGTGCGGTGGGCTTCGTTGGAAACGTGTGGAAGTGCGATCGTTGCCGTGCGGCGCTCAGGGTCGTTGCAGTAGATTTCGCATAGGGCCGTCAGTAACGCGTCGGTGTGACACGCTGTCAGCGTGCGGTCAGGCGATTGTTCGACAGTCGCCGCTACTTCGGGATCGAAACGTATGTTCATCGGTGAGTCTCCGGATTTGCTTCAAGTATTCGGCTTTCGCTTCTGGTTTCGCTTCTGGTTTCGCTTCTGGCTTCGCTTCTGGTTTCGCTTCTGGCTTCGCTTCTGCTTTCGTGGAATCCTGTAATCGCGTCGGTCTATTAGCACTGCCCCTGTGCGGGGCGGCACTCACTTTCTTTGCTGCTGCAAAGAAAGTAAGCAAAGAAAGCAGCTACTGATACGCCCGCGGTCACACGCAATTTGGGTAGTCCTCTCGTCCATCGTGGGCTGCCTAAAGAGTGCCCTCAAACACCTAATCGGGCTTGGCTCGCGCACGGTCCGTCTCATCGCACCACACACCAAACTGGTTCAGCACCAAATAGCTCCAGCCCGCTTCGCGGCCGACCGGTCAATCGGGTCTGCGTGTGCTTCGCTACTAACGTCTCAATCTCACTGCAATCGCCGCCCTTTGGTGTCCCTTGCATACCCGGCGGCAGCGCGTAGCGCTGTGCCGAAGCTCTTTCGTGCTGAACCAGCGCCCTCGAAGTTATTGGGCGGCAGACCGTGCGCGAGCCAAGCCCGATTAGGTGTTTGAGGGCACTCTTTAGGCGAGTGCCGCCTAGGACGAGAGGACTACCCAAATTGCGTGTGACCGCGGGCTTGAAAAGCTGCTTTCTTTGCCTACTTTCTTTGCAGCAGCAAAGAAAGTAGGTGCCGCCCCGCACAGGGGCAACGCTAATAGACCGACGCGAATACGGGATCCGGCGACTACAGCAAAGAAAGTAGGTGCCGCCCCGCAAAGGGGCAACGCTAACAAACCGACACGTAATCGGGATCCGGCGCCAACACCCCGGCCATAGCAAGCAGCCCGCCGTCCAAAGCAGGAAACAGACTCCGCTGAAAATTATTCCAGCGCAGTTCGAGAATGGAATCTAAAGGATCGATGCTAGTGCCAAGCACATCAAAGATGACTTCACCAGAATCGATCCCGTTATCGACGTAATGAAACGAAGCGCCTGTCCGGTCGATCACCGGCGCCGGTTCAACGCGCATCGCGTTCCAATCGACTACGCGCTCGCCACGCGCCCCATGCAAGGCATCGAGCGTCGCATAAGCCCCTCGCCGTTCAAACGGCGAACCAAGCCGCGTAATCCCAGGATGAATATTCGCAATACGCCGGCAAAATTCCGCACCGGGCCGAACGAGTTCATCGAGAATCACGAGCAGCCCGTCGAGCACGACGAAGTCCGCATCGAGCGCACGCAGCTTCTCCAGCAAACGCTTCTCGAACGCGCTCTTCTGCGCCGCCCGCTCGCTCACCGCATCCAAAGCCAACCGCCGATAAGAAGAAGGAATCGCATGAAGAAGACTCGTCACCGGCACGCCCCGCACCGCGAGCTCCGGCGGATGAATCCACTGCCCTCCCGGCGCATAACGAAAACCATATCCAGCCAGTTTTTCGCGATCCCGCGGCGAGCCTTCGTCATCGTCGTAGATCACGCCTTCGAGCGAATAGAGATCGCCCAACGGCGATCCATTGAGTTGCTCGACGAGATACTCCAGCGGCGACTTCATATACCGCGTGCCGCCCTTGTATTCGATATGCTGTCCCGCGCGATCCGCCGCCGCGTTGCGCAAGGACATGATGTAGACCAGTTTTAGCTTCGTCATTGATTGCCGCTCGTTTCAAACATCGCCAGTAATAGTTTTCAAAGCGCCACGGCCATGCGGCTGCCGCTCGTCTCCGCCGCTTGCTTCACGGCGTGTTCCTGTCCGGCATCGGCAAGCGATGCCGCGATCTCATCCGAGCGCACAGCCAACACCGAAAGCAAGGTATCGGAAAGACCGTGGCTGTCTTCGCAGCAGCCTTGCAAATAGATGCGCGGCCTGAAGTTCGAAGGCGTGACAAGCCGATAATCGCGGCCCACATTGCGCTGCGCGAGCGCGTCGCCCAGATGCGGCGCAAGGCCGTCGAGCAGCGCGAGATGCGTGTCGCGCCGATAACCCGTCGCGAGCACGAGCGCATCGAAGCGCTCGGCGCGCGCGTGACCTGTCAGCACGTCGCGCATCGTCAACTCGATCTCGCCATTCGCGCGACGCGCCGCATTTTCGATGAGCGTATTCGCCAGCAAACGATGTCGCGCTTCATCGGAAACCTTCTGCAAATAGAGCATTTCGTAGATCTGCTCGATCAACGGACGATCGACGACCGCGTAATTCGTATCGCGGAAACGCTCGATCAGCGAGCGCCGCCCATCTTCCGATTGCGCAAAGACGATATCGGTGAACTCCGGACTGAAGATCTCGTTGACGAAGGGCGTATCGTCGGCCGGTTTGAGCGCGCTCGCGCGAATCACGAGCGTCGCATCGACATGCGGAAAACGCCGCGTGACATCGGCGAAAACTTCGGCCGCGCTCTGCCCCGCACCGATGATCGCGATGCGCTTCTTGCCGTTGCGACCATCGCCCGCGACGCGCTCGATCGAACTCAGATACGCCGACGAATGAATCACGTTATGCGGCCCGAGCGATGCGAACGGCTCAGGCACACGCGCCGCGCCGCCGACGCCGACCGACAATGCCTTCGTCACGCGACGCCACTCGCGCCCATCCGCTTCCTGCGATACGACGCGCAGCGCGCTCACATCGCCATTCGCTTCGAGCACGGGTTCGATCGCCGTCACGCTCTGCCCGTAATGCACGCGATCATCGAAGGCTTGCGCGACCCAGCTCAGATAGTCGTGAAACTCGACGCGCGTCGGATAGAAGTTCTTCAGGTTCACGAATTCGTTCAGACGCCCGCGCTCGAACAAATAGTTGATGAACGTGAAGCGGCTCGTCGGATCGCGCTGCGTGACGAGATCCTTCAGGAAGGAAATCTGCATACGGCAATCGTCGAGCAGCATGTCGCGATGCCAGCCGAATTCCGCTTGCCGTTCGATATAGCAATGCGTCATGTTCGACGCGCCGCGCTCTTCGGCAAGACGCACGGCAAGCGACAGATTCGACGGCCCAAAGCCCACGCCGATCAGATCGAATACGGTTTCTTTTTTCATTTCCCTGTGTCTCTCAGATGTCATTGATCGATGCAAGCGAGACGCGGCGTGCGAGCGTCGCGCCGAGGCCTGCGAAATGCGGCGTGGCGAAAACGTCATGAATAACGATGTCGAAGCCCGCTTTGCGCGCCGCATCGACGAAGCGCACGACCGCGAACGACGTCGCGCCCGCCGCGAAGAGATCGTCGTGCAGCGCGGGCGTCTGGCCGTCGAAGAGTTCGCTCCATAGGCTCGCGAGCGCTCGCGCTTCATCGGTCTCTTCATCCGATGCCATCGATGCCGCGAGTCCTTCAGCCTTTTCGAACGCGGCGTCGCATGAGTCGAATACATCATGCGGCGCGTGCGCAAACAGCTCTACAGTCGCGAGAAAACGAGTACCGAGCGTTTCGACGAACGCCCCATCCACGCGCTCGTTCGCATAAGAGAACGCGCAACTCACGCGGCCATCCGGATACTCCGTCACGTCCAGTTCGAGGTCGAACACGACGCGATGACGCACATCGTCGAAACCTTCGATCGCGAGGCCGGCCCAGTCGCGCGTCGCCATCGCAGCGGGGCGCAGATAGTTGAACATCACCTGGAATAGCGGATTGCCCGCGCCGGAACGCTGCGCGTTCAACGCGGACACGACATCGGCGAACGGCACGTCGGCGTGTGCGTAGGCGGCGAGCGCCGCATCGCGCACGGTCGCGAGCAAGGTCGCGGGCGTATCGTCATGCGTCATGCGGGTGCGCACGACGACTGCGTTGATGAAGAGTCCGAGTGCATCGCGCGCGCTGTCGCCCGTCGATTCGCGTGTCGATGCGAGCACGCCGACCGGCTGATCGCGCACGCCGGTCACGCGATGCAACGCCGCGTTGAGTGCGGCGTGCAGCAGCATCGGCAGCGTGGCATGGCATTCCACGGCGAGCGCGCGGGCGCGTTCGATGAGCGCATCATCGAGATCGAATCCGATGCGGCTCGCGAGCCATTGCGGATTCTCGATACGGCCCGCTGACGGCGCGGGCAATGCAATCGCCGTCAGATCCTTCAGCGCATCGCGCCAGTACGCGAGCCGCGCGCCCGTCGCCGATGAAGGCAACACCAGCGCATTCGATGCGCGCTTTGCAACCGATGCGCCCTTGCGCAAAGCGACATACGTTGCGCGGATATCGTCGAGCCAGATATCGATCGAAGTGCCATCGGAGACGATGTGATGCACGACGAGCGAGAGCACATGATCGTCATCGGCGAGACGCACGAGACGCGCGCGCCAGAGTTGCTTCGCACTGGCGAGATCGAACGGCGTGAGCGCGTCTTCATCGGTGATGCGCTTCGCTTTGTCGATGCTGCCGGCAACATCGATCACAGGCAACTCGAAGCGCCACATCGGCACGATGCGCTGACCCGGCAACGCGCCATCGCGTTCGACCAGTCGTGTGCGCAACGCCGGATGACGCGCGGCGGCTTGCGCAAGCGCTTCGCGCAACGCATCGGAATCGAGCGATCCGTGCAGCCGCAACGCGACCGGAATGTTGTATGCGGCGCTTTTCGGCTGCGCGCGCCATAAGAACCAGAGGCCGAGTTGCGCCGCGGAAAGCGGCCACACGCCGTGTTCGTCGGCCTCGAATACGCTCTGGCCTGCATCGGATGCGCCCTCGCACAGCCCCGCCTGCAACACGCGTTTTGCGTACTGCGACAACACCGGCGTTTCGAACAATGCGCGCACGGGCACATCGCGCCCGAGCATTTCGGCGATGCGCGTCACCACACGCACGGCCGCGAGCGAATGCCCGCCCAGTTCGAAGAAGTGATCGCCGCGGCCCACGCGTTCGACATCGAGCACGTCGCGCCAGATCTTCGCGAGCGCGGCTTCCGTGCCCGCAGCGGGCGCTTCGTGGATGCGCTCCTTCTTCGGCGGTTCGGGAAGCACCGCACGATCGACCTTGCTGTTTGCGTTGCGCGGCAACGCATCGAGCACGACAATATGCGCCGGCACCATGTAATCGGGCAGCGTGCGGCGCAGATGCGCATCGAGTTCGGCGGCATCGGCGGCGCGGCCCAGCGCGGCGCGTTCGCGTGCATCGGCTTTCAATTCGACATAGGCAACGAGCGCGGTGTGCGCGCCCTTGCCACGCACGACCGCGCACGCTTCGCGCACATCGTCGTGTGCGGCGAGTTGCGCTTCGATCTCGCCGAGTTCGATACGCAAGCCGCGCAGCTTCACCTGATGATCGACGCGGCCGATGAAATCGAACACGCCATCGGCGCGACGCCGCACGAGATCGCCGGTGCGATACAGACGCGCGCCCGGCTCGCCATACGGATCGGGCACGAAGCGCTCGGCAGTCAATGCAGGACGATCGAGATAGCCGCGCGCGACGCCCACGCCTTCGCCGCCGAGATACAGTTCGCCGATCACGCCGACGGGCAGCGGATTCAAGCGCTCATCAAGCACATGCGCGGTGCGCGCGCCGACAAGCGTGCCGATCGGAAGATAGGCGCAATCCGCGAGCTTCGCGGGATCGTCGCCGGGATTGAACATCCACAGCATCGGCGTGATGACGGTCTCCGTCGGACCATATCCGTTGACGATGCGCGCATTAGGAAACGCGCGGCGCATCAACGCGAAGGCTTCACGCGATGTCGCTTCGCCGCCCACCGTGATCGACTTCAACGTCGGCGGCGCGCCGTGCACGAGCGCCCATTCCGCAAGCTGCGTCGCGCAACCGGGCGGCACGTAGGTCATCGTCACGCCCTCTCTGCGCATGAGCTTGCAGGTCAGCGCGGGTGGCCATAGCGTATCGGTGGTGATCGCGACCCCCGCGCCGCTGATGTACTGCGAGAACCAGCCTTCGTGCGCGCCGTCGAAATTAACCGACTGGAACAGCATGAACGTGTCGCGCTCGGTCGCGCCATAACGTTGCGCGATGGCGACGCAATGGCGCGCGAACGATCCGTGATCGACGATCACGCCCTTGGGCTTGCCCGTCGAACCCGATGTGTAGATCGCATACGCCGCTTGCTCCGCGACGACATCGGGCAATGCGATGCGCGATGTTGCATCGTCGGCGTAGAGGGTTTCATCGTCGAGAAGCAGGACGCGTGCGCTCGCTGGAAGGGGCAACGCATCGATGCTCGCGCGCTCGGTGATGATGTGCTCGATGCGCGCATCGTCGAGAATCTGCGCGAGACGTTCGCGCGGATGACTCGGATCGAGCGGCACGAATGCGCCGCCCGACTTGAGCGCCGCGATCAGGCCGACGAGCAGATCGACCGAACGGCTCAACGCGACGCCCACGCGCATTTCAGCGCGCACGCCCGCATCGATGAGACGCTGCGCGATGCGCGTCGCGCGTGCGTCGACTTCGCTACGCGTGAAGGCGCGCTCCATATCCGCGACGCCGCGCGCATCCGGTCGCGCACGCGCATGGCGTGCGATACGTTCATGCACCGAGACGAATTCGGGCGCATGTTCAGGCGCATGGCGATTCCATGCGTCGAGCTGCATGCGTTCGTCTTGCGGCAACCATTGCAGATCGCCGACGAGCGTTGGCGGTGCGTCGAGTGCATTGCTCAACAACTCGACGAAGCGGCGCGCGAGGCGTTCAATGGCATCCGCTTCGAAGAGATCGAGCGTATAGACGAAAGCGGCCGCAAGCGATCCGTCCGCGCGTTCCTCGAAGTTCGCGGTCAGATCGAACTTCGCGAACGGCGCGCCGGAAGGCAATTCGGTCACGCGCACATCGGCGAACGAAGGCAACATGCGGCGCGCGCCATATGCCGCCATGACCTGAAACAACGGATGATGACTCGCACTGCGCACGACGCCGAGCGCTTCCACGACCTGCTCGAACGGCACATCCTGATGCGACTGCGCATCGACGAGCGCGGCTTGCGTTGTATCGACGAGCATCGAGAACGACTGCGTTGCATCGACGCGCGAAGCGAGCGTCAGCGTGTTGACGAAGAAGCCGACCAGTCCTGCCGTTTCAGCACGCTCGCGGTTCGCCGCGGGCACGCCGATTTGTATATGCGCCTCGCCCGATGCGCGCGCGAAGAGCGCGCTCAACGCGGCGAGCAAAACGGCGAAAGGCGTCGCGCGATATTCGCTTGCGATGACGCGCAATCGCGCCGCAAGCGCTGCATCGAGCGTGAAAAGATGGCGCGCACCGCGCGCGCTGCGCTCGCCGGGACGCGCTGCCGCGCCGGGCAGCATCAATACGTCGCGCGATGGATCGAGCCGTGCGCGCCAGAAGTCCAGTTGACGTTCGCGCTCGCCCGCATCGAGCCAGCGACGCTGCCAAAGCGCGAAATCCGCGTATTGAATGGGCAACGGCGCAACTGACACCGCTTCGCCGCACGCATACGCGCGATAGAACGAAGCAAGCTCGGCAAGCGCGATATCGGCGGACCACCCGTCCGACACGATGTGATGCGTCGTCAGAGAAAGCCAGTGCGTGTTCGCATCGAGTCTGATCAGATGCGCGCGCACGAGCGGGGCGTGAGCGAGATCGAAGGGACGCGATTCATCGGTGAGCGCGAGCGCCGTGGCGCGTGCCTCACGCTCGGCGACCGGAAGATGCTCGAGGTTCACCGAATGCCACGGACAGCGCATGGGCGCGTGCACGGTTTGCAGCACGCCGTCCGCGCCCTCGCTGAACGTAGTACGCAGCGCTTCGTGACGCGCGATCAACGCATCGCATGAAAGGCGCAGCGCATTCGCATCGAGTGCGCCATCGAGCTGAAGGCGCTCGGTGATGTGATACGCCGCGGGCTCGTCGATCATGCGCGCATGCAGCCACAGACGCGTCTGCGCGAACGATGCCGGCACGCTCGCTTCGCACGCATCGCCTCGCGTGCGCGGCGGAATCGGCAGCGTGCGAAAGTCGATGCCTGCATCAGCGAGTCGCGCGACGAACACCTTGCGCTGCGCATCGGGCAACTGCGCGAAGCGCGTCGCGAGCGAAAGCAGATCGGGTTTGGCCTGCGTCATGCGTGTCCTCTTTGACTTGCGGTTTTCATTGCGTCTCCAGTTCATCGAGCAAGGCATCGATGACGCTCGCGGCTTCATGCGCGCCGCCCTTTTCATCGCGTGAAGCCAGCGCGGCGTCGATCGCGGCGGCGCAGCGCGCAAGCGTGCGTTCATCGAACAGCGTGCGCAGCGGCAACGTGAGCGACCAGTGCAGATTGGCCTGAGCGTTCGCTTGCGTCGCGAGCAGCGAGTGGCCGCCGAGCGTGAAGAAATCGTCGTCGCGGCCGATGGCCTCCACTCGCAGCACGCGCTGCCAGATTGCGGCGAGTTCGCGTTCCGTCTGCGTTCGCGCCGCCGTCACGATGCGTTGCGTTCGCGCCGGGGCCGGCAGCGCGTTGCGGTCGCATTTGCCATTCGGCGTGACCGGCAACGCGTCGAGTGCCATCACACGCGCGGGCACCATGTACGCAGGTAGTTGCGAACGCAACGAATTCAGCACGGCGCTTTCATCGAAGGTCTCCGATGCCGCGCATGAGACGTAGCCGATCAACTGCTCGTCGCGCACGATCACGACCGCATCGCGCACATCCGGCTCGGCGCGCAGCAGCGCTTCGATCTCGCCCGGCTCGATTCGTTGTCCGCGCAGCTTCACTTGCGTGTCGATGCGGCCGAGATAGTCGAGCGCGCCATCGTCGCGGCGGCGCGCAAGATCGCCCGTGCGATACAGTCGCGCGCCCGCGACGAACGGGTCGGGCACGAAGCGCTCCGCTGTCAGCGACGGCCGTCCGAGATAGCCGCGCGCGAGTCCCGCACCGCCGAGATAGAGTTCGCCGATGCCGCCCGCGGCCACCGGATGAAGCGCTGCATCGAGCACATGCAGTTGCAGGTTCGCGATCGGATGACCGATAGGTACGGAAGCGGATTCGATATCGTCCGCGCTGCACGTCCAGTGCGATACGTCGATGGCGGCTTCGGTCGGACCATAGAGGTTGTGGAGCCGCGCGTTCGGCAAGAGCCTCGCGACGCGCGCGACGAGCTCGGGCGCAAGCGCTTCACCGCTCGCGACGATTCGCTCGATGCTCGCGCAGCGCTTCGCATCGCCGAACTCGTCGATATGCGCGACGAACGCCGCGAGCATCGACGGCACGAAATGCAGCGTGCTCACGCGATGCGCCTCAATGGCTGCGACGAGCCGCGCCGGATCGCGATGATCGCCGGGCGCGGCGATAGCGAGCTTCGCGCCCGTCGCGAGCGGCCATACGAACTCCCATACGGAAACGTCGAAACCGAACGGCGTCTTGTGAAGCACGACGTCGTCGCGCGTCAGGCGATAGGCGTCCTGCATCCACGCAATACGGTTCGCCAGCGCGCCATGCGTGTTGCCCGCGCCTTTGGGCTTGCCGGTCGAGCCGGACGTGTAGATGAGATACGCGAGATGCGCATCGGTGACGTCGATGGACGCAGTGAGCGTCGCGTCGCCTTGCATGAGCGCATCGACATCGAACACGCGCGCCGTCGAAGCAACCGACTCCACGCGCGCACGCAAGTGCGTTTGCGTCAACACGACAGCGGGTTTTGCATCGTCGAGCAGATAGGCGATGCGATCCGCCGGGTAATCCGGATCGATCGGCAGATACGCCGCGCCCGCCTTCAACACGCCGAACAGTGCAACGACCATGTCGAACGAACGCTCGACGCACAGCGCGACCGCCGTGTCGTGCGCGACGCCCGCTGCAAGCAACGCAGCGGCAACGCGATTCGCGCGCTCGTTCAACTGCGCATACGTGATGCGATTCACAATGCCGTCGACCGCGATCATCTCAAGCGCGATGGCATCGGGCGCGGCGTTCGCCATGCGTTCGAATTGCCGATGCAGTGGCAGGCTTTCGATATCGCTCCATGCGCGCGCTGTCGCATTGAAACGCGCGACGTCATCCGCGAGCGCGATCGTGCCGAGCGGCACATCGGGGTTCGTCGCAAATGCGTCGAGACATGTGGATAGCGCGCGATGCAGTGCCGCCACACGCGATTCATCCAGACGCGCCGCGTCGTATCCATAGTCGATGACGATAGCTTCGCCCGCCTCCACGACGAGCGTCAACGCGAAGTCGGTCGCTTCGATGTTGCGCAACGCGCGCATTTTTAGCGCGCGTTCGTCGCGGCCGGCCCATGCTTCATCGACGGGATAGTTCTCGAATACGACGAGCGTGTCGAACAACGCACCGCCGCCTTGACCTGCCCAGCGTTGAATATCCGCGAGCGGCGTGTGAGCGTGTTCGTGGGCTGCGGCGTTATCCGCTTGCAATTCGCGCAGCCATGCGGACGCGGCGCGTTGCGGCAGCGGCTCGGCGATCACCGGCAACGTGTTGATGAAGAGTCCCAGTACGCCGTCGATATCGGCGAGCGAGTCCGGGCGGCCTGCGACCGTCGCGCCGTACGCCACGCTCGCCTGATGCGTCATGCGCTGCAACACTAGCGCCCACGCGCCTTGCACGAGCGTGTTGAGCGTCACGCGCAGACGGCGCGCGGCGTCGGTGAGACGCGCGGTCATCGCAGGGTCGAGCGACGCGCGCCACGAGCGATGATCGTCGAGTGTCGGCGCCTTGCTCGCTTCGCGCTGCGCGATGCGCGTCGGTTCGCCGAGGCGTGCGAGACGGTCGGTCCAGAACGCTTGGTCGGCTTGCGCATCGCGTGTCGCGAGCCATTCGATGAAGTCGCGATAACGCGTCTTCGCGTGCGCGACGAACGGCTGCGCGCGCGGCGGCTCGATGTAGTCGCGCAGGACATCCGCGAACATGCGGGCCGTGCTCCAGCCATCGAGCAGCAGATGATGACGCGTCCACACGATGCGCCATTCATCGTCGGTGACGCGAATCAGCGTGACGCGCATCAGGGGCGGCGCGGCAAGATCGAAGCCGCGCGCGCGATCGTCGGCGAGCCACGTTTCGAAGGCGGCCGATGCATCGCTACGTTCGCGCCAGTCGATCACATCGAAAGGCAAGCGCGCCTGGCGATGCACGATCTGCATCGGTGCGGCTTCATCGGCGGTAAAGCCTGTGCGCAGGATGTCGTGACGCGGCACGGAAGCCTCGAAGGCCGCGCGCAGGCGGTCTACATCGGGCGCGATCAACGTTGCGGCAAACTGATTCACATACGTCGACTGCTCAGGCGCGAACAGCGAGTGGAACAGGATGCCCTGCTGCATCGGCGAGAGGGGATAGATATCGGCGATGCTGCGCAGATCCACAGGCAGGCGTTCGAGCGCCGCTTGCGTCAAACCGCCGTCGCGGGCGAGCGGGAAATCGCCCGGCGTCGCGCCTGCGCCTTTCATCGCGATGCGCCCGGCGCATGCAGCGACGATATCGGCGAGCGTGCCCTCGAATCGCTGCGCAAGCGCCTCGATCGTCGCGCGTTCGAATTGCGTCGCGCCGTAAACCCAATGCAGCCTGAGCGTGCGCTCCGCTCCATCGGCGACATAAGCGTGAATCGCGAGCGCGTTGCCGAGCGGACCGGAAGGATCGCGCTCGCAACCCGCGCCGCCGAAGCGCGGCGTGAACGCTGCGTCGCGCGAATCGAGCGAATCGAACTGACCGAGGTAGTTGAAGGTCACGCGCGGCCGCGGCAATGCTTCGAGCGAAGCGCGCGTCGCATCGTCGCCGAAATGGCGCAGCACGCCGAAGCCGAGACCTTTGTTCGGCACTGCGCGCAGCGTGTCTTTCGCGGCTGCGAGCGTTTCGATCGGCGATGCCAGCACCGGAATCGAAACCGGATAGTGACTCGTCAGCCATCCGAGCGTGCGGCTTGCGTCGATATCGTCGAAGAGCGGTTCGCGGCCATGTCCTTCCAGCTCCATGCGGCACGTCGCGCCGGTCGCATGAGCAAGCGCCGCGATCAGCAGTTCGATCGTCTGCGTGCGATAGGCGAGGTTGGCATCGGCGAGCACGGCACGCGTGAGATCGACTTCGAGCGTCTGTTCGATGACCGCGGCGTCTGCGTTCGTTGCCTTCGCTTGCGGATGATCGAGACGCAGGTCATCGCCCGCAGCGAGTGTGGTGATCCAGTATTTCGCCTCGTCTGCGAAGGGAGAGTGTGTGTCACGCGCCGCTGCCGCAAGGCGCGCGGCCCATTGCGACGCCGTCGCGCCGGTACGCGCAAGACTCGCGGTGCCGCGCGACTGCGCCGCTTGATATGCGCTCGACAGATCGTCGAGCAGGATGCGCCACGACACGCCATCGACGATCAGATGATGAATTGCCAGATAGAGCTTCGTGCGTCCGTCCGCAAGCGATGCAACGAGCGCGCATGCGAGCGGCCCGTGCGAAATGTCGAGCGTGCGCTGAATCGCATCGAACTGCGCAAGCGCATCCGTTTCATCGTTCGCGGCGACGGCTGCGAGCGGCAGCGTATCGAATGCCTTCGATGCCCGCACGATGCGCCATGCGTTAGTCGTGCCATCGCGCTCGAAGCGTTGCCTGAAGATAGCGTGATGCGTAAGCAGCGCATCCAACGCGCGCGCAAAGGCGTCGAGATCGAACGATGCATTCGCGTCGAATTCCACCGATTGATTCCAATGCCCGCGCTGCGGAATGTCGAGTGCGAAGAAGCGCAATTGCGCGGGCGTCAACGCTGCGCTTCCATCCGCCTGTTTCGTCGCGACGACAGGCGCTTTCGCTTCGTTCGTGTCGACAGGCTTCGCGACTAGCGCGAGTTGCGCGACTGTCGCGTTATCGAAAACCTGTTTCGGCGTGACGCGAAGGCCTCGCTTGCGCAGACGCGCGATTACTTGCAGCACGAGAATCGAATCGCCGCCAAGCTCGAAGAAGTTGTCATCGCGCCCGACGTGCTTCGCCTTCAACACGTCCTGCCATACCGAGGCGATGGCTTCCTCGGTGTCGCCGCGCGGCGTATCGCTCGTTACGACGGATTCGACCGGCTTCGATGCGATGCTGCGCAATGCTGCACGATCGATCTTGCCGTTGGCGGTCATCGGCAACGCGCGGAGCATGACGATCGTCGCGGGCACCATGTAGTCGGGCAGGCGCGCGCCGAGCGCATCGCGCAACGTCGAATCGTCTTGCGCGGAACCGGTCACGAACGAGACAAGCTGAAGACGCCCATCGCGATCGACGGGCAATGTTTCGGCCTGAGCCACGCCTTCGATCGCGCCCAATGCCGCGCTCACTTCGCCCGGCTCGACACGATAGCCGCGAATTTTCACCTGATCGTCAAGACGGCCGAGGAAGGCGATACGTCCATCCGCGAGCAGACGAACGCGATCGCCGGTCCGATAAAGGCGTTCGCCGCGCACGAACGGATGCGGCATGAAGCGCTCCGCTGTCGCCGCGGCGCGTCCGAGATAACCGAGCGCAACGCCCGGCCCGCCGATATGCAACTCGCCGATGCCGCCCGGCGGCACGCACGCGCCGGATGTATCGAGAACATAAGCCTCGGCATTGGGCATTGGGCGTCCGAGCGGCACGCTCTGCGCATTGCGTTCATCGTCGGCGAATGCAGACGCTTCGCACGCAATGGCGCCGACAGTCGCTTCCGTCGGACCATAGTGATTGATGACGCGGCACGAAGGCTTCAACGCCTTCACGCGATCGACCAGCGCCCACGGCAACGACTCGCCGCCCGTCACGAGCGCATGCGACGGCAACACATCGGCAGGATGCTGCGCTTCGAGCAGCGCGTGCAGATGACTCGGCACGATCTTCAGCACGCCCACTTCGCGCACGCGCATTTCTGCGGCAAAGCGATCCGGATCGAACGCGCATCGAGCAGGCAACAGATGCAGCGTGCGTCCCGAACACAATGCGCCGAAGAGCGTCGTATGACCGAGATCGGCGGCGACCGTCGAGACCATCGCCATCGATGCGCCAGGCGCGAACGCGAGTTCATCGAGCATGCCTTGCACGTAGTCGGCGAGCGCGCGATGCGGCACCGCTACGCCCTTCGGCGCGCCCGTCGAGCCCGACGTGAAGATGACATAAGCGGTCTGCGCAGGCGCAAGCTGCACGCGCGGCACGGCGGCATTCGCGAGCGATGCATCGTGCGCGAGCGTATCGACATCGAGCAGTTGAGCATTGCCGAGCGCGCGCGGCGCGTTGTCGTCGTTCATCGCGACGAGCGCGAAACGCGCGCCGCATGCGTCGATCGCGGCATCGATGCGCGCGTGCGGCATCGACGGATCGAGCGGCACCGCATAGGCACCCGACTTCATCGCGCCGATCAACGCAACGACGAAGCGCACCGAACGTTCGATGCACACCGCGACCGCCTGCTCCGCCTTCGCGCCTTTATGACGCAACGCGAGCGCGATGCGGTTCGATGCGTCGTCGAGTTCGGCGTAACTGATCTGCGTATGCGCGTCCGCAAGCGCGATGCGATGAGGCGTCGCGCTCGCGTGATGCGCGATCAACGCGAGGATATCGTCGGCTTCGAAGTTCAGTGCGCGGCCTCGTTGCACGTCGCGCTGGGGCATGCAATCGAGCGATGCGATCGGGCGCGACGGATCGCGCACCGCATCCGCGACGAGCGTCGCGAAGCTCGCAAGCCATGCGCGCGCGGTGGCTTCATCGATGCAATCGCACGCGTAAGCCGCGACGAGTTCGATGCCGCGAACATCGTCGGTGAAGTCGAGCGCGAAATCGAAACGCGCCGCGAGATCGGGGCCGGGCGTTGCAATCGCCGATGCGTTCGGCAACGTCGATGTCAACGCTGCATCGAACTGCTGCGCGAGCTTCACGCGCAGCCACTCGTCGCCACGCGCGACGGGCGGCTTCACTGCATCGAGCACGCGATCGAACGGCACGTCCTGATGCGCGAACGCATCGAGCGCATGAATGCGCGTCGCTTCCATCAGATCGGAAAACGTTTGAGCCGCATCGACGCGCGCACGCAACGCCAGCGTGTTCAGGCACAGGCCGATGAGCGCCGCCGTCTCGGGCCGCTGCCGATGCGCGACCGGCGTCGCAACAACGAAATCGTTTGCGCCCGTAAGCCGATGAAGCCACGCGTCGAACGCGCTCAGCAACACGACGAACGGCGACGCGTGCTTCGTGCGTGCAAGCTGACGCAATGCGTTCGACGTTTCGGCGGACAAGCGCAACGTTACGCGTTGCCCGCGATGATCGCGTTCGGCTGGACGCGCGCGATCCAAAGGAAGCGCGAGCGGTTCAGGCGCGGCATCGAGCGCCTTGCGCCAGAAGCGAAGCTGACGCGCGCCCTCTTCACCCGCGACGAGTTCGCGCTGCCACTGCGCGTAATCCGCGTATTGAATCGGCAACGCGGCAAGCGAAGGCGTTTGGCCTTGCGCGTACGCGCTATAAACATGCGCGAGTTCATCGAAGACGATGCGCGAGCTATAGCCATCCGTGATCGCGTGGTGCGCCGCCAGCATCAGCCGGTGCGATTCATCGCCGGACGATACGAGCGTCGCGCGCAACAGCGGACCATTCGACAAGTCGAACGCTTCGCTCGCGTGACGTTCTTCATCAGCATTCGAACTGTGATTCACACGCTGAATCGTCACCGGTAAGGACTTGTGAATGCGCTGCATGACGACGCCGTCTTCGTTCTCGACGAGCGTCGTGCGCCATGCCTCGTGGCGTTCGATCAAATGATCCAGCGCGCGTTGCAATGCGTTTACATCGAGCCTGCCGCTGATGTCCCAACGACCCGCGACGTGATACGCCGCGCCCGCGTCGCGCGTTTGCGCGAGCACCCAGAAGCGCTGCTGCGCGAACGATGCCGCGCGATCGACATAAGGCGCATCCGACGAAACCACGCTTCTCACGATGACCGGGTCGCTCGCCTCCTTCTCGCTCGCATCGATCGATGCGGCCAGTGCTTGCAGCGGCGGATCGTCGAAGATCGTATCGAGCCGCAGATTCACGCGCCAGTCGATGCGGATCGCCGCCTGCAACTGCATCGCCGCGAGCGAATCGCCGCCGCGTTCGAAGAAGCGATCAGCACGTCCGATGGGCGCGGCATGGTCGAGAATGCGCTGCCAAGTTTGCGCGAGACGGCGTTCGGTATCGGTCGCCGGCTCGATGTAATCCGCGTCGCGCGACATCGACGTTGCGCGATCCGCCTGCTTCTTCAACGCATCGCGATCGAGCTTGCCGTTCAACGTATAGGGCAGGCGCGCGAGCCTCACATACCGATGCGGCTGCCAGGCTGCGGGCAAATGTTCCGCGAGATATGCCTTCAACGCGGCATCGCTTACAGCTTCATGTGCGGGCGTGAAACAGGCGGTTAGTTGCACGCGTCCGTTCGTCGAATCGGCGAGCACGGCTGCGTCGCGAATGGATGGATGCGCGCGCAAACACGCGGCGATTTCCGCAGGCTCGACGCGCACGCCGCGAATCTGCACTTGGTCATCGATGCGGCCGAGATAGTCGTAGGCGCCATCGGCACGTTCGCGCGCGAGGTCGCCCGTGCGATAGATGCGCGCGCCCGGCTCGCCCGAAGCATCGGGCACGAAACGCTCCGCCGTGAGCGCAGCGCGACCGTGATAGCCGCGCGCGATGCACGCGCCGCCGAGCAGCAACTCGCCATCGTCGATGCGCGCGACACGCGGACCGATCACGCGTCCGATGGGCAGCGACGCATACGCATCGGCATCGTCGAGATCGGGCGTGACGTGCGGCTCGACGGGCCAGAGCATCGGCGAGATGACGGCTTCCGTCGGACCATATCCGTTGATGAGGCGCTGCGCCGCGAATACACGACGCACGCGCGCGAACGCTTCACGCGACAGCGCCTCGCCGCCGAACGCGAGCACGCGCAACGAGGCCGGCACGCCTTTGCGCTCGGCAACGGAAGCGAATTCGCGCAGATAAGCAGGCGGAAACGCGGCCACATTCACGCGTTCACGTTCGATCAACGTATGCGCTGCTTCGGGCGCGAACGGCGGCGGCGCCGTGATGACGACGCGCGCCCCCACGGCCAGCGGCGCGAGCCAGCATTCGTGCGCCGCATCGAAGTTCACCGATGCGAAGTGCAGCAAGCTGTCGCCCTCGCCGATGCCGAGCGCCGCCACAAGTGCATCGCAATGCGCGGCGAGCGGGCCATGTTCGACGACGACGGCCTTCGGCGTGCCCGTCGATCCCGACGTGTAGATCATGTACGCGGCTGCGCGCGGATGCGCGGGCGCAGCGTCGTTGAGCGTGGGCGCATCGGCGATGTCTTGCTCTACGTCGAAGCATCGCGTGAAGCGCGCGCGCATCGCATCGTCGGCGTGTCGATCGACGATGCCGTGCGCGAGGCGCGCATCGTCCGCGATCCAGTCGAGACGCGCGGCAGGATGATGCGGATCGAGCGGCACGAATACGCCGCCCGCCTTCAACACGGCAAGCAGCGCGACGAACAATTCACAAGAACGCTCGACGCATACGCCGACGCGCACTTCAGCGCCGACGCCCGCAGCGCGCAGGCGCGCCGCGAGCCGCGACGCGCGGGCATCCAGTTCGCCGCGTGTGAGACGTGCGTCGTCATGTGCATTGAATGCGAGGGCGGGCGCATCCGGTTGAAGGCGCGCGAGTGCCTTGATACGAAGATGCAGCGCGGTCGGAAAACTCGTCATCGGCATGAATTCCTTCGGGTTCCGGCCGCATCGGGAAAAGCTGCGGCACGAACGTGGGCCGCTGAAAATGCGGCTTCATTCGGGATGACGATTCGCGCGAAAAAATTTTTACCGCTTTTCATGCGCTAAAGATTCGTCGTGCTGAAACGTCTCTATGTAGAGGTGCGTTCAGCGCCGCTTTCCGACTTCAGTTCAGTGATGCCCTGCCAATGACTGCTATCCACGAGCCTTTAGATTCTTCCGCCACGCAGAAGCCCGCTGCGCGCCTCATCCTCGCGTTGCTCAAGCGCTCGCGCGGCGCATTCGCGGTGGCGCTCGTCGCCTGCGTGATGAACGGCATCGCGAGCGTGATGCTCGTCGCGACGCTCAATCGCGCGCTATCGACGCCTTCATCCGCCGATGGCGCGCTCGCCTGGCGCTTTGCGTTGTGCGCGGTCATCGCGCTCTTCACGCGCGTCGTATCGGGCGTGCTGTTCGCGCGGCTCTCGCAGGACACGATGGCGCAACTGCGCGAGCATGTCGCGCGGCGCGTGGCGGCGGCGGAGTTGCGCGATGTCGAGCGCATCGGCGCGGCGCCCGTTCAGTCCGTATTGACCGACGACGCCACCAATGTCTCCATGCTCTTCTTCGCGTTGCCGAACATCGTGATGCACGGATCGATCGTGTTCGGCTGCCTCGGCTATCTCGCGTGGCTGTCGTGGCCGGTTTGCCTGCTCGCGCTCGCGGCGATCATCACGGGATCGCTCGGCTATCACCTCGGCGACAAGCGCGCGATCGCTTCGCTCGAAGCGGCCGGGCAATCGCAGGACAAGCTGTTCGGCTATCTCGGCGCGCTCTTTGCGGGCGCGAAGGAATTGAAGCTGCATCGCGCGCGCTCGCAGCAGTTCGTCGATGGACAACTCGGCGCGGCAATCGGCGAAGTGCGCGATCATCGGCGGCGCGCGTTCAGCGCCTATGCGATCGGCGTGGGCTGGATCATCTTTCTGTTCTACGGCTTTCTCGGTGCTGCGGCGTTCTGGCCATCGCTCGGCGTGCGCGCGGATGCGGGCGCGACAGCAGGCTACGTTGTCGTGTTTCTGTTCATGCTGGTGCCGCTCGATGGTCTGCTCAACAACATTCCCACGCTGAACGCGGCGCGCGTTTCGCTGGCGCGCATCGAGAACGTGATGGCGGAGTTCGGCAGTCTGCGCCTATCTTCTGTTTCTGTTTCCTCCGCCGATGATGCGGGCTTTCACACGCTCACCATGCGCGGCGTCGCGCACTCGTATTTCCATGAACGCGACGAGCGCATGTTCCGCATCGGTCCCGTCGATCTGACGTTCAGGCCGGGTGAACTCGTGTTCATCGTCGGCGGAAACGGCAGCGGCAAGACCACGCTTGCGAAAGTGCTTACAGGGCTTTATGAGCCTGAATCGGGCGTGATCGAAGTCGATGGCGTCGCGGTCGATGCAACGAATCGCGCTGCATATCGCGAGCGTTTCACTGCCGTGTTCAACGACTTCCATCTGTTCGATGCGCTGCTCGGCATCGTCGATCCGAACGATGCGTCGCGCGCGGCCGCGGATGCCCGCGCGAATGCGCTCGTCGCGAAGCTGTCGCTGGATCACAAGGTGAAGGTCGTCGATGGCGCGTTCTCGACGCGCTCGCTTTCCACAGGTCAGCGCAAACGGCTTGCGCTGGTGGTCGCGTATCTCGAAGACCGTCCGCTCTATCTCTTCGATGAATGGGCCGCCGATCAGGACCCGGCATTCAAAGCGGTGTTCTACGAGCAGTTGTTGCCGGAGTTGCGTGCGCGTGGCAAGACTGTCATCGTCGTGACGCATGACGACCGCTATTTCTCCATCGCGGATCGCGTGCTGAAGCTGGAGAACGGAATGGTCGTGAACGAGACGCGCGGCGGCGGCGTGAGAGCGGCAACGCTCGACGTTCAGGCGAATGGCACATCGGGTTGAACGATGAACGGGGCGCAAGGCCCCGTTTTTTCAATGCTTCGGCAACGCAAGCAGCTTTTCGGTAATCATGTCGCCGAGCTTCAACGCCGACATCGGCCCGCCGAATCCCCAGATATTCGGTTCGACGAGCGTCACGCGCTGTGCCTTCTTCGCGGGCACGAAGCGCCATATCGGCGAATCGAGTGTGGCATCGACGGACGTCGCCGCATTCGATGTCGTCACGAACAGCACGGCCACATCCGGCCGCTTCAGGAAGTCCGCCGACGTCACATACACCGTGCCTTCGCGCGTGGGCTTTTCAGGCCACAGATGAACGCCGAGCGCACGCGCGACGCCCGCCGCCGTGCTGTTACCCGTATAAGCCCAGTATCGGTCGGGCAGGCCGAGGTCTTGCAACAGCGCGAAGCGCGTGCCCGTCAAACCCGCTTCCTTCAGACGCGCGGCATCGCGAGCCAGTCCCGCATCGAGCTTGGCATCGGCGATGCGCGCCTGCTCTTCGCGTCCTGTCATGCACGCGATCGTGTGAAAGATGCTGCGCGTCCATTCGAGCTGCGTGCGCGCGCCATCGGCTTTGCCGTTCTGCACATCCGGGCTGAATTGAAACAGCACCGTCGGCGCGATGCGATCCAGCGCCGCGAAAATCGGCGCATGTCGATAACCCACGCCGATGATCAGATCCGGCCGCGTCGATGCGATCGCTTCCAGACTCGGTTCCTGACGCGTGCCGACCGTCGGCACGCCTTCGAAGCGCGCGCTGTCGTAGCCGATCCAGCCGTCGTAATACTCGGGATCGACGACACCGACGGGCGTCATTTCGATCGCGGCCACGTCTTCGGCGAACATGAATTCGAGCACGACGATGCGCAACGGGCGCGCAGGCATCGTCTTGCTGAATTGCGACACGGTCGGATTGCCGGCGAGCGGCGCGCAGGCGAGCGCGCGCTGACCGCAGAACGCGATGCACAGACACGCTCCAAGCGCTATCGAGAGATGGCGTCTTGCAAAGCGAGTTCTTCGTCGCGCATCGTCAAAAGCAGCGGGCAGCTTGCGCACAGTTGCGTCTCTCCGGGAATCTCATAGCGCACGCAGCATACGCGGCGCGCGCGAAACGGGTTGGGCAGAACCGTCGATCGCGGCGTCGCATCGCGGATCGGCGTGCGCAGCGGATTCGCATCGCCGGCGCGAAAGAGCCAGGCCGCGTCGATATCGGCATCGCTGAAAATCGACCGGCAATTCGCGAGCAAATAGTCCAGCACGTTGCCCGCGTTGCTCCACAGCACGCGCGGTGCGATCTTCGTCATGCCCGCGATCATGCCGATCACGCTGTCCAGATGCGCGACGAGACTCGCATAGCGGCGCGCGGGATCGGCATCGGGTGCGCGCAATGCATCGGCATCGAAATGAAGCGCGGCGGGCATGCCCTCTTTCAGCACGAGATGCGTGCGTTCGGGCGACATATCGAGCGGACGCCCGAGCAGCCTCGCCGCCGCCACGCCCGCGGGCGCCGCGAGGCCGAAGTAGTACTTGCTCCATTGCGACAGCAGCGCGCGCGCATGAAGCGCGGCATCGCCGCCATAGAGCGCGATCATCGCGGCGAGCAATGCATCGCGATGATCGGCGAGCGATGTCAGCGCGATGCGTTGTGCATCGTCGTCCGGCTTGCCGAGCCACACGTTCTGCAGATACGGCGCAAGCTCGGGCGGCGCGAATTCAGCGAAGGAACGCGCTTGCTCTGTCATCGCGCGCGGCCCTTCTCGCGACGCGTTTCGATGACGAGCAGCGCCAGCATGTAAGGCGCGCCGATCAGCGCGGTCAGAACGCCCGCCGGAATCTCACGCGGCGCGAGCAGGGTGCGCGCGGCGAGATCGGCGGCGGCGAGCACGAGCGCGCCCAGCAATGCCGCGAGCCAGAGCCGCGTGCCGTGCGTGCGCGCGCCGAGCATCGTCGCGAGATGCGGCGCCATCAGGCCGATGAAGCCGACCGGCCCGACCGCCGCCACCGCCGCGCACGCGGCGAGCGTCGCGACCGTGAGCACGAGCGGACGCAAGAGCGCGATCGGCAGGCCGAGCGCCAGCGCCTGTTCGTCGCCGAGCGCGAGCAGATCGAGCGGACGCGCGAGCAACGCCAGCACCGGCAGCGCGAGCGCGCACCACGGCAGAATCGTCGCGACTTCGCCCCAGCTCCGCCCATACGTGCCGCCGACGAGCCACACGACAAAACGCGCCGGCTGCACGCTCTGCTGCGTGATGAGCCATTGCGCGAGCGTCGTGCATAACGTGCCGATGACGATGCCCGTCAGCGCCACCGCGAGCGGCGCGTATCGATGCCGCCGATTGAAAAGCAGCGTGATGCCGAGCGTCGCGCCGCCGGTCAACGCGGCCGCCGCGAGAAAGAGATGCCCGGCGAGCGGCCAGATCATCAGCGCGGCGAGCGTCGCGAGACCCGCGCCTTGCGTCACGCCGAGCACTTCCGGTCCGGCGAGCGGATTGCGCACGATGCTCTGCATCAGCACGCCGCTCGATGCGAGCAGCGCGCCCGCGAGCAACGCGCACAAAAGACGCGGCACGCGCAGTTCGAGCAGCATGCGGGCGATGTCGTCGCGGTGCGCGAGCGCATCGATCCAGCGTGCGGGGCCGAGCATCGTCGGACCGATGGATGCGCCGATCGCGAGCACCGCGCATCCGATGGCGAGGAGCAAAGCGGCGAGCGCAGGCGACGGCCACGCGGACAACGCCCGCACCGCGCCCATGCCGCGCCGCGCCGATTCGCGCGCCTGGCCCGCGTGCAGCGCGCCGGACCACGCCGCGCCGCTCCTGATCATCGCGAGCATCAGCGGCGTGCCGACGAATGCGATCGCGACGCCCGTCGACAAGGTCGAATCGAGATCGAGCGCGAGCACGGCGCTGTCGGTCGCGAGTACGAGCGCGCCGCCCGCGAGCGCGGAGAGCGGCACGAGCGCCGCGAGCTTCGACGCTTTCGCGCCGCGCAGATGACGCAGCAGATTCGGCGCGATCAGCCCGACGTACGACAGCGGGCCCGCGATCGCCACCGCGACGCTCGCGAAGCCGACCGCGACCGTCATCGCGAAGAGACGCGTCGCATCGACGTTCACGCCGGCGGCGACAGCGGCATCGTCGCCGAGCGCGAACGGATCGAGCGGGCGCATCACGAACGGCAGCGCGAGAAGCGGCAACACGAGCCAGCGCAGCGCCGACATCAATCCCGTCGCGCCGGGCTGATACAGACTGCCGCTCGCCCACAGCGACGCGCCGACGACCGTCTGCTCGAAGAACGCGAGCAAGAGCGTCGAGACCGCGGAAAAAAGCAGCATGCACACGCTGCCCGCGAGCACGAGGCGCAAGGGCGTCGCGCGCCAGCCGCCCGCCGCGGCCGCGACGCAACCCGCCGCCGCGAGCCCGCAGACGAACAGCAACGGCACCGACGCCGCGCCGACGACCTCCGGCGCGATCATCGCCGCGAGCAGCCCGAGCTGCGCGCCGCCGGTGATGCCGAGCAGATCGGGCGCGGCGAGCGGGTTGCGCGTCAGCGCCTGAAAGAGCGTGCCCGCGACCGCGAGACAGCCGCCCGCGACGAGCGCGGCGGCCACGCGCGGCGCGCCCAGATCGAAGAGAAAGACATGCGCGAGACGCGCGGCATCCGTGCCCGATGGCGCATCGAGCCACGCGCGCAGTTCGGGATAGAGACGCAGCGCGGCCAGCGCGAGAATCAGCGCGATCAACGCACACGCGATCGCGCCCGCGCGATTCGGCGCGGCCACGCGATCCCGCGATGCGTTTGCCGTGGCGAGCGTCGTCATGTCGTTCGGCGTCCGGCGATCAGATCGATGACGAGCGACACGCGCGCCCAGAACGAATGCGCGCGATGCAGGCGGCGGCGAGTCGCGAGCGTCGTCATGCGGCGATGCTCCGTTCTTCGACGCCATCGTAAGCGGGCACGCACATCGGCGCGCCCGTCTGCGGATGCGTGACGCGCAGCATGCGAACGCCGAAAGTCTCCAGCAAATGACGCGGATCGATCATCGCTTCGGGCGAGCCTTGCGCGACGATACGCCCCGCGCGCATCAGCACGATTTCGTCGGAGAACGCCGCCGCCTGATTCAGGTCGTGCAGCACCCAGACGATCGTGAGTCCGCGCTCGCGATTGAGCCGCCGCAATTCCCGCAGGATGTCGAGCTGATGATGGATGTCGAGGTACGTCGTCGGCTCGTCGAGCAGCACGATCGGCGCTTCCTGCGCGAGCGCCATCGCGATCCACGCACGCTGACGCTCGCCGCCGGAAAGCGCGGCGACATCGCGCGCGGCATCGTCGACGAGTCCGCTCGCGTCGAGCGCCGCATCGATCGCCGCGTGGTCCGCGCGCGTGAGACCGCGCATCCAGCCGCCGTGCGCGTAGCGTCCGTAGGCGACGAGTTCGCGCACCGTGAGTCCCGCCGGAATCTGATTGAACTGCGCGAGCATGGTGAGCGTGCGGGCGAGCGCGCGGCGGCGCATCGATGCGAGCGGCTTGCCGTTCACGTCGACCGATCCCGCGCGCGCCGCCTGCAAACCGGCGAGCGTGCGCAACAACGTGCTCTTGCCGCAGCCGTTCGGTCCGCATAACGCGGTGACGCGCCCTTCGGCGATATCGATGTCGAGGTTTTCCAGCACGACGTCGTCGCGATAGGCGACCGTCAACGAACGCGCGCGCAGCGCCACGGGCAATGTCATCGCGCCTCGCGGTAACTCTGCGCCATCGCCACGACGACGCGGCGCGGTCCTTCGAACGGATCGCGCGCGTGCGCGGTCAGCATGTTGTCGAGCATCAGCACGTCGCCGGTGAGCCACGGAAATGCGATGCGCTTTTCGTCGAGCACCGCGCGGATCTCGGCGAGCGCATCGGCTTCGAGCGGCGCGCCGTCGCCGTAAAAGACGTTGCGCGGCACGTTTTCCAATCCGACGGCATCGACGAGCGCTTCCTGCATGTCGTCGTCGAGCGCGGAAAGATGAAAGAGATTCGCCTGATTGAACCAGACCATGTCGCCCGTGCGCGGATGCCGCGCGACCGCCTGACAACGCTCTTCCGTGCGCAGCAGCAGTTCGCCGTCGTCGCTGTCGCGCCACGCGCAGGCAATCCCGCGCGCCGCGCAGATGCGCTCGACCTCGCGCGGATCGTCCGTGCCGAACGCGTTCTGCCACGGCAGATCGAGTCCTTGCCCGAAGTTGCGCACGTACAGCAGCTCGCGCTTCGCGAAGCGTTCGACGAGCGCCGGACCGAGCGCGCGATACACCGCGCGGCTGTCGGCGATCGGCGTCGCGCCGCCCGCACGCGCCGCGAGCGCGCAGTGGAACCAGATGCGCATCGGCCATTCGCGCGTGTACGATTGCTCGTTGTGCAGCGGAATCGAGCGATGCGGCGGATATTCCGTCGACGTGTACACCGCGCCCTCGACCTGGCTGCGCGGCGTCGAGGCGAATTCGTAGCCGATCAGCGGATCGCCGAACGACGCGGCGAATTGCTGGAACGCCTCGATCGACTCGACGCGAAAGCCGGTGAAGCGCACGCCGCCCGCGCGTTCGAGCGATTCCGCGACGATCGAATGCAGCAGCGGCGCGGCATCGGCGAGCGACAGATCGACGCCCGCGCGCGGCGATACGACGACCGGCAAGCCCGGCTCGATCCGCAGATCGGCGAGCGCGGGCGCGGTCACGGAGAGCGCGCTCATCAGTTCAGGCTCGCGCGGGCTTGTGTGGCGATGGCGTCCATGTGACGGCGCAGGCTCGCGGGGCGCATGTCGGTCCAGACCTGTTCGATGTACGCGAGGCAATCGGCCTTCGCGCCGCGCTTGCCGGCTTCGCGCCATCCCGCGGGCACGTCGCGGAACGTCGGCCAGATCGAATACTGCTCTTCGTCGTTGATGACGACCGTGTAGACGAGATCGTCGGCTGCGTGGTTCTGCTGTTGCGACATGGTGATGTCTCTCTCTCTGCGAGTTGGCCTATATCGACTAGACGGATGAGCGGCGCGCTTTTTTACCGCCGACGAACGCCGGACACGCGACATTGCGTTCGCGCGCGTCGAGGCAAGCGGCGCAATGCTGCTGGGCGTCGCGCACCATGAAGTGCACGAGCGTCTGCGAGACGTTCAGCGCGCGCGCCGCGCTTTGCAGCGTCTCGTCGCGCAGCCGCACCATTTCGAAGGCGGCGCGATTGCGCTCGGGCAACTGCGCGAGCGCATCGCAGACGCGGTGCAGCGTGTCGCGGGCCTGCGCGCGCGCTTCGGGCGAGAGTTCGTGCGAGGGCACGTCGAGGCCGTCCTCCTCGTCCGCGCGATAGATGTTTTCGAGGCTTTGCCGCCTGCACGCGTCGATCGACGCATTGCGCACCATGCGCGCGATGTAGCCCATCGGCTGACGCACGGCGTCCTGCTGCGGCAAGTCGATGAGACTGACGAAGACGTCATGCACCACGTCCTCGGCACGGCTCGCGCAACCGACGACGCCGCGCGCCATGTTCACGAGCATCTGCCGGTTGGCGATGGCGAGATCGAGCAGGCTGCGCCCGGTGGCTTCGCGCTCGGGCGGCG
The DNA here is from genome assembly GCF_023631205.1 of Caballeronia sp. NCF2. Taxonomy (NCBI): domain Bacteria; kingdom Pseudomonadati; phylum Pseudomonadota; class Betaproteobacteria; order Burkholderiales; family Burkholderiaceae; genus Caballeronia; species Caballeronia sp. NCF2. Next base: position 302,937 of record NZ_JALQDN010000064.1, on the reverse strand, counting down.
CCGGACGCGCGACGGCGGGTTCGCGCCGATGCCAGTAAGCATCGAGAGGCAGATTCGAAGGCGGCGGCGAGGTCGAAGAACGCTTCGACGATGCCGGCTGTATGTGCATGTAAGCCATAAATCGTGCTCCACTTCCGTAGGAGTCGCGAAGCTAACGTAAACGCGAATCGTTCTCAATAAAGCCCTACATGACAGCAGGTCGTAAGGTTTCGCGCGATTCGGACGGATTCCCCGAGCGGATATGGGCGCGCGCGAAGCGGACAAAAAGTCAAGAACACGCCGCGAATAACTATTTTTTATCGCCTGTTCCCAACCGATTGCACGCCGTTGTTAAGCGGCGGCCTACTAAAGTTTCGATGCGAACGACCGTTATCCGCAGTGTGGTCCGGCCCGACCGTGACGCGAAAAGCCCGATATGGAACAACAAACTGAGGTGTTCACCCTGCCGCGCGGACGTGCGGCGACGTGGTTGCTGCACGCGGGAGCCGACATTCCCCGCGCGATCCGCGTCGCCCTCGTCGGAAGCCTGTTCGGCACGCTGCCGATATTCGCGGGCGGCGTGCTGAACACGGTCGCCGTCGCGTGGGTGCTGGACGGCCGCCATCCGACGCCCGCTTTCCACATCTGGCTCGCGCTCGAAATCGCCGTGTGTCTCGTGCGGCTCGTCGTGCTCGTCGTCGCGCGACGCCGCGCGCGCGAGCGCAAATCGACGCTGACGGATACCTACGTGCTTCTCGCGCCGCTTTGGGGCGCAACCGTCGGCTACGGCGCGCTGGTCTCCGTGCTGTCGGGCGACTGGGTCGCCGCGACGCTGTCGTTTCTGTCCGCCGCCGCGATGGTCGGCGGCATCTGCTTCCGCAATTTCGGCGCGCCGCGTCTCGTCGCGGTGATGATCTTTTTGTCGCTCGGGCCGTGCTGCATCGGCGCGGTGCTCTCGGGCGAGCCGACGCTCTGGCTCACGCTTTTGCAAATCCCGTTTAATCTTTTTGCGATGAGCGCCGCCGCGTGGCGTCTGAACGGCATGCTCGTCTCCACGATGAAAGCCGAACAGGAAAACGATCGCCGCGCGCGCCACGACGAACTGACCGGGCTCCTCAACCGCGCGGGTCTTTTCCGGGCGGTCCGGTCGAGCGCGCCAGAGCACACCGCCCTGCTCTATCTCGATCTCGACGGCTTCAAGGCCATCAACGACGCCCACGGCCACGAAATCGGCGATACGCTGCTCGCGCTGGTCGCGCGCCGTTTGCGGCATCTGTCGGGCGAAGGATCGCTGGTCGCGCGGCTCGGCGGCGACGAGTTCGTGATCGTCACGCCGCCGCAGGCCGATCCGCTCGCGCTCGCGGATGTCATCGTGCGCGAGTTGTCGAAGCCCTTCGTCACCGATGCCGGCGCGATGCTGGAGATCGGCGTGAGCATCGGCGTCGCGATGTTCGATCATCATCACGACGAACTCGACGGCGTGCTGCGCGACGCCGACAACGCGCTCTACGAAGCCAAGCGCGCAGGCAAGAGCCGCCGCGTTCTGGCGGCCGTGCGGGAATCGGCCGGTCTCGCCGTCTGAACGTCAGCCGTTGAGCTCGGCGCTCAGCGCTTCCGCTTCCCTCGCGAATCGCTGGCGTTCTTCGCCGTGCAGACGATCGTCGCCGGGAAGATCGACGGTGAGCGGGTCCATCGCGACGTCATCCACGTGCACTTCGTAGTGCAGATGCGGTCCGGTCGCCCAACCCGTTTCGCCGACATAGCCGATCACCTGCCCGCGCTGCACCGTTCCGCCAGTCCTGATGCCTTTCGCGAAACGCGAAAGATGCGCGTAGACGGTCGAATACGGCGGCGGATTTTCCAGCATGACGACCTTGCCGTAACCCGTCTGCCTGCCGACAAACGTCACCTTGCCCTGCGCCGTCGCGTGCACCGGCGTCCCGATGGGCGCGGCGAGATCGACGCCGTCGTGACTTTGCCAGCGATGCACGACCGGATCGAACCTTCGCAGCGAGAAGTCCGACGATACCCGCGTGAACGCAACCGGATAGCGCGATAACGCGGGTTTTGTGCTCTTGCCGTCCTTCGCGTAATAGCGCGTTTCGCCGTTCGGATCGCGATAAAGGAACACGTCGTGCGATGACGATCCGGTCGTCAGACGCACGGCGAGCGGCGGGTCATCGGCGGTTGCGCTGCCTTGCGGACGGTCATAGACCACGCTGAGCGTGTCGCCCTTTCTGAGATCGCGCCGCATGTCGACGTTGCTCGCGAACGCTTCGGTGAGCGTCGCGATCGTCCCTTGGTCGATGCCGAGGCTTTGCGCGGCATCGGAGAACGTCTCGTCGACGGTCGCGCTTTCAGTGGTGCGTGTCGGCGCGGGCGGCGTTTTCGGCGCGGCGCGCTGGGGCAGCGATACGGCGGGCGTGTAGTCCTCATCGGCCGAAGGCGCGGTCGGACGATGCAGCGCGTTGCAGACCACGACCGTACAGATAGAACCGATCGCGCAAGTGAAAAGCAGTCGGCCTGCCTTGCCGGGCAAGGCGTTGGAAGAAGATAAAGGCATCGGCGGGAGGCGGATCGAGCGACGCGCGCTTAGGGCGCATCGGTCGAAGGATCAGAAGGCGCGGCGCGGGCCGCGAGTGTCGGGAAAACGCGCGTGTCATTCGATCTGCCGCGAAAGCGGGCAAATCGTCGGGGAACTTCGGACAAAAAGGCGCGCTGACATGGAAAGGCGAGACGGCGGAGGCGTGTCGAGCGAGACTATGAGACTTTTCTTAAACGAAGCTTAAGCTGCCCCTTTTTACGCTTTTGTACGAAGTTTCGCTGCAGTTGCACGAGGATGCCGCCACTTCACCGCTTTTCGATCTCGATCGTCTTTGCGTATCCCGTCAGTTCGAGATATCCGCGTCCTTTTCCGCCGTCGCCGTCGAGCGTGACCGCGCCTTCCCAGTACAGCGCGCCGGTCGAATCGCGCGAGTCGAGTTCCTGATCGTCCATGAGCGGAGTCAGCCGCCAGCGCATTCCGCCGACGCGCAGGTTCATCGCCACCGGATACGTCGTGTTCGTGCGTGGCGAGCGCCACTCGCGCTCGGGCGTGAATTCCACATCGCCGGGGCCGAATTGTCGGGTGCGGCCGTCGCGATCGCGCAAAGCGGCGTGCGCCCAGACCGAATGGCCGTCGCGGGCGCGGACCTTGAAGGCCATCAGCGCGGAGCCGTCGTCGAGATTCGCGCCGAGCCAGTCCCAGCCGGCCGCATCGGATGGCAGCAACGTGCTCGACCATTCGTGGTCGAGCCAGGCACGGCCCGTCACGGCGACGCCCGCGCTCTCCTTCCCCGATGCCGATGGCCGCACGACGCTGCCCGTCACCTTGAGCTGCGGCTCGCTGTAGTAATAGCTCGCCTGCTCCGGCGACGGCCCTTTGCGCGAGTAGCCGCCTTCGCCCTGGAACATCGGCGGCTGCGTCGGCGTGAAGGTGAGATGGAGCGCGAATCCGGCGGCATCGGCGATGACCGTGTAGCTGCCGTGCGCCGCGCGCGACATGCGCCATGCGTCGAGCTTGACGTCGGTGTTGCCTTCCTTCGCGTACGCCAGACCGAAGCCCTGCCGCGCGATGTTCTGATCGTGCGCGAGCCGCCCGTACGCGGGATCGGACAACGCCGCATGCGCGATGACGAGTTGCGACGGATCGAACGCGCTCTTGCCGTGCTTCTTGCCGGTGTTCGAGCGAAAGAACGTGATCTGAAACCCGAGCGGCTGGTGCTCCGCCGTCTCGAGCCAGCCGGTCGCGTACCACCATTCCGTGCGATACGGCGGATGCGCGCCGCTGTCCTTCGGCCAGTCGATGACGTGGCCGGGCGCGACGGGCGCGAACTTCGGCTCGCCGGCGAATGCGGTCATCGACATGAGCATCAACGCGAAAAGCAGCGCGCGCATCACCAGTCCTCCCGCACGGCGCGCACCGCATCGACCGACACGGCGCGCCGGCCCGACAGCACCGCCGTCGCGCACGACGACACCATCATCACGCACGCGATCGCCGCGATCATCGTCGACGGAATGTGCAGCGACATGCTCCAGTGAAACGACTGCGGATTCACGACGAACACGAGAATCAGGCTGATCGCGAAGCCGAGCACGCAGCCCATCGCGATGCCGAGCAGCGTGAGCCAGCCCGCCTCCGAAGCGAGCAGCCCGAGAATCTGCGCGCGCGTCACGCCGACGTGCCGCAGCATGCCGAATTCGCGCGAGCGCGCGAGCGTCTGCATCGAAAACGTCGCGCCGACGCCGAACAGCCCGATGACGATCGCGACCGCTTCGAGCAGATACGTCACGGCGAAACTGCGGTCGAAAATGGTCAGCGTGCGCGCGCGGATCTCGCCCGGTTGCGAGAATTCGAGCGCGCCGCCGAAGGGCAGCTTTTTGATCGCGTCGATGACCTGCGCCGCGCCCGAACCCGCGCGCAAGGTAATGGCGATGTCGGTGGCGGCCGTGTCGCCGGTCAGCCGCCGATAGTCCGCGATACGCATTTGCAGCGCGCCCGTCTGCCGCACGTAGTCGCGCCATATGCCCGCGACGACGAAACGCTCGCCCGCGCCGCCGACGGGCAAGCTCACGCGCTCGCCCACGCGATAGCCATACAGATCGGCCATCGCTTCCGAGGCCCAGACCGGCGTTTCGCCCGCGCGCCACGCGGATGGCGGCAACGCATCGCCGGTCATCTGCAACGTCGCGCCGGGATCGGCGGCGTCGAGCTCGCGCGCGATCAGCGCGACCGGCGGCTTCGCGGGATCGAGCGTCAGCTTCGTCGCGCGCGTGAACGCCGCGTGCGCGACGCCATCGACTGCTGCGATCTGCGTTTGCTGATCGGGCTGCAAGCCGCCCGTGTCGCCGCTCGATGCGATCCGCACATAAAGATCCGCCGACAGCAGATGCGCGAGCCAGTCTTCGACGGACACGCGAAAGCTCGTCACCATGATCGCCATCGCGACGATCAGCGTGAAGCTCGACAGCACGCCGCCCATCGCGATCGATGCCTGCCCGGGCGCATTCGCGAGACGCGCGAGCGCGAGCGTCGCGACGGCGTTGCGCGGTTTCATCGCGCGGCGGAACACGAATGCGGTGACACGCGGCATCAGCGCGATGCCGCCGACGAGCAGCAGCGCGACGGCGAGATAACCGCCGATGGGCGCATCGAAAACGGGCGGCGCCTGCGTCAGCGCCGCGCCTGCCGCGAGGCACGCGAGCGCGGGCCACGGCGTGCCGAGCGGTGCGAGCGCGGCTTCTTCGCTGCCCGCCTTCAACGCGGGCGCGGGCCGGGCGCGCGCCGCTTCGAGCGCGGGAACGAGCGTGCCCGCGAGCGCGACGCCGATGCCCAGCGCGAGAAAGATCGCGCTCGCTAGCGGATCGAAGACGACGCGCGGCTCGACGCCCGGAAAATATCCGCCGCCGAGATCGCTGCCGAAAAAGCGCAACGCGAGCGCCGCGACCGTGAAGCCGAGCGCGATGCCGAGCACGCCGCCCACCACGCCGAGCAGCGCGCCTTCGAGCATGATCTGCCGCACGAGCGATGCGCGCGTCATGCCGAGCACGCGCAGCATCGCGAATTGCGCGCGACGGCGCACGACGCCCGCGGCTTGCGTCGAGAACACGAGAAACGCGCCGGTAAACAGCGCGACGAGCGCGAGCACGTTCATATTGATGCGATACGCGCGCGACAGCCGGTCCGTCCGGCTCTCGATATCCTGCGTGCCGGTCACGACGAGCCGCGCGCCGAGTTCGCGTTGCAGCGTCTCGCGGAACGCATCGCGATCGACGCCGCGCGCGAGTTGCACATCCACGCGCGATAGCTTGCCCGCCATGGCGAAGCGGTTCTGCACGGCGGCGATATCCATCACCGCGATGCGCTGGCCGGGACGCGTTCGCGCGATGCCGCCCGCGACGCGCAACGTCACCGGCGACGTGCCGCTTTGCAATTCGATGCGTCCGCCATCGCGCGCGCCGAGCCAGGCGAGCGCGGCGGGCGAAAGAAAGATCGCGTCATCGGCGAGAACATCGAACGATGCTTCCGGCGAGGGCACGCCGGTCAGGTCCGGCGCGATGCGCTTCGCGCGGAACACGTCGATGCCGAGCACCTTGAGCGGCGCGTTCTTGCCGGGCACGGCGACATCGAGTTCGAGCACCGGACTCGCGGCGGACACGCCCGCGCGCGTCGCGAGCCGCGGATAAACGCTCTCGTCGATGAAAGGCTGCGCGCCGCGCACTTGCAAGTCGGCTTGACCGGAAAGGCTGCGCGCGGCGGCGGAAAACTCGTTGAACGCCGCGCCGTTGATGAGTTGCACCGCATAACCGAGCCCGACGCCGAGCGCGATCGTCAGCATGGCGACGAGCGCGCGTCCGCGATGGCTGCGCCATTGCGCGCCGAGCAGCCAGCGCGTGAGCGTGTCGACGAATCCGCTTCCGGCGGCGATATCGCTCATCGGGCGAGCGTCGCGGCGTGCAAGGCGCCGTCGCGCAGAATCACGACGCGATCCGCGAACGCGGCCGCCGCTTCGGAATGCGTGACCATCACCGTCGCGGCGCGCGTCGCCTTGGTTTCGGCGCGCAGCAATTCGAGCACTTCGTGCGCGGTCTGCGGATCGAGATTGCCGGTGGGTTCATCGGCGAGAATGAGGCGCGGCCGATGCACCAGCGCGCGCGCAATCGCCACGCGCTGCAACTCGCCGCCGGAAAGCTGGCGCGGCATGTCGTCGCCGCGTCCGTCGAGGCCGACCGCCGCGAGCATGGCGCGCGCGGGCGCGGGCGGCATGCCGTTCAGCAGCAGCGGCACCGCGACGTTCTGATACAGCGTCAGATGCGGCAGGACGTGAAACGCCTGGAACACGAAGCCGAGCTTTTGCCGGCGTAGGCGCGTGGCGGCGTCGTCGGGAAGCGTCGAGATCGATGCGCCGTCGATCAGCACGTCGCCGCTATCGGCGGTGTCGAGGCCCGCGATCAGATTGAGCAGCGTCGATTTGCCGACGCCCGAGTCGCCCATGATCGCGACGAACTCGCCCGCGCCGAGCGCGAAGTCGAGCGCGTCGAGCACGATGCGGCCGCTGCCGTAGGTTTTCGTCAGGCGGCGGCATTCGAGGGCGGGAGAAACGTTCGGGTCGGCGGGTCGCATGGCGCAAGGTCGTAGTTCGTGTCTGCGCAAGCATTGTGCCGAAGTCGCGCGGATTCAGCCCGATTGGGGCAGCGTGCCGGGCCGGATATACGAGAACATGTGCGCCACGTAATCCGGCTTGCCGAGCGGCACGCCGTGGTTGCGCAGGATCGCGTAAGCGGTCATCGCGTGGAAATAGAACTGCGGCAGCGACCAGTCGCGCGCGTATTGCTCGCCGGTCATGTCGAAGACGATGCCGTTTGGCAAATCGAGCGCGATCGGCTCGCCGGTTCCGGCGTCGAGCGCATCGGAAGTGAGGTTCGAGAGCAATGCGATCGCATCGGCGATGCAGGCTTGCGCATCGGCGAACGTGCCCGGCGCTTCGTTCGAATGCGCGCCTTCTTTCCGCACGCGCAGCACTGTCTGCGGCAGGTCTTCGCCGCGCAGCCGGTACACCGGTTCCTGTGCCTGAAAGCACACGAAGCGCACTTGCGCGGCGAGCGGAAACATGTCGGGCGCGAGACGCAAGGTCATCAGCGCGTCGGGATTCGCGCCTTTCTCGTGCTGAAATGCAGCGGCTTTATCGAGCCACGCCGACAGGTTCTTCAACGTCTGCACGAACGTCGGAACAAGAAGACGGGTCAGTTGCATCGGAAGCTCCATGGGTCGAGGTAACGCGATCTTATATCGATGCGGCCCCGACCCGCGCGAGTCATCCGCCGAGCAGACCGAACACCATCACGCCTGTCTTCGTGCCGACGTAGACCTTGCCGTTCGCGACCGTCGGCGAGATGAACTTGTTGTTGCCGAACTGATCGCGCGTGCCCGCCTGATTGCTGTTGTAAAGCTCGATCGCGAGATTGCTCGCGTCGTAGGCATGCAGCACGGCGGTCGGCGTGGTGTTCTCGACGCCCCATACGATGCCGTCGGTATTGCCATTCGCGGAAATGACCGGCGCGAGGCCCGGAAAATTCCAGTTGCCCGCGGGACTCGTCGTCTGGCTCGATGCGCTCGTCGCGACCATCGCGTTGACGACGGGCAGCGCCTTCAGATGATCGCCCGCCGGGCCGACGTAGATCGTGTTGTTGTAGAACGCCGGCGCGGTGAACATCGGACCGGTGATCGTCGAGTAAAGCGGCTGATAGATGTGATCCGCGTTCGAATCGAACTTGCCCATCGAATCGCGGTTCACGACGTAGAGGACGCGCGTCTTGCCGCCGCCTATCGCGAGATGCTGCACGTTGCCGTTGATGTCGGTGACATCGGGCAGCACGAGCACGCCGCCCGAGCCGAGATCCAGATCCTGGTTCGATTCCACCACGGTGTTCGACGGCTCGAAGTAATCGTTGACCTGAAGCGCGAACGTCGCGCTCGGCGTGACCTTGAGGAAGCCGTTGCCGAAGTTGTTCCTGATCGGCATGTCCTGCGCGTTGATGGTCGCGTCGAACGTGCCGTTGCCGTCGAGGAAATAGATCGACGTGCCGTCCGATGCCAGGCCCGCGCCGCCCATCCAGATGCCGCCCATCTCGCCGTTCGGCGTGACGTTGAGGATGCCCGTCTGCTTGAGCGTGTCCGCGCTGTAGCCGATGAGCCAGCCGGTATACGGCAGCGTGTCGCAATGCGAGCTCCACGCCGTATAGACGACGCCGTTCAGCAGCAGCAGCGACGCGCGCTCGATGTACTGGCCCGGCGTGAACGGCACGACGCCGTTCACGCTGCCCGATCCGGTGCCGGGATACGAGCCGGTGATTTCGGTCGGGCCGCCGAACAGTTCGCCGCCCGTTGCGATGTCGATGGCGTGGATGCGCTGGTGATACGCGCCGCCGCTGTCCTTCGACATGCCGACGACATAGATCACGCCGTTGGGCCCGCGCGAGCGGTCGATGACCGGCGTCGCCGTGATGCCGATTTTCGGCGTGGTCTGGTCGCAGCCGTGATCGTCGCTCGGCACTTCGCCCGCGCCGAGCGTCGAGACTTGCCAGAGCACGGCGCCGGTGTCGGCATCGAACGCGTAGAGGGTCGCGTTCTCGGTCGCGACGTACAGCACGTTATGCGTGCCGCCCGCGATCGGCACGTTGGCGAGAAAGAGCGGTTGCGCATCGACGGCGCCATCGACGGCATAGAAGCCGAGCTTGCCGAACGTGGACGACTTCACGCTGGCGAGCGTGAGCCGGGTCTCGGCGAGCTGCCGCGCGGTGCGGCGGATGTCGTTGTGATACGTGGTGACATCCATCGGAGTCGATGCGGACGGCGAGTTCGTCGCGGGAGCGCTTGCGCTCGCGGGCGCGCTCGCGCCGTTTGCCGACGATGCGGCCGAAGGACTGGATGCCGACGCTGGGCTCGACGCCGACGCGGGACCGGATGCCGACGCGGAGCCGTCGGATGTCGAGGACGGATCGGAGGAGCTTCCTCCGCTGCATCCACCGATGATTGCTGCGATAGCGACTGCGATCACGCCAACCGATAAATGCCCTTTCATCTGCGATCTCCGTTCAGGAGGGGCCGGCCCCGGTGCAGTCGCGATTATTGTCTGCAACGGCTTAAAAAAGTGGACGACGGTCGGCTGAACGCTAGGCTTTGGCGGAACGGTCGGCGGGCTGTATGTATGCGTCTCACGAATTCGCAGACAGCGGAAAAAAAAAAACCCGGACGATCGGGCAGCCAGCGCGGACGTGCGGGCAGGACTGCAAGCGGACGTTAAAGGCACAGTAAGGCTCAGGACGGGACCCGATTCGTATCGCTATCGCAGCACTGTGCGGTCTTGCCCGATTTCGACAGATGTTTTCGAGGTGAGACGCAGATGAAACGCTTGACCGCTCAGGTGATGTGCCACCCGCTCGTCGCGATCGCGGCGCTTTTCGCAGCCGATCTGCTGATGCGCTCCGATTCGGGGCTCTCCGGCGCGATGTACGTCGTCGCGGCGAAGTCGGTATCGAGACTGTTCAACGCGATGCGCAGAGGCGCGACCCGATGCCCGCCCGATTGGTCGGACTTAAGCATTTGCATGGGAAAAGTAAAAAAGCTTAAATCGGATTAAGCGACAAAAATTGAACGGTTAGGCTTACTGCTTACGGAATGTAGGCAAACGTCAGAATTGCCACGCCGGCAAAACATTAAAACCTGAGAGAGCAATGAATCGACCCGACGACGTGATCTACAAAGGGCACGTACTGAGCGCGACCGCCGTCCCGGAGCAGGACAGATACGCGGCGATGCTCATCGTGCGAGAACCGGACGGCACGCGCCGTTCGAGCGGAATGCTCGGCGAATTCGCCAGCGAAACGGGCGCGGTGCGCTACGCGTTCGCTTACGGCATGGCCGAGATCGACTATCGACAGTCAGTGCAGAACCCGCGCTGATCCGCGCTGATCCGCGCGCATTCGCTCTCACGCCGCGGCATGCCTGCCGCATAAGCCTTTCGATCATCTCCACCGGTCAAATCTATGATCATCTATCATCGGGGAGCGGCTTTTAAGCCCTCCGCCACTCGTGTAGGCAACGCGTTCGTCGCGACCGCGTCGATTCTCGAAGAGGACGGCCATGCCACCTCGCTCGGCAATCTCGGCGCATTCGCAAGCAAGGACGGCGCGCTCGGCTTCGCGGTGCGCTGCGCGACCGCGTTTCTCGACGGCGACGAGCTGCCCTTGCCGCCCTTTCAGATGATGAAGCAATAGCGCCGCAACGCGTCGACGTTGCAAGCGCATCCGCCCATTGCAACGATGATCGACTGCTCCGCGACCGAACCCGGCAACACGCCTTCGCTGCTGACGGACGCACCTTTCCGTCTGCTGGTCGAAGCGGTCGAGGACTACGCGATCTTCCTGCTCGACGCGCACGGCCACGTCGCGACCTGGAACAACGGCGCGCGGCGGATCAAGGGCTATGACGCGAGCGATATCGTCGGCCGTCATTTTTCCGTCTTCTATCCGGGCGACGATATCGCCGCGCGCAAGCCGCACAACGCCCTCTCGACGGCGGCGCGCGTGGGCCGCGTCGAGGACGAAGGCTGGCGCATCCGCAAAGACGGCAGCCGCTTCTGGGCGAACGTCGTCATCACCGCGTTGCACGATCCGTCGGGTAGTCTGATCGGCTTCGCCAAAGTCACGCGCGACATGACCGACCGCTTGCGGCTCACGGAACTGCAGCATGCGCGCGAGCTCTCCGCGCACGTACAGACGGCGCTGGAAAACGAGCGCGCGTCGATTGCCCGCGAGTTGCACGACGATCTCGGCCAGCAGCTTGCCGCGCTCAAAATGCAGTTGTCGATTCTCGACAGCACCGCGCCGAACGCGCGCTTCAAACAGCAAGCGCTCACGCAAATCGACACGATCATCGGTTCGCTGCGACGCATCGCGGCGGGCCTGCGTCCGCCCGTGCTCGACGATCTCGGCCTTTTCGCCGCAATCGACTGGCTCGTTTGCGATTACCGCCGCCGCTACGATCTGACGATCCATCTGGATATCGAAGGCGACGAGGACGGCTTCGAGGCGACTGCGTCCACGTCGCTCTTCCGGCTCGTGCAGGAAGCGCTGACGAACGTCGTGCGCCACGCGCGGGCATCGGAAGTTCGCATCGCGATCGGCTGCGCGTATGCGCGCTGCACGCTGACGATCGAGGATGACGGCCGCGGCGCGGAGATCGAACGGCCGCGCGCGGCGGGCACGTTCGGCCTGCTCGGCATGGGCGAGCGCGTGCGGCAACTGGGCGGCGTCATCGAGTTTCGCAGCGCGCCGGGCGAAGGCTTTCGCGTCGTCGTGGACATTCCGCTTCATCGCCCCGCCGATGACCGGTCCGTTCCTTGACTTGCGTCAACCGTTTTGCATACGCCGTCCGTAGACTCGATCGCACACCCGCGACGCGCCAACACACCGGATCAGGAGATCGTCATGTACAACCGCATTCTCGTGCCCATCGACGGCAGCCCGACTTCCCTCCACGCCCTCGATGAGGCGATCAGGATCGCAAGCGCGAGCGCGGCGCAAATTCAGCCGCTCTTCGTCGTCGACATGCAGCCCGTTTCCTACGACGCCACGAGCGCGTTCTATCCTGGCCTGCGCGACGCATTGCTGGAGGAAGGCCGGCGGCTCGCTGCGACGGCCACGGAGCGCATGACGCAAGCGGGCGTGAAGGGCACACCGCGCGTGTGCGAAGTCGAGTATCTCGGCGATGACATCCCGCAGCGCATCCGTCATTGCGCCGACGATTTCCGCGCCGATCTCGTCGTCATGGGCACGCACGGGCGGCGCGGCTTGCGGCGGATCGTGCTCGGCAGCGTCGCGGAAGGTTTCGCGCGGCTGTCGCGGTGTCCCGTTCTGCTGGTGCCGGGCCGCGAAACGGAAGAACCGAATCCATGACGACGAAAGTCCTGATCGCCGATGACCACGCGCTCGTGCGCGACGGCCTGCGCCATATCCTCGCGAACGCGCACGGCTTCGAGGTCGCCGGCGAAGCGAGCGACGGGCCGGGCACGCTCGCGCTCGTGCGCGCAACGGAGGCAGACGTGCTCGTGCTCGATCTGTCGATGCCCGGCCGCAGCGGCCTCGACCTGCTCAAGCAGATCAAGGACGAAAAGCCCGCGCTGCGCATTCTCGTGCTCACGATGCACGCCGAGCAGCAATACGCCGCGCGCGCGTTCAAGGCCGGCGCGTCGGGCTATCTGACGAAGGAAAGCGCGAGCGCGGAGCTGGTCGCGGCGGTCGCCAAGGTCGCGTCGGGCGGCGCGTACGTGAGCCTCGCGATGGCCGAACGCTTCGCGCAAAGCCTCACCGAACCTGACGATGCGCTACCGCATCAGCGATTGTCGAACCGCGAGTTCGAAGTGTTCCGGCGGCTGTGCGCGGGCGAATCCATCAGCGATATCGGCGAGGCGTTGTGCGTGAGCGCGAAGACCATCAGCACCTACAAAGCGCGCATCCTCGAAAAAATGCAGATTCCCCACGAAGCCGCGCTCGTGCGCTACGCGGTGCGCCATCAGCTTTTCGACGACGACAGCGCCTGAATCGAAGCGGCGCGTGTCGGCATTTCCCTACACGTCTTCCCGAATGCCTACGGCACGATCAGCCAGCACCGACATTTTTTCGACACAGCGCACTCCATAATTGGACACGTGACATGCGGGATCGCGCGTCGATGCGCGATCCGGTTCGACAGGAGGCGCAGCATGATTTCCGCGAGCGCAGACAGTCCCGGCATGCACGTCGACGCGAAGCCGCCGAGCACGCGTTGCTCGACGTGTTCGATGAAGCGCATCTGCATGCCGTCCGGCTTGTCGCCGGTCGATTATCAGCGTCTCGACGCGATGATCAGCTCGACGCGCTTCGTGCGGCGCGGCGAAACGCTTTTCCGCAGCGGCGATCCCTTCCAGAGTCTCTATGCGCTGCGCAGCGGCTGCTTCAAGACCGTCGTCATGCATCGCGAAGGACACGAGCAGGTCACGGGCTTTCATCTGGCGGCCGAGCCCCTCGGGTTCGACGGCGTGAGCACCGACCGCCACGCGTGCGACGCCATCGCGCTGGAAGACAGCGTCGTCTGCATCGTTCCGTTCGATCTGCTCGAATTGCTGTGCCGCGAAGTGAAGGCGGTGCAGCATCACGTTCATCGCATGATGTGCGGCGAGATCGTGCGCGAATCCAATCTGATGATGCTGCTCGGCACGATGACGGCGGAGCAGCGCGTCGCGGCCTTCCTGCTCAATCTGTCGACGCGCATGAAGGCGCGCGGCTATTCGCCCGCGCAATTCGTGCTGCGCATGACGCGCGAGGAAATCGGCAGCTATCTCGGGCTGAAGATCGAAACGGTCAGCCGCATGTTCTCGCGGCTGCAAAAGGCCGGCGTGATCGACGCGCGCGGCAAGGACGTGCGGATCCTCGATCAGGCGCGGCTCGAAGCAGTCTGAGCGCGCGCTTCGCGAAAGCGGAAAAATCCGCTGCGCAGCATCACCGACGTGCCGCCGACGCGGCTCAGCACATGTTCGGCGGCGCCTTCTATCGACGAGCGATGGCTCTCGAACGCCTGCTGCAGATCTTCCTCACGCCACGACGCCGCGCCGAAGTGATCCTCCAGCGCTTCGGCCGAAATGGTGCACTCGATCGGCTCACCGTCCGCGAAGGCGGCGAAAGTGAGCGAAGGGACATCGCCCTGATAGACGGGCGGCTGACTCGGAAACGTAACGATCATGCCGATACCTCGTGGAACGTTGATGCGACGCGAGCCGGCGCAGCGCATATCCACTTAGTCTTGGCCACGGTTTCGGAGCGCGTATTGATCTGGATCAAATCGCATCCGGCGCGCTGCGCTGAAGCAGCAGCTGAACGGCGTCATCGAATGTATGACGCAGCGCCGCGTTCACGTCGGCGTGTGTGCTGCGTTGCACCGTGACCTGCTCGGAATCGCGCGTGAGCAGAACCAGTTGCGCGTCGAAGACGGTGCGTCCCGCGCGATCGAGCGACGCCTTGATCGTGAGCCTGCAATCGACGACGTCTTTCGCGACGCCCGCAAGCCGCACGAGTTCGACGCCCGCTTCGCGTTCGATCGCGCTCGAGCCCGCGAAGCCGAGGCAGGCGATCTGCATTCCGAGGCCCATGTCATTGTTCTCCGGTCAGGCCATCGCGCGGGCGCGCCTCACTCGTCGTGGCTCACGCGTCTTTCGCGACATGCTTCGGTGCGCGCGTGAGCAGCACCGGACACGTCGAGCGTCTGACGAACGCTTCCGCGACGCTGCCGAGCGCGAGCCTGCGCAACCCGGTCCGGCCATGCGTGCCCATCACGACGAGATCCGCGGGCATGTGCACCGCGCGGCGCTGCAGGCACTTCGCGATCGTATCGGTGACGTTGCGCGTCTCCGCGAGTTCCGTTTCGCATTCGATGCCCGCATCGATCACGCGCGCATACGCGATATCGAGCGCGTGCCCGCCTTCCTCGCGCACGTTCACGCGATACTGCGCCGGATACGACGAAAGCGCGGCCACGTCGATCACGTACACGACATTCACTCGCGCACGCGCGCCGATGCGGATCGCTTCGTCGAGCGCGCGTTGCGAGCACTCGCTGCCATCGAGCGCAACCAGGATTTTGCGGTACATCGTTTTCCGGCCCGCACGGCTTCCCGCTGAAGGCCGCCCACTTCAAATTTCGATGATGACCTTCAGCGCGTTCGTCTCCGCCGCGCGGCCAAAGGTGTCGTAAGCGTCGAGCGCGCGCGCGAGCGTGAAGCGGTGCGTGATGAGCTGCTTCGGCTGCAGCCGCCCCGCGCGCACGGTCTTGAGCAGCATCGGCGTGCTGACCGTATCGACGAGACGCGTCGTGATGCTGATGTTGCGATCCCAGAGCGATTCGAGATGCAGATCGGCCTTCACGCCATGCACGCCGACATTCGCGATGGTGCCGCCCGCCGCGACGATCTGCTGGCACAGCTCGAAGGTCGCCGGCACGCCGACCGCTTCGACGGCGCAATCGACGCCCGCGCCATCGGTCAGACGCATGATCTCGGCGACGGCCTCTGTGCGCGCGATGTCGATGCACGCGCTCGCGCCGAACGTACGCGCGATTTCGAGCCGATGCGCGTCGCGATCGATCATGACGATCTGCGCCGGCGCGTAGAACTGCGCGGTGAGCAAGGCGGCGAGACCGACCGGCCCCGCGCCGACTATCGCGACCGTGCTGCCCGGCTGCACGCGCCCGTTGAGCACGCCGCATTCTAAGCCCGTCGGAAGAATGTCGGAGAGCATGACGAGCGCCTCTTCCTCGACATCTGCCGGAATCGGATAGAGGCTCGTATCCGCGTGCGGGATGCGCACGTATTCGGCCTGCGTGCCGTCGATCTTGTGGCCGAGAATCCAGCCGCCCGTCGCGCAGTGCGAATACATGCCGCGTCGGCACGCCTCGCACTTTCCGCACGACGAAATGCACGAGATCAGCACGCGATCGCCCGGCTTGAACGTCGACACCGCCGCGCCGACGTCCTCGACGACGCCCACGCCTTCGTGACCCAACACGCGGCCGGGCTCGCAGGTGGGAACATCGCCCTTGAGAATGTGCAGATCGGTTCCGCAGATGGTCGTGCGCGTCACGCGAACGATCGCATCGGTGGCGGCGGCGAGCGCGGGTTTCGGCCGCTCGTCGAGCGACTTGATGCCGGGGCCGTGATAGACGAGTGCTTTCATCTGCGAACTCCGTTGCGTGGCGCGTGACGTGAATCGACGCTCTCACTCTATCGGGACGCCCGCGGCTCCGATTGACTTGAATCAAGCGCACGCGCATATCGCGAGTAACATGAAACCACCTGATTGACTGCGTTTTCATTTTCAGGAGGCTGCATGAAAGCGGTGTGTCCGTTGCATGGACCGACGACCATCGTCCGCACGAACGCGTACGGCTTTCCGGTCTATGCGTGCTGCTGCCACGACGTGCCTTATGTCACGCCGCCCGATGCCTGCACGCGCGCGCCGACGCAGCGCGGCGCTCCATCCGAGCCGCAGAAGGCCCGGCAACCGAAGCCCGCGAAGGAGTGATTGCCGGGCGCACGCGTCGTTACGCCGGATCGGCGGCGGCCACGGCGATGGCGTCATTGCGCGAACGACGCGCATCGATCAGACAAACGGCAAGCATCGCGATGACGCCGGGCACCGCGATGGCGACGAAGTTCTGCTGCAGCGGCAACGCCTTGCTCACGAGAAAGCCGATCACGATAGGCGCGAGAATCGCCCCGCTGCGCCCGATGCCAGACGCCCAGCCGATGCCCGTCGAGCGGATCGCTGTCGGATAGAACTGACCGGCGAACGCATACGTGACGATCTGCGTGCCGATCGTCGATGCGCCCGCGAGACCCACCAGGAAAAACAGCACGCCGACCGGCACCTTCACGCCCAACAGGCTGATGGAAATCGCGGCGAGCGCGTACATGGCGATCAGCACGTACTTGATGTTGAAGCGGTCCGCGAGCCATCCGCCGCCGATCGCGCCGATCATCGCGCCGAAGTTCAGAACGAGCACGAACGTGAGCGCCGAGCCGAGGCTGTGCCCCGCGCCAGCCATCAGTTTCGTCAGCCACGAACTCAGCGCGTAGACCATGAAGAGGCACATGAAGAACGCGATCCACAACATGACGGTGCTCATGCCGCGTCCTTCGGCGAAGAGTCGCGCGATCGGCGAACCGGGCGCGGCTTCGCGATCGGAAAGCGCGAAGCGGTCGGCCTCTTGCGGCACATAGCGCGGATCGACGCGCGAAAGAATGTCCTTCAGGCGCGCCGCGCGTTCGTTTCGCACGAGGAATGCGAGCGACTCGGGCATGTACTTGAGGATCACAGGCGCGAGCAGCGCCGGAAGGCCCGCCGCGATGAAGACGGATTGCCAGCCGTAGCGCTCGATCATCCCCTTGCCGACGAGCGCCGCGAGCATGCCGCCGACGGAATATCCGCTGAACATCAGCGTCACCATCGTGCTGCGGATCTTGCGCGGCGAATACTCGGTCATTTGCGCGACGACATTCGGCATGACGCCGCCGATGCCCAGTCCCGCGAGAAAGCGCGCGATGCCGAACGTCACGGGATCGCGCGTCAATCCGGCCGCGGCCGTGAATACGCTGAACAGCAGCAGACAAATGACGATGGCGGGCACGCGGCCGATCCTGTCGGCAATCGTGCCGAGAAACACCGCGCCGATCATCATGCCGAGCAGCGCGGAACTCACCATGAATCCGGCGCTCGTCGGCTGAATGCCCATGTCGCTCATGATCGACGGAAGCGCGATCCCGACGACCGCGAGATCGTATCCGTCGAAGATGATGATGAGCGCGCACCAGAACAGAAGCAGCAAATGAAACTTGCTGAACCGGGCATCGTCGCATAGCTTTTGCACGTCTATTTGCCGCATGGGTGTCTCCAAGGATGTAGGACTTGCTTTGATTCCGCGATTTTTAATGTATTGATCAGGCGGAACGATGAACGCGCGCGCGTTCTCCTTGCTGCGTGCATGGCGCAGCAAGGTCGGTTCTTTTTACGTTGACGTTTCTTGCGTGTTACGACGCGCTCGCCGTCACTACGGCGACCGCCTTGATTTCGACGATATAACCCGCGGAACCACCGAGCATATGCGCGCCGATCGCGGTCCACGCCGGCAGCGGATGCGTGTTCAGATAACGCTCGCGCACCTGCATGAACAACGGCAGATCGCGCATGTCGGTATGAAAGCTCGTCACGTCGACGACATCGCTCAACGAAGCACCCGCCGCTTCGAGCACGAGCTCGAGATTGTCGAAAGCCTGCACGATCTGCGCTTCGCGGTCTTCGACCAGTTGCATGTTCGCATCGCGTCCGATCTGCCCGGACACGTAGATCGTATTGCCGGCCTTGATCGCGGGCGCATAGCGGATCTTTTCGTAGACCGCTTCCATTCCCGCGGGAACGATTGCCTTGCGTTCACTCATGATTGCGTCTCCCGTGAGATCAGCCGTTATCGCCGCCGGCGACGGGCAATACCGCGCCGGTGATATAGCTCGCTTCGTCCGATGCGAGGAAGAGAATCGGCGCGATCTGTTCGTCCAGCGTGCCGTAGCGTTTGAAGAACGTCGATTCGGTGACCTGCTTCACCGCTTCGCCCATCCACACTTTTTCCTGCTCGCTGTCGCCGCTCGCATTGCGCGGCACGCGTCGCGCGGGCGCTTCGGTGCCGCCCGGCGCGGCTGCGACCACGCGGATGTTGCGCTCGCCGTATTCCATCGCGAGCGCCTGCGTCATTGCGTTGACGCCGCCTTTCGCCGCCGAATACGGCACGCGACGAATCCCGCGCGTCGCGTTCGAAGACACGTTCACGATGGTTCCGCGCCCGCGTTCGAGCATATGGGGCAACACGGCATGGCACGCGTAGAGCGTCGGCATGAGCGAGCGCCGGATTTCGGCGTCGATCTGCGCGGGTTCGAACTCGGCAAACGGACGCATGCGGATCGCGCCGCCGACGCCGTTGATCAGGATATCGATGCCGCCGAACGTGCGCGCTGCGAACGCCATCGCGGATGCCGCGCCTTCATACGTTTCCATGTCGGCGACGAAGCCGGCCGTATCCGCGCCCTGCGCTTCGGCGGCCACTTCCCCGATGAAGTCCGCGCGATCGACGAGCACCACCTTCGCGCCTTCCGCCGCCGCACGCAGCGCCACGCCGCGCCCGATGCCCTGCGCCGCGCCGGTCACGACCATCACCTTGCCGGCAAATCGTTGCGTGTTCATGCTGCCACCGGCGCGGCGTTGGGCGTGAACTTCTCGTAGTGGAAGCTGTTGGGCTTCACGCCGCTATCGTCGAAGTGCTTGCGCACGGCATCGACCATCGGTGGCGGGCCGCAGAGATACACATCGACATCGCCGTCATTCAGCGATTCGGCGGGCATGTGCTGCGTCACCCAGCCTTTGCGCGGATGGTTCGAATCCGCATCCGCGACGACGGTGCTGAACGTGAAGTTCGGCAACCGCGCCGTATAGGCTTCGATCGCTTCGACTTGCACGAGATCGAGATCGCGCGTCACGCCATAGATGAGGTGAATCTTCTGCTGCGAGTTCGCGCGTGCGAGCACTTCGAGCATCGAGAGGAATGGCGCGAGACCCGTGCCGCCCGCGAGGAACAGCAGCGGACGCTCCACCCCGCGCAGATAGAAACTGCCGAGCGGACCGGTCAGCTCGACCGTGTGACCGGCCTGCGCGGATTCGAGCCATGTGCTCATCACGCCGCCGGGAATCTTCTTGATGAGAAAGCTGATCTTCGTCCCGCCCGGCGCCGACGAGAACGAATACGAACGATGCTGTCCGCTACCCGGGACATCGATATTCACGTACTGGCCCGGCAGAAAAACCGGCGCGGGCGTAGCGGCATCCACATCCAGTTCGAGCACGACGGCGGCGTCGTTGTGCGGCTCGATCTTCGTGACCGTCGCGGCGAACTTGCTCTGCGCGGTCTTGCATGCCGTCGACGATGCCGGGACCGCGATCACGCAATCGCTCGATGGCACCATCTGGCAGGTGAGCACGAGACCGCTTTCCTTTTCGTCGTCGGAAAGCGCGTCTTCGATGTAGTCGTCGCCGAGATCATAGTTGCCGCTTTCGGCGCGGCATTTGCAGGTGCCGCAGACGCCGTCGGAGCAATCCATCGGCAGATTGATCTTGGCGCGGAATGCGGCGTCGAGAACTTTCTCGCCCGCCTTGCATTCGACAAAACGCGTCACGCCGTCTTCGAAATTCAGTGCAATGTTGTAGCTGGACATGTTGCCTCCTACTTCCTGTCTCGTCACCGCGAGTGTCAGACGTGATAGACGTCGAGCACCTGGCGGATATAGTCGTTCTTCAGCACAATCTTCTTGTGCGCAATCACCAGAATGTCGTCGACCTTGCGCAGCGTCACGAAGATCGTGCCGAAGAAATGATCGGTGATCTTGTAGCGGTGATTGAGCGTGTCGAAGTTGTAGCGCACATCCACTTCGTTCTCGCGCTCGGCCAGCACTTCCACGTTGGTGACGTTGTGGCTCGTGCGCGGCTCGGGCATCGAAGCGCCACTGCGCTCGGTCTTGATGCGGAACACGCGATCTTCGAGGCCGCCGCGATCCGGGTAATACATCAACGAGATCTGACTTTCGTGGTCATCGGTGATCTGATCGTCGTCGTCCCATGCGGGCATCCAGTACGTGACGTCTTCCGCATAGCAGCCGAGCCATTCGTCCCATTGACGATCGTCGAGCAGACGCGCTTCGCGATACAGCGTCGCGCAGATTTTCAGGTAGTCGAAGCTCATGCCAGTGCCTCCCCTTGTTCCTTCTTCAACGCGTCGCGCATCACGTTGACCCAGTATTCGTGCTGCACGACGAAGAGTCCTTCGTCTTCGCTGCGCTCGCCCGAAATGAGCGGCTTGATACCCATGTTCTGCGCGTTCTCGTCAGGACCGTGGACCCAAAGCGGCGCGCCGCGCGAGAGGTCGTTCCACATCGCCGTGATGCCCGCATAACCCGACTGGCACGCGCGGAATTCCTCGAGGTCGTCGCTCGTGCCCATGCCGGTCACGTTGAAGAAGTCTTCGTACTGACGGATGCGCGTCGCGCGATCTTCGGCGCTCTCGCCCTTCGGCGCGAAGCAGAAGATGCTGACTTCGGTCTTGTCGACGCCAAGCGGGCGCACCACGCGAATCTGCGTGCTGAACTGATCCATCAGAAAGACGTTCGGATAGAGGCACAGATTGCGCGTCTGATTGACGATGTAATCCGCCTGCACTTCGCCCACGCGCGCCTTGATCTCTTCGCGATGCTGATACACCGGCCGCACTTCCGGATTCATCGTCTTCGTCCACAACAGGATGTGGCCATGATCGAATCCGTACACGCCCGCGACCGACTTGCTCCAGCTATTCGCATCGACGGCCTTGGTGCCTTCGATCTTGCGGCGGCCCATCGTCGCGGCGTAATTCCAATGCACGGTGCTGACGTGATAACCGTCGCAGCCGTTTTCCATCTGCATCTTCCAGTTGCCGTCGTAGATGTACGAGGAATTGCCGCGCAAGACTTCGAGGCCGTTCGGCGCCTGATCGACGATCTGATCGATGATGACCTTCGTCTCGCCGAGATAGTCTTCGAGCGGCATCGAATCCGCATTCAGGCTGCCGAAGAGAAAGCCGCGATAGTTCTGGAAACGCGGCACGCGGCGCAGATCGTGCGAGCCGTGCGTGTTGAACTGGATCGGGTATTCGGTCGTCTTCTCGTCCTTCACCTTCAGCAGCTTGCCGGTGTTGGAGAACGTCCAGCCATGGAACGGACAGGTGAAGCTGCCCTTGTTGCCGTGCTTGCGGCGGCAGAGCATCGCCCCCTTGTGCGCGCATGCATTGATGACCGCGTGCAACTCGCCGGTCTTGTCGCGCGTCACCACGATGGGCTGACGGCCGATCCACGTCGTGTAGTAATCGTTGTTGTTCGGGATCTGGCTTTCGTGCGCGAGATACACCCAGTTGCTCTCGAAGATGTGTTTCATCTCGAGATCGAACAGATCGGCGTTCGTGAAGATGTCGCGGCGGCAACGGAAGATGCCACTCTCCTTGTCGTCCTGGACGGCGTTTTGCAGCAGTTCATCGAGCTGCGTGGCTTTGTCGGTGATGGCGGACATATGAGTTCTCCCTATGCGCGTTCCGGCGACGGAGCGCATGCATCGGTATCGAAGGGGTCGTACGGAGATTCGGGCGGCGGCGGGCTGACCGCCGCTGTTGCGTAATTACGCGGTGACGGATGCGCGCGGGCGCTGGACGAGCTGGTTGTCCTTGCCCTGCACGAGCGGCGTCAACTGGATGTCGAACACGATTTCGTTGTACGCGTCGGCCTTCAGCCCCAGCGCCGTGCCGCCCGTCTTTTCGACGACATGCGGAACGAGTTCTTCGCGAGTCGCATAAGCGAAGTCATCCCAGATCAGCGGATCGCCTTCGATGTTGATCTGCGTCGTCAGCTTGCGATGCTTCTCGCTCGTCGCGAAGAAGTGCACGTGCGCCGGACGATTGCCATGACGCGCGAGCGAGTTCAGCAGTTGCTGCGTCGCGCCGTGCGGCGGGCAGCCGTAGCCGACCGGCATCAGCGTGCGGAATTCGTACTTGCCGTCCGCGCCCGTTTTCACTGCGCCGCGCAGATTGAAATCGCTTTGCGCGCCGGTCGGGTCGAAGTGCGAGTAGAAGCCGTTCGAGTTGGCGTGCCAGCATTCGACGACCGCATTCGCAACCGGCTTGCCATCGTGACCCGTGACCGTGCCGCGAATGACGAGCGGGCCGGCGTTCGCATCGGGATCGAGATCGATCTTCGACACGCCCTCGCGCACCGGCGCACCGGCCACATACAGCGGGCCTTCGATGGTGCGCGGCGTGCCGCCGTGGATATCGGCTTCGCGGTCTGCGGCATCCATGCGGATGTCGAGATACTTCTCCAGACCGAGGCCGGCGGCGAGCAACGCCGCTTCGCCATCCTGACCGAGCTTGTTGAAATAATTGACGCCGGCCCAGATTTCATCGGGCGTCATGTCGAGGTCGTCGATCGCCTTGAAGAGGTCGCTCAACAGGCGATGCGTGATCTCTTTGGCGCGAGCATTGCCGTCCTGACTCCCGATGTTCGCAGCGGCCTTCAGCAGGTCCTGCACTTCCTTCGTATCGAACACTTTGATGCTCATGTCTTCTCCTGAATCTCGCAATTTTCTGGTGGGGGTTAACCCTCGCTTCATCACCTGTGCAGATATGCTCGGAAGGTATAGTCGGGTGTTGAAACAGAGCGTGAAGGCAGGATAATGGACGTAAAGAAGCCCAGTCCAACACTGATTTAGTATCGGGCCATATCCAGGAGGTATTGAATGGAGTTGCGACACCTGCGTTACTTCGTGGCGGTGGCGGAAGAAAGAAACTTCACGCGCGCGGCCGAAAGGCTGCATATCGCACAACCGCCTTTGAGCCGTCAAATACAGCAACTCGAAGAAACGCTCGGCGTGCAACTCTTCGAACGCAACTCGCGGCCGCTCAAGCTCACGGAGACCGGCAAGTTCTTTTATTCGCATGCGGTGCAGTTGCTCGCGCAGACCGCCGAACTCGAATCGATGACGCGCCGCGTAGGCAATATCGAGCGCAGTCTTTCGGTGGGATTCGTCGGCTCGACGCTCTACGGCATGCTGCCGAAGATCATCCGGCGCTTTCGCGACGAGAACGCGACCGTCGAACTGAGCCTGCACGAAATGTCGACGATGGACCAGATCCGCGCGCTCAAGGATGGCCGCATCGATGTGGGCTTCGGGCGCATTCGTCATGAGGATGCCAACATCCGTCGCGTGATCTTGCGCGAAGAGCAACTGATCGTCGCGCTTCCGCTCGGGCACCCGCTCTCGCTCGCGAAGCCCATTCTCTCGCTGCGCGATCTCGTCAACGAGACGCTCATCATCTTTCCGAAGTCGCCGCGCCCGAGTTATGCGGATCAGGTGCTCGCGGCGTTTCAGGATCGCGGGCTCGCGCCGCGCAAGATCTACGAAGTGCGCGAATTGCAGATCGCGCTGGGGCTCGTCGCGGCGGGCGAAGGCATTTCCGTCGTGCCGAGCAGCGTCCACGGCCTGAAGCGCGACGACGTGAGCTACAAGGAACTCGACGATCCCACGCTCGTTTCGCCGGTCATCATGAGCATGCGCGCGCTCGACGAATCGCGCGACATCAAGGAAATGCTCGAACTCATTTACCGGCTGTATGACGAGGAGAAGATTCCTTACACGGCGCGCACGGATCGGGGGCGATGACGCACGTCATACCTGGGGGGTATCGCACTAGACGCGAATGGTCTTGGACAGGCGGCAAACGGGCGCGCAATACTGCATCAACCTCTCCATTCCGACATTTCAGGTATGAACGCCCAAATCACCTCCGTCGAAGCGATTCTGGTTGATCTCCCGACCATTCGCGCGCATCAACTCGCGATGGCGACGATGCAGCAGCAAACCCTCGTCATCGTCCGTCTGCGCACGAGCGACGGCATCGAGGGCATTGGCGAAGCCACGACCATCGGCGGCCTGTCTTACGGCGATGAAAGCCCCGAAGGCATCAAGCTGACGATCGATACCTATCTCGCGCCCGCGCTCATCGGACAGGATGCGAGCAACATCAACGCGGCGATGCTGAAGCTCAACAAGGTCGCGCGCGGCAATCGCTTCGCGAAGTGCGCGCTCGAAACAGCGCTGCTCGACGCGCAAGGCAAGCGGTTGAACGTGCCGGTGTCGGAGTTGCTCGGCGGCGCGGTGCGCAAGACGCTTCCGGTGCTCTGGACGCTCGCGAGCGGCGACACGCAGCGCGATATCGAAGAAGCCGAAATGCTGCTGGCCGAACGCCGTCACAACACATTCAAGCTGAAGATCGGCCGGCGCGGCGTGCGCGATGACGTCGCCCATGTATCGAAGATCAAGGCCGCGCTCGGCGATCGCGCGAAAGTCACCGTCGACGTGAATCAGGCATGGAGCGAGACCGATGCGTCGCTCGGCATCGAAGCGCTTCAGGCAGCGGGCATCGATCTCATCGAACAGCCGACTCCGCGCGAGCAGCGCGGCACGCTCGCGCGGCTCGCGGCGCGCTTCATCGTGCCGATCATGGCCGACGAAGCGGTGACGGGCCCCGAGGACGCGCTCGAACTCGTTCGTCACGCATGCGCCGATGTGTTCGCGCTGAAGATCGCGAAGTCCGGCGGCATCTACGGAATGATGCGCACGGCCGCCATCGCCGATGCGGCGGGCGTGTCGCTCTACGGCGGCACGATGCTCGAAGGCAGCATCGGCTCGATTGCATCGGCGCATGGTTTCAGCGCGTTGCCGCAGCTCGCGTGGGGCACGGAACTGTTCGGGCCGCTGCTGTTGAAGGACGACATCGTCACGGCGCGTCCGCAGTATCGCGACTTCGATCTGCACTTGCCGGAAGGACCGGGCCTCGGGCTTCAGATCGATGAAGCGAAGCTCGCGTTTTATCGTCGCGACAAGCGCGCTTGAATCATCGAATCAACGCATCAACAACGATTGGGGACATCATGCTTTATCTCGTCAGAATGGACGTTCATCTGCCGCACGACATGCCCGCCGCCAAAGCCGATGAAATCAAGGCGCGCGAGAAGGAATACTCGCAGGAACTGCAGCGGCAAGGCAAATGGCAGCAGTTGCATCGCGTGGTCGGCGAATATGCGAACTACAGCGTCTTCGATGTCGATTCGCACGATGAACTGCACACGATCTTGTCCGGCCTGCCGCTCTTCCCGTACATGACGATGCAAGTGACGGCCCTCGCGCATCATCCGTCGTCGATTCGCTGAAGCCGCGCATGTCGATTCCGGTATCGCGGGAAGGAAGCGGGTCGGTATCGGCGGTGAGCGCCGGGTTGCTTGCCGTCATCATCTCGTATGCCGGACCGCTCGCGATTCTCTTCCAGGCCGCGCACGCGGCACATGTCGGCAACGACGTGATCGCGTCGTGGGTCTGGTCCATCTCGATGGGCGCGGCCGTTTCGGGCATCGCGCTGGGTGTGTGGCTGAAGCAGCCGATCATCACCGCGTGGTCGGCGCCCGGTTCGGCGCTGCTCGTCACGCTGTTTCCCGGCATGCCGGTGAGCGAGGCGATCGGCGCGTATATCGTCGCGGGCGCGTGCATCTTCGTGCTCGGCTTGTCGGGATGGTTCGATGAGATCGTCAAGCGCATACCGAAGGGCATCGCCTGCGCGATGATGGCCGGCATTCTCTTTCAGTTCGGCACGAACGTATTCAAGTCGATTGCCGTTACGCCGTGGCTCGCGTTGGGCATGATCGCGAGCTTCCTCGTTTTTCGCCGATGCGCGCCGCGCTACTGCCTCATTCTGGTTCTCGCGTCCGGCTGCGCGCTGGCGATGGCACTCGGCCTGACGCATTTCGAGTCGGTCAGCCTTCATCTCACGCCCCCCGTATTCACGATGCCGACTTGGTCCTGGCAATCGACCGTGAGTCTTGCGTTGCCGCTCGTCATCGTCAGTCTGACGGGGCAATTCCTGCCTGGCTTTTCGATCTTGCGCGTGTCGGGTTATCAGACGCCGACGCGTCCCGTGCTCATGACGACGGGCCTCGCATCGATGCTCGTCGCGTTTTCGGGCGGCATCACGATCGTCATCGCAGCGATTACGGCGGCGCTATGCACCGGGCCCGATGCGCATCGCGACCCGGCGAATCGTTATGTTGCGGGCATCGCCAATGGTGTCTTCTATCTGATCGGCGGATGCTTTGCGGGGACGGTCGTCATGCTGTTCGCCGCGCTGCCGAATGCGTTCGTTGCGGTGCTCGCCGGTCTCGCGCTGCTCGGCGCGATCGCGGCGAACGTCGTGGGGCTGGTGCAGGATGAGGCGCATCGGGAAGCTTCGTTTATCGCGTTTATCGCGACGGCTTCGAATATGAGTTTTCTCGGGTTGGGGTCGGCGTTTTGGGGGATCGTGCTGGGGACGATGGCGCATTTGGTGTTGGGGCGGGCGAGGGACAGGGGCTAATTCGGACTTTGCGTGTACGCCTTCAAAACGCACGGTTATCCCGAGAGCCATCCTCACGACGCGCAAGTCAGGCGGGACGCCGCTCGACTTCCAGAAGTTCACGCTTGAAGACGTGCGTATTAGCGGCGTCGATCCTATTGGATCGGGTGGCTACCATGCCGAGAATGTTTAACTCCCGTTTGCGAGCGTTAAACAGGAATACACCACTCAAAATGCGCAGGGCGGTAGCAATGGTGTCATTACGGCTGCGTTCGATCTTCGGGCACGCTCAATTCGGCAAATGCGTTGATCGTGCTCCGGAGCATGAGTAAGGGACTTGTCGATGGCGGTAGCTTTACGTCGTCGATCGGCGTGCTTACTTACCAAGGACAATATTTCAACTGACTGCAGCCGGCATCGCACCCGC
Source organism: Caballeronia sp. NCF2 (assembly GCF_023631205.1). Lineage (NCBI taxonomy): Bacteria > Pseudomonadati > Pseudomonadota > Betaproteobacteria > Burkholderiales > Burkholderiaceae > Caballeronia > Caballeronia sp. NCF2. The sequence continues at coordinate 275,401 of NZ_JALQDN010000064.1, read as the reverse complement.
TTGGCCGAATGTACACCTGGTACTTAAGGCCTCCCGACACCAGAACCCAATCGCCGCCCGATTCACCTTCCCTTGCTCGGTAAGCGGCACGCGCTGCACGGCAGCCATCCGCACAACCTTCGCCACTGCGACCCCACACGCCGATTCAAGCGCCCGCATGCAACGCGCGACATCCACACGCCTTCCTGTCCACGGCACCACTACGACATCCCACACATAACCGCGCGCAGCATCGGCCGATGCAACAGCGCGCGCATAGCGCACATCGGGCAACGCACAAAGCGGCGTTTCGATCTGCGCCGGACCGACGACGGCACCATCGATTTCGGCGACATCCCCTCCACGTCCGATCACATGCAGATAACCCCTCCCGTCGATGAAACCGATATCGCCCGTCATGCACCAGCCATCGCGAAACTTCTGCGCCGCTTCGATCGGCTGCCGGTAATAGCCCTGCGCCACCGCCTTCGATTTCACCTCGATCGCGCCGTGCTCGCCATGACGCGCGAACGTGCCGTCGGCGCGGCGAATCCGCACCTCGACGCCCGGCCGGATACGCCCGGCGCTCTCGAGCAGACTCGCATCGACGAGATAGTCCGACGGCGTCAACACGCTCACGAGCCCCGCTTCGCTCGCGCCGTACATGTGCGTGAGCACCGGGCCGAGGCGCTCGATCGCGCGCCGCCGCAAAATCGCGGGCGCCGATCCGCCGATATGCGCGACCGAGCGCAACGAAGACAGATTGCGCCGATGAACGTCCGGATGATCCATCGTTTCGAACAGTTGCGGTTCGACGAGCAAGACGTCCGTAATGCGCTCGGCTTCGATCGTCGCGAGCGTTTCGGCGGGATCGTAGCCTGGCTTCAGCACGACGATGCCGCCGCCCATCAACGTGTTATCGACGAGCACTTGCGACAGATACGCAAGCGCGCCGTTGACAAGCTGCCGCCGATCCTCGGGGCTCGGCGCGCTCACCATCGTCGAATATGCGGCGAAGCTGCGGCGGCTCGCTTTCGGCACGCCGGTCGAGCCGCCCGATGACACCACCACGGCGAGATCGTCGGGTCGTGCGCGGCTCTCAACCGGCAGATCGTGCTGCACGCGCGCCCGGATATCCAGCCGCAAACGCGCCGGCCCCGTTCCGACATACGCGAGACGCGCGCCGCTATGCGCCGGCACGAGATGCTTCGTCTGTTCGAAGGCGATGAGCAACGTCGGCTGCATGCGCGTGACAAACGCGGCGCGCTGTTCCGCGCGCGTGATCGCGGGCAGGAACATCGTCGTTGCGCCGAGCAGGCCGGTCGCGTAGCGGATCGCGAGCGCATCGGGGCAGTTCGGCGCGAACATCGCGACGAACCCGCCGCGCGTGACGCCGAACGACGCAAGCGCCCGCGCATATCGATAGATCGATGCGCGAAACGCCGCGCCGGTCACGTCGTCGCCGAGATAGCGCAGCACCGTGCGATCGGCGTGCGCGTCGAGCTGCTCGAGCAGCCCATCGACATAAGAGCGAAACGTTTCCATGGCTGCATCCCTCCTTCATCAGCGATGGATGCAGTGTGCCCGCGCACAATGAGGCGAAAATGAGCGGCTACGCGATCGCTTTCGACAGCACTTCGCCGATGGCACTTGCGGTCGCATCGACGTTGCGCTCGTTCAGCGCCGCGACGCACATGCGGCCCGAGCGGATCAGATAGACGCCGTGCCGTTCGCGCAGCACATCGACCTGCGCGGCGGAAAGCCCCGTGTACGTGAACATGCCGCGCTGCTCGACGTAACGCGCAAGCATCGCATCGGGCACGTTGCCGGAAAGACGCGCGTGAATCGCGCTACGCATGCGCGCGATGCGCGTGCACATCGACGCCAGTTCTTCCTGCCACGATTGCCGCAACGCGGGCGTCGTCAAGACGCGCGCGACGATCTTCGCGCCATGCGTCGGCGGATTGCTGTAGTTCGCGCGCACGGCGCTCGTCAGTTGACCGAGCACGCGCGCCGCTATCTCCGCCGATTCGCAGATCACCGACAACGCGCCGCAACGCTCGCCGTAGAGCGAAAAGTTCTTCGAGAACGAATTGGCGATCAGCGCGGGCACGTTGCGGCGAACCAGCTCGCGAATCGCGAACGCATCCGCATCGAGTCCCGCGCCGAAGCCCTGATACGCCATGTCGATGAACGGAAGCAAGTCGCGCGCTTTGATGGCGTCGATGAGCATCGCCCATTGCGCATCGTTCAGATCGACGCCCGTGGGGTTATGACAGCACGCGTGCAGCAGCACGACGCTCTTCGCAGGCAGATCGCGGATCGCCGAGAGCATCGCGTCGAACTTCAGGCCGCCGCTCGCTTCGTCGTAGTACGGATACGTGCCGACCGTGAAGCCCGCGCGCTCGAAGATGAAGCGATGGTTATCCCACGTCGGATCGCTCACCCAGACGTGCGACGCCGGGAAATAGCGCTTGATGAAGTCCGCGCCGACCTTGAGCGCGCCGGAGCCGCCGAGCGTCTGCACGGTCGCGATGCGGCCTTCGATGCGCGCGGCGGAATCGTCGCCGAATACGAGCGACTGCACGGCATCGCGATACGCCGCGAAGCCCGCCATCGGCAGATACGGTTTCGCAGCGGGTTCCGCGAGCAACTGCGCTTCCGCTTCGCGCACGGCGCGCATCACCGGCAGACGGCCTTCGTCGTCGTAGTAGATGCCGATGCTCAGATTGACCTTGTCCGCGCGCGGATCCTTCGCGAAGTCTTCGTTGAGCGAAAGGATCGGATCGCCGGGATAGGCATCGATGTGTTCGAACATGACCGTCTCCTTCAGACGCGCGACAAGGCCGCACTCGCGCGACGGCGATTGCGAATCGCATAGCCGACGCCGAGCACCGCGAGCCACACGGGAATCAGATAGACCGAGATGCGCAGATCGGGGATCAGGCACATCACCACGAGAATGCCCGCGAGGAACGCGAGGCACAGATAGTTGGTGAGCGGATAGCCGAGGCTCTTGAACACGGTCGTTTCGCCGTTGCGCGCCTTCACGCGTCGGAATTGCAGATGGATGAGCGAGATCATCGCCCAGTTGATGATGAGCGCCGACACGACGAGCCCCATCAGCAACTCGAACGCCTTGCCCGGCATCAGATAGTTGATGAGCACGCAGACGGCCGTCGCGAGCGCGGAGACGCCGAGCGCGGCGAGCGGAATGCCGCGCCGGTTGACCTTGAGCAGCGCGCGCGGCGCATTGCCCTGCTGCGCGAGACCATAGAGCATGCGGCTGTTGCAATATACGCCGCTGTTATAGACCGAGAGCGCCGCCGTGAGCACCACGGCATTGAGCACATGCGCGACGAAGTTGCTGTTCATCGCATGGAAGATGAGCACGAACGGGCTGCCGCCGGTCACGACCTTCTGCCACGGATACAGCGAAAGGAGCACGCCGAGCGCGCCTACGTAGAAAATCAGAATGCGATAGATCACCTGATTGGTCGCGCGCGGAATCGTGTGCGAGGGATCGTCCGCTTCGGCCGCGGTGATGCCGACCAGCTCCAGCCCGCCGAACGAGAACATGATGACGGCCATCGCCATGACGAGACCGGAGACGCCGTTCGGGAAGAAGCCGCCGTGACGCCAGAGATTGGTCACGCTCGCGTCCGGCCCGGCGCTGCCCGAGAACAGCAGCCAGCCGCCGAAGCCGATCATGCCGACGATCGCGACGACCTTCACGATCGCGAACCAGAACTCCAGCTCGCCATACGATTTCACGCTCGTCAGATTGATCGCGTTGATGATGCAGAAGCAGACGAGCGCGGAGATCCACGTCGGGATGCCCGGCCACCAGTACTGCACGTAGATGCCGACGGCGGACAGCTCGGCCATCGACACGAGAATGTAGAGCACCCAGTAATTCCAGCCCGACAGAAAGCCCGCGTACTGTCCGCAGTATTTGTCCGCGAAGTGGCTGAACGAACCCGCGACCGGCTCGTCGACGACCATCTCGCCCAGTTGCCGCATGATGAAAAAGGCGACGATGCCCGCGATCGCGTAGCCGAGCAGCACCGATGGTCCCGCCGACTTGATCGTCTGCGCGATGCCGAGAAAAAGCCCGGTGCCGATCGCCCCGCCGAGCGCGATCAGCTGAATGTGACGGTTCTTCAGGCCGCGCTTGAGCGTGCCGTGTCCCTCATGTGTCACGTGTCTCTCTCCTTGTGCTCGATTTAGGGGAATCAGTGTAAATTTGTTACGGCACAATATGATTTCCTAACGCGCGCAGACAAACCCTAGTTTGCGCGTCCGGATTTCATCGATTGGTTCATCGGAGAAAGAAAATTGCAGACTATCGAGATCGATCGTATCGACCTGCGTTTGCTCGGGATACTGCAGTCGCGCGGGCGCATCTCCAATCTCGAACTGGCGGAAGCGATCAACCTGTCGCCGGCGCAGACGTTGCGGCGGCATCGGCGGCTGGAAGAGATGGGTGTCATCAAGGGCTACGAGACGCGGCTCGATGCGCAGGCGCTGGGCTTCGGCGTCGTCGCCTTCATTCAGGTGACGATGGAGCGCGGGCACGTGCGCGACCTCGCGAAGTTCAAGGGCGTCGTCGGCAAGCTCGCGGAGATTCAGGAATGCTTCGCCGTGACCGGCGATATCGATTACATGCTGAAGGTGATCGCGCGGGACCTGAAGGGCTTGTCGGAGTTTCTGCTCGACACGCTGATGCGTATTCCCGGCGTGAGCGGCGTGAAGTCGAGCGTATGTCTCGACGAGTTGAAGTGCGTGAGCGCGGTGCCGCTGGAGGGATAGTGAGGGCGGCGCTCACGCCAGGATCAGGTCGAGCCTCGCTGAAGCACCCGCGAAAGCACCTGTTCCTCGAGTTCGGCAAACCCCGGCGCCGTGCGCGTGCGCGGCCTCGGCAGCGGGACGTCGGTATCGAGCGTGATGCGCCCCGCATCGATCAGCACAATGCGATCGCCGAGCGACACCGCTTCCTGCACATCGTGCGTGACCAGCAGCGCGGTGAGCCGATGTTCACGCCACAAACGCTCGATCAAGCCCTGCATTTCGATGCGCGTCAACGCATCGAGCGCGCCGAGCGGTTCATCGAGCAAAAGCAGATCCGGCCGATGCACGAGCGCGCGCGCCAGCGCCACACGCTGACGCTGCCCGCCCGACAGACGCGACGGCCAGTCCTTCTCGCGTTCCGCGAGGCCGACCTCGGCAAGCGTCGCGCGGGCTTCGTCGCGCTTGTCGCGCGGCAGGCCGATCATCACGTTGTCGAGCACGCTCTTCCACGGCAAGAGACGCGCGTCCTGAAACATGATCCGCACTTGCAGTTCGTCCGATCGCGCGGCGGCGTTGCGCTGCAGAATGCCGCCGGTCGGTTGATCGAGACCGGCGATGAGCCGCAGCAACGTCGACTTGCCGCAGCCGCTGCGCCCGACGATCGATACGAAACTGCCGCGCTCGATCGACAAGTCCAGCCGATCCAGCACCGTGCGCTCGCCGAAGCGCTTCTCCACGCCGCGCAGCGACACGGCGATATCGCGCCCGCCGAGCGGCGCGCGCGCATGTGTTTCGACGCGCCTGAACGCGGGCGTCAGCGTGTCGATATCGATCAGATTCATGATTGCGCCTTCGTTTGATACGCCGGATGCCAGCGCAAGGTCGCGCGTTCGATCGCGCGCGCGGCCATGTCGGCGAGTTTGCCGAGCAGCGCGTACAGCAGGATGCCGACGACCACGACATCGGTTTGCAGGAACTCTCGCGCGTTCATCGTCATATAGCCGATGCCCGACTGCGCGGAAATGGTCTCGGCGACGATCAGCATCACCCACATCAGCCCGAAGGCGAAGCGCACGCCGACGAGTATCGACGGCAACGCGCCCGGCAAAATCACATCGCGATACAGCGCGAAGCCGGACAAGCCGTAGCTTCTCGCCATCTCGATCAGGTCGCGATCGACCGAGCGGATGCCGTGATACGTGTTGACGTAGACCGGAAAGAACACGCCCAGCGCGACGAGCACGAGCTTCGCTTCCTCGCCGATGCCGAACCACAGGATCAAGAGCGGAATCATCGCGAGCGCGGGGATGTTGCGGATCATCTGCACGGTCGAGTCGAGCGCGATTTCGGCGGGCTTGAAAAGACCCGTCGCGAGACCGAGCACGAAGCCGATTCCGCCGCCCATCGCGAAGCCCGCGAGCGCGCGGCCCGCGCTGACCTTGACGTTGGCCCACAGATCGCCGGATTCGATCAGCGCCCACGCCGCCTTCACCACCGCGAGCGGTTCGGGCAGCACGCGCGACGACAGTCCGCCCGTGCGCGCGGCGCTTTCCCACGCGATGAGGATCATCAACGGCACGAGCCACGGCAGCGCGCGGCGAGCAATGAATGCCAGTTTCATGATGCCGATGCGCGCGGCAATTCCGACGTGCCGATGACTTCGCCGAACGGCCCCGAGAGCGGCCCGCTCGCCTGCTCGCGCTGCTTGCGCGGCAGAAGCGGAAACACCAGTTCGGCGAAACGATACGACTCTTCCAGATGCGGATAACCCGACAGGATGAACGTATCGATGCCGAGTTCCGCGTACTGTTTCATCAGCCCGGCGACCTGCTCCGGATTGCCGACGAGCGCGGTGCCCGCTCCGCCGCGCACGAGCCCGACGCCCGCCCACAGATGCGGATACACCTCCAGCTTGTCGCGGCTGCCGCCGTGCAACGCGGCCATGCGTCGCTGGCCTTCGGAATCCATCTTCGCGAACGAGGCCTGCGCGCGGCGGATGGTTTCATCGTCGAGCTTGCTGATGAGTTTGTCGGCGTCGGCCCATGCTTCCTCTTCGGTCTCGCGCACGATCACATGCAGGCGAATGCCGAACTTGATGTCGCGCCCTTCCGCTTTCGCGCGGCTGCGGATATCGGCGAGCTTCTTCTCGACGTCCGCGGGCGGCTCGCCCCACGTGAGATACGTGTCGATGTGCTTCGCCGCGATATCGTGCGCCGCCGCCGACGAACCGCCGAACCACAGCGGCGGATGCTGCTTCTGCACCGGCGGATACAGCACCTTGCCGCCCTGCGATTGCAGATGCTTGCCGTCGAAATCGAAGCTGCCGTTGTCGTGCGACTGTTCGAGCAGGCCGCGCCAGATCGTGAGGAATTCGTCGGTGATTTCGTAGCGCGTGTCGTGATCGTGAAAGACGCCGTCGCCCGCGAGTTCGGTCGGATCGCCGCCCGTCACGACGTTGATGAGCAGACGCCCGTTCGAGAGCCGGTCGAACGTCGATGCCATGCGCGCCGACAATCCCGGCGAGCTCAGGCCAGGGCGAATCGCGACGAGAAACTTGAGGCGCTTCGTCGCGGGAATGAGGCTCGACGCGACCACCCACGCGTCCTCGCAGGAACGGCCCGTGGGCAGCAGCACGCCTTCGTAGCCGAGCGTGTCGGCGGCTACCGCGATCTGACGGAAGTAATCGTAATTCGCGGCGCGCGCGCCTTGCGACGTGCCGAGATAGCGGCTGTCGCCGTGCGTGGGGATGAACCAGAAAACATTCATGTTCGTCGTGTCTGAGAGAGGGCTTGCCGCGCGCAGGAATGCAGCGGCGCTCGAACGAGTCTAACGACGCGTCGCGCGCGGCTGAACCATCGATTCGCGCTAAGGATGTGCGTGATCGTGCTAACGCCGGTCGCCGCGTCAGGCAACGTTCCAGCGCGCTTCGGTCACGTCGAGCTTCTTCGGGATGAGCTTGAGGCTCGTGAAGGTATCGGCGATCTGCTGCTGGTACGCGAGCGTGGCTGGATCGATCGGCTGCACGCCGTACGACGTGCGTTTCAACGCCGTTTCGAGGATGCCGGTATCGAGCCCGACGAGCGGCGACAATTGCGCCGCCACGGCGGAGACGTTGTCGCGCGCCCAGCGATCGACCTGATCCAGCTCTTCGAGCACCGCATGCACGAGTTGCGGCTGCGCCGTCGCGATCTTGCGCGTCGCGAGGTAGTACTGCACGTTGCGCACGATGCCTTCTGCGTCGGTCAGTTGACGCGCGTTCGCCTGCTTTTCGGCGGCGGCGAGATACGGATCCCAGATCGCCCATGCGTCGATGCTGCCCTGCACGAACGCGGCGCGCGCATCGGCGGGCGCGAGATAGACCGGTTGAATATCCGACCACGTGAGATTCGCTTTTTTGAGCGCCTCGACGAGCAGATAGTGAACATTCGATCCTTTATTCAGCGCCACTTTCTTGCCGCGCAATTCCGCGATCGAACGGATAGTCGAATCCTTCGGCACGACGATCGCCTCGGCGTGCGGCGCGGGCGGCTCGTGGCCGATATACACGAAGTCGACGCCCGCCGCCTGCGCGAAGATCGGCGGCGTTTCGCCTACCGTGCCGATATCGACCGCGCCCGCATTGAGTCCCTCGAGCAGTTGCGGCCCGGCCGGGAATTCGAGCCATTGCACCGTGACGCCTTGCGCCGCAAGGCGTTTGTCGAGCGATCCGCGCGCCTTGAGCACGACGAAGTTGCCGTACTTCTGATAGCCGATACGCAAGGTCTTCGGCGCATCGGCGGCTTGCGCGATGCGCGTGGCGAGCCCGCCCGACAGCCCCGCACCGAGCGCGGCGAGCGTGAAGAGCGTGCGACGGCGCGCGGGAATGGAAGGCGTGTTCTTGCGGTCGGACATGCGTGTTTCCTCGTTGAGCGAAGGCATCTTTACCGATGCCAATGCTAACAACGCATGCCTCGCGGGCTAAACGAGAAATCGTGATATCGATAGTGCGGTCAGGCCGATGCGTACCGACGTGACTCAGTACGTCTGCACACGTCCCGACGACTCAGTGAGTGCGCCGCACGGCGCGCAGCAGCCAATCGCCATCTTCCGTGATGCGCGGCAGTTGCGCGCCGCTCACGAGTTGTTCCATCGCGATCAGTTGACGTTCGAGAAGCGTGTCGAGCTCGTGCCGGTCGATGATCTGATCGGCGGCATCCTTGACGAGCATGAGGGTTGCGAATTCGTGTGCGCTGAGCATACCTGTCTCCCCATCGTTTGATTAGCTGATGTAGGCATGCGCTTCGGACGCATGACCCGGGGGTACCTCTGGCCGCGATAGCAGCGGGATTCGATAGTAGGACCGGATGCCCGTTCGCGGCAATTCGGGTCGTCCCGGATAGTGGGAGAAATCGGCCGATCGAGACGACTTACGCCGCGACGCGCCTGTCGTTGATCGGCTTTGGACTTTCACAGCCCCGGCATGATCGGATAAGGAATCGTGTGATCCTCGACGCGCTTCACGCCCGGAATGCTTTGCGACGCGATACGCATGGCATCGAGCTGATCTCTCGACCACACCGTGCCCCACAAATGCACGACGCCATCGCGCACGACGATATTGCGCCCCGGAAACGCCCAGCCGCGTCCCGCGAGATCGCCCATCAGCATGGCGCGGATCTCGGCATCGCTGGCGAGCGCCTCGGGCGCGGCTTCGACGGCGAGCGCCGACGCCAGCGCCTGCACCAGATTCGAGCGGCTGACGATGCCGACGAGGCGGCCATCGCGCAGCACCGGCACGCGCTTGATGTGATGGCTTTCGAGCACCGCGGCGATATCGGCCAGCGACGTGTCCTCTTTGACGCAGATGGGTTCGCGCGTCATGATCTCGCCGACCGTCGGGGCATGCGACTTGATGTAGTCGGCCGCGCCGCCATCGGAGCCGAGCAGCTCGAGCCACCACGAGCGGCGGTTGCGTTTCTCGGTGCCGATTTCCTCGCGATGAAGCAGATCGCCTTCGCTGATCATGCCGACGACGCGCTCATCCTGATCGACGACGGGCGCAGCGCTGATGCGGTGCTGCACCAGGAGCCGCGCCAGGTCATGCACTCTCGTTTCGGGCGTGACGGAAACGACAGGGGAAGTCATTACATCGCGTGCTTGCATCATGTGCTCCGGAGGTCGATGAATAAGGTCGCGCATACGCGTCCTGAATCACTCTAAGGAGCGCTGCGCGATCCTCGATTGACTTGCATCAAGCAATCCACCGGAGCACGCGTGCGGCGAACCGACGCGGCCTCGTTCAATGCGCGCCGATGAACGCGACGACGTCGGCGAAAACGGGCGAATCCTTGCGGCGCGACGCCGAGAACGTGTCGATGATCGTGTCGTGGCCGTATCCCGCGTATTTCTTCAGCACGACGGCGTCATGATGCGCGCGCAGCGCTTCCGCGAAGCGATCGCTGTTGCGCGGATCGACATCGGTGTCGGCCGTGCCTGCGGCGAGCAGCATCGGCGGCTCGTCTCCCGATATGAACGCGATCGGCAACGCACCCGCGCGCAACGCCGCCGGAAAGATCTCGTCCATGTGGGGATCGCTCGTCGGGATCGCGGCGTACGGACCGGCGAGTCCGATCATCCCGCGCAGCGAAGTATTCGCGATGCCTTGCGTGGCGAGATAGCGCGGATCGGTTGCGAGCATGGACGCCAAGTGCGCGCCGGAGGAATGCCCCATCAGAAAGATGCGATTGGGATCGCCGCCGTATTCGTGCGCGTGATCGCGTGCCCAGCGCACGGCGGCGGCGGCGTCATCGAGAAAGCCGGGGAAAACGGCTTGCGGATAAATGCGGTAATCCGGCGCGACGGTCACGATGCCGTGCGCGGCGAGCGCCTCGGCAATATTGCGCGAGTCCTTGCGATGGCCGCTTTGCCAGCCTCCGCCGTAGAAATACACGACGACCGGGCGATTTCCCTGCGTGCCCGAATCGGGTGCATAGACGTCGAGCCGCTCGCGCGGATCCGTGCCGTACGCGATACCGTCGGCTCGTTCGCTATCGTGTTCGAGCGCGCGCGCCGCTATGACGCCGCCCACGCATGCCGCCAGCGCGAGGGCAATGAACTTTCTTCTTGCCGGAAAATGCATGTTGCGTTCGGAGTATTTTTTCAGGCGACATGACATGATGCACGACGCTTATTGTCCGTGCTGGAAATATCGTTGCGTGCATCATCTTAGAGCAGCAGGAACCGCACACACTTACGGCGGCCTGACGAATAGCATCACGAATCTTTCATAATCTTTCCAATTAGGAATGCCACGCATACCGGTTATTCGATGTTTATAAGCGTGTCGAATTCACGCATCGCAAATCGCATTGTTTCGGTCGCGCGAGGGCGCGAATTAACTCTTCAGCCCCTGATTAAATAATATGGCATGACCAGCCGGCGATTCGCGTCATTCCTACCGACTCCCAACGCGCTTCATTAATCAGCGAACGACTTGTGTTTCTCTCCGCACATTACCGGGCGATCTGTCTGGATACGCTTAATCGTCGATGGCACATGTCCGCCGGAATCGGACCTATTCGAGAGCGCGAAAAAGCGCCGCAGACAATCCAGAGATTTAAAAAAAGAAGGCAAACCGAGTGCCCAAAGGTATTGCCATAACTGCTGAGGGAGCCACTTCATGGATCGTTCGGAATCGCCCGGCGAGGCGAAGTCGCGTCTGCCGATTTTTGTCCAGGAAACCGTCCAAACCACACCATCGCAGATATCCGCATTCACCGCGGCGCTGCGAGCGCAATCCGGCCAGCCATTAAAAGACTTTAGCGAGTTACACGACTTCTCGATCCGCGATTACCGCGGCTTCTGGAAGTCCTTTCTGCAATGGACGCCGGGATTGACGTGGTCGGGCAAAGCCGAGCCGGTATGCGTCGGCGATAGTTGCGAACACGCGCGGTTCTTTCCCGACGTCACGCTGAATTACGCTGAGAATCTGCTCGGCTTCTCGATTGCGCCCGCGGATTCGCCCGCGCTCACCGCCTGTCACGCCGATGGCCGCCGCGTGCGCTTTACGCGCGGCGAATTGCGTGCGCGCGTGGCTCGTCTCGCCGACGCGCTCACGCAACTCGGCCTGCGCGAAGGCGACCGCGTCGCGGGCGTGATGCGCAACGACGCCGATGCGATCGTCACCGCGCTCGCCGTGACCGCGATCGGCGCGACGCTGTCCACCGCCGCGCCGGAAATGGGCATCGAAACGCTGCTCGACCGCTTCACGCAACTCGAACCGCGCTTCCTGTTCGCGCATACCGCCGCCAAGCCGTTCGACACCGGCACGCCGCTCGACAAGAAGATATCGATGCTCGCCGACGCGCTCCCAACGCTTGCGGGCATCGTCAGTCTCGATGGCGATCCGTCGGCCGTGCACGCCGCGCCGCCCGTCAACTCGCTGGACGCGCTGCTCGCGGCCGGCGATCCGGCGCGGGTCGAATGGAAGCGCTTTAACTTCAATCACCCGCTCTTCGTGATGTTCTCGTCCGGCACGACCGGCAAGCCCAAATGCATCGTGCACGGCGCGGGCGGGAGCCTCATCGAGCATCTGAAGGAGCATCGGCTGCATTGCGATCTCCGGCCGGGCGACCGCATGTTCTTTCACACGAGTTGCGCGTGGATGATGTGGAACTGGCAGTTGTCGGCGCTCGCGTCGGGCGTCGAAATCGTTACCTATGACGGGCCGATCGCATCGGTCGATACGTTGTGGCGGCTCGTCGCCGAAGAACGCGTCAACGTGTTCGGCACGAGTCCCGCGTATCTGAAGATGTGCGAGGACGCCGGGCTCGTGCCGTCGCGCGAATTCGATCTGGGCGGCCTTCACGCGATGATGTCCACCGGCGCGATCCTCTTCGACGCGCAGTTCGAATGGGTCCGCGACAACGTGAAGCCGCTGCGATTGCAGTCGATTTCGGGCGGCACCGACATCCTCGGCTGCTTCGTGCTCGGCAACCCGGACCTGCCGGTTTATGCGGGCGAGGCGCAATGCAAGAGCCTCGCGTTCGATGTGCAGGCGTGGCGCGACGGCGCGCGCACGCAAGGCGTCGGCGATCTGGTGTGCGTGAACCCGTTCCCGTCGCGCCCGCTCGGATTTCTCAACGATCCGGACGGCGAGCGCTTTCACAAGGCGTATTTCAGCGCCAATGCGGGCGTGTGGACGCACGGCGATCAGATCGAGTTTCCGCCGGAAGGCACGGCGCGTCTGCACGGACGCAGCGACGGCGTGCTCGTCGTGCGCGGCATCAATGTCGGGCCGGGCGAGATCTATCGCGTGCTCAACGACATTCCCGAGATTCGCGAGGGCATCGTCGTTCAGCAGCGCGTGCGCGCCGCCGATGCCGATGCCGATGCGCCCGGCAATCCGGTCGGCGAACGGCTCGTGCTGCTCGTGACGCTGAAAGCCGGCGCGCGGCTCACCGGCACGCTGATCGCGCGCATCCGGCGCGATCTCGTGAGCCGCACGTCCGCCGCCCATGTCCCCGACGTGATCGCGGCCGTCGACGATCTGCCGGTCACGCATAGCGGCAAGCTGACGGAAGCCGCAGTGCGCAATGCCGTCAACGGGCTCGATGTGACCAACGCCGCCGCGCTGCGCAATCCGGCATCGCTCGATGCGATCCGTCATCATCCCGCGTTGCAGCCGCGATCCGGCGACGTGCCGCAGAGCTACGCGACGCGCGAGGAACTGGAGCGGCTGTTGCAGACCAAATGGGAGCAGCTCTTCGCGTTCGCCCCGATCGCTCGCGACGACAATTTCTTCGAACTCGGCGGACATTCGCTGCTTGCGGCGCGTCTGCTGGCGGAACTGCAACCGATCATCGGACGGCCAATCCCGCTCTCGACGATGTTGCGCGCGCCGACCATCGCGAAGCTCGCCGATGTCATCGACAACGGCGCGCTGCCGCAGACATCGGAAGTGCTCGTGCCGATGCGCGAAGGCGAAGGCGTCCCGCTCTTCCTCGTGCATAGCGTGACGGGATCGGTGCTCGAATGCACGCGCCTGATCGGCAATATGCGCAAGGAGCGCCCGGTGTACGGCCTTCAGGCGCTCGGGCTCGATGGCGAGACGGCGCCGCAACGCCGCGTCGAGGACATGGCGAAGACTTACGTCGAGCAGATTCGCAAGGTTCAGCCGAACGGCCCGTATGCGCTCGCCGGATTCTCGTTCGGCGGACTGGTCGCGCTCGAAATCGCGCAGCAGTTGTTCGGCGCAGGCGAGCAGACAGAGTTCGTGTGTCTGCTCGACACCTACGTGCAGGAACGCTGGCTGCCGTGGTTCGCGCTGCTCGAATTCCGCCGCGATTACGCGAGCCGTCTATGGAAGACGCTCGCGCGGATGTCGCCGCGCGAACGCGTCGGTTTTGCGGGCGCGAAGTTGTCGGCCGCCGGGAACAAGCTGGCGATGCGCCTCGGCCGCGTGCCGCAGACGCCGGCGCAAGTCGCATCCGCCGATCCGATGCCGCCGGTTTTGCGGCGCATGCGCGACACGTTCCGCGCCGCGATGAACAACTATCGGCCGAAGCCGTACGAAGGCGGCCCGATCGTCTACGTACGGGCCGCGTCGCGCGAGGAAGACCGGGGCGATCCGCTGCCGCTCTGGCGCAAGATTGCGCGCCGTGGGCTGACGGTCGCGGAAGTGCCGGGCAACCATGCGGGCGTCATCGAGGAACCGGGCGTGTATGCGGCGGCTGCCGCGCTCGACCGCGACTACAGCGCCGAGGACGACACCGAAATGCAGCGTCGCGGTCATGGCGTGATGGTGCGGGGCGCGTAGGACTTGCCAGCGGGTCAGCCGCTCGCGCGAACGGAGCGGCTGACTGCCGATGAATCACTGGCTATCGGAACGCGGTGCGGTAGCGGTCGGCGCGAAGCTGGTGAGGAAGAAGTAGCAGATGAAGACGCTCGCCGCGCCCACGCCGGTCCCGAGCAGCACGCCCTGCGATCCGAAAAAGCGGATCAGAATCGCCGTGGCCGCTAGCTTGGTCGCGAATCCCAGCACGGAAATGACCGTGATCGCCTTGTAGCGCGCCTCGCTCGCGAACGACTGAATGAGCACGCACATCCCGAACGAAAACGGAATCTGCGAAAGCCCGCAGCGGAACAGGCTCGTGACCGCGATCGTGTCCTCGCTCGTGAACGCGCCCTTCTGGAACAGCAGCTTGATCGCGTACGGCGCAAGCGCATAGGCGATCATCGCGCCGACCGTTCCCACGCCCAGCATCACGAACGACCATTTGCGCGCCGTGCTGCGCGCCCGCGCGTGATCGCCGCGATGCAGGATTTCCGAAAGAATCGGCAAGGTCGCCCGACTGATCGCGATCGCGCCCATGCTCACGAGCAGCGACAGCAGCCGGTTCGCGTAGCCGAGCGTCGCGATGGCGCCATCGCCCATATGCGCCATGAAGTATTGATCGACGGGAAGCCACAGGTTCGCCACCACCGAGCCGATCAGCAACATGCCGAGCGAGCGCGTCATGCCCGGCCAATGCGGCGCGCGCACGGAGAGACGCGGGCGCGCGGGCACGCCATCGGCGCGCCGGGCGAGGATGCGCAGCCACACGGCCTGAATCACGATGCCGATCGTCGTGCCGACGATGAGCGGCATGATCGACGTGTTGTTGCGCGCGCTCAGCACGAACACCAGCAGCGCGATGGCCGGCACGCATTCCAGCAGCGTGTTGATGTGCCTTTCGGATGCCTGGAGCCGCGCCGCCGAAATGCAGATCGTGAAGGCCAGCACGCCGACCGGCGTCATCCCGACGACCATCTGCCGGCACATTTCGCGCGTCGATTCGGAGAGCGTTCCGGCGAAGAGACCGACCATGTGCGGCCATAAAAAATACAGCAGCAGCGATACCACGATGCCGATGGCAAGCCCCGCGCCCTCGAGCTCGCTGAGAAGCTGGTTCTGCCGGTGCTTGTCGTTCCTGAGCGCGACGAGCGCGGGCACGAGCAGCACGCTCAACTGATTCGTGATCGTCGCGGGCAGCCAGGTGATGATCGTGAGCGCGAGCTGATAGGCATCGACGGTGCCGCTGACGCCGTATCGATACGCGATCGCCATTTCCTTCGATGCGCCGATCAGCTTCCCGGCAAGAACGAACAGCAGCAGGACGAAGGCGCTCCTCGCGATGCGCTTGTGATCCTGATGAACCCCGAGCAGACGTTCTCTTAGCGATTGCACTGTTGCGGTCAGCACTCTCCCTCCGGCAAATTGACCTCGATCCGCGCAAGACGGATGCTTGCTTGCGCACCGGGGGAGAGTGCATCAAACGGCATGCGCGAACTGTTCGCCACAGCACGGCGCGCGCCGATGCCATGCGCGAACCCCGCGATTCTGCACGGTCATGCTGGCACGCCCGGGCAGTTTGCGCGCTTGCCGGGTGCGCTACCGTGCAGAAGTCCACGTTCATAACGTGCGAGAGTGGCGGCTGCGCGCGGCGTCATCGGAGCCTCGTCATCGTGAATCTCAATGCGCGTACGGAAGGCAAATGAAGAAATCCATTTGGGTTGTCGTAATAATGATTGTTGTTTCCGTGCTCGCGATAAACACGCCACGCGTGACGCAGCATGTGCAGACGGTCTACGCAGTCTGGGACGATGGCCGGGTTCTGAACCGGCTGAACTGGCAAACCTTCGTGCGCTGGTGGCATCGGCTGAGGAACGAGAACTACGGCGGCGCGCATCGCGCCACGCTCACGAGTTCGCCGGTCCCGGCGACGCCGAGTTGCCCGCTGACGTCGTTCACGCCGCCGAAGCTCGTCGATCCGCGCAGCCCGAAGGATTTCGGCGCGGCCGGCGACGGCAAGACCGACGACACCAAGGCGTTCCAGGCCGCCATCGATGCCGGCGATGTGCTCGTGCCCGCCGGCACGTATCTGCTCAATCACACGGTCGTCGTCACGGCCAGCAACCGGCATCTACAGTGCGAGCCGGGCGTGACGCTCAGGAAGACGATCCGCAACAACGGCAACATGTTCAATTACGAAGGGCCGTCGACGGGCAACAGTCTCGTCGGCTGCAACTTCGTGGGCGCGAATCCGACGCGTATCCGCGAATGGGATCGCCCCGGCGAATACGACATTCCCGTCCAGACCAATGGCGCGGTCGACAACTTCGTCCTCGCGGGCAACAGCTTCCGCGATTTCTTCGGCCAGTCTATGTTCCAGACCGAAGGCCAGGGCGGCGGCACCGGCGCCGTGCTGATGTTCAACTCGTTCGCCAACTGCCCGCTGTACGGCATCGCGCTCGTCGGCTCGGTGAACGGGCGCGTGGCCTATAACCTCGCCGACAACTGCCGCATGGGCCCCGAGAACAACGACGCCACGCAGGACACCGGCGGCAACGTGCTCGAATGCAACCGCATGGTCAACGGGGGCAACATCACGGGCGGGGCGAATGGCGAAGGCGGCGTCGACTATAGCGGGAACGTCGTGCGTCACAACATCCTGGATGGCGGCTATATGCAGATCAGCCCGCCCACGCACGGCAAACCGGCGAGGTACATCGACAACACCTGCAACGACTGCGGGACGGAATAAGCGGGTTACTGACGCTGGAGTGGGAAGCGCATCTTTCTTGCTTGACGTTGCCATCGATACCCGGAGCCGCGACTTCTTCCTCGCCGGACGACATTCCGTCGACGCGCGCGAAGCCGCCCCGGACAAGGATGAGACGGAGGAGCGATGCGCCAGATCGGAATCACGCCCGGCATTCGCCGCGCAATTTCTGCCGTGCTGATTGCACTGCTTACCTCATGCGGCGGCGGCAGCGGCAGCGATAGCGACTCGGGCGGAACGAGTCCGTCCGCGCCGGCGGGCGGCGTGAAGCTGCAGGTCGTCGCGTTCGGCGACAGCTTGTCGGATGTCGGCACGTACGCGCCCATCGCGAGCGCGGTCAAAGGCGGGCGCTTCACGACCAATCCGGGCCAGGTCTGGACGCAGAATGTCGCGCAGTATTACGGCGACACGCTGACGGCGGCATTCACGATCGACCTCGGACACGAGTTGAAGCCGCAAAGCGGTTTGGGCTACGCGCAAGGCGGTTCCACGGTCGCCACGCCGGCCGATCAGAACCAGTTCCTGACCGATGTGATCGGCGATATTGAAATGCCGGTCAATCAGCAGATTTCGAGCTATCTGTCGTCGCACGGAAGTTTCAATTCGAATCAGCTCGTGCTCGTTTGGGCCGGCGCGAACGATGTTCTGCGCGCGGGCACGCCGCCCGCCGCCAACACGACCGTGCAGACCGCCGCGACGACGCTCGCGCAACTCGTCGGCAAGATCGTGCAGAGCGGAGCCACGCATGTGGTGGTGGTGAACGTGCCGAATATCGGACTCTCGCCCGATGGCCTCCGCCAGTCCGATGGCGGCGGCAACCTCACGCAACTGTCGCAGCTTTTCAATGCGACGCTGACCTCGGCGTTGCAGACGAACGGGCTGCAAGGCAAGGTCATCGTCGTCGATTCCTATACGTGGACGACGCAGACCATCGCGAACTATCAGGCCAACGGATTCACCGTGTCGAACACGGCGCAGGCGTGCGATCCGTCGAAGACGCCGCACGATACGTCGCTGCTGTGCTCGCCGGCGACCTACGTGACGTCGAACGCGGACCAGACGTACATGTTCGCCGACGAACTGCATCCGACGACGCGCATGCACGCGCTCTTCGCGCAGTATGTCGAGCAGCAGATCGCGGCGAGCGGGCTCGGGCGGTGAGTGGGTCCGCCCATTTGCATTCCATGCTTTTGCACATCGATCCAAGAATCCCTTATACATCAATTAAATAGAGGGAAATGCTAACCGCATCAATCCGCACCTTTCCGCGCGAATCCGCTATTATTTTGTGGGTCGATATGTGGGTTCAATCATGGCAAACGCAATCAATCGTCTCTCTCAGGCGTTCGCCAACAAGACTGCCGCGCCGGGAACTACTGTGACGGGAACGGGCTGTACTTACAGATTACAAAGAACGGCGTCAACGTGGCTGTTCCGCTACATGCGGCAGGGCCGCGCCCGATACATGGGTCTCGGGCCACTCCACACGATCGGACTCGCCGACGCCCGTACGCGCGCTCGAATGTCGGCGGCTCCTGCTCGACGGGATTGACCCGCTCGACGCCAAGCAGAAAGACCGCGCCGCCGACGAAACGGCCAAAGCGAAAGCGATCACGTTCGACGAATGCGCCAGCCCTATATAGAAGCGCATCGCAGCGGCTGGAAGAGCGCGCCGCCTAAACAAATTTCTGCGCGAATGCCGAGCGCGACTGGCGAACAACACATGACTCGCATCGACACCCCATGCCCCGAAATGCGCTTCGCACGGGGGGTGGTTGAAAAACGGCGGCGCGGGTCCTTCCTAAATCAGAATCGCTATGCGGGCGCGATGACGCGCAAATACTCAGTAGCTAAGTATTCGCAAAGGTGTACGCATAAACGAATGCACTCATGCTCATTTAGACTGGCACGTTCCGACGCAGGTGCGAATTGGTGCGGACAATGCGAACGCCTCACGCGAACGTTCGCATGTCAATTGCGGACATTCGAGCGATAGACGGTTCCCTTTATGTTCGCGCGCTGGTCTTTGACACGACGCCGCATTTAACAAGCTCATCGAAAAGCTGTTGTTCGGCGGCGTCCATCGGTCGAAGCATGGCGCGCACCGATTGGAAAAGCTGTATTGACAATCTGGCATTTGCCAATGCCGCCAACAGACTGGACTCAACGGCATCCAGCTTTGCCGCCTGTTCAGCGCAAAGCGTCTGCTTCTGTTGTGCGATGATGTCTTGCGTCCGTTTGATAGTCACGGCTGTCTGACTCAGCCGATGCTCGATCCTGACTGTGCCTGTGACAGAATGGACGCTTCGATTACCCATGTCTCACTCCTGTGTGAAGCCCGGAGCCGCGCCCTTCGATGGAAGGGGCGGGCGGGAACAGTGACAAGGGTGGCAGACCGGGTGAGTACAACCATTACCGGCAACCCTTTCGGATTCCCTGCCACGTCCCGCCCATAGGCGTGCCAAAGCACCATGCGTCAACGGTCCTTTTGGCGCTTGGGGTTCTATCGCTTCGCTCGCATTGCGCGACCGTCGCGGGTTGGAAAACTCACTAAAAGCTGCCAAGCCCGTCCCTGCGCAACCACGCGCCAGATTCCGCCGAATACGACAGAACCCCGCAGCGCTGATTTTATGATGCCGTAAAAATTCGTTGATTTCGCCGTGTCTATGTCGTCGGCTGCTTGCGCGTGGTCGCTGCCTTCGTATGCTGACGATGCCGCTCAAACCGGGCGAGCATTCACGACAGGGATAGAAACAAATGCCAAAAAGCAAGCATAACGAATCAATGATCCTTGCCGATAGAGCGGCGAGCATTGCATGACTGACAAGCTGGTTGGAAAAGGCGATTGGACGACTACGCGAGGCCGAGTTCTAGGCGGCTCTTCGTCGTTCTTCGCGGAGAACGGGCGAACGCTCTCACGCCGCAACGACATTGCTAGTTGTGGGAATTGTGAAGGTGGTTTTCCGATATTGGGCACTGCCGACACGATGCTCGACGAAGGGCTACCGCTCGTCAGGCATATGGATCGAGTGCTTTGTCCGTGTGGGCAGAATCGCGTGCTTTCGGGGCATCCCGAGTTCTTGATAAGGGACGGGAAAGGAGACGGGACTCACACATCAACAGATGGTGGTGCTCCAATTGCAGCGCCACCTACACAGGCAGCCCGCGAAGGCAAGCATACGAGTTGGTTCTATGTGCAGGACAGCGTTACCGGTGAGCCGCTACGCGATCAGAAGTATGTTGCGCGCGTGTCCGGCGTCGAACAATCCGGAAAGACAGACGCCAACGGCTACGCAAAAATTGAGACAGATGGCGTGAGTGCTATCGATATCCACGTCTCGTTCTCGTCACCCAAACGGGAGCTAAACCCCGGAAGAGGAGCTTAAGCACATGAGCACGGATTACAAGATCGAACACTGGACATCGAGTCGTTCAGCGCTGGGAAGCAGTAAAGATGATGCGATAGCCATCTCTGTGAATAATCGTGCGGCGACCCGGCAGGCGATCATTAATGCGCTTTCAAGAAAGGGCTACAAGCTGATCGAGCGATCGGAATGTCACGCAAAACCGCCGCGAAAAGTATTGAAGGATAGTTATTGGGACTACCAAGATATTGTTTTGCATCACGCTGGCCGAAGTTATTCGTGTGGCGCGCCCTCTATTGAGGAAATGCAGCGCGTTCAAGCAGAAGACATGAGTAGAAGCCCGCCATTTGATGATGCCGGATACCACTACGCTATTTCGTGCCAAGGTGAAATCTATGAAGGTCGCGATATACGGTTCACCGGCGAGCACGTCGCCGGCGATAACACGGGTAAGATAGGAATAGTTTTTCTTGCCGATCTTGTGCAAGCTGGTGAAGCGTATCAGGAAGAATATAGCCGCTTATCGTTGGTTGATAAGATTAAGAATATTCGCGGAATTTTAACGGACCAGGTTGTTTTGTGGCATGACAAACCAACGCTTGAACAAATAAAGGCAAGCAAAGCGTTGTGTAGCGTGCTCGTGGAATTCTTCGATATTCAAAGGTTAGGCGGGCACCGTGAATATCAGCAACTCGCAACAAAAAAGGGACGCGCGTGCCCCGGAAATCTCGGAATGGATATTGTTAAATTGCTGCGCTCGGAACTGTCACTTGCCGATCCGGGGAAGTAATTTCTATGAATAGAAAGAGAAACGTTGCTGCTATTTTTATGGTTTTTGCTTTGCTCACGCTCGGATTTTGGTTGAGCATCGGATATTACCATTCCTATATCGATCATGAGGATAACGTCATCTACTTCTTGAAAAGGAGGCTGACGCTTCGAAGAGAGTTCGTCAATCCGTTCGCAAATGAGGGAAATCCTTTTCCTGCGAATGAGCTATCACCTGACATCCAAAAAGAGCTTTCTGAATATTGCAAATATGCGTATGGAATAGCGCAGACTGACGAGAAGTCTATCGAAGGTTGCAGAAAGCGGATTGTTCGCGAAGTTCAATAGCCAGAAATAGCTAGCGTCATATTGATGTCGGGTAAGTCCCGCTCTCGCTTGCTCCCCGCTTGCGAGAGCATTCCAAGTCGTGCGAGTTAGCGATGCGTCAGGACGTGTCGCTCTTCGCTCCGACACGCCACAAGAAAGATGTGAGGACCGTTTGTATCAATTCGAACCGCAACGCTCAATGTCAGACCAACGGCACATCAAAGGCCGTGACAGACGTGGGTCATTTTGTGGGTCGCCAAAACAAAATCCCGCAAGTCATTAACTATACGGGATTTTTTTACGGTGCTTTGGCGGTGAGTGGGGCGATTTTGGGCGGAATCGCGTTGCTGCGGGACTGAATATGGTCGAGATTCGGGTGTTCATTCCTTGACTGAATTGACCGTGAACATAGCCGACCCCATGAAACCGACGATCAATCCCTTGCCATCGGGCATACGCAAATCGATCGCGCTGACCACGTCGACGGCGACGAATTCTTCGCGAACCTCGGCGAACTCGACCGCCAACAGAAAATTCGCTAGCGCGTGGCCCGCACTCACCGCCGCGTCGATTTCCGCGCGCCGCGAATGTGCTGACGTTCGGAAGCGGCTATCACCCGCTATCAGCCCAGCGGCGAAATCCGCACGGGCACCTTCGAAGCCCCCCATCGACTGTGATTTAATGTGCTCCGTTCGGGTCCACGGAGCGCATCCGATGACGAGCACCTGGTTGCATAACCTTCCGCTGTGGCAGATGACGCTCGTGGTATTCGGCGCGACGGGCGTCGCGGGGGCGGCGATCCACTTCGTAACGGGCCGGCTCGCGGCCAGCGCGCATCGGCGCGCCTTCACGACGCTTTCGCCGGGCCTGCTTTCGCCGATCGGCGTCATCTTCGGCTTGCTCATCGCGTTCACCGCCGCGCAGGTCTGGAACGACACCGCGCGCGCCAACGGCGCCGTCGATGCCGAAGCCGGCGCGCTGCGATCCGTCGTCGTGCTATCCGCCGCTTTTCCGCCAGACGCGCAGATCCAGTTGCGCAAGCTGATCCGCGAATACATCGAATACACCGTCAATACGGAATGGCCGATGATGGCGCAAGGCGCGGTCACGCTGAAAATCAGTCCGCCGACGCTGAACAAGGCGCTTCAGTTCGCGCTCGCCCTGCCCGCGATAACCCCCGGGCAGCAGACCGCGCAGCGGCAGGTAGCGGTATCGCTGGAACGGGCGCTCGAAGCGCGCCGCGAGCGCATTCTGGTGAGCCGGTCCGAAGTCAGCGGCATCAAATGGCTGTGCCTCGGCTTTCTCGCCGTGTGTCTCGTCTTCGCGATCGCGCTCGTTCATGGCGAAAACCGGCTGACATCGGCCGTCGCGATCGGGCTCTTCTGCGCGAGTCTCGCGACGACCATGCTGCTGATTCTCTCGCACGACCGCCCATTCTCCGGCGAGATCGCGGTGAAGCCCGAGCCGCTCCTGCAGGTCGTCCCCGCGTTCGGCTGATTCACTGAAGATTTTCGAAGATCGCCGCGATGCCCTGACCGCCGCCGATGCACATCGTGACGAGCGCGTAACGCCCGCCGATGCGCTTCAGTTCATAAAGCGCCTTCACCGTGATGAGCGCGCCCGTCGCGCCGACCGGATGCCCGAGCGAAATGCCCGAACCGTTCGGATTCACCTTGCGCGGATCGAGTCCGAGCTCGTTCGTCACCGCGCACGCCTGCGCGGCGAACGCTTCGTTGGCCTCGACGACATCGAGCTGATCGACGGACAGACCCGCCCGTTCCAGCGCCTTGCGCGTCGCGGGCACGGGACCGATGCCCATATACGCCGGATCGACGCCCGCGTGCGCGTAGGACACGAGCCGCGCGAGCGGTTTCGCGCCGCGCCGCTCGGCTTCGCCACGCTCCATCAGCAGCACGGCCGCCGCCGCGTCGTTGATGCCCGATGCGTTGCCGGCCGTCACCGTGCCGTTCTCCTTGACGAACACGGCCTTCAGGCTTTCGAAGTCGCTCGGGCGCGCGTCGTGGCGGACGTGCTCGTCGGTGTCGAAGACGGCATCGCCTTTTTTCGCGCGCACGGTGATCGGCAGAATCTGCTCGCCGAAACGGCCTTCCGCGATCGCACGCGCCGCACGGCGATGCGATTCGAGCGCGAGCGCGTCCTGCGCCTCGCGGGAAATGCCGTATTTGCGCGCCACGTTTTCCGCCGTCACGCCCATGTGGATTGTCTGAAAGGGATCGTGCAGCGCGCCGAGCATCATGTCGACGAGCTTGCCGTCGCCCATGCGCTGCCCGAAGCGCGCGCCCGGCAACGCGTACAGCGCGCGGCTCATGGATTCCGCGCCGCCGCCGATCGCGATGTCCGCGTCGCCGAGCATGATCGTCTGCGCAGCCGATACGATGGCCTGCAAGCCCGATCCGCACAGCCGGTTCACCGTCAGCGCCGGAACGTGCTGCGCGACGCCGCCGTCGATCGCCGCGACGCGCGCGAGATACATGTCCTTCGGTTCCGTATGCACGACATTGCCGAAGACGACGTGACCGACGTCGTCGCCCGCGACGTTCGCGCGCTGAAGCGTTTCGCGCACGATCATCGCGCCGAGTTGCGTCGGAGAGAAATCCTTCAGGCTGCCGCCGAAGTCGCCGATCGCAGTTCGCACGCCGCTTGCCACCACTACTTCACGCATTGCATCGCTCCTGTTGATTTCGCGCGCAGGCGTCAGAATTGCGCCTCGCTCAATGTGAACAGCGGATCGTCGCCGTGCGCCGAGACGATCGCGGTTTCCAGCGCGCGCGCCTGCGTCAGCACGTATTCGGAGAAGCAGTGCGCGGTCGCGATCTTCGCGCCGTGGAACGCCGGATCGTCGGCCCGTCTGGCTTGCGCGACGAGCAGCGCGCGCGCCATCTGCCAGCCCGACAACACGATGCCCGCGAGCTTCAGATACAGCACGCTGCCCGCGAACACCGCGTTCGGATCGCGCTTCGCGGATTCGAGCACGTAGGCGACGACGTTCGCGAGCGCGTCGCGGCCATCGGCGAGACGGCGATGCATCGAATCGAAAACGCGCGCGGCATCGCCGGCATCGACGGATTTCAGAGCGTCGAGCGTCTCGTCGATCTGCGCGAGCAGCACCTGCGCCGTCGCGCCGCGATCGCGCAGCGTCTTGCGGCCGACGAGATCGTTCGCCTGAATCGCCGTCGTGCCTTCGTAGATCGCGAGGATGCGCGCGTCGCGATAGAGCTGCGCCGCGCCGGTCTCCTCGATGAAACCCATGCCGCCGTGAACCTGAACGCCGAGGCTCGTCACGTCGTTTGCCATTTCGGTGCTCCAGCCTTTCACGAGCGGCACGAGGAATTCGTTGAGCGCGAGATGGCGGGCGCGCGTGTCGGCGTCGTCGTGATGATGGGCGATATCCGCGTGCGCGGCCGCGACGTAGGCGAGCGCACGCGCGCCTTCGGTCATCGCGCGCATCGTGCCGAGCATGCGCCGCACGTCGGGATGACGGATGATCGCGACGGAACCCGCGCTCGAACCATCGACGGGACGGCTCTGCACGCGTTCCTTCGCATAGTCGGCGGCCTTCTGATAAGCGGCGTCGGACAGCGCGATGCCCTGCAAGCCGACGCCGAAGCGCGCCGCGTTCATCATCACGAACATGTATTCGAGGCCGCGATTCTCTTCGCCGACGAGATAGCCGGTCGCGCCGCCGTTATCGCCGTACTGGAGCACGGCGGTCGGGCTCGCCTTGATGCCGAGCTTGTGCTCGATCGACACGCAATGCACGTCGTTGCGCGCGCCGAGGCTGCCGTCGTCGTTGACGAGGAACTTCGGCACGACGAACAGCGAGATGCCTTTCACGCCTTCGGGCGCGTCCGGCGTGCGCGCCAGCACGAGATGGACGATGTTCTCGGCCATGTCGTGCTCGCCCCAGGTGATGAAAATCTTGGTGCCGAACACCTTGTAGGTGCCGTCGCCCTGCCGTTCGGCGCGCGAACGCACGAGCGCGAGATCGGAGCCGGCTTGCGGCTCGGTCAGATTCATCGTGCCGGTCCAGACGCCTTCGATCAGCTTCGGCAGATAGCGCGCCTTCAGTTCGTCCGAGCCCGCGAGCAGCAACGCTTCGATGGCGCCATCGGTGAGCAGCGGGCACAGCGCGAAGGAAAGGTTCGACGCGTTCAGCATTTCGATGCACGGCGACGCGATCAGTTTCGCGAGCCCTTGTCCGCCGAATTCGGCCGGATGGCTGATGCCTTGCCAGCCGCCTTCCGTGTATTGACGGAAGGCATCGGCGAAACCGGGCGTCGCCGTCACTTCGCCGTCGCGCCACTCGCTCGGCTGCTGGTCGCCGCGCGCATTCAGCGGCGCGATGACTTCGGCGGCGAGTTTCGCGCCTTCCTCGAGAATGGCAAGCGCTGTGTCCGCGTTCGAATCGGCAAGTCCGGGAAGCTGGCTGATGCTTGCAATATCTGCCAGCTCTTCCATGACAAACATCATTTCCTTGACGGGCGGCGTGTAATTCATCGATGACTCCTGGGCCCACAGCCTTTCGACGAAACGCGCGCTGTGGCAAACAAACGTTGATGTGTTGCGATGCATGGTATCAACGCCGCCGAAATCCTTAGCTACCGGAATCTGCCCTTTCACTGACAAAATCTGCCAAACGCGCCGGCCGCTTTTGGGCGCGTCACTCGCCTTTTCTTTGCCGGTACGCCGCGGGCGTGCTGCCGGTCCAGTGACGGAACGCGCGATGAAACGCGGTCGGATTATCGAAGCCGACGTCGTATGCAATGGCCGCGATGGCATCGTTCGAACGGGTGAGACGCTGGATCGCGATGTCGCGGCGCACTTCGTCCTTGATCGCCTGAAAGGTCGTGCCCTCGGCTTCGAGACGTCGGCAGAGCGTGCGCATCGAATAGTGCAACTGCTGCGCGACGGCATCGACGGTCGGCGTCGACGGCAGGCCCGTCGCGATGCACTGCCGCACGCGATGACACACCATCTCTTCCGTGAACGACACGAAAATCCAGTCCTCCGGCGCGCGCTGAAGAAACGCGTCGAGATCGGACTTGCGCTGACGGATCGGGCGGTCGAGATAGCGCGCATCGAACGCGATGAGCGTGCGGTCGCGGCCGAAACGCACCGGCCCCGGAAACAGGTAC
This sequence comes from Caballeronia sp. NCF2, assembly GCF_023631205.1. Taxonomy (NCBI): domain Bacteria; kingdom Pseudomonadati; phylum Pseudomonadota; class Betaproteobacteria; order Burkholderiales; family Burkholderiaceae; genus Caballeronia; species Caballeronia sp. NCF2. The sequence continues at coordinate 248,434 of NZ_JALQDN010000064.1, read as the reverse complement.
AGCAGATCGCCGGGCTGCGCGGGCCGCATGAATTCGAACGCCGCTTCGATGAGTGGAATCTTCGCGCGGATCAGCCACGACGCGACGCCGTGCACGAGCTTCAGCACGAGTTCCCGCGCGAGCGCGCTCGCGGGCGGTCCAGCGGGATTCGCGACGAATTCGACGGTCGCATACGGTCCCTCGCGGCGCGACACGAGCTGGAATTCATCGAGCACCAGATGGAAGAACTGCCCGAAGCGATGCAGCGCGACCTCCAGACGCGGCGCGTCGAGCAGGCTCAAACACAGGAATTTGAGCGTGCCGTTGCGCAGCGGACGCGCGAAGATTCCCGGCATCTCGTCGTCGAGTTCCATCGCAAGCAGGCGATAAAGCGTCGAAAACTGCTCCTGTGTGACGCGCGCGGCTGGCATGCCGAGCAGCTCGTGCGGAATGCCGGAATGCTCCGCGAGCCGGATGACCGCGGCGCGGTCGGCGCCCGAAAGGAAGCCGTTGACGACCGAGATGGGAACGGTTGGGGAAGGAGGCCTCATGAGGCCGATTTTGTCATAGCCGCCGGGCGGCGTAGCGCGGAACGCGTACGTTCGTGCTTCATCGCGAACGTCCGGAGCGGTGCGGACGAATCGCTGGACCTTTCAGATTGAAACTTCTATAACGGGATGTGCAAGCGCCGTCCGAAAGGCATCCGTCCGCGACGAAGCTCGCTCGAATTAGTTAGGAACTCGAACAATATGTTCTGAAGAAAATTTCGGAGGTTGATCATGACCCGTTTCCCCTGTTCAACGAAACTCCTTGCGTTGCCGGTTCTGAGCCTGATGGCAGGCGCATCCGCCGCTTGGGCGCAGACGCTTCCGAAGCAAGGCAATATCGAAGCCACGTACACCGCATCCGGCGCGGATGTGCGCAATATCAGCGTGAGCGGCGATGACGCCGTGTATCTCTTCGAATCCACGCTCCTGATGACGAACAACAAATCGCCGCTGATGCAGAACGTCACCGCGCGCTGCGTCGAAGCTGGCTTCAGCGCGGGCACGGCGACCGGATATTGCGTCTATTCGGACAAGGACGGCGACAAGTTCATCGAGTCCTACACGTATCAGGGCGGCACGCCCAAGGGCAAGGGAACGATCGGCTCGGGCACGGGAAAATACAAGGGCATCGAAGGTCAGTTCGACTGGCAGCAAGTCGTCGCCCTGCCCTCGGACAAAGGGACATATAACTACGTCGGCAAGAAGACCGGCAGCTATCGCATTCCGTGAGCGAGATTCAAAGCTGAAAGATGGACGCCACATGATCGATGAACGCGCGGACGACAGGCGGCAGCCCGCGACGGGTCGTAAAGACGAGGTGGACGATCCCGGTTTCGGTTTTCCACGACGGAAATACATGCACGAGCTCGCCGCTCGCGACCTGCTCGCGACAGACGTGATCCGGCAGCAAGGCGACGCCGAGCCCAGCCATCGTCGCATCGCGCAGTGAGACATAGTCCACGCACGTCATGCGCGGCTCGCTGCGGATCGTATGCGACGCGCCATCCGGTCCGGTGAATTGCCATTCGATCTCGCCCATCTGATCGGTGGTCGCGAGCGTCGGCAATGTCGATAACACCGCAATGTCGCCGCTCGTGCAAAGCGACGCGACGACGGGCGCGGCCACCAGAATGCGGCTCGAATGCCCCAGCGTCCGCACGATCAACGACGCGTCCGTGTCCAGCCTGACGCGCACGCGAATGGCAATGTCGATGCGTTCCTCGATCAGATCGACGGGACGATCCACGGCGATCACCTGCAAGCGCGCCTTCGGAAAGCGCGTCAGAAACGTGTTGTATGCCTTCGACAAAGTCGGCATGAGACCGAGCGGACAACTGCAGCGGATCACGCCGCGCGGTTCGCTGAGCGCTTCGGAGACGACCGAATCGGCTTGCTGCACGTCGAGCACGATCGTCCGGCAACGCTCGTAGAACGCCTGTCCGACGTCGGTCACGCGAAAGCGGCGCGTCGAACGTTCGATCAGGCGCACGCCGAGCCGCGCTTCGAGCCCGGCGATGCGTCGGCTGATCGTCGATTTAGGCGTGCGCAGGACGCGGCTCGCCGCCGCGAAGCCTCCATGCCCGACGACTTCCGCAAATAGAACGTAATCGTTGATGTCCGCCATGCCGAATGCCTCGATTGACCCATTTTTGGAACTATCAAACCCAGTTTCGCAGTCTACCGCGCCGATTGTCTCATCGGCATGATGTCTTCAACGCGACGCAACGTGCGACGCGAAACCAACGGAGAACTCAAATGACTGGCAAATTCGAAAACAAGGTCGTGGTCGTGACGGGCGGCACCAGCGGAATCGGCTATGCAACGGCGGCGCGTTTCGCGGCGGAAGGCGCGTCGGTGTTCATCACCGGCCGTCGTCAGAAGGAGCTCGACGCGGCTGTCGAGTCGATGAAGGGCCGCGTCGTCGGCATCCGCGCGGACATGTCGAACCTCGCGGATATCGACCGCGTCTACGATGCCGTTCAGCAGAAGCATTCGCACATCGACGTGCTGTTCGCCAACGCCGGCGGCGGCTCGATGCTGCCGCTCGGCGCGATCACCGAAGAGCACTACGAAGACACGTTCGGGCGCAACGTGAAGGGCACGATCTTCACCGTTCAGAAGGCGCTTCCGCTGCTGCGCGACGGCGCGTCGGTGATCCTGACCGGGTCGACGGCGGGCAGCGTGGGCACCGCCGCGTTCAGCGTCTATAGCGCGTCGAAGGCGGCCGTGCGCAACCTCGCGCGTAGCTGGACGCTGGACCTGAAGGATCGCGGAATTCGCGTGAACGTCGTCAGCCCGGGGCCGGTGAAAACGCCTGGTCTCGTCGAGCTGGCCGGCCCCGATCAGGCGCAGCAGCAAGGCCTGCTCGACTACATGGCGTCGAACGTGCCGCTCGGACGCGTCGGCGATCCGGACGAAGTCGCGAAGGTCGTGCTGTTCCTCGGATCCGATGAATCGAGCTTCGTCGCGGGCGCGGAATTCTTCGTCGACGGCGGCATCGCTCAGGTCTGAGACGTCACTAAGGCTTGACGAACCTGAGCGTCATGCGATCCGACTCGCCGATGGCGGCGTAACGCGACCGGTCGACATCGCCGCCCCGGTAAGTGGGCGGCAAGGACCACACGCCGTTCGGATAGTCCTTCGTATCCTTTGCATTCGCGTTGATCTCGCTGCGCGCAACCAGCACGAAACCCGCTGCTTGCGCGTGCTCGATCACGAATGCTTCGGTCACGTAGCCGGAATCGATCATTTGCTGCACGGTCGCTCCCGGCCGCGCGCGATGCTCCTCCACGCCGAGCACGCCGCCATGCTTGAGCGCGTCATTGAACGCGCGCAGGTTTGCATCGATCTGGCCGTCCTTGATCCAGTTATGGATGTTCCTGAACGTGAACACGCGGTCGAACCGCTCATGCGCGTTAAAGCCGATGAAGCGCCCCGCGTGCAACGTGCCGACGACGACGTTTCCATACACCGCGGGCGCAGCCGCGAGCTTGCGCCGATAAGCGGCGTCGGTATCGCTGTCCTCGGCGGCGAGGTCGGCGGATATGCTCAGATATTGCGCCTCGTAAAGCTGACCCGAATCGTGCAGATAGGGCGCGAGTATGTCCGTGTACCACCCGCCGCCCGGCGCGATTTCGAGCACCGCCTGTGTCGGAGTCAGCTCGAAGAACTGCAGCGTTTCTCTCGGATGACGATAGACGTCGCGCGCCCTCGCCTTGTCGCTGCGTTGCGATCCGTTAATCGCGGCATCGAGCGACGATTGCGCATCGCGTGAAGAAGACGCGCATCCTGTCAGCGCGAGCATGAAGCTGGCGGCGGCGATGACGATCGCGCGCCGCATGTCGAGGCGAATGAGGTTCATGAAGCACGATGCGAGTCCGAGGTATCCGACACGATACGCGTTTCTTTCGCTATTCGCTCGCCAGGAAACTGCGCACCAGCGGCCCGACTTCGCATGTTCGCGTGATGAGAAACAGATGCCCGTCCTCGATGACATGCAGCGTCGCGCGCCGGATGCGGCGTGCAAGGATTTGCGCGTTGACGAGCGGAACGATGGGATCGTCGTCGCCGTGCATGACGAGCGTCGGCTGGCGCAGGGAGCCGAGCCAGAGCAGGCTGCTCCATCCGCACGTCGCGAGCAGTTGATACATGTATCCGCGTCCGCCCGGCGCGCGAATGTGACGGCCATGTTCCGCCAGCAGCGCGGGATCGCGCCGATAAGCGCCGCCGTAAATCTCCGCGCCCACTTCCCGCAGATAGTCCGGATCGCGGTAACGCCGCGCGCCGACGAGCTTCGACAGCACCGATAGCCGCCCCGGCACCATGATGACGCCCGGCGATGTCGCGGCCAACACCAGCCTGCGGCAGCGATACGGATACATATACGCGAACTGTTGCGCCAGCGCGCCGCCCCACGACACGCCGAGAATGTCGACCGGCCCTTCGTAGCCGAGCTTCCCGAGCAGCTTGTCGGTCATCACCGCGAGCGTCGCGAAGCGATACGGCACGAGCGGCGCGGGCGATCCGCCGACGCCGGGAACATCGAAGACGACGACTTCGACATCGCCGAGCGCATCGGCGAATGGCTGAATCAGTTCGAGATTCGCGCCGATGCCGTTGAACACGACGAGCGGCGGCGAAGTCTCGTTGCCACGCCAGATGCCCACGCGAAGCGTTTGGCCATCCAGCGAAACAGTCTGTATTTCCGGTGCGCGCACGTTTTTCATCTTTGTTTTCCGTTTGGACGCTTCGCTTCAGGCCTCGCTGACATACGTTCCGGGCGCGTCGGCCAGTCGCTTGTGACGCCGGTTGCCGAGGGTTCGCGGCGCGGGACGCAGTTCGCCCGAGCGTTGCGCAAGCCAGTCGCGCCAGTCGTTCCACCACGAATCCGCTTCCGGGCGCGCGCCGGCGAACCATGCATCGGCGTCTTCGGGCAATGCGTCGTTACGGAAGAACTTCGCCTTCGGATTGCCCGGCGGATTGATGAGGCTCTGGATATGCCCGCTCGAACTCAGCACATAGCGCGTCTTGCCGCCGAACGCGCGCGCCGTGTTATAGACGCCCTTCCACGGCGTGATGTGATCGGTCATGCCGGCCATCACATACGTGTCGCACTCGACCTTCAACAGATCGACCGGCGTGCCGAGCACCGTCAGCTTGCCCGGCTCGCTGAGCAGGCTGCGCGTGAAGATGTCGAGCAACTGGCCGTGCAGCTTCGCGGGCAGGCGCGTCGTGTCGTTGTTCCAGTAGAGGATGTCGAAGGCCGGCGGCGCCTCGCCCATCAGATAGTTGTTGACCCAGAAGCTCCAGACGAGATCGTTCGGCCGCATCCATGCGAACACGCGGCCCATTTCCTCGCCGGGCAGCACGCCCTTCGCGCGGCTGTTGCGCTTGGCGACTTCGATGGCTTCGGGCGTCGTAAAGAGACCGAGTTGCGAATCGGCGCTGCTGTCGAGCACGGCGACCATCAGCGTGGCCGCGTGGACCGTCTTGTCGCCGCGCGCCGCCAGATGGCCGAGCAGCGCGGAGATCGTCATCGCGCCGGAGCACGCGCCGTGCAGGTTCACATCCGCGTGACCGGTGATGTCGCCCACCGCGTCGATCGCTTCGATGAGCGCGGCGACATACGTGTCCATGTCCCAGTCGCGCTGCGCCTCGGTCGGGTTGCGCCAGCTCACGGCGAACACCTGGAACTCGCTCTGCACCAGATATTCGACGATGCTCTTCCCCGCCGACAGATCGAAGATATAGAACTTGTTGATCTGCGGCGGCACGATGAGCTGCGGACGCGCGCGGACGTTCGGCGTCGCCGGCGCATACTGGATGAGTTCGAGCACTTCGTTGCGGAAGACGACCGCGCCCGGCGTCGTCGCGAGATTCCCGCCGACGCGAAACGCGCGCTTGTCGACCTGCGAAGGCATGCCCTTGTTGTTGAGCGTATCGGTGAGCATGTTGCGCATGCCGGCGACGACGCTCGCACCGCGCGTGTCGACGAGCTTGCGCAGCGCCGCCGGATTGCCCGCGAGCGTGTTGGTCGGCGCGAGCGCATCGGTCAGGAGCGACATCACGAACTGCGCGCGCTCCTTGCTGGCATCGTCGAGCGCGGACCGATCGATGAATCCGGCGAGCGCATCGCGCCATGCCAGATACCCCGTCAGCGTCGTGCGATACAGCGGCTGTTCGCGCCATGCCGGATCGGCGAATCGCTTGTCGCCTTGCTGCGGCGAAGGCGCGTGAGCGCCGTTGACCGCCGAACTCAGATCGCGGACGAGCGCCGCGGTCTGTCCCATCAGCAACGCGGGATGCAGCATCGCCTGAGCGCCGATCTGTCCCGCAGCCGCAAACATGTCGACCGCGCGCAATCCGACGAACGGGTTGGGTCCGAGCATGCCGTCGGCGGCGCTGGCCGTGAGGCCTTCGTTCTCGTTGATCATTTGAAATTCCTTCCACGCGCCGCCGTTACGCGACGAGCATTGCGAGCGTTTGTGCGATCAGCGCCGGCTTCGTCTCGCCTTCGATCTGCAATTCACTGTCCGTCTTCACGAGGATGCGTCCGCCGTCCTTGCGCTCGACCGCACTGAGCACGACGCGGCATCGCACGCGCTTGCCCGATCGCACCGGCGTCATGAAGCGCACCTTGTCGAGTCCGTAATTCAGCGCGGCGGATGCATCGGGCGGAATGAGGCCGACTTCGATCGCGAGCGTCGCCAGGAGCGACAACGTCAGATAGCCGTGCGCGATCGTTCCGCCGAACGGGCTCTCGCGTTTCGCGCGTTCCTCGTTGACGTGAATCCACTGCATGTCGCCCGTGCATTGCGCGAATGCCTCGATGCGCGCCTGATCGACGATGACCCAGTCCGACACGCCCAATTCCTGGCCGACGAATTCATCGATCGTCGCCATGCTGTATTCCATCGTTCTCATGCAATCTCCGTTATTGCGCGAAATTGCGCCGGACGGTCAGCTTGTTCGTGACAGACGTCACGCCCGGGACGCCTTTCGCCAGCGTTGCAGCCTTCTCGATCTGCGCCGCGTCGGCCGCGGTGCCCGTCAGCGTCACCGCGCCGTCTTTCGCGCTCACGCCGATATCGCCCGCATCGATGCTCTTGTCCTTCGCGAACGCCGCGTACACGAGCTTGCGCAGCGCGCGATTCTCCTTGCGCGTGGCGACAGGTGCGCTCGCGGCCGAGGCCATCGAAGGCGCGCTCGCCGCCGCGATCGACTGGCTCGATTCGAGGCCGGCGCTCATCGACGCCATCACGATCGCTGCGCCGCCCACCGCATTGCGTGACATGATTTTCTTCATGGTTGCTCCGTTTATCGTCTTAGAAGTTGTGCCGCAGGCCGATCATCGCCGCGGTGGTCGACTCGCCCGGAGCCACGGGTTGCCCGTAGACGATCGTCTGGTTCATCGTGCCGTGATTGTCGACATAGCCGACTTGCGCATAAGCGAGCGTGCGCTTCGACAGGCTGTACTCCGCGCCGAGCGCGAATTCGCTCGAATGATTCGTCGAGTTGTTGTTGTCCTTCAGGTAATAGAAGCCCGAAGTCATCTTCAACACCGGCGAGAAGCGATAGCCGAGGCCCGCCGAATAGAGGTCGTAGTCCGCGCGGCCCGCGTTCGCCGGATTCTTGCCGTGGCTGTACGAGCCGGACACCGAAATGTCGCTGAACGTGTACATCGCGCCGAAGTAGACGAGCCGGTTGTTGTTGAGGCCGGTCGCCGCGACGCCGGGCAGCGGGTTCGCATCGTGTCCGTTGTAGTAGACCGCCGCGAGGTTCAGGCCGAAGTTCGAATACTTGACCACGGCGGACTCGCGCGTGCCGCCCTGGAATTCGCCCGGTACGCCGCCCGGCGCGTATTCGAGCGCGAGCGACGCGCCATAGAATTTCGGCGATTCGTAGACGAGCGCGTTGCTGTCGTACAGCGCGCCGATCGGACCGTTCGTGCTGGTGCCCGGCCAGCCGGCGGCCTGATTCATGCCGAGCCACGCGGTGAGAATGCTGCCGAAGTACTGCGCGCCGCGCACGTCGGTATCGAACATTGCGTAGACCATCGGCACGATCTGGCGGCCCGCGTTGAACGTGCCGAACGGGCCGGAAATGCCGAGCGTCGCGAACTGGTTGAACTGCGCGGGCACGCCGGGTGTATCGGACAGACCGAAGCGGCCGCTGCCCGAATCGAAGGTGCCCTGCAGCCTGAAGTTGACGCGATATCCGCCGCCGAGATCTTCGTAGCCTTTAAGGCCCCAGTAGCTGGCGTAGATGCCGCCGTCCTTGTAGCGATACACCTTGCCCAGATTGGGCGCGTTCGGCGCGAACGACGCGGCCGACGTGCTCTGATAAAGCAAGCCTGCATCGACGACGCCGTAAAGCGTCACCGAACCTTGTGCCGCCGCAGCGCCTGAGCACGCGAGCAACGCGGCGAAGCATGGAATTCTTCCGAGTTTCATAAGGTCTCCGTATCTTGTTGCTTCCGGACGTCGTGATCGAAAAGGCAGCCGCGTAATCGGCCGCTTCACGGCGCGTGAAGTCATGTTGCAAGAATACGGAAAGCGCGCGGTCAAAACCCCTCTCGCGGCGGGAGGGGCAACGGCTGCAGATCGCGCCCTCAATATCGCGCCCTCCCCTCCCGACGCGAGAGGGTTGCACGAGACATCTCTCCACTACGATGGGTTCAGGTCAACGAATCCAATTCACAGGAGCGAACATGCAATTCCTCGACGATTCCCTGCACCCCGAAAACCAGGACAAGGTCGTAATCACCGTTGCGCCTTACGGTCCCGAGTGGATGCCGGAAGATTTCCCTGAAGATATCCCCGTGACGATGGAAGAGCAGGTGCAGAAAGCCGTCGACTGCTACAACGCGGGCGCGACCGTTCTCCATCTGCATGTGCGGGAACTCGATGGCAAGGGCAGCAAGCGCCTCTCGAAGTTCAACGAGCTGATCGCCGGCGTGCGCGCGGCGGTGCCGGACATGATCATCCAGGTCGGCGGTTCGATCTCTTTCGCGCCGGAAGACGACGGTCAGGCGGCCAAGTGGCTTTCCGACGATACGCGTCACATGCTCGCCGAACTCGATCCGAAGCCCGATCAGGTGACCGTCGCGATCAACACGACGCAGATGAACATCATGGAGCTGCTGTATCCGGAGTATCTGGCGGGCACTTCGCTCTCCAACCCGGCGTTCATGGCCGCCTACGCGGAAATGACGGTTCCCGCCGGCCCCGCATGGGTCGAGGAGCATCTGCGCCGTCTGCAGGCGTCCGGCATCCAGCCGCATTTCCAGTTGACCGGCATCCACGCGCTGGAGACGCTCGAACGCCTCGTGCGCAAGGGCGTGTACAAGGGGCCGCTGAATCTGACGTGGATCGGCATCGGCGGCGGCTTCGACGGTCCGAATCCGTTCAACTTCTTCAACTTCGTGCATCGCGCGCCGGACGGCTGCACGCTCACGGCGGAGTCGCTGCTGAAGAACGTGCTGCCGTTCAACATGATGGCGATGTCGATGGGCCTGCATCCGCGCTGCGGCATCGAGGATACGATCATCGATCAGCACGGCAACCGTTTCACGTCGGTGCAGCAGATCGAGCAGTGCGTGCGCGTGGCGCGCGAACTGGGACGCGAGATCGCGAGCGGCAAGGAAGCGCGCGAGATCTATCGCATCGGCGTGCAATACGAAACCATCGACGAAACGCTCGCCGCCAACGGCATGGCGCCGAACCGCAAGGCCGGCCAGGTCAATCTGCCGCTGCGCGCGGCCTGACATCAACACTCCACGGCGATGGCGGGATGCTCACGCGTCCTGCCGGAAGCCGGACATCGGAGGAGACAATCTTGGATATTCATTGCATCGAGCCGGCGAAGTGTGACCACAACACCGCCACGGCCAAATCACGCAAATACGCGTGGATCGTTTTCGCGCTGACCTTCGGTCTGCTTTTATCGGACTACATGTCCCGGCAAGTGCTGAACGCGGTGTTTCCGCTACTCAAGCAGGCATGGGGCCTTTCCGACACGCAGTTGGGCTCGTTGAGCGGCGTCGTCGCGCTGATGGTCGGCCTACTCACCTTTCCGCTTTCCGTGCTCGCCGACCGCTGGGGCCGCGTGCGCAGCCTCGTTCTGATGGCGACGCTCTGGAGTCTCGCGACGCTCGGCTGTGCGATCGCGACCAACTACGGCGAAATGCTCGTGGCGCGCGCCTGCGTCGGTCTCGGCGAGGCGGCTTACGGCAGCGTCGGCATCGCGCTGATTCTCAGCATTTTCCCCGCGCACTTGCGCTCCACGCTCACCGGCGCGTTCATGGCCGGCGGTGCGTTCGGCTCGGTGCTCGGCATGGCGCTCGGCGGCTTCGTCGCCATGCACTTCGGATGGCGTGCCTCGTTCGCGGCGATGGCGATCTTCGGCATCGTGCTCGTGATCGTCTATCGTCTGACGGTTTCCGACAAGCGCATCGCCGCGCGATATGGCGACGCGCAACCCGCCACGCGACAGGCGGACGGCATCCGCACGAGTCTGCGCGCGCTGCTGGCCGGACTCTTCTCGACGGTTTCCGTCGTCTGCGCGTACGTCGGCAGCGGCTTGCAGCTTTTCATCATGGGCGCGGTGATCGCGTGGATGCCGAGCTTCCTCAACCGCTACTACGCGATGCCCGCCGACAAGGCCGCGGCAGGCGCCGCCGTCTTCGTGCTGCTCGGCGGAATCGGCATGGTCGCGTGCGGTGTCGTCACGGACAAGATTTGCCGCAACGCGCCGTCGCGCAAGTGGATCACGGCGCTGGCCTATTGCCTGATCTCGATCGTGCTGCTGTCCATCGGCTTCCGCGTTGCGCCAGGCGCATTGCAGCTCGTGCTGCTCGGCGCGGGCATTCTGGTCGTCGCGGGTACGTCGGGGCCGGCGGGCGCGATGGTGGCCAACCTCACGCCATCGACGATCCACGCCTCCGCATTCGCGACGCTCACGCTCGCCAACAACCTGCTCGGCCTCGCGCCCGGCCCGCTCGTGACGGGCGCCATCGCCGACCGCATCGGTCTGTTGGGCGCGTTACAGGTGATTCCGCTCGTCGGCGTGGCGGCAATGGTCGCATTCGCGCTCGGCAGAGCGAGATATGCACGCGATCTCGACAAGATCGACGCGCTGCGCGGACGTGCATCAGAGCAGCAAGCAACCGAAATCAGCCGATAAATTCACGCCACTTCAAGGAGAAACCGCAATGACCGATCGCCTGCACACGGCTTCGTCGACCGAAACCGCCGACACCGTCGAACAATCGAAGCCGGAGGTCCCGTCGACCTCGACGTCCACGCGGACATGGGCGTGGGGAGCGTCATACGGCCCCTACGACTGGATGGACGCGCACACGCCGTGCGATGACCTGAGTCCGTGGCATTGAATCCGCGATGACACGCAAACTATCGATCGCGCCGGAGAACATGCCGCAGACCGGCGCGCGCACGCTCACGTTCGTCGATGGACGCAGCGTCGTGCTCTTCAATATCGAAGGCGTCGTTCACGCGATCGACAATTCATGTCCGCACAACGGCGCTTCGCTCGCGAACGGCCGGCTCGACGGACATATCCTTCAATGCCCCGCGCACGGCCTGCGTTTCGATGTCGTGACGGGCTGTGTCGTCGGGGCGAAAGGAATGTGTCTGACGAAACTCGATATCGAATGACGTCGGACGTTTCATTGCTTTACGCTCTGCGCCAATGCGCGCAGCAACGCAGCGCCGTCACCGCTCCACGCGCTGCCGTGCATGCAGGCGAGCGTGGTCGGAGCGAGTTGCGCGAGGCGCTCGAACATCGCGTCGGCGTTACGCGTGTGAGAGAAGTAATCCATGCTGCGCCGGAACGCTTCGCTCGGGCCCAGAATATCCCCGGTGGTCAACGCGGGCAGCGTCGCGCCGCCTTGCGTGAACAGATCGCCGCATAACAGCGTGCGCGTGCTGTCTTCCATCATGAAGCCGCACTCCCAGGCGTGCGGCAGATGCGGCGTGTCGATCCATCGCACGCGATGACGTCCGAGCGAGATCGATTCTCCGTCGGCGAGCGCGACGGGCGCGCGATCGGCGAGATCGGTGATCGACACCATCGCCGCGACCGTGCCGCACAGCGGCGTGGCATCGGGCGACGCCGCAAGCCACTCGTTGAGCGAACCGCACTCGTCCGCTTCGACGTGCGAGAACGCGATGTGCCGCAAGCGCGCCGGATCGATCACGCTCGCGAGCGCTTCCCGCACGAGCGGGAACATCTTGCGCGGACCGGTATGAAAGAGCAGCGGATCGTCATCGACGATCAGATACTGGTTGAAGGAAAAACCGCCCGCACCGCCGGGCAGCGTCACGGGCGTGTTGATGCGATACACGCCAGCGGCGATTTCCTCGACGTTCGTGCCGGACTGCGAGTTCGTGATGACCATGGATGCCTCCTTGGTTGATCGTTTCCCGCCGCACGCGATTCCTGCGAACCGGTCGCGTTTTCGGATGACGGCGTCATCTCATACTTCGCCCGCGGACGCAGCAGGAAAGTCTGCGTGCGCTGCTCCATGACATGCGCGGCTCAGCCGCCCGTGCGGCTGACGATCCAGATCGCCGTCGCCGATCCGAGCGAATCAGATGTACGAGCCGATCGCCCGCCGCCACGCAACTGAATATATCCGCATTCGTCGATGCCGCCACGCGCGCAGAACGCACGCTGCGGCCCGAGCCAGCCGACGCAACCCGCCATGCTTTGCTGCACGAGACGCGCCGATCTAGGGGTAAACATCCAGTTCGTCGGAATCGCTTTGATATAGTTGGTGTACGGAGTATATTTCAGGCCATCGAGACATCCAGTCAAAGAGGGAGACACCATGCAATTTCATCTCGACGGTTTCCGCGTCGGCGATCCGACGATCGAACCTGCCGCCAGCGACGCGCCTCGCGTCGACATGCCCGAAACGGTCGATGTCCTGATCGTCGGCAGCGGGCCTGCGGGACTCGTGCTGGCCGCGCAACTCTCGCAGTTTCCGACGATCGATACGCGCATCGTCGAGCGCCGTTCCGGACCGCTCTTGATGGGCCAGGCGGACGGCGTCGCGTGCCGCACCGTCGAGATGTTCAATGCGTTCGGCCTGAGCGATCGCCTGCAGCGCGAGGCGTACTGGGTCAACGAAACGGCTTTCTGGCGGCCCGATGCCGAAGATCGCGGCGCGATCAGGCGTACCGGCCGCGTTCAGGATACCGAAACAGGTTTGTCGGAGTTTCCGCACGTCATCGTCAATCAGGCGCGCGTGCAGGACTATCTGCTGGGTGTGATGCGGCGTTCCGCCTTGCGTCTCGAACCGGACTACGATCTCGAAGTCGTCGATGTCGAGCGCGACGACGACGGCGACGGCGACGGCGATCATCCGGTGAAAGTCACGCTGCGGCGCACCGATGCGGCGCGGCTCGACGAGACCGTCACCGTGCGCGCGCGTTATGTCGTGGGTTGCGATGGCGCGCGCAGCCGCGTGCGGACGGCCATCGGGCAAACGCTGCGTGGCGATGCGGCCAATCACGCGTGGGGCGTGATGGATGCGCTCGCTGTCACGGACTTCCCCGACATTCGTCTGAAGGTCGCGATTCAATCCGCGAGCGAAGGCAATCTGCTCATCATTCCGCGCGAAGGCGGGTATCTGGTGCGCTTTTACGTCGATCTGGGCGAGGTCACGGCGGACAATCGCGACACCATCAAGCAGATCAAGGTCGATCGCATCATTCAGACCGCGCAACGTATCCTTCATCCCTATTCGCTCGACGTGAAGGAAGTCGCGTGGTTCTCCGTGTACGAGGTCGGGCAGCGTCTGACGGACCGTTTCGACGATGCCATCGCCGCCGATGGCACGAGTCGCGAGCCGCGCGTGTTCATCGCGGGCGATGCCTGCCACACGCATAGCGCGAAGGCCGGCCAGGGCATGAACGTCTCGATGCAGGACGGCTTCAATCTCGGCTGGAAACTCGGCGCGGTGCTGCGCGGACTCGGCGACGCCGACCTGCTGCGCACCTATTCCGACGAACGTCAGCCGATCGCGCAGGAGCTCATCGATTTCGACAAGGAATGGTCGGCCATGATGGCCGCACCGCCCAAAGACCCGAACCGGCCCGAAGCGGGCGGCGTCGATCCCGCCGAGCTTCAGGCGTACTTCGTGCGCGCGGGCCGCTACACAGCGGGCGTCGCGACGCGCTACCGTCCGGCCATGCTGACGGGCGAGCCGACGCATCAGGCGCTCGCGAGCGGCTTCGCGATCGGCACGCGCTTTCACTCGTCGCCCGTGATTCGTCTGGCCGATGCCAAGCCGATGCATCTCGGACACGTCGCGCGCGCCGATGGCCGCTGGCGTCTGTATGCGTTTTCTGATGCGAACGGCCGCGCGCTGCATGCGCTGTGCGAACATCTTTGCGCTTCGCCCGATTCCGTTCTGCGGCGCGTGACGCCGGAAGGCGCCGATCCGGACAGCGTTCTCGATCTGCGCGCGGTGTTGCAGCGGGATCATCGGGACGTCGCGTTGAATGAACTGCCGGGCATTCTCCTGCCGCGCAAGGGGCGCTATGGTCTGGTCGACTACGAGAAAGCATTTACCAACGATGCGGCGACTGATATTTTCCACGAGCGCGGCATCGATCGCGAACGGGGCGCGATCGTCGTGGTCCGTCCGGATCAATACGTCGCGCATGTCCTGCCCCTGGACGCGTACGCGGAACTGAACGCCTTTTTCGATCCGATCTTTCCGCGTGCTTCAACCCGCTCATGAACTGATCAAATTGCCGAATAAAGAAGATGACCGCGCGCTGTCGCGATACACGGGCAGCCTCGTGCGTCGCGCGCAGCAGCGCCATGTCGCGGTTTGGCTCGCCGAGGTTTCCGCCGAGATTACGAGCGTGCAGTACGCGGCGCTCGAGGTCCTGCACGAAACGCCAGGCGTCAATCAGCGCCAGCTCGGCGATGAACTCGATGTGGACCGTTCGACGATCGCCGATCTCGTCGCGCGCATGGTTCGCAACGGTCTCATCGAACGCTCGGACGATCCCGTCGACAAGCGCAGTTACG
Source organism: Caballeronia sp. NCF2 (assembly GCF_023631205.1). Taxonomy (NCBI): domain Bacteria; kingdom Pseudomonadati; phylum Pseudomonadota; class Betaproteobacteria; order Burkholderiales; family Burkholderiaceae; genus Caballeronia; species Caballeronia sp. NCF2. The sequence goes on along the minus strand of NZ_JALQDN010000064.1, from coordinate 233,342 downwards.
TGCTCTTCCTGACGCCGGCCGGAAAGAAGCAACTGGCGGCGCTGCGTCCGCGCGTCGAGGAAGTCGAGCGCATTCTCACCGCGCGGCTGACGAAAAAGGAATGTCTGGAGTTACGGCGGCTGCTTGCGGCGTTGCTGCCCGATCGCGAAGTTTGAGTAAGCAGTTAGTCGCAACGCGACATGCGGATACGCGCGCCGGACAGGTTCCAGGCCGACAACGTCTTGGCGATTTCCGTCCGGCCGCCATGTCCCCGGTTTCATGACAGTACCCTCGCAGGCAATGACAACGACGTCCAGTCGACTTGGGGGAGACATGAACCGGATTCAGGCACGCTTGGCGGCATTGGCCGCCACTTCGTTGCTGGCGGCTTGCGGCGGCGGCGGCGACAGTTCTTCGGGCGTTCAAAGCACGTCCACCGCGACCGCGCCTACGCCGGCTTCAGAGCCTGCTCCCGCTGCCACGCCCGCGGGTTCGTCGCCGAATATCGTTGCCATCGGCGATAGCCTGACGCAGGGAGTCGGATCGGATATCGGCGGATACCCGGCAATTTTGTCCGGCATACTAAATAATCGGACCTTTGCGAATCTCGGCATCGGCGGGCAGACATCGACGCAGATCGCGGCGCGCGTCGGAGCATTGCCATCGACGGTCACGGTCGATGGCGACGCCGTGCCGGCGAGCAACACGGCGGTCCATCTTTCGAGCGTGTCGATCGACATGCTGTCGACACCCGCCGATGACGTCGCTCGGAGCAAGCCGGGCACGCTCTGCTCGGTGCATGGCGCGCTCCAGCGCACAGCGGACGGCGGGCCGCCATCGACGACCGAAACCTATACGTTCGTGCGGGACAGCGCCGGATCGGCAGTGCCTTGCGCCGCCGGATCGGCATTTCTCGGCGATTCGGAAGGCTATGACACATGGACCGCGATCATCTGGGTCGGCCGCAACAATGGCTATGACGCACAGACCGTCCTCGCGGACGTGAAGTCCATCGTACAGTGGCTCAAGCCCGCGGGCGCGCACTTCGCGGTGCTTTCGATCATCAAGGGCGATTTCACCGGCGAGTATGCGGGCGGAGAAGTCGCGAAATATCTCGACGATCTCAACGCGTCCCTGAAGGCGGCGTATCCCGACAATTTCATCGACGTCGAGACTGCGCTCGTCAATGCCTACAATCCGAGCCTTCCTCAGGACGTCATCGATCACAGCCACGACATTCCGCCGTCTTCACTGCGCTCCGACGCGATCCATCTCAACGACGCCGGCTATACCATCGTCGCCGGACAGGTGAAGGCGCTGCTCGCATCGAAGAACTGGTAACGGCGATCGGGACTTCTAGTCGCGGACAGCAGGACGAACACGCGCCGGATTCCCGACCGCCGTGGCGCCGGCGGGCACATCGCGCGTCACGATGCTGCCTGCGCCGATCAGAGCGTCATCGCCGATCGTCACGCCCGGCAGGATGATCGCGCCCGCGCCGATCCACACATTGCGGCCGATCCGCACGGGACGCCCCAGTTCGAGGCCCGTTGCGCGCACGGCAGGATCGCGCGGATGATCGGCGGTCAGAATCTGCACGCCCGTCGCGATCTGCGTCATGTCGCCATCTCCACGGCGACGACATCGAGAATCGTGCAGTTGTAGTTCAAGAACACGCCCGCGCCGAGCGTGATGTTGTAGCCGTAGTCGCAATGAAACGGCGGCCGGACCATCGAGTCCGGACCGATGGCGGCGAACCGTTCGCCGAGCAACCCGTACCGCTGTGCGAGCGGCATGTCCATCGCGCCATTGAAGCGCGCCATCCATGCGCGCGCCGCTGCCTGATCGGCCTGAATTTCTGCGTTGTTGGCCGTGTACAGCTCGCCAGCCAGCATCTTTTCTTTCTCTGTCCGATTCATCTGCAAATCCTCGACTCATGATGGGCGCGCCGCAGAACAATCGTTCGCTCGCGGAGAAATCAGTATTTTCCCCCGAATACGAACCGCCGGAATTCGACAGAAAATAAGTCCCGAAACGATACGACAAGCCGAATGACGGCCTTCGCCCGCGTTAAGCGAACGCCTGAACCGCGTATGACCTTCACTTGATGGAGTGCCCTGTCATGAAAACGTTCGTTTCCCTCTTCGCGGCGTCCGCGCTCTGCCTGGCTCCGCTCATTGCAAGCGCGCAGCAGACCGTCAAGATCGGCCTGTCCGCGCCGCTCACCGGCATCAGCGCCGCGAACGGCAAGGATCTGGAAAACGGCGTGCGGCTCGCGATCGAAGAAGCCAACGCCCAGCACATCAGCATCGACGGACAGCCGGTCCAGTTCGAGCTCGCATCCGTCGACGATCAGGGCGATCCGCGCATCGGCGTTCAGGTGGCGCAGAAACTCGTCGACGATGGCGTCGTTGCGGTCGTCGGCTATTACAACTCCGGCGTCGCGCTGCCTTCCGCGCCCATCTTCGGGAAGGCCGGCATTCCGCTGCTCGATCCCGCGGCGACGAATCCCGCGATTACGCGTCAGGGCTTGAACAACGTGTTCCGCATCATCGCCACCGACACGCAGAATTCCGGCAACGCCGGCACGTATGCCGTGAAGGTCACGAAGGCGAAGCGGATCGCGGTCATGGACGACCGGACCGCCTTCGGGCAAGGCGCGGTCGAAGAGTTCAGGAAGGCGGTGCAGGCGGCGGGCGGCCAGGTCGTGTCGGAGGAATACACCAACGACAAGGCCGTCGAATTCAATGCGCAACTGACGAACATCAAGGCCGCCAACGCCGATCTTCTGTACTTCGGCGGACTCGATGGTCAGGCCGGGCTGATCGTCAAGCGCATGAAGCAGCTCGGCATCCGCGCGCAGTTCGTCGGCAGCGGCGGGATTGCCGACAGCGTGTTCATCAGTTCAGCGGGAAACGCGGCTGAAGGCGCGATGGCCTGGGAATACGGCCGGCCCGTCGATTCATTGCCCGAAGGCCGCGCGTTCGCCGCGAAATTCAAGAAGCGCTTCGGCGCGGAGACGCTGACCTACGCGCCGTTCGCGTATGACTGCGCGTGGCTCGCCATCACCGCGATGAAGAAAGCAAATTCCGTGAAGCCCGCCGCGATCATCGAGACGCTGCGCACGATCCAGTACAACGGCATCACCGGAAATATCTCGTTCGACAAGTTCGGCGATCTGAACAACCCGACATCGACGCTGTATCAGGTCAAGTCGATGAAATGGCAGCCCGTGACGACCATCGGCGCGGAGAAATAGACGCGCTCGCGGGACGTCATCGGGCAACCGATTCAGGCCGCGTTAGCCGCCTGCTTGTCGACCAGCGCGCAGACGGCGGCCGTGACTTGCGCCGTCGTCGCGGTGCCGCCGAGATCGCCGGTGTGCAGCGACTTGTCGGATGTCACGGCTTCGATCGCCTGCATGACGCGTTTGGCCGCGTCGAACTCGCCGAGATGTTCGAGCAGCATCACGACCGACCAGAACGTGCCGACGGGATTCGCCAGGCCCTTGCCCATGATGTCGAACGCGGAGCCGTGAATCGGTTCGAACATCGACGGATAGCGGCGCTCCGGATCGATGTTGCCCGTCGGCGCGATGCCGAGACTGCCCGCGAGCGCGGCGGCGAGATCGCTGAGAATGTCGGCGTGAAGATTGGTGGCGACGATCGTATCGAGCGTCTGCGGACGATTGACCATGCGCGCGGTGGCGGCGTCGACGAGTTCCTTGTCCCATTTGACATCGGGGAATTCGGCGGCGACCTCGTTCGCGATCTCGTCCCACATGACCATTGCGTGACGTTGCGCGTTGCTCTTCGTGATGACGGTCAGCAGCTTGCGCGGACGCGACTGCGCGAGGCGGAACGCGAACCGCAGAATGCGCTCGACGCCCGCGCGCGTCATGATCGACACATCGGTCGCGGCTTCGATCGGATGACCTTGATGCACGCGCCCGCCCACGCCGGAATATTCGCCTTCCGAGTTTTCGCGCACGATCACCCAGTTCAGGTCTTCGGGCTTGCAGCGCTTCAGCGGCGCGTCGATGCCCGGCAGGATGCGCGTCGGACGCACGTTCGCGTACTGGTCGAATCCCTGGCAAATCTTGAGACGCAGGCCCCACAGCGTGATGTGATCGGGCACGTCCGGATCGCCCGCCGAGCCGAAGAGAATGGCGTCCTTGTCCCGGATCGCATCGAGTCCGTTCGCGGGCATCATCACGCCATGCTGACGGTAATAGTCCGCGCCCCAGTCGAAATTCTCGAATTCGAAAGCGAATGCCTGCGTGGACTTGGCGAGCGCTTCGAGCACTTGCTGGCCCGCCGGAACCACTTCCTTGCCGATGCCGTCGCCGGGAATCGTTGCAATGCGATAGCTCTTCATGTCTCCGTCCTTCGATGTTGTCGGGTATGGGCGAACTTTAACCGCATTCCGGCTCCAAAACCGGTGCTAGACTCAAAGCATCTTTAACCTGAAGTTACGAATGAACCGATGCCCGATGCCGTCCAGCCCGCCGATCTGAGCTTCTTCTCCACGCTGTCGGCGGCAGGCAGTCTGAGCGCGGCCGCGCGCGAGCTCGGCCTCACGGCGGCGGCCGTCAGCAAGCGTCTTTCGCAGATGGAAGCGCGCGCCGGCGTGGCGCTCGTCAATCGCACGACGCGGCGGATGATGCTCACGCCGGAAGGCGAGCTGTATCTGGAACACGCGCGCCGGATTCTCGACGAGATCGACGAACTCTCCGAACTGCTCGGCGCCGCCAAGCAAAGCCCGAAAGGTCTGCTGCGCGTGAACGCGACGCTCGGTTTCGGGCGCAGTCACGTCGCGCCGCTGATTTCGCGTTTCAGCAGGATGTATCCGCAAGTGTCGGTGCAGTTGCAGTTGTCGGTCACGCCGCCGCCGCTCACCGACGACAAGTTCGACGTCTGCATCCGGTTCGGCGAACCGCCCGATACGCGCGTGATCGCGCGGCGTCTCGCGGGAAACCGGCGGCTGTTGTGCGCCGCGCCGTCGTATATCGAGGCGCATGGCATGCCGCTCGTCCCGCACGATCTGACGCGGCATAACTGCATCGGCATTCGTCAGGGCGACGAAGCCTACGGCGTGTGGCGGCTCACGTCCGGACGCGGCGCGTCGCGCAAGACGGAAGCGGTGCGCATCGACGGCACGCTCACGACGAACGACGGCGAAATAGCCGTGAAGTGGGCGCTCGAAGGCCACGGCATCCTGATGCGCGCCGAATGGGACCTGAAGCCGTATCTGGCCGATGGCTCGCTCGTGCGCGTGCTGCCCGACCACGAAACGCCCAACGCCGATATCTTCGCGGTCTACTCGCAGCGGCATCAGATGTCGAACCGCATTCGCACGTTCGTCGACTTCATCGCGCAGGAGCTGAAGGGCGACGCGTGAAGCGCCGCTACCACGGCGAGCCGGCGGGCGACGGGCCGTCGGCGTGCTGGCCGAGATAGTGACGCAGATGATCGACGAAAACCGCGACCTTCGGCGACAGATTCAGCCGTTCGGGATAGACCGCGTAGATATCGGCGGGCGGCGTGTCGTATTCGCTCAACACCTGAACCAGCCTTCCGCTGCGCAGATACTTCGCGACGTCCCATTCCGCGCGCATGAGAATGCCGCGCCCTTCCAGCGCCCAGTTCAGCGCCACTTCGCCGTCGTTGGTGCTGAGCTTGCCGTGCACTTTCACGGTCTCCGTGCGCCCGCTGCGCGTCAGACGCCAGTTGCCATAGGCGGCCTCGTTCTGACGCAGCACGATGCATTGATGCGAAGTCAGATCATGCGGATGCGCCGGCTCTCCGGCCACACGCAAATATCCCGGCGACGACACCAGAAGCCGCCGATTCGACGCGATCTTCTTCGCGATCAGCCGTGAATCCGGCATCTCGCCGAAGCGCACGGACACGTCGATGCTCTCGTCCGGCAGGCTGATCGGCCGATCGGTCAGATGCAGTTGCACTTCGACATCGGGAAACGCCTCGCTGAATTCCGAGATCGCCGGACCGATATACGACCGCCCGAATCCCAACGGCGCATTGACGCGCAACAGTCCTTTCGGCGCGGCCCGGCTGCTGGAGACCGTCCGCTCCATGTCGTCGATATCGCTCAATATTCGCTGGGCGTTCGCGAAATACACCTCGCCTTCGCTCGTCAGGCTGATGCGCCGCGTCGTGCGGTTGAGCAGGCGCACGCCGAGCCGGTCTTCGAGCGAAGAGAGCCGCCGCGAGACCGCCGGCGGCGTCAGATTCAGCTCTCGCGCGGTCGCGGCCAGACTGCCTTGCTTCACCAGCAGGCAGAAGAATCCCAGTTCCGAGTCGGTGCCCATTCGTGATTTTTTTGCAATGATGAATTAAGTTTAAGTCGATTCATACGCGATTCCAACGGTTTTAACCTAGGCGTCAGCTCACGTAAAGGGCGACCGCTTCGAGCCGACGTTCGAAGACGGCATCAAAACCGCACCAGACGGTTTCGAACCCTATCAATCGGAATCAGGAGACGTTCCATGGAAATGGACATCGAGAAGCGCACTCTGCGCAAGGTCAGCTGGCGCATCGTGCCGTTCATCATGCTGCTGTACTTCATCGCGTATATCGACCGGGTGAATATCGGCTTCGCGGCGCTCACGATGAAGACCGACCTCGGCTTCACCGCGTCGATTCTCGGCTTCGGCGCGGGCATCTTCTTCTGGGGCTATTTCCTGTTCGAAGTGCCGTCGAACATCGTGCTGCACAAGGTCGGCGCGCGCATCTGGATTGCGCGGGTCATGGTGACGTGGGCGATCATCTCGGCGGCGATGGCGTTCGTCACCGGGCCGACGAGCTTCTACATCATCCGCTTCCTGCTGGGCGCGGCCGAAGCGGGCTTCTTCCCCGGCATCATCCTGTATCTCAGCTACTGGTTTCCCGCGCGGCATCGCGCTGGCGTCGTCGCGTTCTTCATGGCCGCCGCGCCGCTTTCCACCGCGCTCGGCTCGCCGCTGTCCGCCGCGCTGCTCGAAATGGACGGCGTAATGGGACTGCACGGATGGCAATGGCTCTTCATCCTCGAAGCCGTGCCGGCGCTCATTCTCGGCGTGGTCGTCTTCTTCTACATGACCGACAAGCCCGAGAAGGCCAAATGGCTGAAGGACGACGAGCGCAACTGGCTGGTCGATGTCATGAACGCCGAAACCGCCAGCCGCGCGACCACGGCGAAGCACGGCATCATCAGCGGCCTTGCGAATCCCCGCGTAATCGCGCTGTCGCTGATTTACTTCGGCACGTCGGCGGGGCTGTACACGCTCGGCATCTGGGCGCCGCAGATCATCAAGCAACTGGGCGTGTCGTCGATGACCGTCGGCCTGCTCAACGCGATTCCGCCGATCGTGTCCGTCATCGCGATGGTGCTGTGGTCGCGCCATTCGGATCGCACCGGCGAGCGAACCTGGCACGTCGTGCTGGCGTGCGTCGCGGCGGCGGTCGGCCTGATCGTGGCGGCGATGGCCAATAGCGTCGTCGGTCTGATCGCCTCGCTGACGCTGGTGAACATCGGCATCAGTTGCGCGAAGCCGCCGCTCTGGACCATGCCGACGATGTTTCTCTCCGGCGCGGCGGCCGCCACCGGCATCGCGACGATCAACTCGATCGGCAATCTGGGCGGCTTCGCCGGTCCGGTCGTCATCGGCTGGCTCAAGGAATCGACGGGCAGCTATGCGGGCGGCCTCTATTTCGTCGCCGGTCTTCTCGTGATGTCCGCCGTGCTGACCTTGCTTCTCGCCCGCTCGCAGAAGCCTTCGGTATCGACCAGCAACGCCGCCGCACACTGAAAAAGCACGCGCGCGTCCCCCAACTCAACACGTCGTAGAGGAATCAAGATGGAAAAGGAAGCGGCCATTCAGTCCGTCACGGACACCATGGCGAAGTTCACCGCCTATATCGGCAAGCGCCTGCCGAAGGATGTCAAGGCGAAGCTCGCGGAATTGCGCACGATGGAAACCAATCCGCTCGCCAAGTCGATTTACGATTCGATGGACAGCAACCAGGACGCCGCCGACAAGCTGAACCGTCCGAGCTGTCAGGACACGGGCGTGATCCAGTATTTCGTCGAGGCGGGCGCGAATTTTCCGCTGCTCGGCGAGCTCGAGGAAATCCTTCAGGAAGCCACCGCCGGCGCGACGAAGCTCGGGCCTTTGCGTCACAACGCCGTCGAAACGTTCGACGAGAAGAACACGGGCACGAACACCGGCACGCAGATTCCGTGGCTCGACTGGCGCATCGTGCCGGAGAAGGACAGCTGCACGATCGACGTCTACATGGCGGGCGGCGGCTGCACGCTTCCCGGCGCGGCGAAGGTTCTGATGCCGGGGCAAGGCTATGAAGGCGTCGCCGAATTCGTGATGGACGTCATCACCGAGCGCGGCGTGAATGCGTGCCCGCCGCTGCTCGTCGGCGTCGGCGTATCCACTTCGGTCGAGACTGCCGCGCGACTGTCGAAGCTGGCGATCCTTCGTCCGGTCGATTCGAAGAGCGCGAATCCGCGCGCCGCGCTGATGGAAGAGTTGCTCGAACAAGGGCTCAACGAAGTCGGCATCGGCCCTCAGGGGCTCACCGGAAACAATAGCGTGATGGGCGTCAACATCGAATCGTCGGCGCGGCATCCGTCGACCATCGGCGTGGCCATCAACACCGGATGCTGGGCGCATCGCCGCGGCAAGATCCGCATCAACGCAGACATGTCCTACGAAGTGCTCTCGCATGAAGGAGTCGTACTGTGAAGAAGGTTCTGACAACCCCCATCAAAAGCGAAGACCTCGAGGATCTGAAGGTCGGCGACGTCGTCTATCTGACGGGGCGCCTGGTGACGTGCCGCGATGTCGCGCATCGTCGATTGATCGAGCAAGGGCGCGAGCTGCCCGTCGATCTCAACGGCGGCGCGATCTTTCATGCGGGCCCGATCGTGCGCAAGAAGGACGACGGCGCGTTCGAGATGGTGTCCATCGGACCGACGACGAGCATGCGCATGGAGAAATTCGAGCGCGAGTTCATCGAGCAGACCGGCGTGAAGCTGATCGTCGGCAAAGGCGGCATGGGACCGGAAACGGCCGCGGGCTGCATGGAGCACAAGGCGGTTCATGCGATCTTCCCGGGCGGATGCGCGGTGCTCGCGGCGACGCTCGTCGAGGAAATCGAAGGCGCCGAATGGCAGGATCTCGGCATGCCCGAAACCTTGTGGATCAACCGCGTGAAGGAGTTCGGCCCGCTGATCATCTCGATCGATACCAAGGGCAACAATCTCATTCAGGAAAACAAGGCGGTCTTCAACGAGAGAAAGAAGCCGATCCTCGAAAAGATCAGCAAGGAACTCAGCTTCATCAAGTAGCGGCTTTAGACGAGCGCCTCGCGTTGCCGTCTTCGGAATTCGGGGTTCGGGCATACTACTCGGCGGCAGGTTTGCCGAACAGCGTCGATCTGCGACGCCCCTATCCCGAACCACGGACAGAGAGATGAACGCAAGCAACCGCAGCGCCGGCGAACGCTACGTCGTTGGCGTCGACGTCGGCACCGGCAGCGCACGCGCCGGAATTTTCGATACCGCCGGCAACATGGCCGCATCGGCGAAAAAGGACATCACGCTGTTTCATGAAAGCGGCGGCATCGTCGAGCAATCGAGCGGGGAAATCTGGAGCGCCGTCTGCCACGCCGTAAAAGCGGCGCTCGCGCAGGCGGCAATCGCGCCGGAGTCCGTCGCGGGCATCAGCTTCGATGCGACCTGCTCGCTCGTCGTGCTCGGCGATGGCGGCAAACCGCTGCCCGTGGGACCGTCGGAGCAGGCGGAACGCGACATCGTCGTCTGGATGGATCATCGCGCGATCGGGCAGGCGGAGCGCATCAACGCGACCGGCCACGCGGTGCTGAAATACGTCGGCGGCAGGATCTCACCGGAAATGGAGACGCCGAAGCTGTTGTGGCTTCTGGAAAACCGTCCGCGCGTCTTCGACGCCGCATGGCAATTCTTCGATCTCACCGACTTCCTGACATGGCGCGCGACCGGCGATACGTCGCGGTCGGTCTGCACCGTGACCTGCAAGTGGACCTATCTCGCGCATGAACGGCGCTGGGACGAGAGCTATTTCCGGACCATCGGTCTCGGCGCGCTGGCGGACGAGGGCTTCGCGCGCATCGGCCAGCAGGTGGTCGAACCGGGCACGCGGCTCGGCAACGGGCTGACCGAACGCGCCGCCGCGGAACTCGGGCTGATCGCGGGCACACCGGTCGGCGCGGGCGTGATCGATGCCCATGCGGGCGGCATCGGCACCGTGGGCGCACAGGGCGATCCGGAGTCGTGCCTCGCCTATGTGTTCGGCACGTCGTCATGCACGATGACGACGACCGCCGAGCCGGTCTTCGTGCCCGGCGTCTGGGGCCCGTACTTCTCGGCGATGGTGCCGCAGGCGTGGCTCAACGAAGGCGGTCAATCGGTCGCCGGCGCGGCGATCGAGCGCCTGCTCGCGATGCATCCCGCCGCCGCCGAAGCCACGCTTCGCGCGAAAGAGCGCGGCGAATCGCTGCCGGCCATGCTCGCCGGCTTGGCGGCTCAGGCCTCCGGCAGCCTGTCGGACGCGGTGAAGCTCGCCGATGGCCTGTACGTCGTCCCGGAGTTTCTCGGCAACCGCGCGCCCTTCGCCGATCCGCACGCGCGCGCGGTCATCGCCGGTCTCGGCATGGAAGCCGGCCTCGACAATCTGGTCGCGCTGTATGTCGCCGGCGTGTGCAGCATCGCTTATGGTCTGCGGCAGATCATCGAAGCGCAGGCGGACGCCGGCGCGCCGATCGAGCGCGTGATGATCAGCGGCGGCGCGGGCCGGCTCGATCTCGTCCGGCAGCTGCTCGCCGATGCGACCGGCAAGCCGGTGCTGGCCACGCAGGTCGATGAGCCGGTGCTGCTCGGCGCCGCGATGCTCGGCGCGGTGGCGGGCGGCCTGTTCGGCGACGTTCGATCGGCGATGAGCGGCATGGCGCGCGTCGAAAAAACCTACGCGCCGGCAACGGGCGATCTCGCGCGCCTTCACGACGCGCGGTATCGGGCATTCATCCGCTTGCAGCGTTGCGCACGGGAAATCCGCGAAGACTAGCGGGGAAAAGTACGGACGCGCGGTGCGCTCCGTCGTCTTTTTACTTGACATCTAAATTATCCAAACCTAAATTATCACGAGGAAAGACACGAGTCGGAGAGCAAGCATGCGTATCGTCTGCATCGGCGGAGGTCCGGCGGGCCTGTATTTCGCGCTTTTGATGAAGCGCCGCCATCCCGCTTACGACATCACCGTCGTCGAACGCAACCGTCCTTACGACACGTTCGGCTGGGGCGTCGTGTTCTCCGACCAGACGCTCGGCAACCTGCGCGCGGCGGACCCGCCAAGCGCCGATGCCATTCTCGACGCCTTCAATCACTGGGACGACATCGACGTCCACATCGGCGGGCGCACCGTGCGCTCGTCGGGTCACGGCTTCTGCGGCATCGGCCGCAAACGTCTGCTGAATATCCTGCAAGCGCGTTGCGAAGACCTCGGCGTGAAGCTCGTCTTCGAAACGCAAGTCACGAACGACGAGGACTACGACGCCGATCTCATCATCGCGAGCGACGGATTGAACAGCGCGATTCGGCAGAAATACGCGTCGACGTATCAGCCCGATATCGACATGCGCGATTGCCGCTTCGTGTGGCTCGGCACGCACAAGTGCTTCGACGCATTCACGTTCGCGTTCGAAAAAACGGAATGGGGCTGGTTTCAGGCGCATGCTTATCGCTTCGATGAAGACACGTCGACGTTCATCGTCGAGGCACCCGAACGCGTATGGCGTGCGGCCGGCCTCGCCGACATGAGCAAGGAAGACGGCATCGCGTTCTGCGAAAAGCTTTTTGCGAAGCATCTCGACGGCCACGCGCTGATCTCGAACGCCACGCACTTGCGCGGATCGGCGCAATGGATCCGCTTTCCGCGCGTCGTCAATCGCGAATGGGTGCATTGGCGCGAATCCGCGAACGGCAAACGGACGCCCGTCGTGTTGATGGGCGATGCCGCGCATACCGCGCATTTTTCGATCGGATCGGGGACGAAGCTCGCGCTCGAAGATGCGATCGAACTCGCGAACAGCATCGACACTGCGTTCGCGATGAAGAACGGCGATCTCGACGGCGCGCTCGCGCATTACACGCAAGTACGCAGCGTCGATGTATTGCGCATTCAGAATGCCGCGCGCAATTCGACGGAGTGGTTCGAGCATGTGGATCGATACGCGTCGTTCGAGCCCGAGCAGTTTGCATACTCGTTGCTCACGCGCTCGCAGCGCATTTCGCATGAAAACCTGCGCGAGCGCGATGCAGGATATCTCGCCTCATTCGAAGACTGGCTGGCCGCGCGTGCGGGCATCGAGCGCAACGCGCGGCAACGATCCGTTCCGCCGATGTTCACGCCGTTCACATTGCGCGGCGTCACGCTGAAGAATCGCGTGGTCGTTTCGCCGATGGCGCAGTATTCCGCCGTCGATGGCATCGCGGGCGACTATCACCTGATGCATCTCGGCGCGCGCGCGATGGGCGGCGCCGCGCTCGTGATGACCGAGATGACCTGCGTGTCGCCCGAAGCGCGCATCACGCCGGGATGTCCGGGCATGTATGCGCCGGAGCATCTCGCGGCGTGGAAGCGCATCGTCGATTTCGTGCATGCGCAATCGGATGCGAAGATCGGCATGCAGCTCGGCCATGCGGGCGCGAAGGCATCGACGCGCGTGAGCTGGGAAGGCATCGATCAGCCGCTTCCCGATGGCAACTGGCCGCTGGTTTCCGCATCGCCGCAACAGTATCTGCAAGGCGTGAGCCAATGGTCGCGCGAGGCATCGCACGACGAATTGCGCGAGATCGAAACGCAGTTCGTGCGCGCCACGGAAATGGCCGCGCTTGCAGGCTTCGACTGGCTCGAACTGCACTGCGCGCATGGCTACTTTCTGTCGAGCTTTCTCTCGCCGCTGACCAATCATCGCACTGACGAATACGGCGGCTCGCTCGAAAATCGCCTGCGTTATCCGCTCGAAGTATTCAAGGCGATGCGCGCTGTGTGGCCGCAAGACAAGCCGATGTCCGTTCGCATTTCCGCGCACGATTGGGTCGATGGCGGGACGACGCCCGACGACGCCGTCGAGATCGCGCGCGCATTCAAGGCCGCCGGCGCGGACATGATCGACGTCTCTTCAGGGCAAGTCAGCAAGCAGGAGAAGCCTGTGTTCGGGCGCATGTTCCAGACGCCGTTCGCGGATCGCATACGCAATGAAGCGGGTATCGCGACCATCGCGGTCGGCGCGATCTCGGAAGCGGATCACGTGAACAGCATCATCGCCGCGGGACGTGCGGACTTGTGCGCGGTGGCGCGCCCGCATCTCGCGAATCCATCGTGGACATTGAACGAGGCCGCGAAGATCGGCTACTTCGATATCGCGTGGCCGAAGCAATACGCGGCCGCCAAATCGCAACTGGAACGCAATCTCGAACGCGAGCGCGCACTGGCCGCCGACAATGCGCGCCTCACGCCGCAAGAACGCGCGCAACGCGCTGAAGGAACGGTCTGATCATGACGACTCTCGCCGACAAACACGCGGTCGTGACAGGCGGTGGCAGCGGCATCGGCGCATCGTGCGCAGAGGCGCTCGCGCATGCCGGCGCACGCATCACGCTGATGGGCCGCGATCTCGCGCGCCTCGAAGCGCAGCGCGACGCGATGCGCGATTACGCCGACGTCGCGTGCATACGCGTCGATGTGACGAATGAAGCCGCCGTCGCCGAAGCCTTCTCGCGCGCCGGTCCGGCCGATATCCTCGTGAACAACGCAGGCCACGCGCAAGCCGCGCCTTTCACGCAAACCGATGCGGCACTGTGGCAACGCATGATCGACGTCAATCTCACCGGCGTGTTCTTCTGCACGCGCGCCGTGTTGCCGTCGATGCTGGAGCGTGGCTTTGGCCGCATCGTGAATGTCGCGAGCACGGCGGGACAGATCGGTTATGCGTATGTCGCGGCGTATTGCGCAGCGAAGCATGGCGTCATCGGTCTCACGCGCGCGCTCGCTCTCGAAGTCGCGACGAAGGGCATAACCGTCAACGCGGTATGCCCCGGTTATACCGAAACCGAGCTGCTGCGCGCATCGCTCGATCAGATCATGTCGAAGACCGCGCGCAGCGAACAGGACGCACGCGATGCGCTCGTGCGCAACAACCCGCAACGCCGTTTCGTGCAGCCGGAAGAAGTCGCCAACGCCGTGCTATGGCTGTGCGCGCCCGGTTCCGATGCGATGAACGGCCAGTCGATATCCGTATCAGGTGGAGAAGTAACGTGAGCAACATCGCAGGCAACAAGAAGACGAACGCCGCAACCGAGCAGAAAGCGCCGCGCAAGGGCGTGGAGAAACCGGCGGACAACGTCGTCGATCTCGAGATGAGCACCGGCGCCGACAGCCACATGGGACTGCGCTTATGGCTGCGCATGCTGACCACGACGAACCTCGTGCAAGCCGAACTGCGCAAGCGCCTGCGCACCGAGTTCGATACGACCTTGCCGCGCTTCGACCTGATGGCGCAACTCGAACGTCATCCCGAGGGCCTGAAGATGACCGAGCTATCGCGCCGCATGATGGTCACCGGCGGCAATGTGACGGGCATCACGGATCAGCTCGAAAAAGAAGGACTGGTATCGCGTTATGCCGATCCGAACGATCGCCGTTCGACGAGCGTGCGTCTCACGCCGCAAGGCCGCGCCGCGTTCGACAAGATGGCGACCGCGCATGAGCAATGGGTCGTCGAAATGTTCGGCGGTCTCGAACTGAACGAAAAATCGCAGACGCATCAGCGGCTCGGCAAGCTGAAGCAGCATCTGCTGAAGACGCTGAAGGACTAAGGAGACACAGATGAGCTCATCGAGCGCCGATGCGCTTCTCGCCGGCAATCGCGTAACGCTCGCGGACTATCGCGCGACGCACTTCGGATGGTCCGTCACGAACGATGTCGCGACGATCATGCTGAACCGGCCCGAACGCAAGAACCCGCTGACGTTCGGATCGTATGCGGAGTTGCGCGATCTGTTTCGGCAACTCGCCTATGCGACCGATGTGAAAGCCGTCGTGATCCACGGCGCGGGCGACAACTTCTGCTCCGGCGGCGACGTGCATGAAATCATCGCACCGCTGATCGATCTACCGATGCCCGAGCTATTGCTCTTCACACGCATGACGGGCGATCTCGTCAAGGCGATGCGTCATTGCCCGCAGCCGATCATAGCCGCCGTCGATGGCGTCTGCGCGGGCGCGGGCGCGATCCTCGCGATGGCGTCCGACATGCGTCTCGGCACCGCGCGCAGCAAGCTCGCATTTCTCTTTGCGCGCGTCGGTCTCGCGGGCTGCGACATGGGCGCGTGTTCGATTCTGCCGCGCATCATCGGTCAGGGACGCGCTGCCGAATTGCTCTTCACGGGCCGCTCGGCAAGCGGCGAAGAAGGCTATCACTGGGGCTTCTACAACCGCCTTTGCGCACCCGAAACCTTGCTCGACGAAGCCGCGAAGCTCGCGTCCGAACTCGTCGCCGGGCCGACCTTCGCGCACGGCATCACGAAGAAGATGCTGCATCAGGAATGGAGCATGAGCATCGACGAAGCGATCGAATCGGAAGCGCAGGCGCAAGCCATCTGCATGAGCACGCGCGATTTCGAGCGCGCCTATCGCGCGTTCGCGGGGAAGACGCGTCCCGTGTTCGAAGGAGACTGAATGAACGCCGATCCACACAGCGCGCTCGCATGGCCCTTCTTCGATGAGAGACATCGCGAACTCGCACGCGATGCCGATGCATGGGCGAACGAGCATCTGAAGCATGTCGATCACGCCGATACCGACGCGGCCTGCAAGCGCCTCGTGCGCATGCTCGGCGATGCGGGATGGCTCAGGCACTGCATCGGCGGCACCCGATACGGCGCATCGAACGATACGATCGACACGCGCGCCGTGTGCCTGCTGCGCGAAACGCTCGCGAAACACGACAGCCTCGCGGACTTCGCCTTCGCGATGCAAGGGCTCGGCTCGGGCGCCATATCGCTCGCCGGCAGCGATGCGCAGAAAGAGCGCTATTTGCCGCGCGTCGCGAACGGCACTGCATTGGCGGCGTTCGCGTTGTCGGAACCGGAAGCGGGATCGGATGTCGCGGCGATGTCGCTCGATGCGCGCGCCCATGGCGACGCCTACGTGCTGAACGGCGACAAGACGTGGATATCGAACGGCGGCATCGCGGACTTCCATGTCGTGTTCGCGCGCACAGGCGAAGCGCCGGGCTCGCGCGGCATCAGCGCGTTCATCGTCGATGCGGATACGCCCGGCTTGCAGATCGCCGAACGCATCGACGTGATCGCGCCGCATCCGCTCGCGCGCCTGCACTTCGAGAACGCGCGCGTGCCGCGCAGTCAGATGCTGGGCGCCGCGGGCGAAGGCTTCAAGATCGCGATGCGCACGCTCGATATCTTCCGCACGTCGGTGGCGGCGGCATCGCTCGGCTTCGCGCGTCACGCGATGCAGGAAGGGCTCGAACGCGCCGCATCGCGCAAGATGTTCGGCCAGACGCTCGGCGACTTTCAGCTCACGCAGGCGAAGCTCGCGCAGATGGCGTTGACCATCGACACGAGCGCGCTGCTCGTGTATCGCGCCGCGTGGCTGCGCGATCAGGGCGAGAGCGTGACGCGCGAAGCCGCGATGGCGAAATGGCACGCGAGCGAAGGCGCGCAACAGGTCATCGATGCAGCCGTGCAGTTGTGGGGCGGCCTCGGCGTGAAGAGCGGTACGGCGGTCGAATCGCTGTATCGCGAGATACGCGCGCTGCGCATCTATGAAGGCGCGACGGAAGTGCAGCAGTTGATCGTCGGACGCGACTTGCTCAAGGCGCACGGAGCACATCAACGATGACACAACGCTTCGACATGCCGATGCGAATCCGCTTCGCGCACTGCGATCCGGCGGGCATCGTGTACTTTCCGCAATACCTGGTGATGACGAACATGCTCGTCGAAGACTGGTTCGACGATGCGCTCGGCATCGACTACGCGCACATGATCTCGCGGCGCCGCGTCGGACTTCCCATCGTCAAGCTCAATTGCGAGTTCTCGCGACCGAGCCGCATGGGCGAAACGGTGACGCTGTCGCTCGCGGTCGATTCCGTCGGACAGCGCTCGATCCGCATCGACATCGTCTGTCATTGCGACGGCGAAGTGCGCTTTCGCGCGAAGCAGGTCCTCGTGACGACATCGCTCGACGATGGCCGCTCGATCGCCATTCCCGGCGACATCGCCCTCGCGATCGAACGGTTCGCGCCGGGCACGAGCCGCGCACTTCAAGAGGAATCACGCTCATGAAAAAGACCCTTCAGCCTTCGGACTGGATCAAGCCGCGCGGTTACGCGAACGGCGTCGCGGTGCGCGGCACGCAGGTGTTCATCGCGGGGCAGATCGGCTGGGACGAAGAGGCGCGCTTCGTCAGCAACGCATTCGGCGCTCAGGCCGCGCAGGCGCTGCGCAATATCGTGGCCGTGCTGCGCGAAGCGGGCGGCAAGCCGGAGCATCTCGTTCGCATGACGTGGTACGTGACCGACAAGCGCGCGTATCTCGCGGCGGCGAAGGAAATCGGCGCGGCATTCCGCGAGCTGATCGGCGATTACGACATCGCGATGAGTGCGGTGCAAGTCGTCGCGCTCATCGAAGACGATGCGCTGGTGGAGATCGAAGCCACGGCTGTTATCCCCGACTAAGCGGAGGACACGATGGAACGCTCGGCACACATCGATACTTTCGCGCGCGATCATCTGCCGCCGCAGGAACAATGGCCGGTGCTCATGCTCGACAATGCGGACGTCGCTTATCCGGCGCGCGTGAATTGCGCGACCGAATTGCTGGATCGCGCGATCGAAAGCGGACATGGCGATCGCACGGCAATCTGGTCCGATGCGAACGGCGAGCCGCACGCAACGACGTATCGCGAGTTGCGCACGCTCGTGAATCGCAGCGCGCATGTGCTCGTCGATGAAATGGGTTTGCGTCCGGGCAATCGCGTGTTGTTGCGCGGGCCGAATACGTTGCAGATGGCCGTCGCGTTCTTCGCGGCGCTGAAGGCCGGTCTCGTCGTCGTGCCGACGATGCCGCTGCTGCGCGCGAAAGAACTGAAGCAGATCATCGAGAAGGCGCGGATATCGGCGGCGCTATGCGATGTGCGTCTCATGGAAGAACTGCAGCGCTGCACGACGAAAGGCGACGACTTCCATTGCGAAGCGCTCGCGCAAGTGCTGACGTTTCACGACGATGCACCCGCGTCGCTCGAATCGCTGGCTCGAAGCAAGCCCGATCATTTCGATGCCTGCGACACCGCCGCCGACGACGTGTGCCTCATCGCATTCACGAGCGGCACGACCGGCGCGCCGAAAGGCTGCATGCACTTTCATCGCGACGTCCTTGCGATGTGCGATCTGTTCCCGCGACACATCCTGAAGCCCACGGCCGACGATGTGTTCTGCGGCACGCCGCCGCTCGCGTTCACGTTCGGCCTCGGCGGCCTGCTGTGCTTTCCATTGCGCGTGGGCGCGTCGACGATCCTGCTCGAAAAGCTCACGCCCGAAACGCTCCTGCAAACCGTGCAGCGCTTTCGCGCGACGATCATGTTCACTGCGCCGACGTTCTATCGGCAGATGGCGCCGCTCATCGAAGGCTTCGATGTGTCGAGCCTGAAGAAGACCGTGTCGGCGGGCGAAGCGTTGCCCGATTCCACGCGCGCGTCATGGCGCGAAGCGAGCGGCATCGAAATGATCGACGGCATCGGCGGCACGGAGATGATTCATATCTTCGTTTCGTCGGCGGGTGCGGACGTGCGCGAGCACGCGATCGGACGCGCGGTGCCGGGCTATATCGTGCAGGCCGTCGACGATGCGATGCAGCCGGTGCCGCCCGGAACCATCGGCAAGCTCGCGGTGCGCGGCCCGACGGGTTGCCGCTATCTCGCCGATGAACGTCAGTCGAAATTCGTGCGCGACGGCTGGAACTTGCCCGGCGATTCCGTCGTGATCGATGATGACGGTTACGTGTTCTATCAGGCGCGCGCCGACGACATGATCGTATCGGCGGGCTACAACATCTCCGGGCCGGAAGTGGAAAGCGTGCTGATGCAGCATGAAGCGGTGGCGGAATGCGGCGTGATCGGCGTGCCCGATGAAACGCGCGGGCAAGTGGTAAAGGCGTTCGTCGTGCTCAATCCCGGTTTCACCGGCGACGATGCGCTCATCGCTGAATTGCAGGCGTTCGTCAAGCGCACTGTCGCGCCTTACAAGTATCCGCGCATCGTGACGTTTCTAACGGCGTTGCCGCGCACCGAGACGGGCAAGCTCAAGCGCTTCGCGTTGCGCTCGATGTAGCAAGCTCGAAAAACGTTTGCTTGGTAGAGTATGGCTCACGCCCGCCGCGAGGCGGCTTGCCCACTCTTCCGAGCAAACAAGAAAAATGGTTCTGACGCATCGACTCCTTGCCGTTTCCCTCTTTGCCGCATTCGCATTGACGTCGCAAGCCGCATCGGCGGCGAACAAGACGCTCGTGTTCTGTTCCGAAGGCAGCCCCGCCGGTTTCGATTCCGCGCAATACACGACGAGCACCGACTTCGATGCGGGCGCGCATGCGGTCTACGATCAGCTCGTCGAATTCAAGCGCGGCACGCTCGATCTCGTGCCGGGTCTCGCCGAGAAGTGGGATGAGTCCGCGGATGCGAAGACCTTCACGTTTCATCTTCGGCGCGGCGTGAAGTTTCAGTCGACCGCCTGGTTCAAGCCGACGCGCGACTTCGACGCGGACGATGTCGTATTCACGTTCAAGCGCATGATCGATCCGAACGAGCCGTTTCAGAAGGCGAATCCCGTCAGCTTCCCGTATCTGACCGATCTCGGCTACGACAAGAACATTGCATCCGTCGACAAGCTCGACGACTACACCGTGCGCTTCACGTTGAAGACGCCTGATGTCGTGTTCGTGCGCAACATCGCGATGGAGTTCGCATCGATCGTATCGGCGGAATATGCCACGCAACTGCTGAAGCAGGGCAAGCCGGAAGACCTCAATCAGAAGCCAGTGGGCACGGGCGCGTTCGTGTTCCGCGACTATCAGAAGGACGCGACGATCCGCTACGACGCCAATCCGACTTACTGGAACCGCAAGGACGTGCATATCGACAAGCTGGTTTTCTCGATCACGCCCGATGCCGCCGTGCGTCAGCAGAAGCTATCGAGCGGAGAATGCCAGGTGACGTCGTTTCCGCGTCCCGCCGACATTGCCGCAGCGAGGCAGGATCCGAAGCTCACGGTGCTGTCGGGCGTCGGCTTCAACGTCGCGTATGTGGGCTACAACACGACGCACAAGCCGCTCGATAACGTGAACGTGCGCCGCGCGCTCGACATGGCGATCGACAAGCAGGCGATCATCAAGACGGTCTACGAAGGCGCAGCGACCATCGCGACGAATCCGATGCCGCCGTCGCAATGGTCGTATAACAAGGCGCTGAAGGACGCACCGCGCGACCCCGCGAAGGCGAAGGAACTGCTGAAGGAAGCGGGCTTTCCAAACGGCTTCACGATCACGCTATGGGCGATGCCGGTGCAGCGCGGCTATAACCCGAACGCGCGTCTGATGGCGCAACTGATTCAATCGGACTGGGCGAAGATCGGCGTGAAGGCGAACATCGTCACTTACGAATGGGCCGAGTACAACAAGCGCGCGAAGACGAACGGCGAGCACGACGCGATTCTTTACGGCTGGCTCGGCGACAACGGCGATCCCGACAACTGGCTCGGCACGACGCTCGGTTGCGACGCGGTTCACGGCAGCAACATGGCGAAGTGGTGCAACAGGCAGTTCGACGATCTGCTCGCGAAAGCGCGTCTCGTCACCGATCAGAACGCGCGCACGAAGCTCTATGAAGAAGCGCAAGTGGTGTTCAAGGATCAGGTGCCGTACACGCCGCTCGCGCACGCCAACATCTTCCAGCCGATATCGAAACGCGTGCATGGCTATCTGATCAGCCCGCTCGGCGGACATCGTTTCGACGGCATCACGTTCGATTGAGCGATCAGCCACCGCGATACCACGCATCGATGCTGTCGTGCTGCTCGTGTTCGATTGGCGGCGTCTTGGCAGCGTCGGGCATTTCGTGTCCGGTGCTCTTCGCGCGCATCCCGTGAACCGCCCGCGCGCTGTTCTCCTTGTGCGATACATGCTTCACCGCGCTTTCGCACTGCATGTTCGCCGCGCCGCAATCGTGCGCGAACGCAGGCACGGCCGACGACGCCGCGCTCGCGGCGAGAAGAACGGCGATGGTCTCCGCTTTCATGGCAACCCCGTGAATCCGTCGATAAAAAGAGGCGCGATCCGTCGACACGGTTCCCGGAATGAAATCATCGTGCCGGCGGCATCGCGCCCGCTTCATCAAACGCATGGCTCGTGCCAATGACGCGCTGAATCGCTGTGAGCGTTGCGCGTAAAGGGATTGGCGCGTTGAGCGATGATCGCGTCAAGGCGCTCCTGTCGGACCGAGGCCAACGCTTGCGCGTCGCGTGTGCGATGCAATCCGACATTGCAATGATGCGAGTGTCGTTTTCTGCCGATTCAAGGACGCGTGAGCGAAGGCATGCACGCGCCGCGACCCGCACACTCTGATCATTCATCGTGCCGAGGGCCCCGCGCCCCATCGGCGGCCTTCCGCGCGAACGCAACGCAGTCCCTCGCGTTCGCCGCGAAATCAGGAGTGAGACAATTGAGCCTCTCGCACGAGCGCAACGCCCGAAGCAAAACGTCGCCGCATCTCACGCTGGGCGATATCACGGTAGTCGACCATGCCTTGCTGAAACGTGCCGTCGGCGCGATGGCGCTCGGCAACGCCATGGAATGGTTCGACTTTGGCGTGTATAGCTATATCGCCGTCGTGCTGGGGAAAGTATTTTTTCCGTCGAGCAGTCCGTCCGCGCAGTTGATCGCGACCTTCGGCACGTTCGCCGCTGCGTTTCTCGTGCGTCCTGTCGGCGGGATGGTCTTCGGGCCGCTCGGCGACAGGATCGGCCGCCAGCGCGTGCTCGCAATGACGATGATCATGATGGCCGTCGGCACGTTCTGCATCGGCCTGATTCCGAGCTATCACTCGATCGGCATTCTCGCGCCCGTTCTCCTGCTCGTCGCGCGTCTCGTGCAAGGCTTCTCGACGGGCGGCGAATACGGCGGCGCGGCGACGTTCATCGCTGAGTTCTCGACCGATGCGCGGCGCGGCTTCTATGGCAGCTTTCTGGAGGTCGGCACGCTCGCGGGCTATATCCTCGGCGCGGGCACGGTTGCGTTGCTGACCGCCCTGCTCCCGCACGACGCGCTGCTTTCATGGGGATGGCGCGTGCCGTTCATGATCGCGGGTCCGCTCGGGCTGGTCGGCTTGTATATCCGCATGAAGCTCGAAGAGACGCCCGCGTTCAAGAAGGAAGCCGAGACGCGCGAGGCGCATGAACGGTCGCGACCGAAACAATCGTTGGCCGAACTGCTGTCGCGGCAATTCAAGCCGATGATGCAATGCGTCGGCCTCGTGCTGATCTTCAACGTTACCGACTATATGGCGCTGTCGTATCTGCCGAGCTTTCTTTCGGCGACGCTGCACTTCGATGAAACGCACGGCCTGTTTCTCGTGTTGCTCGTGATGATGCTGATGATCCCGATGACGCTCTTCGCGGGCCATCTCTCCGATCTCATCGGCCGCAAGCCGGTGATGATGATCGGCTGCATCGGGCTTTTCGCGCTGTCGATTCCCGCGTTGCTGCTCGTTCAAACGGGCGCGATGCTTCCGGTGTTTCTCGGCTTGCTGATACTCGGCGCGCTGCTATCGACCTTCACCGGCGTGATGCCTTCATCGCTGCCCGCGCTCTTTCCGACGCGCATTCGTTATGGCGCGCTCGCCATCGGTTTCAACGTATCCGTGTCGCTCTTCGGCGGCACGACGCCGCTCGTCACGGCGTGGCTCGTCGATGCGACCGGCAATCTGATGATGCCCGCGTATTACCTGATGGCGGCATCCGTGATTGGCGTGGTGTCCGTGCTCGCGTTGCGCGAGACGGCGCGTCAGCCTTTGCTCGGCTCAGGGCCGTGCGTCGCAACGAAGGCCGAAGCGCTCGCTCTTACGCGCAAGAAGTTGAAGGTGGTGCCGGCGGGCAAGCGCGAGCGTGAGGTCGTGGTGCAGAGGAAGCGAGCGTGAAGGCGTTGGCCGCGAGGACGCAGCCCGTTTTCACCTGATTGGAGCGCGCCGGTAGAGACGTGAAGCCCCCCATATGATGCCTTGGGGGCGGGGGGTTTCAGCGCGGTCAATGAATCATTGCAATCCTAACGGCTGTCTTTCGATGAAACATTCGTATAGGACGCGTCAGGTTCATGCAATCATTGCTGAACGTATTCGAACAAAAGGTTCGTCGAAAGCGATCTGAAGTTCTTGCTGACGTAGAACGTGAACTTGGGCCAGGTCGTCAAGACGAGATGACCCGAGAAAGGCAGCGTCGTTCTTCCGCCGACGTTCTTCGTTTGCGATCCGAAGTAATAAGGATCCGGATAGCTTGGATCTCGCTCCAATTGATCCGGCGGGAGGTTGATATACGCGCGAACCAGGTCGTTATCGCCTGTCGATGGAGCCGCGATTCCAGTGATCAGGCCGGAGACGCGGTACAAACCCTTTGTCTTTATGGCGATAGCACCATCGTTTGCGTCGATCGTGACTGGGTCACCGCCTTGGTTGTTGAGGCCCCAACGACCGTTCCAAACGTTGAAAGTCGAATCATACTCAACCATTTCATCGTCGCGCAGACCGACAAAGAAAATGCAAGACATGGTTATTATCCTTTTGTATCTAGATGTGCATATTGAGCGTCCGCCTCAACAAGACGACAGACGCGAGTAAGCTTAGATATCGATTCGCACGGCGTCGATTGTTGCGAATGAGTTTTTTACAAAAGGAGAAGAGTAACGAAACAAGAATGATCGATGTCAAGCTTTCATGCGGCGGTCAGATCACGAATGGTACACTTCGGCATCCGTAATATTTATGGCAGGGGAAATACGTGAAAAACCACCGCACCGGCATACTCGTCTACGTAGACAATGCTGCCACAATGCTCGAGGAATTCTCGTGGCTGTACAAAAGCTTGATCTTCTCGGGTGCAACTGCGACGTGTGATCTCATCGCCGTCTGCCACCCTGACGCCCTGAAGAAACTTCCTTCAAACGATCGAATTCGATACATCACGGCGCTACCCTTCGCGGACGAGCATGCCACGTGGTCGGACTATAAGTTCATCAATTCGGTAGCAAATCTAGTCAGCCCCGCTGTATTCGACCTCTGTCGTGAGTACGAATACATCCTCAAAACAGATTGCGACACGTTTGTGACTTCTGCGTTAGTCGAGTTTGAGCCATCAGGTCTTTGCCTCGGATTCGGCGCATATGCTTATGCGGAGTCGGTCCGTCGAAAACTAGCCGAATGCAGTGAGCGATGGGGGTTCCCGCATAACGGCACGCACAACGTGGGCGCGTCGGTTCTCGGCCCTACGGAAATGGTGCTGAACTTTTTGGCTTCTCAGATGGAAAATTGCGAACGTCTTCTGCAAGAAGAGTTCGCCGACTTTACGGGCGAGTGGCCGGGCTGGAGCAAGCAGGTTTTGACCATGTACGCTGGCGAACTTGCCCTGCGCCTCACGTATCCGCAACGCTGTTCGCTTGGCTTACTTGATCACTTCACCTCGGGAGATCGAAAAATTGCAAGCGATGTCCTGCACATTCACGCGTGGCACACGGACAGTTATTGGTCGAAGCACGACTTTCGAGCGGGAAAATATGGAACGATCGAACTGGGGCACATTGATCGAACAACCTTGGGTGGCTATTGTCATTGGCTCGCCGCGGCTACATTAGACGAAGTTAAGGCCGCGGCACGAACGTTATCACGCTAGGGCGGCATTCATCCCCCGACCGCATCTCTCAACGCCTCTAGAAACCTGACATAAGCCGTCGCACCGGGATCCGCGTGCCCGATGCTGCGCTCCTGCACCCATGCCGCGCGGCCCTTCTTCGACTGCATCGTGGCAGTCGCGCTGACCTGCTCGCGTGCCTTGGCGACCATGGCATCGAGTGTGTCCGTCGCGCTGCCTTGCGATGCGGCCAGCACATCGAGACTCGGCACGAGCGCATCGAGCACGGTCTTGTCGCCGACCTGACTCTTGCCGCGTTCGATGATGCGCGCCGCCACCGCCTGACCGATCGCAAGCGCATCGTCGCGGCCGATCGCGTCCTTGTCCTTCACCGTCTTCGCCGCTGCAATCAATCCGCCGCCGACGAGCGCCGCGAACGTCGACGGATTCGCCGTCGAGAATGCCTTGGCCGCGGCCAGCATGATGTCGTTCAACGACGCCTCGTCGGGCAATGCGTTCAACGCTTTCACGACTGCCGTCGATCCCGCCTGCACCGTGATGCCGAGATCGCCATCGCCGAGCGCCGCGTCGAGATCGCGCAGTTCATCGGCGTGTGCGGGAAGCGCGTTCAGCGCGCGCGTGAGGATGTCCCGCAGTTCCTTGCTCGTCACACTCATTGCACGCTCCTTTCAGGATTCGGTGCCGTCGCGGAAGAACGGCGAACGCGCGGGCGCTTCGAGCAGCGCCTCGAGTTCGTCGTCGAGCAGCATGATCGTGATCGATGCGCCCGCCATCTCGAGACTCGTCACGTATTCGCCGACATACGAGCGCGCGATTTTCAGCCCTTCATCGGCGATGAGTTTCGCCGAATGCCGGTACAGCAGATAGAGCTCTTCGAGCGGCGTCGCGCCGAGGCCGTTGACGAGCAACGCGACGCGCGAGCCTTTCGGCGCGGCGAGATCGCCGACGATCTGCTTCGTGATGCGCTCGGCGATGGCATCGGCGGATTCGAGCTTGCCGCGATGCGTGCCGGGTTCGCCGTGTATGCCGATGCCGATTTCCATCTCGCCTTCGGGCAGCGTGAACGTCGGTTTGCCTGCGGCGGGCAGGATGGTCGGCGAGAGGCCGACGCCCATCGTGCGGCAATTCGCGTTGGCCTTGGCGCAGATGCGCGCGACGTCGTCGAGCGAATCGCCGCGTTCTGCTGCGGCGCCAGCGCATTTGAATGCGAAGACCATGCCGGCGACGCCGCGTCGGTCGGCGGCGCGGTCTTTCGGTGCGGAGGCGACATCGTCGGTCAGCACGACCGTTTTGATGTCGATGCCTTCGGCTTCCGCGAGGTCCGCGGCGAGATCGAAGTTGAGCACGTCGCCGCCGTAGTTGCCGTAGACGTAGAGCACGCCTGCATCGCCGTTGACTGCTTTCGTCGCTTCGAATATCTGTTCCGATGATGGCGATGAGAAGACGTTGCCTACTGCCACGCCGGCGCATAGGCCCTCGCCTACGTAGCCGAGGAAGCCGGGCATGTGGCCCGAGCCACCGCCGGTGACGATGCCTACGCGGCCTTGCGTCGGGGCGTCAGCGCGGACGAGTGCGCGTTTGTCTTCTGTCGCGGGTTTGATCCATTTTGGATGCGCTATCAGCAGGGATTCGATGATTTCATCGACGAAGGCTTCAGGGTTGTTGATGATCTTCTTCATCTCTTTGTTTGCTCCTTGTTTCGGTTCGGTTCGGTTCTGTTCTGTTCGCTTGCGTTTGTGTGGAAGCCTGATTTCGTGTCGGTCTATTAGCACTGCCCCTGTGCGGGGCGGCACTCACTTTCTTTGCTGCTGCAAAGAAAGTAAGCAAAGAAAGCAGCTTCCGATACGCCCGCGGTCACACGCAATTTGGGTAGTCCTCTCGTCCTTCGTGGGCTGCCTAACGAGTGCCCTCATAGGCCCCATCGGACTTGGCTCGTGCACGGTCCGTCTCATCGCACCACACGCCAAACGGGTTCAGCACCAAATAGCTCCGGCCCGCTTCGCGGCCGACCGGTCAATCGGGAGTGCATGTGCTTCTCTGCTAACGTCTCCATCTCACTGCAATCGCCGCCCTTTGGTTTCCCTTGCATACCCGGCGGCAGCGCGTAGCGCTGTGCCGGAGCTGTTTCGTGCTGAACCGGCGCGCTCGAAGTTATTGGGCGGCGGACCGTGCGCGAGCCAAGCCGGATGGGGCTTATGAGGGCACTCTTTAGGCGAGTGCCGCCGTGGACGAGAGAACTACCCAAATTGCGTGTGACCGCGGGCGGTGACGAGCTGCTTTCTTTGGTTACTTTCTTTGCAGCAGCAAAGAAAGTGACTGCCGCCCCGCACAGGGGCAACGCTAATAGACCGACACGACAGCGGGATCCGGCGATAAAAAGCAGAAACCATCAAACCTTCCTCCGCTGACTAAGCGCATCGAGCAAGACCGCAGCAAAGATGACACCGCCTTGAATGAACTGCGTCCAGAACGGATTCACCCCAAGAAGAGAGAGCCCAACATTGATGACCCCAATCAGCACGACACCGATAAAAGTCCCGACGATGGACCCACGCCCGCCCGCCAGCGAAGTCCCCCCAATCACAATAGCCGCGATAACCTGCAACTCCAGCCCATTAGCCGCCGAAGGCAAAGCGGAATTCAACCGCCCGGCGAGCACGATGCCTGCAATCGCCGCCGTCGCACCGGCAAGCATGTAAGTGAAGAACACCACACGTCGAACCGGAATCCCGGCAAGCCGCGCCGCTTCCTGATTCCCGCCGACGGCGAACACCTGATGCCCGAACGTCGTCTTGCGCAGCAACACATGTCCGACGACGAACACGACGAGCATCACGACCATCGGCATAGGCAAGCCAGCAACGGTCTTCGCACCGAACATCGTGAACGCGTCAGGAAAATCGAACTTGGTGCGGCCGTCGGAAATGGCGAGCGTCAGGCCACGCGCCATGGCCATCGCGGCAAGCGTGACGATGAACGGCACGAGCCTCAGCCACGAAATCACGAGCCCATTCAGCGCGCCCGCGAACGCGCCCACCGCGAGCGCCACGCACAACCCCGCAACGCCCAATCCGACCGCGCCCGGACTCGACCCCGCCATGACGGTCGCCGCGACCATCCCGCTCAACGCAACGAGCGATCCGACAGAAAGATCGATGCCGGACGTGATGATGACGAACGTCCCGCCCACCGCCGCGATGCCGACCACAGACACCTGCACCATGATGTTGGTCAGCGTGCTCGTCGTAAGAAACTCGGGCGATGCAATCGACAACGCAATACAGATGATGACGAGCGCCGCGAACAAAGGTCCGATGCCGCTCCTCAACTGACGGATCACACGGCGCGACAGCGCCTCCGTATCCGAACGATCGGCTGCCGTGGAGGTCATGCGCCTGCTCCTGTCGTTGCCCACTGAATGACCGTTTCCGAATCCGCCTTGTCGCGCGCGATCTCGGTCACGATGCTGCCGCGATACATCACCAGCACGCGATCCGACATGCCCAGCAACTCCGGCAGCTCCGAACTCACCATGACGACCGCCGCGCCCGCGCGCGCCATCGTCACCATGTGCGCGTAGATCTCCGACTTCGCGCCCACGTCGATGCCGCGCGTCGGTTCATCGAGCATGATGACGACCGGACTCGTCGCCGTCGCGCGGCCAAGAATCACCTTCTGCTGATTGCCGCCCGAAAGCGTTCCCGTGATCTGCAACACCGAAGACGCACGCACGCCGAAGCGCGCACTCGCTTCCTGCGCGAGCCTGCGCTTCTTCACGCGGCTCACGAAGCCGCCGCTCGCCAGCGCCTTGAGGCTCGACAGCGCGACGTTCTCTTCGATATTCGCCTCCAGCACCAGCCCTTCGAGCTTGCGATCCTCCGACGTATAGACAAGCCCATGACGCACGCCTTGCGTCGGCGAATGATTGCTGACCTTCTTCCCCTTGACGAGAATCTCGCCGCTCGTCACCGGCAACGCGCCGAAGATCGTCTTCAGCAGCTCGGTGCGTCCCGCACCCGCGATGCCCGCAATGCCGACGATCTCGCCCGCGCGCACCGTGAAGCTCGCATTGCGCAGAAGCGGCGCGCTCGCGAGATTGCGCACTTCGAGCACGACCGGACCATACTCGCGCGGCTCCCACGGATAGAACGATTCGAGATTGCGCGCGACCATCGCCTGCACGAGATCGGCTTCGGTCCATGCGGACATCGGGCGCGCGCCGACGGTCGCGCCATCGCGCATCACGACAGCGGAATCCGCAAGCTCGAACACCTCCTCCAGATGATGCGAGATGAAGATGATGCCCATGCCTTCCGCGCGCAAGCGGCGCACGACCGCATACAGATTCTCGATGTCGTGGCTTTGCAGCGCGGCAGTCGGTTCGTCCATCACGAGGATGCGCGCATCGCGTGCAATCGCCTTCGCCACTTCGACGAGTTGCCGCTTGTTCAACGGCAGATCGCCGAGCCGCATCCAGGGCGGCACGTTGTCGAGGCCGACGCGCGCGAGCGCTTCGCGCGCCATCGTGTTCGCCTCGCGCATCATCACGAAGCCGTTGCGCGAAGGCATGCGGCCGAGGAACAGATTTTCCGCGACCGTCATGTCGTTGATGAGCGAAAGCTCCTGATAAATGACGGCCACGCCCGCATCGATTGCCGCATTCGTGCCACGCGCGAGCGGCATGCCGTCGATCTCGATCGTGCCTTCGTCGGGTTCATATGCGCCCGACAACACCTTCACGAGCGACGACTTGCCCGCCCCGTTCTCGCCGACGATCGCCATCACGTGACCCGCCTGCAACTCCAGGCTCACGCCACGCAGCGCCTTCACGCCGGGGAAGCTCTTGACGATGCCCTGCATGTGCAACAACGGCTTCGCCGCGTGCGAAGCCGTGTGCGCGAGTGCTGCCGTTTCGACTGTCATGTCGCGCGTTCCGGTTGGCCTTACTGCTTCACTTCCTCGGACCACAGGCCGTACTTCTTCACTTCGTCCGAATCGATGTTCGACTTGTCGATGAGCATCGTCGGCCACGCATAGTTCGCGGGCACGTCCTTCTTCGCGTTGTAATCCGCGATGAACTGCAGCGACTTCGCCGCCATCTGGATCGGGTTCTGCGAGATCGTCGCATCCTGCTTGCCCGCGCGAATCGCCGACAGCGCCTGCGCGGTGCCGTCCGCGCCGATCACGAGAATGTGCTCCTTGTCGCCCAGCGGCTTGTAGCGGCCCGCATTGTCGATGGCCTTTTCCGCGCCCACCGTGTTGTCATCGTTGGCGCCGAACACCGCATCGATCTGCGGGAACTTCTGCAGGATGCTCGTCATCGCGTTGAGCGACTTCTCCTGGTCGAACGCGCCTTCCTGACGCGCGACGACCTTGATGTTCGGATACTTCGCGATCTCTTCGCTGAAGCCCTTTTCGCGATCCGTCGCGGCGGTCGTGCCGACAAGACCGATCAGGTCGACCACGTTGCCCTTCTCTTCGCCATAGCGCTTCTTCAGTTGCTCGGCGATCCACTTCGCTCCCGTCTGCCCCAACGCGACGTTATCCGATGCAACGAAGGACGTGACCTTGCCGCCATCCGATCCGCGATCGAGCGTGAAGACGGGTATGTTCATCGAGTTGGCTTTCTCGACAGCGGGAATGATCGCCTTCGAATCGATCGGATTCAGCACGAGCGCCGTCACGCCCTGACTCAGCAGATTGATCGCATCGTTGACCTGCTGCTGCGCGTCGCCGTTCGCGTTGGTCTGCACGAGCTCGAAGCCCTGATCCTTCGCGCCGCGCTCCACGCCCGCCTTCAATCCGACGAAGAACGCGTTGTTCAAAGTCGCGATCGAAAAGCCGATCTTCGTCTTGCCGCCCGCCGAGGTTGCGGCCGGCGCACTCGCCGGCGCGCTAGCCGCCGCGTTCGCGCCCGATGCCGCGTTGGTGCTGCTTGTCGACGACGAGTTGTCGCTCTTCGAGCATCCGCTCAACGCGGCCGCCGCGCAGAGCAACGCCGCGCCCGTGGATTTGCCGAACGTTCCCCAACTGTCGAATCTTGCCGAGCTCCAGGCCATGACTGTCTCCGTTGTACGAGTTGTTCAATGCGATTTGTTCTTGCGATGAGGCATCGCTTCCCGTCACGCGCGTATCAGCGATCCTCCGTATTGCGCTTGCCGTATGTCTTGAACTTCTCCAGCACTTCTTCCATCTGTTGATCGGAAAGCAAAGGCGGTGCGCCGATCTGCAACGCCAGCAGATATTGCTTCGCGAGCACTTCCACTTCATGCGCGAGCCACACGGCGCGCGAGAGATCGGTGCCGAGCGCGATCACGCCATGATGCGCGAGCAGACATGCGCGACGCTCGTCGAGCGCGGCAAGCGCGTGATCCGACAATGCCTGGCTGCCGAAGATCGCATAAGACGCGCAACGTATCGACTTGCCGCCCGCCGCCGCGACCATGTAATGCAGCGCGGGAATGTCGCGGCCATGAATGGCGAGCGCGGTCGCGGCGATCGAATGCGTATGCACGACCGCATGAATATCGTCACGCGCGCGCAGGATGTCGCGATGAATGCGCCATTCCGACGACGGCCGTGCGATGCGAAGAATGTCGGCATCGTCGGTAACGTCGAGCGGCAGCCACACGATCTGCTGCTCGTCGAGCTCGCGCGCCGACACGCCGCTCGGCGTGACAAGAAAGCCATCGCGATACCGCGCGCTCACATTGCCCGATGTGCCCTGATTGATGCCGAGCCGCTCCATTTCGAGCGACGTATCGACGATCGCGCGGCGCAACGCGCTTTCATCGGCCGCGATCATGCGGCGGTCCCCTCTGCGTCGAACAGCGTGCGCAACGAGCGCTCGAACGGCGCGCGCACGATGCCGCGTTCCGTGATGAAGCCGCTGACGAGCGCATGCGGCGTCACGTCGAACGCGGGATTGCGCGCCTGCATCGCATCGGGCGCGATGCGTCGTCCGGCGAGATGCGTGATTTCCTCGGCGTCGCGCTCTTCGATTTCGATGCGCGATCCGCTTGCCGTTTGCAGATCGAGCGTCGATGAAGGACACGCGACATAGAACGGAATGCCGTAGTGATTCGCTGCGATGGCAAGTCCGAGCGTGCCGATCTTGTTGGCGAAATCGCCGTTCGCCGCGACGCGATCCGTCCCGACGATCACGAGATCGACGAGCCCTTGCGACATGATCGATGCGGCCGCGCTATCCATGATGAGCGTGACGTCGACGCCCGCCTGCTGCAATTCGAACGCGGTAAGCCGCGCGCCTTGCAGAAGCGGACGCGTTTCATCGGCGTAGACCTTGAACGCGAGGCCCGCGCGACGCGCCGCATAGATCGGCGCGGTGGCCGTGCCGATGCCCGTCGTCGCGAGCGCGCCCGCATTGCAGTGCGTGAGCACGCCGATGCCTTCGCGTATCAACGGCATGCCATGCTCGCCGATGCCTTCGCACAGCGCGCGATCTTCATCGTGGATTCGCTTCGCTTCTTCGACGAGCGCCGCGTGAAGCGTCGCGCTATCTTTCGCGTCGATATCGCGTGCGTGACGCAGCATGCGCCGCACGCCCCAGCTCAGGTTCACCGCGGTAGGCCGCGCCGTTTCGAGCCAGTTCGCATGACGTTCCAGCTCCGCGCGATACAGCGCAACCGGAAGCGTCGTCGAATCACGCATCGCGATGCAAAGCCCGTACGCCGCCGCCACGCCGATAGCCGGCGCCCCGCGCACGCGCAACTCGCGGATGGCGCGCCATACCGCTTTCACGTCGGCGATGTTCTCCACGACGATCTCATGCGGCAGACGCGTCTGATCGAGCAGCAGCAGATCGCCGTCGCGCCATTCGATCGTCGGGGGAAGCGTGCTGAACAAGGGCTGCGAAGCCATGAAGTCTCCTGTCACATCGTCGCGGTGTCGCGTTGAATTTCGCGCGCGAGCACCGCAACCTGTTCGATATCGCCAAACGTCGCGCGTCCAACGAGCAACGCTTCCGCGCAACGCAGGCAACGCACTTCGATACGCGCGCGCGCCTCGGCATCCGGAATGCGCGTGATCTCCGCCACCTTCGCCATGCCGACGATGCGGCGAATCATCTTGCAGCCCGCGAAGCCCAGCGTATCCGCGAGCAAACGCCGCATGAAATGCGCGCGATACGCGCTGAGCGCGCGGCTTTCCGCTTGCCCGCCGATGAAGCGCCGCTTGCTGCGGCTCTCGTGATCGCGCCACAGTTCGAGAAACTGCGCGCTGAAGCCGGTCCAGATGCGCGTCATCTGTTCGAGCAGCCATTCCTGATACGCGACGGGATCGCGTCCGTCGATGCGGCCGTGCCAGTCGCGCGAGAAATATGCGAGCAGCAGATTCGCGATGAGCGCGCCGACGTCGAAGCCCATCGGTCCATAGAACGCGAACTCCGGATCGATCACGAAGGTTTCGTCTTCGTTGACCATGATCGAGCCGGTATGCAGATCGCCATGCAGCAAGGTCTCGGCGTGATTCATGAACGCCCACTTCATGTCGGCGGCCGCGATGCGCAAAGGCTCGTGCGTTCGCAACCTTTCGATCGCGGCCTTCGGCAAGGCGGGGCTATACATGTTCGACGGATGATCCTCGAACGGATACGTGAAGACGAGATCCTCGGTGATCTTGCATAGCTCCGAGTTGACCGCGGCGCTCGCGGCCTGCTTCTTGATATCGGGCGCGAGAAAGAGATCTGAGCCGTAGAACAGCGTATGCGCGAGATAGCTCGACAGATGATTCGCGAGACGCGGATACGTCGTGCCATCCATCAGACCTTGACGAAGAATGCGATGCGACGCGAGATGCTGCATCACCATCAGAAAGCGCTTGCTGTCGGCGTGATAAACCTTCGGCACATGCTGCGGACACAGCGCGCCGAAGCGCCGCAACGCCGCGACTTCATGCTCCATGCGCTGACATGAAAGCGGCCACGTCTTGCCGACGAGCCGCAGGAACGGCGGCGCCTGCTTGACGACGACACTGCGCTGCGGCGTCTTCGCGTTGGTCACGAAGTACACATAGTTCAGATTGCCATCGCCGACTTCGACGACTTCGAGATCGTCGGGCTCGCCCAGCAACGCGCGCACGTCGGGCACGCCGCCGAGATAGGCAGCGAGTTCCTGCGCGGTGAAAGCTTCAAACTCCATCGGTGTCTCCTCCGATGTTGCCCGTGCGCGCATCGCAGTCAGCGACGCTTGCGCACCAGATCGAACTTGAAGATGCTCGTGTTGTAGTAGTCGTTGCTATAGCAAAGCGGCTCGCCGCTCTGATCGAAATCCACTTCGTCCAGCAGCAGAAACAGACCGAAACCGTCGCCCAGTTCGGGCAGATCGCGCGGCGTGAGAATGGTCGGCTGTATCGACGTATGTGTATGCGACAGCCGCCGTCCCGTGCGCTCGAACATGCCGAAAAGCGATTCGCCCAGATCGCCTTCGGCCGCATCGAACACGCGCTTCGGGATCGTGTCGATGCAATACGCGGCGATGGCGTCGTCCGCGCGCCGCACGCGCTCGATTCGCACGCATGGATCGCCGGGCCTGATCGCGAGCTTTTCCGCGAGACTTTCCGATGCGGCGACTGTGTCCGTGTGGATGCGACTCGTCGATGGCACTGCGCCCACGCTGCGAATCATGTCCGTCACCGACATCAGATCATCGAGTCCGCCGTGCAGCTTCAGCGAAATTTGTCTGATGAAGGTGCCCTTGCCTTGCTGACGCGACAGCAAGCCATGCGAGATCATCTGCGCAACCGCTTCGCGCAAGCTCGACCGTCCGACGCCGAGCAGCTCGCAAAGCTCTATTTCAGTGGGAATCTGGTCGCCGGGCTTGAGCTTGCGCTCGCGGATCATGGTGAGGAGCGACTCCTGGATCTTGTCGCTCATCGATCGCTCGACGCTCAGTCGCATGAGGCTCTCTCGGATGACAGTCCATGAAATATACATCAGACGTCTGATGTTTCCGTAGGGACTTTCCCGAAGCGTTTACTGCTTTATACAAGCGGCTTTCTTTGCGCACGTGCAGCATGAAAAAGCCCGTCGTTCGCAATGCGACGGGCTTTGCGGTGCACGATTTTCGCCACTCAGGCGAGCGCGGCGACGTCGATGTAAGGCGCGATGTTTTTCATCGCGCGCTCGACGTAGTCTTCCTTCTCGCCGACGGGCGCGACGTAATGCATCGCACTGCGCGCCGCTGCGACGCCTTCGACCCGCGCGATCACCCACGCCGCGAGATATTGCGATGCGAGGCACCCACCCGCCGTCGCGACATTGCCGTTTGCGACGAACGGCTGATCGAGCGTGCGCACGCCCGCTTCCTCGACCCACGGCTTGGTCGTCAGATCGGTGCAGGCGGGGACGTC
Organism: Caballeronia sp. NCF2; assembly: GCF_023631205.1. NCBI lineage: Bacteria > Pseudomonadati > Pseudomonadota > Betaproteobacteria > Burkholderiales > Burkholderiaceae > Caballeronia > Caballeronia sp. NCF2. Next base: position 197,961 of record NZ_JALQDN010000064.1, on the reverse strand, counting down.
CCGAAGAAGTCCGAGCTTCGCGAGGACGAGCGTGCCCGAGCATTGCGCCGCCAGCAACTGACGCGCGGGATCGAGCCTGATGCGCGCCATCAGCGATTGATCCGCGACGACTTCGCGCGTGAGCATGCCGCTGCCGACGATCACGGCATCGGCCTGCGCGGCGTCTTCGAGCGTGGCTTGCGCTTTGAGCACGACGCCGTTCATCGAACGCGCTTCGTCCGATGGACATGCAATCGACACCTTCCAGCCAGGCTTTTTCACGCGATTGAGAATGCCGAGCGCGATCAGTGAGTCGAGTTCGTTGAAGCCGTCGAACGTGAGAATGGCGATATGCATGTTGTTCTCCTTTCATCGCATGGAACGCATGAGTGCATGCTACGGCGCGAGACGAATACAATCAAACAATTGTCATGGATACATCGGGAATGGGCGCTCATGCCGAAACCACCGCGCTACAAGCAGATCGTCGACAGGTTCGTCGATGACATTCGTTCCGGCCGCCTCAAGCCCGGCACGCGTCTGCCGACGCATCGCGAGCTGGCCGCGCGCGAGCGGCTCGGCATCGTGACCGCGACGCGCGTGTATGCCGAACTGAACGCGATGGGACTCGTCAGCGGCGAAACGGGACGCGGTACGTTCGTGAAGGAAACGACGCTTTCGCGAGCGCTCGGCATCGATCAGGTCGCGATCGCCGCGGACATGGTCGACCTCAACTTCAACTACCCCGCGCTCGCCGGCCAGGCGGAACTGTTGCGCAGTGCGTTGCGGCAGTTGTCATCGGCGGGCGATCTGGAAGCGCTGTTGCGCTATCAGCCGCATGGCGGACGCGCACGCGATCGGGCGACGGTCGCGCGTCATCTCGCGCGCCGTGGTCTCGATGTGAGCGCGGATCGCGTGATGCTCGTCGATGGCGCGCAGCACGGCCTCGCCACGACGGTCATGGCGCTCTTGAAACCCGGCGATGTGGTCGCGGTCGATACGCTGACCTATCCCGGCTTCAAGCTGCTCGCCGACGCGCACCGGATCGAACTCGCGCCGATACGCGCATCGGGCACGGGCCCCGATCCCGACGCGCTCGAGGCGTTGTGCAAGCGGCGCCGCGTGCGCGCGGTCTACACGATGCCGACGCTGCACAATCCGCTCGGCTGGGTGATGACGGCGACGCGGCGCAGGCAACTGGCAGCGCTTGCGCGCAGGCATGGCTTTTTCATCATCGAGGATGCGGCCTATGCCTTTCTCGCCGATGACGCTCCGCCGCCGCTCGCCGCGATCGCGCCGGAACTGACGGTGTACGTATCCGGCTTTTCGAAGAACGTGGCGACGGGACTGCGTGTCGGCTATGTCGTCGCGCCATCCGAATGGGTGCCGAAGATCGAGCGCGCCATCCGCGTGACGACGTGGAACACGCCGGGCGTCATGACGGCCATCGCGTGCGGCTGGCTCGCGGACGGCACGGTCGAGAGACTCGAAGCGGAAAAGCGCGCGGATGCGTCGATGCGCCAGCTCATCGCGGCGCGTGCGTTGGGGCGTTTGAAGCGCGTGACGCATCCGGCGTCGTACTTTCTGTGGCTGCCGATGCCCGAGGAAGTGCGCGCGGATCGCATCGCGGCGGCGCTGATGGAAGAGCGGATTTCGGTATCGACGGCCGAGCCGTTTTGCACGGCGGCGCAGGTGCCGCATGCGCTGCGGCTGGCGCTGGGATCGGTGGATGTGGCGACGTTGGGCGACGCGTTGGGGCGCGTCGCGGAAGTCGTGGCGAGGTATGCGTATTGAATCTGAAGCAACCGCAAAAGCAATAGCGTAATAATCGCCCAATAAACCAATTCGGCGAACCGCATTTTCCGGATAACGAAATAAACCATCCGCCGCGAGGGGTCCTTTCCCGCATCGCAAATCCGAACGCGCGAAAGAAAGCAAGCCGAATTTACCGCCATACGCCCGTCGGCACGGAATTAATACTCACGCAATAAATCCGCGAATGCACAACCGGTCATTTGTCGTACTTATGCCCATAACGGCTTACGATCCAGTCAATAATCCCCGGCATGCCGCCCCGACGCGCTTCATCGGCGGCCCAAGCCTCTAAAAATCTTCTCGAACAGCAAACGATTGCGGCCGTATTTGTGTTCCAATTGAGCGATTAATCCGTCGCAAAAAACCCGATATCTCCGCGACTCGAAGATCGCGAATCCATCGATTGGAAATACCCTATGCGGACTCAATACGAGGCGTCGACACCGGAAAAGAAAATCAAGGCGGAACATACGCGTCAGGCGCATTTCCAGCGATGGTTCGCCACGTTCGCCAGCCTCGCCCATTCGCGGCTCCCGCTTAACGCTTATCTGCAGAAAGTCACTGACACGCTGAGAGAAGTCGCGGGCGTCGCGTCCGCCGTCGTGGAATGGATCGAGGGCGACACGCTCCACTACCGCGCGGCAAGCGGCAAGGCGGCGGCGCACATCGGCGTGCGGCTGCCCACGGCCGGCAGTCTGTCCGGGCTTTGCATCACGCGCCAGCAAGCGCTCATCTGCCGCAATTCGGCGACGGATCATCGCGTCGACCGCGCGGCGTGCAAAGCCGTCGGCGCCGTGTCGATGGTCGTCGCGCCCGTCGTCTACGAAGGCCGCTCGGTCGCCGTGCTGAAGCTCATCTCCGGTGAAGTCGACTATTTCGGACATTCGGACATCAGCATCCTCGATGCGTTTTGCGCGTGCATCGCGGAAACCATCGCGCGCGAGGAGATCGCGCAGGAAAATCGCGCGCTGCTGCGGGAGAAAGCCAGCGTCGCCGCGGATCTCTCCGTCGAGTCGTCGCTGCGCATCGAATACGAGAAGAAGCTCGCCGACGCCCTGCGCCGCCGTCAGACCGTGCTCGATAACGCGCACGTCGCATTCGTATCGATGGACGAAGCCGGCATGGTCGTCGAATGGAACGAGGCCGCGAGCGTGCTTTTCGGCTGGAAACATCGCGAAGTCGCGGGCCGGGAACTCGCGTCGTTCATCGTGCCGGAACGCTTTCGCGACGCACACCGCACGGGCCTCACGCGCTATCTCGCGACGGGCGAGGCGCGCATCATCAACACGCGCGTCGAGTTGCCCGCGCTGCGCCGCGACGGCAGCGAGTTCGCCGCCGAGCTGACGATCAGCGAAGTCTGGTACGAAGGCCAGCGCCAGTTCGCGTGCTTCGTGCACGACATCACCGACCGGCACGTCGCGAACGAGGCGAACGAACGGCTGCGCCTGCTCATCGATTCGGTGAGCGACTACGCGATCTGCATGCTCGACCAGAACGGCTACGTGCGCTCGTGGAACGAAGGCGCGCGCGAGATCTACGGCTTCACGGCGGCCGAAGCGATCGGCCGGCATTTCGCGCTTTTCTACACCTCGGACGAACACGGCCGCGACCGTCCGACCGACGATCTCGCGCTCGCCGCGAAGCGCGGCCGCGTCGAACACGAGGACTGGCACGTTCGCAAGGACGGCACCGAGTTCTGGGCGCACGTCATGCTGAGCGCGCTGCCCAACAAGAACGGCGGCGCGCAAGGCTTCGTCAAGATCACGCGCGACATGACCGCGCGGCGGCGTCTCGAAGAACTCGAAGCGTCGAGCCGGCGCATGAACGAGTTCCTCGCGCTGCTCGGCCACGAGTTGCGCAATCCGCTCGCGCCGATCCGCAACGCGGTCAGCATCCTCAAGCTGAAATCGTCCGACGACGCCGACGTGATCCGCAGCCGTCAGATCGTCGACCGCCAGCTCGCGCATCTGACGAAGCTCGTCGACGATCTGCTCGAAGCGGGGCGCGTCAGCTCAGGCAAGATCCGTCTCTCGACGGACATCGTCGATATCGCGGATGTCGTGCACCTGAGCGTCGAGGCGAGCCAGCCATCGTTCGACGAGCGCGGACAGCGCATCGACATTCAGGACAGCGGCCAGCCGCTTTTCGTCAACGGCGATCCGACGCGGCTCGTGCAGGCGCTCAACAATCTGCTCAACAACGCGTCGAAATTCAGCCCGCACGGCTCGACCATCACGCTCGAAGTCGGCCCGCGCGGGGGCACGGTGCTGGTGCGCGTCATCGACGAAGGCCGCGGCATCTCGCCCGAAGCGCTCGGCACGGTGTTCGATCTGTTCGTGCAGGAGCATCCGCCGGGCGCGCATGCCGACGAAGGCGGGCTCGGCATCGGCCTCACGCTCGTGCGCGCGATCGCGGAACTGCACGGCGGCCACGTCGAGGCGAAAAGCGGCGGCGCCGGACGAGGCAGCGCGTTCTCGCTGTGGCTGCCGCTCGCCGAGCCGCCCGCGCGCGGCACGCCTGCGAGCGGCACGCCGGCCGCTACGGCGGGACGTCAGCTCGATGTGCTCGTCGTCGACGACAATCGCGATTCCGCCGACAGCATGACGCTGCTCGTCGACATGCTCGGCCACAACGCGCGCGCCGCCTACGACGGGTCGCACGCGCTCGAATCGTTCGAAGCGGCGCGGCCGCAGGTCGTGCTGCTCGATCTGTCGATGCCCGGCCTGACGGGTTTCGACGTGATCCGCCGCATGCGTGACGATGGCAAGCACGTCATCGTCGCGGCGATGACGGGCCTCGGCTCCGACGAGGACATGGCCCGCACGCGCGCCGCCGGTTTCGACGCGCATCTCGTCAAGCCGGTAGATCTTCCGGAGCTGGAGCGCGTGCTGGCGCTGGCGGGGCGCGTCTGACGCGTTGCGGCGCGCCCGGCACGGCGCGCACGCGCGCGGGCGTTTTCCTCAGCGGATATGGCTGCTTCAGCACGGCCAGAACCTGCCGTTCGCATCGCGCGGACGAGAGCACGTCGGCGAGGAAATCGCTGTCGTCGAGAAGTTCGTCGACGCGCATCGCCGGCGCGGCGCCCGCGATTGCCCTCGCCGCCGTCGCTTTCGGCCGAACGGCGAATTGCTTTCGCGCGGTCATCCGGTCAGCGCGACCGGGCTCGCGCAGATCGTCGAGTTGACGCAGCAGTTGCGCGGCCGGGCGGGCGCGCGGCAACGGCCAGACGCGAAAGTCGCGCTCGCCGAGCATAACGGCGGTCAGCTCGCAGGCGATTCCGCCGTCGCGCTGGTCACGATTCTTTCGACGCAACCTGCGCCGTCTCCACCGTCACATTCCCCCGCTCTCCGAAGCGCGCGAGCACCGGCGCTTCGGCCCATGCATCGGTGACGAGCGTCCAGTTGCGTTCCAGCGGCGTCCAGTGCTGCTGATTCGCGCGCTCCAGCTTGTTCGACGTGACGAGCACGAACACGCCCGCCGCCTGGCCCGCGATGCATTCCTTCAGAAACGCCTGCTCCGCCGTCGCCTCGCACAGCCCGCGGCCCGCGACGACACCATCCGCGCCGAGAAACGCCTTGTCGAACGTGACGCGCGTGAGCGCCACCTGCGCGATCGGTCCGAGCGTGCTCATGCTCGATGGCCGCACGTCGCCGCCGATCAGCGTCACGCGCACATCCGCCGCCGCGAGCGTGTTCACCGCCAGCAGATTGTTCGTCACGACGTGAATCTCGGTGCGCCCGGCGAGGCAGCGCGCGAGCGCGGCGGTCGTCGTGCCGCCGTCGAGAAAGATCGTGTCGCCGTCCTGAACGTGACGCGCCGCCGCGCGCGCGATCGCTTCCTTCTGCTCGCGATAGCTCTCGCGCCGCGTATCGAGCGATTCTTCCGGCTCGTGCATCCCGACCGACGCCGCGCCGCCATACGTGCGCACGATGCGCCGTTCGTCGGCGAGCGCGCGCAGGTCGCGGCGCACCGTCGCCTCCGACATGCCGAAGTGCTCGCACAGCGCGGCGACATCGTTCATGCCGGAGAGCACGGCCTTCAACATGGCTTCGCGGCGTTTCTCGACTTTCATCCTGTTCCTTTCTTTTGACGGTTCTGGCGGCGACGCACAGTGTAGCGAACCGGCCGGGTCCGTCGAATGCTCGCGGTTCGTGTCGAGCGCACGGCCGATATTTTGATCGATTTGGTCATTCGAGCAGTCGGAATGATCGACATCGATCAGAGTAAACGCCTAGAACGACCAAATTGCGCAAAACAAACGGGAGGACTACACTGCGATTTGATCGATTCGATCAATCGATGATCGAATTGGACAAAGACCACTCAGGAGACTTCATGGCTCAACTTCACATCAAGCGCGCCGTCGAGCGCGTTCCTGGCGGGATGATGATCGTCCCGTTGCTCATCGGCTCGCTGATCGCCACGTTCATGCCGGGCATGCCGAAGTTCTTCGGCTCGTTCACGAACGCGCTCTTCACCGGCGCGCTGCCGATTCTCGCGGTGTTCTACGTATGCATGGGCGCCAGCATCGACGTGAAGGCGACGCCTTATCTGCTGAAGAAGGGCGGCGCGCTGTTCGTGACGAAGGTCGGCACGGCAATCATCGCGGGCATCGTGCTCGGGCATTTCCTGGGCGAGCAGCCGGTTTCATCGGGACTGTTCGCGGGCATTTCGACGCTCGCCGTCGTCGCCGCGATGAACGACACCAACGGCGGCCTCTACATGGCGCTGATGGGCCAGTACGGCCGCTCGGAAGACGTGGGCGCGTACACGATCATGTCGCTCGAATCCGGCCCGTTCCTGACGATGGTCACGCTCGGCGTCGCCGGTTTGTCCGCGTTTCCGTGGCCGACGCTCGTCGGCAGCATTCTGCCGCTCGCGGTCGGCATGCTGCTCGGCAATCTCGATCGCGAGATGCGCGAGTTTCTCGGCCGCGCCGTCCCGGTGATGATTCCGTTCTTCGCGCTGGCGCTCGGCGCGAGCCTCGACCTGCACAAGGTCTGGCAAGCCGGTTTGCTCGGCATCGGACTGGGTTTCGCGGTCGTCATCGTGACGGGCATTCCGCTCTATTTCGCGGATCGTCTGACGGGCGGCACGGGCGTGGCGGGCGCGGCGGCAGCGAACACCGCGGGCAACGCGGCGGCCGTTCCGGCGCTGATCGCGGCGGCGAATCCGGTGTACAACGAGGCGGCCAAGTCGGCGACGCTGCTCGTCGCGGCGTGCGTCGTCGTGACGGCGATCGTGTCGCCGATATTGACCGCATCCATCGCGAAACGCGTGAACGCTCGGCGCGATGCGGGTTCGTCCGCGAAGGCTCGGGGGGCCACGCAATGAAGAGTTTGCTGATCGTCGCCGACGATCTGTCGGGCGCGGCCGATTGCGCGATCGCGTTCGCGGCGGCGGGCCGCAAGACGGTCGTGTCGCTCGACGCGGGCGCATCGGACGCGAACGCGACCGTCGTCGCCGCCGACACCGACACGCGCCGCCTCGCGCCCGCCGACGCCGCGAAGCGCACGGCCGACGCGTGGCACGCGTTGCGCGCGCCGGGCCGGCGTCTCTACAAGAAGATCGATTCGACGTTGCGCGGCAACTGGGCCGCCGAAGTCGCGGCGCTGACGCGCGTCGCCGGTCCGGCGATCGTCACGCCCGCGTTTCCCGCGACGGGCCGCACGGTGCGCGATGCGCGCGTGTTCGTGCGCGGCGTGCCGCTCGAAGACACGGAAACGTGGCAGCTCGAACACGCCGGGCAGCATGCCGGCTTGCGCGAGTTGCTGGACGCGGTCGGCCTGCGCGCCGCGCATGTTCCGCTCGATGCGTTCCGCGCCGCGCCGCAGGAAGTCGCGCTGATGATCGCGTCGGCGGCGGCGTCGGGCAATGGCATCGACGCGATCATCGTCGATGCCGAAACCAGCGACGATCTCGCATCGCTCGCACGCGTGAGCGCTTCCGTCGATGAGCCGTTCTTCTGGGTCGGCTCCGGCGGACTCGCCCGCGAACTCGCCGCGCTGCCCGATCTCTTCGATACCGACGCTTCCACGCAGTCGGCGAGCATTATCGAACCGGCGCAAGGCCCGATTCTCGCGCTCGTCGGCAGCCTGTCGGCCATCTCCGAACGCCAATGCGCGCTGCTGTGCGCCGAAGCCGGCGTGTGCGAAATGATCGTGCCGCCCGCCGTGTTGCGCGACGGCGCGCGTCATCCGCAATGGCAAACGTGGAGCGCGCGCATCGGCGACGCGGTGCGCGGCCAGGAAGACGCGATCGTGCGAATCGGCCGCGACGACGCGTTCGATCCCGCCGAGGGCGCCCGCTTGTCGAACGCGCTCGCCGCGCTCGTCGCGCCGCATTTCGATGCGCTCGGCGGGCTGATCGCGACCGGCGGCGAAACGGCGCGCGCGATGCTCGCCGCCGCGAACGTCGGCAGCCTCGAACTCGTGCGCGAAATCGAAGCGGGCGTCGCGCTCGGACGGCCATCGAACGGCAAAGGGCCGTCGGTCGTCACCAAGGCCGGCGCGTTCGGCAGCGAGCACGCGCTGCTCGGCGCGTACCTGCATTTGCGCGGCGCGGATATTCCCATCGCGCGTTGAAGCGCGTTGAAAACAGACATCACCAGACGAAAATCATGAGCAACTATCTCCCCGTAATCGGCATCACGATGGGCGACGCAAGCGGCGTCGGACCGGAAGTCGTCGTCAAGAGCCTCGCGCACGACGCGGTCTACAAGCAGTGCCGTCCGCTCGTGATCGGCGATGCGCGGCGTCTCGAACGCGCCAACGAAATCGTCGGCGGCAAAGCGACGGTGCGGCGCATCAAGGACGCGACCGAAGCGCGCTACGAGCCGGGCGTGATCGACTGCATCGACCTCGGTCTCATCCCCGACGACCTGCCCTTCGGCGAACTGTCGGCCGTTGCGGGCGATGCGGCTTACCAGTACATCGCGCGCGCCGTGGAACTGGCGCAGGCGAATCAGATCGACGCGATCTGCACCGCGCCGCTCAACAAGGAAGCGCTGCACGCGGGCGGCCACAAGTTTCCGGGTCACACGGAAATGCTCGCGCATCTGACGGGCGTGGAAGAAGTGTCGATGATGCTCGTCGCGCCGCAATTGCGCGTGATTCACGTGACGACGCATATCGGCATCATCGATGCGATCCGCAAGATCGAGCCGGGTCTCGTGCAACGCACGATCGAGCGCGGCAACGCGACGCTCGTGAAGGCGGGCATCGCGAAGCCGCGCATCGGCGTGTGCGGGATCAATCCGCATGCGGGCGAGAACGGTCTGTTCGGTTACGGCGAGGAAGAGGAAAAGATCATTCCCGCGGTGAAGCTCTTGCAGGAACGCGGCCTCGATGTGACTGGCCCGCTGCCCGCCGATACGCTGTTCTATCGCGCGGGGCGTGGCGACTTCGATCTCGTCGTCGCGATGTATCACGATCAGGGTCACGGTCCGGTGAAGGTGCTCGGTCTCGAAGCGGGCGTGAACGTGACCGTCGGTCTGGATGTGATCCGCACGTCGGTCGATCACGGCACGGCGTTCGATATCGCGGGCAAGGGCATCGCCGATGAAGGCAGCATGCTCGAAGCGCTGCGTCAGGGCGCGGAGCTGGCGACGCGGCGTCAATGACGCATATGGCGTGATAATGGGCGCTCCATCGACTCAGGAGCGCCCGACATGACTTCCTCTCTCGATACGCTGCGCAGCTTATGGCGCATCGCCGGCTTGCCCGACGATGCGCTTTCTTTCATCGACCTTCCGGGTCGCGATCCGGTTTTCCCTTCCAGCTTCGCTGTCGGCACGGCGGCGCAGGCGACCATCGGCGCGGCGGCGCTCGCGGCGTGCGAGCTTGGTTTCGCGCGCGGCGTGGAGCGGCAGCGCGTGTCCGTCGACATGACGCACGCGGCGGTCGAATGCACCGGCGCGTTCACGGTGGACGGCAAGGAGCCGGAGACATGGGGACGCTTCTCCGGTCTCTATCGATGCGCCGATGGCTACGTGCGGATTCATGCGAACTTCGAACATCATCAGGATGGCGCGCTGCTTCTGCTCGGGCTCGATCCGCGCATCGCGACGCGTGAGGACGCCGAACGCGCGCTGCTTTCGTGGCGCGCGGGCGACTACGAGAACGCGGCGGCGGAGCGCGGTCTCGTCGTGACGATGCTGCGGACGTTCGACGAATGGGATGCGACGCCGCAGGGCCAGGTTATCGCCGCGCAGCCGTTGATGACGATCACGCGTATCGGCGATGCGCCCGCGCTTGCGTTGCCTTCTTTATCGGCGGATGCGCGTCCGCTCGATGGCCTGCGCGTGCTCGATTTCACGCGCATTCTCGCGGGGCCGGTCGGCGGGCGCGCGCTCGCCGCGTTCGGCGCGGACGTGATGCTCGTGAACGGACCGCATCTGCCGAACATTCCGGCTATCGCGGATACGAGCCGCGGAAAACAATCGGCGCTGCTCGATCTTCGGTCGCCTTCGGATCGCGAGACGCTCTGGCATCTCATCGATGACGCGCATGTGTTCGCGCAGGGGTATCGGCCGGGCGGGATCGCGTCGCTGGGATTCGGGCCGGATGAAGTGGCGCGGCATCGGCCGGGCATCGTTTATACGTCGTTGAGCGCGTATGGCGCCGAGGGACCGTGGGCCGCGCGACGCGGTTTCGATTCGCTCGTGCAGACCGCGATGGGCTTCAACGCGGCGGAGGGAGAAGCAGCCGGCGAGAGCAAGCCGCGCGTCTTGCCGATGCAGATGCTCGACATGGCGAGCGGATTTTTGATGGCGTTCGGCGCGGCGGCGGCGCTGTGGAAGCAGCAGCGTGAGGGCGGAAGCTGGCATGTGGAGGTTTCGCTCGCGCAGACGGGACATTGGTTGCGCGGGCTCGGGCGTGTGGACGGCGGGTTCGCTATCGCAAAGCCGGATCTCGCGCCGTATATGGAGCGGTATGAATCGGGATTCGGTGCGTTGATGGCGGTGCGGCCGAGCGCGCAACTTGCGCGGACGCCGGCGGGGTATGCGAGGGAATCGGCGCCGCCGGGGACGGCGCAGGCGCGGTGGTGAGGGGTGGGCTTGCGCAGTCGAACGAGTAACGAAGGTCGATGGACCGCTTGGTCGACGGAGTCCTTACTTTTATTCAGATAAGTCTCCTTGCGCTCACTGTGATGTCCATCTAAAAGTCGTGGTCAGTGTCAACTCTCGGCCGATCGTCAGGCATTCCGCCTGACATCCCCGATTTCGCACGGATCACGCAATGGAAGCACAATCAAAGCGATCCACCGCGCTCGCGCGCTGGATCACGGGCAGGCAGAACTACTATCTCAAGGTGCGAGGCGCACCGCCGAGCGATGGCCTCTCGATCATCTCCGTCAAGGCGATCGAGCGGCTAGGCAGTCCGTATCACATCACGCTTGAACTGACCGCCAATGTGGAACTGGCGCGCGCCGACTATCTCGGGCACAACGCGACGTTCAGCATCGAGCCGTTACCCGGCGACGGCACGCCGCGCGACTGGAACGGCAACATCACGCGCTTCACACGAACTCGCAAGACGCGCGACTTCTGCGCGTATCGCGTCGTGGTCGAATCGCCGCTTGCGCGTTTGCGCATCACCAAGCGATCGCGCATCTACCAGAACAAGACCGTGCCCGAGATCATCGAGGCGATCTTGCGCGATCACGATTTCCTCACGCATCAGTTCGCGTTCAAGCTGCGGCGCAAGTTTCCGAAGCTCGTCTTTCACATGCAGCACCAGCTATCGGACTGGGCGTTCATCCATCTGTTGATGCGGCAGGCGGGGCTGTTCTGTTACACGCGCCCCGGCGATTTCGGCGATCAGGTCATCTTCGCCGATGACATCGATGGATACGACTATTCGCTGCGCGCCAACGTGCTCTATCGCGAGACTTCAGGGCTGGAAACGGGCCACGAAGCGGTCTTGTCATTGCAGCAGCAGAGCGTGACCGTCGCGCAGTCGATCCGCGTTCGCGACTACAACCCCCTGCGTTCATGGGAGCCGATCGAAGCGCAAGTCAATCTCGCGCGCGACGATAAAACCACCTACGGACAGTCCTATACGTGGGGCAGCCGCCATCTCGACGCCGACGCCGCCAAGTTCGAGGCGCAACTGCGGCACGAAGAAGCGCTGTCCGGACAGATCCGTTTTGACGGCAAGAGCACGGTGTCGGCATTCTGTCCGGGGCTGGTGGTGCGGCTCGACGAGAAGCTGCCCGATGCGCCGCATGGCATGGTGCTGTCGGAAGTGATCCACGAAGCCGGACGCGACAAGTCGTATCACAACACGTTCCGGGCCATTCCTGCCGAGCGCCCCTACCGGATTCCGATGCAGGAGCACTCCTGGCCGAAGATCGTCGGCACGTTGAGCGCGCGTGTTACCACGCGTGACGACAGCGATTACGCCGAGCTGGACGAGAACGGTCACTACACCGTGCGCTTCGACTTCGACACCGATCAATGGCCCAGAGGCGGCGAGAGCGTTCGCCTGCGGCTCGCGAAACCGTTCGCGGGCGCGAATCAGACGGGCTTTCACCTGCCGCTATTGCGCGATACCGAGGTCGGCATAGCCTTCGCGGGCGGCGATCCGCGGTGTCCTTATATCGCCCACGCTCACCACCACAGCCACGCGACCGACCTGATTCACGGCCGCAACGGATGGAACACGCGTAACACCATTCGCACCATCCGCAACAACAAGCTCAGGCTCGAAGACGCCGAAGGCAAGGAAGGCGTGAAGCTCGCCACCGAGTACGGTGGCAAGACGCAACTGAACCTGGGCTACATCGTCAACGCCGAAAGGCAGAAGCGCGGCGAAGGCTATCTGCACGAACCGGGGACGTTCGTGCCGCTCGCGCGTCTCGATGAGAAGCTGGTCGAACCCGCGTTTCTCGCGACGGGCACCGATGGTGGGTTTGTTCAGGTTCCGGCGAAGAGCCGTCATGCGACGCTGTTCTATCAGAATGACCACCTTGGCACGCCGCAGGAGTTGCTCGACGAGTCGGGTAAGGTTGTGTGGCTGGCGCGGTATAAAGCTTGGGGCAGAAGGAAACCAACGCCCTATGGCAAGACGGATCCGGCCGAAGCGGATAACGCGATTCGGTTCCAAGGCCAATACGCGGACGACGAGACGGGACTGACGTACAATCGGCATCGGTACTATGATTCGCAGAGCGGGCGGTTCATCTCGAAGGATCCGATTGGGCTGGCCGGTGGACTCAACGCGTATCAGTATGCGCCGAACCCGATCGAGTGGGTTGATCCGTTTGGCTTATCGAAGACTCCTGCGATAGCGGGACGAAAGCAAACGTCAAACAAGCCGAATCAAAATTCTAAGTGCTCTTGTAGAAAGGAGTGGGAAATAAATCGATTTGATCGAGTTTGCGCAGGCAATGTATCAGGCGTTGGTTACGCTAAATACTTGCGCGATCCGAGCACGGGCATGTGGTGGTCCGAAGATCAAACCGGGCATGGCAATAGCGCTTGGAAAGTCTATGATAAGAATGGAGCTTGGGTCGCTGACGCCGATGTTTACGGCGACTACATGAGTAAACATAAGAGCGATACCGGGAAAAACGTTAATCTTGATTCATTGCAGTGCAAGGACTCAAGATGATCCAGTCTGCTGAAGAATTCATAGCGCTAAGAGATAGTCTCATGAAGGAAGAGTACGACCGAGCCGCTAACGAAGAGGCTCCTGTATCTGTCTGGAAAGATGTGATTTCGAGGTTCCCGGGCTACAGGAAATGGGTTGCTCATAACAAGACTGTTCCGTTGGAAATATTGACGGAGCTCTGCCAGTTTGAATCTGATGTCAGACGTAGCGTTGCCGTAAAGCGGAAACTATCGGTGGAGTTGTTTGAGCTCCTCGCGAGAGATCCGGATCCAGTGGTTCGGCAAGGCATCGCCTCAAACAAAAAGGCACCTATATCGATAGTCCGCGGGCTCTTCGATGACCCAGATGAAGACGTCTCAAGAGTAGCTAGATACAACGTCGAGAATCGCTAATCTTTAAGTTCGAAGGGCCGCTACGCGGCCCTTCGTCTACTCGGCGGTAATGATCAGCCGCCCATGTTCAACATTGACCTTGACGCGCTGCCCTGCTGTGAATCCTGCCTGCTCGATCCATGGCCCGGCGAGTTTGAGCCGCGGAAAACACGGCGGCTCGGTTCGCTGCCAGTAGGGTTTGGTCGAGCGGCTCTCGCGCTGCGACTGCTGAACGGTCACGAAGCGTTCCGTATCGTGTGGACGTGCTTTAAGATTCGCGAGCTTCGCGGAACTGCGCCATCCGCGCGCCAAGAGCGACGAAAAACGAGCGTGGTGAACCGATGACCGTCAAGACCAAGCCCTTCGGGCGCTGCGCGGCCTTGACGGATTCGGGCGCGGTGGGCGAAGACTTGCGCGAACGTGGCGCATCGGTGTGCTTCGGCCAAGTTCCGCCGCGTCTGCGGTCGGCCTGCGGCCGCCGTCAGCCACTGCGGGTAACGAGCAAGCGTTACTCGGACGAGTCGCATAGTTCGGGCTACCGATGAGCGTCTAGAATCGCGTCTACAAAAATAATTCTCTCGTGCATGAGCTCGTCGAGCTGGACGGCTTGCTGGATAAGGGACTGCGGCCTGCCCGCGAGGAGTTTGTGTCCAGGCGAAGTCAGACGGGGCTTCATTACAACCGGCATCGGTACGATGATCCGGCGACGGGCAGATTCATATCGAAGGACCTGATTGACCTTGCGGGCGGACTCAACGCCGTTGCCGCGGATCGGGATATTCAAGTCAAGGTAGACGAATCGAATCGTCGCATTCGAAGAATCATCGAAGGCCGCTAGAGAGACTCGACAATGGAAACATGCCAGAAGGACGGAGCGTCCGTAAGATACACGTCTGCCCGGTGGTCTTGCCGTGGGTGAACATGTCGTTAGCGTCGAGCAAGAAAAGCTACGGGCCTTCTTGAGACGACGATGAACAAAGGAGTTGATCGATGGATATTCATCTCAAGAAGGCGTACGAGATTCATGTTGGTCAAGGCATCGACCAGCAAAGGCTACTCGACGCCATCGCCGCTGAACTTGGCGCTCGCGGTATCAGGCGTGATTCCTACCGCTTAGGTGACGACCCGCATATCGGGTTTGGAGAGTTGCGCCTGTCCGAGGAAGATGGTTACTGGGTCGTATGCGTCGACGAGCGAGGCGCCTCGTTCAATCCTTGCATATTCACCAACTATTTCGACGCGGTGAAATTCTTCATCTTCGAATTGTCCGGCGCAAGCGCTGAACCGATCTGGAAAAACCTCTAACCGCACGATAACGAAAATGACTTCAATCGCATGCATAGGCGACGCAACGACCCACGGCGGCCGCATCATCACGGGCTCCGACACGATGGACATCAAGGGCCGCGGGGTCGCGAGAATGGGCGACTTGGTGACATGCCCCGAACACGGCACGAACCCGATCATTCAGTGTTCCGATATGTTGATCGACACGAACGGCAATGGCGTCGCGCTGGATGGGCATCTGACCGCCTGCGGCAGCCGTGTGCTTGCCGTCGAAAGTCACGGCAGTATTGATTAGAAGCCCTCTTCAGGGAAGGTCATGCGAAGAACAGATAATCGCGTGAGGCCGGTTCCCTAACTCGGGATCGCCCTCCGCGCAAACGCGAGATACCCACCCAATGCCAGCATGACGACGCCCGAGGTCCGCGTGAGCATCCTCGCGCGCGCGACGCGTGCGGCGCTCGACTTCAGCAGACGCGAAGCGGCGAGCACCGCGCCCACGTCGACAAGCGTATTAAGCACGACGCAAATGCTCCCGAGCATCGCCAGTTGCGGAATCAGCGCATGCCCCGGCGAAACGAACTGCGGAAGAAAGGCGAGAAAAAACAGCGCCGTCTTGACGTTGAGCGCTTCGACCAGGACGCCTTCGCGAAACGCACGCCGCGCACCGTGCGATGCCACCGGCGCGACGCCGCCCGCTTCGCCTTCGCGAAACAGAAGCCGAACGCCCAGATAAATCAGATACGCCGCGCCGACGTACTTCACGACGCTAAAGAGCGTCGCCGAGCGCGCGATCAACAGGGATAGCCCGAGCGCCGCCGCGGCCACATGGACGAGACCGCCCACCGCCGTGCCGAGACACGACGCCATGCCTTCGGAACGACCACCAGCGACAGTGCGAGCCACGACATACGCGAGGCCCGGACCGGGCGTAATGGCGAGAACGATCGCCGCGATCAGAAAAGCAATAAAAGCCATGAACTAGTCTCCCGCCCGCCCCATCACCCGTGCCAGCTCCCCTTTCCCCCGCGCGTCGAGCGCATCCGCCGCACCGATCCGATCGCGCGTTTCCTTGTTCTGACTCAGCTTCGACTTGCCGACAAGCGACGTCACCGCGATTTCGATGCCCACGATATTCCGCAGCATCCCATCGATGAATTCGCGCTCGGAATCGCCCATCTTCCACGGCTTCGGCTCGTTCGCCTCGTGCCGCCGCGTCAGACGCGCGACGAGACCGCGCACGAACTGCTCGTCGTCGCGCACGGTGAGCACGCCGTGCGCGTGCACGACTTCGTAGTTCCACGTCGGCACTTGCCGATGCGTCTCATGCTTGCTCGGATACCAGTTCGGCGAGACATAACCCTCCGCGCCGCGAAAAATCACCATGACGGGCGTGCCGCCCGGGCAACGCTGCCACACGTCGTTGGCGCGCGCGACGTGCGCCGTCAGCAAGCCATGCTCGCCCTGCGCCGGATCGAACTCGAACGGAATGTGATTGGCGTCGAGACCGGCGGCGTCGTGCGTCACCAGCATTCCGAGCGGATGCCCACGAATGATCCGATGCAGCTCTTCAGGGCGAGTCTCGGCGAAATGCGGCGGAATATACATCCTGGATGCCCGATGGAAAGTGGCGGAACCCCGTCACTATCGCCCGAAACAGGCACAATAAGAAGATCCAGTTTCGAGCAATTTTCATGGTCCAGTTGAAAGACGCCATCGGCACCGGACGGCGCATTTACGATCTGCTGCGCGCCCAGATCGCCGATGGCACGTTGCCCGCCGGCGCTCCCGCACCTTCGACGCGCGCGCTGGCGGCCGATCTCGGCGTCTCGCGCACGACCGTCACGGCAGCGTACGAACAGCTCGCGGCGGAGGGCTTTCTCGTCACGTCGGCGGGACGCGTGGCGCGAGTCGCCACGCCGCCGATGCCGCTCGCGCCGCCGATTCCCGCGCGCGCCGAACGCACCGCGCCCGCCCTTTCCGCCTATGGCCGGCGCGTTTCTACACTGCCGATGCCCGTTCTCGCGCAAGTGACGAAAGGCAGCATCAACTTCCTGTACGGCGCAGTGTCCGCGCGCGACTTTCCTTCGTTGATCTGGAAACGCGCGTATCAGGCCGAACTGCTGCATCAACCGGACAGCCTCTATTACGTCGCGCCCGAAGGCGATGCGTCGCTCAGGCGCGCGTTGCAGGCGTATCTCGGCCGCGCGCGCGGGCTCGTCTGCGATAGCGATCAGATCGTCGTCGTGAACGGCACGCAGCAGGCGCTCGATCTTTGCGCGCGCCTGCTGCTCGATCCCGGCGACGCCTTCGCATTCGAAGATCCCGGCTATCTGATCGCGCGGCATTGCTTCGAGGCATCGGGCGGCGTGGCGCTGCCGGTGCCCGTCGACGAACACGGTCTCGATACGCGCCGCCTTCCCGCCGATGGACGCGCGCGGCTCGCCTACGTGACGCCATCGCACCAGTTTCCGCTGGGCGGCGTGCTGCCGATCGGCCGCCGTCTCGAATTGCTCGAATGGGCGCAACGGCACGACGCGTGGATCATCGAAGACGATTACGACGGCGAGTTCCGATACGGCCAGCGCCCGATCGACGCCTTGCAATCGATCGATACGAATGGCCGCGTGATCTACATCGGCACGTTTTCGAAGGCGCTTTCGCCGCATCTGCGGCTCGGCTACATGATCCTGCCGCACGATCTCGTGCCGGCGTTCCGTCAGGCGAAGCGGCTCGCGGATCGTCATTCGGCCGTCATCGATCAGCGCGTGCTCGCGGCGCTAATCGAAAGCGGCGCGTATGAGCGTCACGTGCGGCGCGTGCGGCGCGAATACGAACGGCGGCGCGCGGCCTTGCTCGACGCCATCGCCGATCTTCTTCCGAAGCGCGCGCACGCGACGGGCACGGCTGCCGGATTGCACGTCACGCTGTGGCTGCCCTTCATCGACGCGGCGCACGAAGCCGCGCTCGTCGCCGCCGCGCATGCGAAGGGCGTGGGCGTCTATCCGGTGTCGCCGCTTCATGTCGCGCCGTGCGGCGGCACGTCGAACCGGACGGCCGGGCTCATCCTCGGCTATGCGAGCGTGCCGGTCGAGCAGATCCGCAAAGGCATCGAAATCCTCGCCGATGTGATCGCGCATTTTCGAACGTAAGCACTGCCTTCGAGACGCGTCATCGTGAGCGTCATGCCGAATGCGCTTCTGCCCGATTCGAAACGCCCGCGTCGATCGCGACGGGCACGCGCCGCGCGAGCGCGCACATCAACTCGTAGCCGATCGTGCCGGACGGTTCGGCCACTTCATCGACCCGGACGCGTTCGCCCCATAGTTCCACCGGCGATCCGATGCCCGCAGCCGGACACGGCGTGAGATCGACGGTGAGCATGTCCATCGACACGCGTCCGACGATGCGCGTACGCACGCCATCGACGATGACGGGCGTGCCCGTCGGCGCGTGACGCGGATAGCCGTCCGCGTAGCCGCATGCGACCACGCCGATCTTCATCGCGCGATCCGCGGTGAAAGTGCGGCCATAGCCGATCGTCTCGCCCGCCGCGAGCGTCTGCACGCCGATGATGCGGCTCTCGAGCGTCATCGCCGCGCGCAACGGGAAATGCTCGATGTGGCGCGCGCAGCCCGTCGGCGAGGCGCCGTAGAGGATCGTGCCCGGCCGCACCCAGTCGCGATGCGCGCGCGGATGCCACAGCACCGCCGCCGAATTCGACAGCGAGCGCGTGCCGGGAAGATCGCGCGTGGCCGCTTCGAATTCGTCTATCTGCCAGTCGATCGCGCCTTCGTCGGCGTTCGCGAAGTGACTCATCAGGCCGATCGAGCCGATCGCCGCGATATCCGACGCCCTTTTCCAAGCCTCGACGAATTCGCCCGGCCGATAGCCGAGCCGGTTCATGCCCGAGTTCATCTTCAACTGTATGTCGATGCGCTCGTTCGGCCGCGCCGCCTTCAGCAACGCAAGCTGCTCGTCGCAATGCACCGTGACCGTGAGCCGGTGACGATCCGCCGTTTCGACATCCGCGGGCTCGAAAACGCCTTCGAGCAAAAGAATCGGCTTTTTCCAGCCGAGCTCGCGCACGCGCACGGCTTCATCGAGATCGAGCAGCGCGATGCCGTCGGCTTCAGCGAGCGCCGGATAAATGCGCTCGATGCCGTGACCATAAGCATTCGCCTTGATGACGGACCACACGCGCGACGACGGCGCCGTGCGTTTGACAAGTTGAAGATTCTGTCGGATGGCGTCGAGATGGATGCGCGCGGAAATCGGACGTGGCATGACGTGCTGGATTTGTGGTTGAAGGCAGTGGAATGATGAATCGTATCGACCTAATGGCAGTCGTCGTTATTTTATTTGCGCCGATTTTTGGTGGAAACGCCTGCCGCCATCGATGGCTTTCGCGGTGCGATTCGCGGTATCTTGTCGCTCATGTCGCGCCGCCAAGGAGCCGCCATGAACGACGCCCGTCGCCTCGCCTGCCTGCGCATCGTGCTCGCCGTCGTCGGGCTGATCGCGCTCTTCGCCTTCTATCCGCTCATGCTGCTCTGGCCTTCTGGATGGGCGTGGGATGCCGGCCACGAAGGCCATTCGGAATACGCGATGATGATCGTCGGCATCTACGCGACGCTCGGCGTTTTCCTGCTGATCGCATCGCGCGAGCCGATGAGGCATCTGAGCCTCATCTGGTTCACGGTGTGGTCGAGCGTCGTGCACGGCGCGATCATGGCCGTGCAGTCGTTCGGCGGCGCGGGGCGCCACCTCGGTCATCTGGCGGGTGACGTGCCCGCGCTTTTCATCGTCGCCGCCGTGCTCGCGATTCTCACGCCGCGCGGCGGCAAGGCGCGCATCCTCAGCCGAGATGGCCGAGATGTTCGGCCAGAATGACGCTGCCGACGCCGATCAGAATCAGCCCGCCGACGATTTCCGCCCGCTTGCCGATCGTCGCGCCGACGAGCCGGCCGACCATCACGCCGATCGTCACCATCAGCATCGTCGCGAAACCGATGGTCGCGGCCGTCGAGAAGATATCGACATCGATGAACGCGAGGCCCGCGCCGACCGCCATCGCGTCGATGCTGGTCGCGAAACCAGTGAGCGCCAACACCCAGAACGAATGCGAATTGGGCTTTTCCGCTTCGTGGCTCACGCTGCTGAAACCTTCGCGGATCATGCGCGCGCCGAGCAGGAAGAGCAGGCCGAACGCGATCCAGTGATCCCACGCGGTGACATACTGCGCGGCCGCCCTGCCGAGCGCCCAGCCGACGAGCGGCGTCAGGGCTTCGATCACGCCAAAGATCACGCCGGTCTTCAACGCTTCCGCGATGCGCGGCTTGTGCAGGGTCGCGCCCTTGCCGACGGCTGCGGCGAACGCGTCGGTGGACATGGCGAAGGCTAGAAAAATTGTGGAGGCGAGATTCATCGAGTAGCGCTCTGGTCGGGCAAGATGGAACGACAGAACGCGCGCCCGACCGGTCGCGAATTCTGTCGATGGTCTTGCCAACCTTTGATGGCTGCTCATGCCACGGCCTGAACGACCGAGCGTGTTGACATGAGCGCTTTCCCTGTGCAGGAAAGCCGGCTACTCCCCAGCGAAGAACCGAGAGCTTAACATGACTTCGCGACCGTTCCACGGCGTTTCGGCTGGTTGCGGCGCGCTCGCGGCGTCACGCCCGGCGCCGCGTTCGCGCGCCGATCCTATTTCGACAACAGCCCGAACACGGCGACGCCGTTCTTCGTGCCGACATACACCTTGCCGTTCGCGATCATCGGCGTGATGAACTTGTTGCCCGCACCGAACTGGTCGCGCGTGCCGGCGTCGTTGCTGCTGTAGAGCTGGCGCGCGAGATTGGCCGCGTCGTAGGCGCGCAGCGCGCCTGTCGCGCCGTTCTCCGCCGCCCACAGAATGCCGTTCGTCGTGCCGTTCGCGGAAATGCTCGGCGTCGCGCCGGGGAAGCCGAACGCATTCGACGTCTGACTCGTCGACGTCGCCGAAAGCAACGCGTTGCTGACCGCGAACGCCCGAATGCTGTCGCCGACCGCGCCGAAATAGACCGTGTTGTTGAAATACGCGGGCGCGCCGAACATCGCCCCACGAATCTGGCCGACGAGTTCCTGATAGATGTGGTCCGCGTTCGAATCGAACTTGCCCATCGAGAAGCGGTTCACGACGTAGATCGTCGAGTTCTTGCCCGCGCCGATCGCCAGATGCCGGACCGTGCCGCCCGCATCGGTGAAGTCCGGCAGCACCATCGCGCCGCCGGAACCGAGATCTTCGTCCTCGTTCGACTCCTGCACCGTGTTCGACGGCTCGAAATAGTCCTGCACCCTGAGCGGCGACGTTTCCAGCCGCAAAAAACCGTTGCCGAAGTTGCCGTTGATCGGCATCTCCTGCGCGTTTTGCGTCGGATCGAAGGTGCCGTTGGCGTCGAGGAAAAAGATCGCCTGGCCGTCCGATGCGAGGCCCGCGCCGCTCATCCAGATCGAGCCCATCTGGCCGTTCGGCGTGAGGTTCAGCACGCTCGCCTGTTGCAGGGTCGCGGCGTCGTAGCCCATGACCCAGCCGGTGTACGGCATGAAGTCGCAATGCGAAGTCCACGCCGTGTAGACGACGCCGTTCAGCAGCAGCAACGCCGCGCGCTCGGCGTACTGGCCGGGATCGAACGTCAGCGTGCCGTTCTGGCTGCCCGCGCCGTTGCCCGGATACGTCGCCCGGATTTCGGTGGGGCCGTTGAAGAGCTCGGCGCCCGTCGCGACATCGAGCGCGTGAATGCGCTGGTGATACGCGCCCGACGCATCCTTCGACATGCCGACGACATACATCGCGCCATTCGGGCCGCGCGTCCGGTCGATGACCGGCGTCGCCGTGACACCGATGGTCGGCGTGATCTGATGACAGTTGTGGTCGTCGCTCGGCGACTCGCCGCTGCCGAGCGTCGAGACTTTCCACAGCACCGCGCCGCTGTCGGCGTCGAAAGCGTAGACGCTGGCGTTTTCCGTCGCGACGTAGAGCACGTTGCGCGTGCCGCCCGCGATCGGTACGCCCGCCAGAAAGAGCGGCTGCGCGTCGACGGCGCCATCGACGGAAAAGAGCGCGAGCTTGCCGAAAGTACGCTGATTGACGTTCGCCGGCGTGAGGACGGTTTCCGCGAGTTGCTGTCCGGTGCGCGCGATGTCGTTGTGCCAGGTGACGACATCTTTCGACACCGCAGCCAGAGGCGCCGATGCCCCCGCCGGGCTCGATGCCCCCGACGGGTCCGATGCCGCCGCCGGCGCGCCGCCGCTCGCCGCAGACGAAGTGGCGCTATCGCCGGAACCGCCACTGCACGCAACGACGATCGCCGCGATGAGCACAACGGCGCCGATCGCCGCGATACGAGCCGGAAAGTGCGTCTTCATCTGGATGCTCCTTCAGAGCGTTTCGCCTTTGCGTACGGTCAATTCCCCGAAAGATATTTGTTGCAATGCGTCATAATGTGCTAACCTAGGGTTATTACCTAGTTCGTTACCCCTAGTACGGAGTTCATCATGGGAATCATCGCTGCCACGCCGATCGCCCTCGTTTCCTTCATCGTCGCCGCCGTCCGCAATGCGCTGAGCGCGCGCGCCAAGGTCAGCGCGCTCATGGCCGAGGCTTATCGCCGGACGTAACGTGCAGGCGCGGGAGAAAATTCCCGCGCTTTTTTTCGCATTCACTGCAACGTATAGGCGATCACATAGTCGCCCGCCTTCGTGCCGAGCGAGCCATGACCGCCCGCCGTCACGAGCACATATTGCTTGCCGCTTGCATCGGCGTAGCTCATCGGCGTGGCCTGACCGCCCGCCGGCAGACGCGCCTCCCACAGCTTCTTGCCGTCGCGCACGTCGTAGGCGCGCACGTATTGATCGAGCGTGCCCGTCAGGAACGCGACGCCGCCCGCCGTCACGATCGTCCCGCCGAGGCTCGGCACGCCGAGCGGCATCGGAATCGGCAGCGGCGCGCTGTCGACGATGGTGCCGTTCTTGTGCATCCACGCAATCTTCTGCGTGCGCAGATCGACGCCCGCGATGTAGCCCCACGGCGGCGCCTGGCACGGAATCCCGAGCGGTGAAAGAAACGCGCTGATCTCAAAGCCGAACGGCGTACCGCGCGCGAGCTTGATGCCGCTCGTTTCGCTGCCTTTCTTCTCGCCGTTGTCCTCGGGAATCTTGTCACGCGGAATCAGCTTCGACGTGAACGCCATGTAGTCCGGATTCGCGATCAGAATCTGCCGCACCGGATCGACGGAAATCCCGCCCCAGTCGAATACGCCGAAGTTACCCGGAAACACGAGCGATCCCTGCTCCGACGGCGGCGTGTACGGCCCGTCGTAGCGCAGGCTCCTGAACTTGATGCGGCACCAAAGCTGATCGAACGGCGTCGTGCCCCACATGTCCGCTTCCGTCACGCGCGGCGGGTTGAAGTTGAGCGCGGAAACGGCCTGCGTCGGCGCGGTGTGATCGCCTTTCGCCGCGCCGCCCGGCACGGCGACTTCGCTGATCGGCACGATCGGCTGGCCGGTTTCGCGATTCAGCACGTAGATGCTGCCCTGCTTCGTCGATGCGATCAGCGCCGGCTGCGTGCCCTGCGCCGTCTGCAGATCGACGAGCGTCGGCTGCCCGCCCACATCCATATCCCACAGATCGTGATGCGTGAACTGATAGTTCCAGCGCAGCTTGCCCGTCGCGGCATCGAGCGCGACGACGCCCGCGCCGAACTTCTCGGCCTGTGGCGTGCGCTCGCCGCCCCACTGATCGGGCGTCTGGTTGCCCATCGGCAGAAAAATCATGCCGCGCTTTTCGTCGACGCTGAACATCGACCACATGTTCGGCGAATTGCGCACATAAGTGCCGCCCGCCGCGATCGGTTCGGTGGCGTCCGGATTGCCTGGATCCCAGTTCCAGACGAGATGGCCGTCATTGACGTCGAACGCGCGGATCACGCCCGACGGCTCGTTGTTCGATTCGTTGTCGGTCACATGACCGCCGACGATCACGAGATTGCGGAACACCGCCGGCGGCGAGGTCGAGTAATAGCCGCCCGGCGTGAACGGCCCGATATTCGCGCGCAAATCGATTGCACCGTTCTTTCCGAAGCTCGCGCACGGCTTGCCGGTGTCCGCGTCGAGCGCGATCAGGCGGGCGTCGGCGGTCGGAAGGAACAGGCGATGCGGACATTCGGCCTGCGCCGTGGTTTGCGCGGGCGTCTGCACGGGCGCGGAGGCTTCCGTGGGGGCGGATGCGTCGGCAGGCGCGGAGGCCGCATCGGCTTCGGCGGGCGCGCTGGCTTCGGGCGCGGCGGCAGCGGGCATCGGATGCATCGACGCATCGTAATAAGCGACGCCCCGGCAAGTCATGTGCTCCCAATGCTTGAACCCGATCGGACTCCGAATCCGCGGATCGAAACGCCACTTTTCCTTGCCGCTCGCGGCATCGAGCGCGATCGCCTTGCTATGCGGCGTGCACAGGAAAATCGTGTCGCCGACCTTGAGCGGCGTGTTCTCGTCGGTGGTTTCGGTCGGATCGTCGGGGCCGGGCATGTCGCCGGTGCGATACGTCCACGCCACCTTTAGCCGATGCGCGTTATCCGGCGTGATCCGGGCGAGCGGCGCGTAACGCTGCGCGAGCGGCGAGCCGCCATAGTCGACCCAGTCGCCCGCCGCGCGGCCGGTCGCGGCGTTGGCATCGGGCTGATTGGCGTCGGCGGCGACGTTCACGTCGATGCGCCCCGGCCGGTCGTGCGGATGATTGAACCAGGTGCCGACGCCGAGCAGCAGCGTGAGGATGATCGCGGCGGCGAGGGGCGTGCGCGCGGCGCGCGATGTCGAAGGCGGCCCGAACAACGCGCCGCGATGCACGAAGGGAATCAGCAGCCAGATCGCGAGCAGCAGCCAGATCCACAGGCGCGGCATGAGTTGCCAGAAATCGAAACGCACTTCGACGACGGCCCAGATCGTCGAGGCGAACAGGAACAGCGCGAAAAGCAGCAATGCGGAGCGCCGCCGGATCAACAACAAGAGCCCGGTCAGCACGATGGCCGCACCCGCGATCACGTAGTACCACGATCCTTTGAGTGCAACGAGATACGCTCCGCCCGCCGCCAGCAACACGCCGATGACGATAAACACAATGGCCGTAAAGAACGTGAGCGGACTGAGTCTGCCGTTGCCAGCCATGCTGAATCCTCCGTGACGATGAAAGGCGGAACACGGCCGTCGCGCGGTCGTGGTTCGGACGCTGTCGCGTGGAGGAACGGAGCAATCGCTGTGCCGTTCGGCGGGGAACGGGCGCGTGCAAGGCGTGCTTACGGATGACTTGCCGAATGAAGCTTAGATCACAGCGCCCGCGGCCAGAGCCCGCCGTGCGCGCTCGCGGGCATGACGCCTGCGACGAACGCCGCCTTCAGATCGGCGCGTTCGGAGAAACGCGGCGCATCGAACCACGCGAGGAAATCGTCGCGCCAGACGCCCCAGGCGTTTTCGTCGAAATCGAAGTCTTCGTCGAGGCGGCCGTTGTCGCGCAAATAGGCGCCGACCACTTGCGTGCCGTTCCAGTACGCGACGGCGACATCGCTGAGATCGGCCGTCACGCCGCGCGGCAGATCGCGCAGCATCATCGCGACGTGCGCCTTGAACGATTTGAATTCGGTCGGTCTCATCGCCTGCTCCGCTTCAAAAAAGTGCGTGAAAAAACTGCGTGCGCGTGCCCGTTCATTTGAACACGCCCTTGTTCAAGTCTTTTTCGAACGCGGCGGTCCATTGCGTGCCGTGTCCGATGCGATATTCGCGTTCCTTCAACGTGGAACGTCGCGTAATGGTGACGACGCCCTGCAACGGATAAACATCGTCCACGACATCGGACGCGCCGCCTTCGTGCACCAGAAAATCGCTCTCGTCGAGCCGATGGCGCGCGAGAATCGCGAGGAAGTCCGCTCTTTCGACCGGCGCGATCACAGTCATGTCGCCCTCCATGATCGAATGCTGCTTCCATTCAAAGTAGCACACGCGCGGAGGAACGTCGGCGCGTATCTTGCGAGGAGCGCGGGACGGCGCACGCGCTTTTTCCGGGAGTCGATAGCCGATGAATCGCAAAACGATGTTTCTATGCGCAGCGGCGCTGGCCGTCTGCACGCACGCACGCGCCGACGACGCCGTCTGCGGCACGCTCGAAAGCGCCACGAACGGGCAGGACGGCATAATCGCGCTGCGCGAAGGGGAAAGCGTGAATTTCTGGCGGGGCGGCGCCGTGCGGCACGGCGCGCTGCATGTGTACAAGGACGGCGAGGTGTATCGCGTGTACTGGCAGCCGGAAGGAAGCGGCGATGTCTACGTGCTCGCGAACGAAGGCACGAGTGCCGTGCGGCTCATTCTGACGCCGCCGCGCGGCACGAAAGTCGATACGGGACCGGGCAGCCTTCCGCCGCAGAAAGTGCTGTCCTGTCCCGCGATGTAGCGATTTACTTCGCCGCCAGCACCTTGCCGATGGCATCGGCGACGATCTGCACGTTGCTGTCGTTCAGGCCCGCGACGCACATGCGGCCCGAGCGCAGGATGTACACGCCGAATTCCTCCTTGAGCCGGTCGGCCTGATCCGCGACCAGACCCGTGTACGTGAACATGCCGCGCTGCTTGATATACCGCGTGAGCATCTCGCCGCGAACGTGATCCTTCAATCCGTCGTGGATCGCCTGACGCATGCGCGCGATGCGCTGGCACATCGACGCGAGTTCCTTTTCCCACGACTGTTTAAGTTCGGGCGTGTTCAGCACATGCGTGACGATCTTCGCGCCGTGCGTCGGCGGATTGCTGTAGTTCGCGCGCACGGCGCTCGTCAGCTGGCCGAGCACGCGATCGGCTTCGGCGGCATCGTCGCAAATGACGTGCAGGCCGCCGCAGCGCTCGCCGTACAGCGAGAAATTCTTCGAGAACGAATTGGCGATGAACGCCGGCACGCCACGGCGCGCGAGTTCGCGCACGGCGAACGCGTCGTCGTCGAGACCGGAACCGAAGCCCTGATACGCCATATCGACGAACGGCAGCAGATCGCGCTTTTGCAGCACGTCGATGATGTTCACCCATTGCGCCTGATCGAGATCGACGCCCGTCGGGTTATGGCAGCACGCGTGCAGCAGCACGACGCTCTTCGCGGGCAGCTTGTCGATGGCGTCGAGCATCGCATCGAAGCGCAGTCCGCCGGTGGCTTCGTCGTAATACGGATACGTGTTCACTTCGAAACCCGCGCGCTCGAAGATGAAACGATGGTTCTCCCACGTCGGATCGCTCACCCACACTTGCGACTTCGGAAAGTAGCGCTTGATGAAATCCGCGCCGACCTTCAGCGCGCCCGATCCGCCGAGCGTCTGCACGCTCGCGATGCGGCCATCGGCGCGCGCCGGGCTGTCGTTGCCGAACACGAGCGCCTGCACGGCGTCGCGATAATGCGCGAAACCGGCCATCGGCAAATACGGTTTCGGGCCGAGGTCTTTCAGGATCGACAGTTCCGCCTCGCGCACGGCCTGCATCACGGGCAGACGGCCTTCGTCGTCAAAGTAAATGCCGATGCTCAGGTTGACCTTATTGGTGCGCGGATCTTTCTGGAAGTTTTCGTTCAGCGACAGGATCGGGTCGCCGGGGTAAGCATCGATATGTTCGAACATGGTGACTTATAGGACGAGAGAGGACGAGAGATCAGCAAGCGCGGCCGCGTCAGTCTCCGCGCGCGGCCCGAGTTTTGAGATAGTAGCCGATTCCGAGAACGGCCAGCCAGACCGGAATCAGGTACACGGACAGGCGCAGATCCGGAATCTCGTACATCACCCAGACGATGCCCGCGAGAAACGCGAGCACGACGTAGTTCGTGAACGGATGCAGAAAGCTCGGAAACGAGGTCGCTTCGGCGTTCGCGCGCTTCTGCCGGCGGAACATGAGATGGATGATGCTGATCATCGCCCAGTTGATGACGAGCGCCGACACCGCGAGTCCCATCAAGAGGCCGAACGCGCGCCCCGGAATCACATAGTTGATGACGACGCACGCCGCCGTCACCAGCGCCGACACCGCCAGCGCCGCGAGCGGAATGCCGCGTCCGCTCACGTTGAGCAGCGCGCGCGGCGCGTTGCCTTGCTGCGCGAGGCCGTACAGCATGCGGCTGTTCGCATAGACGCCGCTGTTGTACACGGAGAGCGCGGCCGTCAGCACGATCACGTTGAGCACGTTCGCGACGACCGTGCTGTTCATCTCGCGGAAAATCAGCACGAACGGACTGCCGCCGGTCGCGACCTTGTCCCACGGATAAAGCGACAGCAGCACGCCGAGCGCGCCGACATAAAAAATCAGGATGCGATAGATGACCTGATTGGTCGCGCGCGGAATGCTGCGCGACGGGTCTTCCGCTTCCGCCGCCGTAATGCCGACGAGCTCCAGCCCGCCGAACGAGAACATGATGACGGCCATCGACATGACGAGCCCGTGCACGCCGTTCGGAAAGAAGCCGCCGAGCCGCCAAAGATTCGCGACGCTCGCTTCCGGCCCCGCCTTGCCCGACGCGAGCAACCAGCCGCCGAACAGGATCATGCCGACGATCGCCGCCACTTTGACGATCGCGAACCAGAACTCCGTCTCGCCGTAGGACTTCACGCTCGTCAGATTGATCGCGTTGACGATCACGAAGCACGCGAGCGCCGATATCCACATCGGCAATCCCGGCCACCAGTACTGCATGTAGATGCCCACGGCCGACAGCTCCGCCATGCTCACCAGAATGTAAATGGCCCAGTAGTTCCAGCCGGAGATGAAACCGGCGGCGTGGCCCCAGTATTTATCGGCGAAATGGCTGAAGGAACCGGCAACCGGCTCGTCGACGATCATCTCGCCGAGCTGACGCATGATGAAGAACGCCATCAGCCCGGCGATCGCGTAGCCGAGCAGCACGGATGGCCCGGCGAGCTTGATCGTCTGCGCGACGCCGAGAAAAAGCCCGGTGCCGATCGCGCCGCCGAGCGCGATCAACTGGATGTGGCGACTCTTGAGTCCGCGTTTGAGTGTGTGCGGCGAGGGTGTTTCGTTCGTCGTGGGTGAAGCCATGTCGATGTCTGTTGCACTGCAAAAATTACTGCGTTCATGGATCGAACGATCGCGCGTATCGTTTGATCCGACCTTTTAGTCTGCTTTTTGGTAAGAAACTGTTGTTTTTTCGTGCGGATGACCCCACAAGCCGCTGCAAAAAAGGCCGATTATCAGCGGACGGATCTGCGATTTTACCGCCCGGCGGCCGCAAAGCCTTGATGGGCGGGCGTATAGCAGCCGTGCTCCGAATCGCGGAAACGGACATCAAACGAATTGAGGCCGGAATCAGGGCTTGTTCGGAGGATTACTCGAGGCGTCGCGGCGTGAGAATCGCATCATCCACTCACGACGGGGGTCGCCATGTATCGGACGATGGAAGGAAACGCCAGGCCGCATCGAACGGCGCAGCGTTTCGGCGAAGGATCGCAGGACAGCGCGGCGACACAAGCGGAATTGCTGAGCGCGCTGCAGTCGGTGTCGGACAACATCATGCGTCTCGCCGGGAAGCTGCACGGCGATCCGAACGCCACCGACGACGATGCAGAGACCATTACCGAGCAGCATGCGTTCGCGCAAGAGCTGATCGGACGTTTGCTGGCGCTGCCCGCGTCGCAAACGTAACGGACCAACAGGGCCAACAGAAGGCGGGCAGCGGTGACGGCAAAGCCGCCCGCGCTCGGAGCATCGGGGAGAAGGATATGAGCTACTTGACGATCATCGCGGTGGTCTGGGCTGTTTGCGCGGTGGGTGCGGTGTTGTTCATCCGCGGCGCGGCGCAACGCAATCACGAACCGCTGCGCAAGCAGAGCGAACGCGAGCCGGTCGCGCCCGCGTCGAAGGATTTCAGTCGCCCGGCCTGACCCGATGACACGGCGAAGCGCCCACACGCTTCGCCGTGAAGGCATCGGCCTTATTTGATCGCGGCGACTGCTGCGCGCAAGCCCAGCAAGTAGCTATCGACGCCGAAACCGGAAATTTGCCCTCGCGCAATTTCCGCGAACACCGATTTGTGGCGGAACTCCTCCCGCGCGTGCACGTGCGACATGTGCACTTCGATGATCGGCGCCTTCAGGATCGCGAGCGCATCGCGGATCGCGTAGCTGTAGTGCGTCCACGCACCCGCGTTGATGACGATCGCATCGACGTTTTCTTCGAACGCGCGATGAATGCGCGAGCACATCTCACCTTCGATATTCGTCTGGTAGCACTCCACCTCGACGCCGAGTTCCTTGCCGAGCGCGGCCATCTGCTCGTCGATTTGCGCGAGCGTCGCCGTGCCGTACTGCTTCGGGTCGCGCTTGCCGAACATGTTGAGGTTGACGCCGTGCAGCGTCAGGATCGTTGCCATGTGATTTCCTTGAACTGGAAGGGGAATTGAAAAGATTCAGGCGGTCTCGACGATCCTGCCGCTCGTGGCGGCAAGAACGATGGCCTCGGTGATCCGCAGATTCTGCAGTCCGTCGCGCGCGCTGACAATAGGTTCGGCTTCCCCGCGCGCCACGCGCCCGAAATGTTCCATCTGATGCGCGAGCGGATCGTCGCGCTGCATCGCCACGACGTCTTCGTCGAACGGCTTCCACCATGATCGATCTTCGGCCTTCGCGTAGGACTTGAGACGCATCGTCGGCACGGAAAGCGAGCCGAACGTGCCCGCGATCACGTAGCAGTCTTCGTCGGGATACGTGGAATACGCCTTGTTCTCCTGCGACGTCTGCTCCCAGCTTCGCGGGCACGCGGCGGTGTCGGACAGCATGAACGTGCCGAGCGCGCCGCTCGCGAAACGCAGATTGATCGCGACCGTATCTTCGACGGGAAAGCCGCGCGTCGCGTGCGATGCGAACGCCTGCACCGCGACGATATCGCCGCACAGCATCCGCAAGTTGTGCACCTCGTGGATCATGTTGAGCAGGATCGGCCCGCCCCCCGGCTCGCGCCGCCACGGCGCGCTGGCGTAATACTCGTCGGGCTTGAAGAACACCGCGCTGCCCATCACCGCGACGAGCTTGCCGAGCCGCCCTTCGTCGATGACCTGCTTCGCGCGCGCCATGATCGGGCTGTGCGCGCGATGATGGCCGATCAGCACTTTCGCGCCGGAACGCTCCACTTCATCGACGAGCATCTGCGCTTCCTCGACCGTCGGCGCGATCGGCTTCTCCAGCAGGATCGGCACGCCCGCCGCGATGCACACGCGCGCATGTTCGACGTGCAATTGATTCGGCGTCGCGAGCACGATGCCGTCCGGGCGATCCTTCGCGAGCAGTTCGTCGAGCGTTTTGTAGAGCGGCACGCCCGCCTTCTGCGCGATGTCGACGGCGGCGGGCGCCGGATCGACGATGGCCGAGAGCGTGCACGTCGTGCTCGCCTGCGCGACGCCCACGTGCGCCTGACCGATATAGCCCGCGCCCGCCACCGCGATACGCGTCTTGCCTGAGTCTGTATTCACTTCGATTTCACCGTGTTGAAAAAGCGCGAGTTCACCCCGGCGGCGCTGTCGCGCGCCGCCTGAGCAAGGAAAGAGGACATGAGCTTCAGGAAGTGCGCGCGTTCGCGACCGATTCCGCGCGCAGGCGGTCGTACTCGGACTTCTCGACCGGCCGCGCGTCCGGCTCGCCGAGCTGGTTGAGCGGAATCCGGTACGTCTCCCGCGCGCTCCACGCGGCGATCGCCGAGATGATCGTGACGGCGAGCGTGATTGAACCGATCATGACCGGAATGTTCGTCGATCCGGGCGGCGCGACGCTCGCGAACAGCGCGGGCAACAGCGCCGTGATGGTCGTGCCGATGTTCTGCGAGATCGCCATCGCGGAGACGCGCGTGCGCGTCGGGAAGAGTTCGGGATAGAAGCTCGGGAAGATCGCGTTGTAGCCCTGATAGACGATGCCCCACATCAAGAGCGACGCGACGATCGCCATGCCGACGTTGTGAATGCTGATCGCGTAGAGATACAGATACGACAGCAGCCCCGAGGCGATCGCCCCGACGATGATCGGCGGCCTGCGCCCGATCTTGTCGGAGAGATTGCCGACGATCGGAATCACGATGACGGCGAGAATATTGCCGACGACCGGAATCCACAGATACACGCTCTTGTGAAAGCCGATGCCGTACGCCGCCTGCACCGCATACGCCGCGCCGAAGATCGTCGCGACCACGGGAATCACGTTCATCAGCGCCATGCAGACGACGCGGATCATGTCGGGCAGGTTGTACTTGAAGGCGTCGACGATTGGCGAGCGCGGCACCGCGCCCTTCTCGCCTTCCTTCTCGAACGCGGGCGTCTCGTGCACTTCGCGCCGGATGATGTAGCCGGCAACCAGCACGAACGCCGAAAGCAGGAACGGAATGCGCCAGCCCCATGAATTGAACGCGTCCTCGGGCATGTAGTACGCGAGCGGCAGGAACACGGCGGCGGCGAGAATCTGTCCGGCCTGCACGCCTTGCAGCGTGAAGCTCGCGAAGAAACCGCGGCGTCCGAATGGCGCGTGTTCGAGAATCATCGAGCTCGCGCCGGAGATTTCGCCCGCGACCGCGAAGCCCTGGACGAGCCGCAGGATCACGAGCAGCGTCGGCGCGAGCATGCCGACGCTGTGATACGTCGGCAAAAGTCCGACGGCCATCGTCGAGAAGCCCATCAGGAACATGCACAGCACGAGCACGGTCTTGCGGCCGTGCGTATCGCCCCAATGACCGAGCACGAATGCGCCGATCGGACGCGCCACGTAACCGACGCCGTAGGTCGCGAGCGACGCGACGATCGCCACTTTCGGATTGCCCGAAGGAAAGAAGAGTTGCGGAAAGATCAGCGCGGCGGCTTGCGCGTAGATGAAGAAGTCGTAGTACTCGAGCGCGGAGCCGATCCAGCCGCTCGCGGTCGCCTTCTTCGTCTGCTTGTGGTGCTCGGCGTGCGACCCGCCTTTTGCACCGGGTGAGAGAGAGTTCGTGTCCATGACGTCTCCTTTTATGAATCGCCCGACGGTTTCTGTGGCCATCTTTCCGCGAAACTGCTTCTTTCATCCTCACCGACGACGCCTTCGCGGCATGGCGCGCAGGACATCAAACATGATCGTCTCTGAAACGAAAGCTTTCGATGAGGCAAAACCCGGCGTCAGGCCAGGTTGAAAGACTTGAGCCCTAAATTACTATGTCCGCGCGAAAACGTAATCCGGCTCGAAGGAAAGTCAGAATGCGCTCTCAGCGAATAATCGACGCTCACCACGCCTGAGCCGCCGCTAAGTCCTGCCTAAAGAACACGCAGACGCCGCCGTATACACGATTACCGGCGGTGATCGCATCACCGCCGCCTTCGTATTCATCCTCTCGCCGGCCCGGTCTTGCGTATGTCAGGCAATCCGTCCTTGATCGATTCGATTCTGGCCACGCCGGCGACCGCGGACGGACGGATCACGCCTGCCGTTCGCGCATCGCTGCTGTCGACGCTTGTCGAAGACATCCGCCCGCTGCTGCTGTCCGGCATCTCCGGCGCGTTCGTCGCGATGATCGCGCTCGGACGCCAGCCGTCCCTCTGGACGATGCTCTGGCTCGCCGCCGACGCGCTTCTGCTCGCCACCCGCCTTTCGATCGTCGGCCGATATCGCGCGTTGAGCCGCACGGACGCGCCGCAGCCCGGCCGGTGGGCCGCGCGCTATGCGCCGTTCGGGCTGCTGGCCTGTCTCGTGACGGGCCTCGGCGCGATGGGCTGCGTGATCTCGGGCGACGCCGTGCTCGCGTCGCTCGCGATCATGGTGACGGCCGGCCTGCTCGGCGGCGTCGCGTCGCGCAACGCGGGCACGCCGCATCTGGCGATCGCGCAGGTGTGCCTCGGCGCGCTGCCGATCGGCGTCGGCGGGCTGTTCGGGCCGTCCGGCTACTGGATTCTCGTGCCGCCGCTCGTCCTCTATATCGCCGCGATGTGCGCGGTCGTGCAGCGGCACTATCGCGGCCTCGTCGCGCTGATGACCGCCAAGGAAAGCCACGCCGAAATCGCCACGCGCTTCGACGCGGCGCTCGCGCACATGCCGCACGGCCTCTGCACCGTGGATGCGTCGGGCAGGGTGGTGATCGCGAATCGCAAGGCGGCGGAGCTGTTCGGCGCGACCATCGACATGCTGCGGCTGAACGTGTCGCTGCCGGAGTTCATCGGCTATGCCGCGCTCGCGAAATTCGGCGAGACGCCGCGCGCGCAGCTTGCCGAGCGATGCGCGCAATGGCTCGAAAGCGGCCATCCGACGCTCGACCTGCCCTTGCGCGACGGACGGCATCTCGAACTGAGCCGCAATCCGGTGCCCGACGGCAGCGCGGTCATCATCATCGAGGACGTGACGGAGCGCCGCAAAGCCGAAGCGAGAATCCTGCAATGGGCGCATCACGATTCGCTGACGGGCCTGCCGAACCGGCGCTATCTCGGCGACCAGGCCGGGCGTCTGATGGCGGGCGGCGCGGGCCGCGAGAAAGTGACGGTGATGTACGTCGATCTCGACGGCTTCAAGCACGTCAACGACACGCACGGCCACAATGCCGGCGACGAACTGCTGAAGCTCGTCGCCGACCGCCTGCGCAACGCGATGCGCCGCGGCGAGCTGGTCGCGCGTCTGGGCGGCGACGAGTTCGCGATCGTCGCCACGTATATCGCGCACGCGGCCAACGTGGTTTTCGCGCGCAAGATCATCGGCGAGCTGTCGGCGCCGTACACGCTCGAATCCGGGCAGACGGTGCGCGTGGGCGTGAGCGTCGGCATCGCGCTGGCGCGTCCGGCGGAGTCGTTCGAAAGCGCATTGAAGCGCGCCGATGCCGCGCTGTACGAAGCGAAATCGGAGGAACGCGGCACCTATCGCTTCGCCGATCGCGACGGCGACTCCATCGCGAGCGACGAACAAGCCGTCGCGAACGACCGCGGCCGCGCCTGGTAAGCGAGCCTACGCCTCTTCCGGCCCGGCGATCAGCGCTTGCTCGTTCGACGCGCGCCACGCGTCGAGCCACGCTTCGAGCTTCGCGGGGGGCAGCGGCCGGCTCAGGTGATAGCCCTGCGCCAGATCGCAGCGCAGCGCCTTCAGCCGCTCCAGCATCTCTTCGGTTTCGACGCCTTCCGCGACGACCTTCAGTCCCATGTTGTGCCCGAGATCGATTGTCGAGCGCACGATGGTTTCATCGTCCTTGTGCTGGAACATGCCCATCACGAACGATTTGTCGATCTTCAGCTCATCGACGGGCATGCGCTTCAGATACGACAGCGACGAATACCCAGTGCCGAAATCGTCGATGGACAGGCGAATGCCGAGCGCGTGCAGCCGGTCGAGCGTCTCGATCGCGTGATTCGGGTCGTCCATGATCGCGCTCTCGGTGATCTCGATCCAGATCGATTCCGGCGCGACGCCGTGCTTGTCGAGCAGTCCCTGGAAGATTTCGGGCAGCGTCGACTGGATCAGCTCGCGCGCCGACACGTTCACCGACACGGCCAGCTCGATGCCCTGCCGGCGCCACGCGGCGCATTGCGCGATGGCCTTGTCGGCGACCCAGCGCGAAATCGTCTTGATGTAGCCGGTCTGCTCCGCGAACGGGATGAACTGGTCGGGCGAGACGAAGCCGCGCGTCGGATGATCCCAGCGCACGAGCGCCTCGACATATTTCACGCGATGCGTCGCGAGATCGACCTTCGGCTGATAGTAGAGCGTCAATTGATCGTGCTCGACGGCCTGCCGCAGCTCGCTCATCAGCGAAAGACGCTCGGCGTTGTTCTGGTCGTGACGTTCGTCGTAGAGCGCGTAGCCGAGATTCGAGCGCTTCGCCACGTACATCGCGATATCGGCGCGGCGCAGCAGCACGTTCATGTCCGTGCCGTTCTGCGGAAACGTGACGATGCCGATGCTCGCGCCCACATCGACGAGTTGCCCTTCGATCGTGATCGGCTCTTCGAGCGCGTTCAGCATGCGCGTGGCGAGAAGACGCGCGGACGCCAGATCGTCGGTCGGCAGAAGGACGGCGAATTCGTCGCCGCCCAGACGCGCGACCGTATCGGTCTTGCGATGCAGCGCCGCGCGCAGGCGCTTCGCCACTTCGCACAGCAGCATGTCGCCGATCGGATGCCCGAGCGTGTCGTTCACGTACTTGAAGCGGTCGAGGTCCATCATCATCACGGCGAGCGGGCGCTTGCTCCGCGTCGCCGCGCCGATCGCCTGCTGCAGGCGGTCGTTGAAGAGCGCGCGATTCGGCAGGCCGGTGAGCCGATCCATGTACGCGAGCTCGGTGATGCGTTTCTCGCGCTCCGAAATGCCGTCGCGCATCTGATTGAACGCGCGCGCCAGCTCGCCGATTTCGTCGTTCTGGCGAATCTCGATGGGCGCGGCGTAATCGCCCTGCCCGATGCGCTTCGAAAACTGCGTGAGCGCCGCGATCGGCCGCGTGACCGAGCGCGCCATCAGCACGCTGCCGACGATCGACACGAGCACGCCGAGCAGCGTAATGAGCAGCAGCGTCGTCTGCAGGCGCTTGAAGGGCGCGAGCGCCTCGTTGAGCGAGCGTTCGAGCAGCACGGCGACCGTGCGCCCTTCGGAGTGCAGCCGCATGACGCGCGTCGCGTAGCCGTTCGCGGCGAGTTGCGCCTGATCCGTCAGCGCGTCGCGTGCGTCGTGGGGGAGCGAGCTTGCGAGCACGCCCCATTTGCCGTCGTCGCCGACGGTGAGAAACGACACGTCGAGCGACGTAAGCGAGCTCAGATCGCGTGCGAGCGCATCGTCGACCGCGAAGCCCATCACGACCCACGCGATCGCGATGGGCGCTTTCACCGGCACCGCGACGAGCTGATACGCGCGCGGCCCGATCATGCCGAACGACGACGCATCGCCCTTCGTCGCGACGGTCCTGATGAGCTTCGGGAACGGAAACGCCATGCCTTCGCGCCCGACGCCGCCGCTATCGGCGATCAGCTTGCCGTCGAGATCGACGAGCATCACGACGTCCGCATGAACGCGGTCGCCGTGATTGCGCAGCGCGGACGCGACCGTCTTGCTGTCGTGCGTCGCGACCGCTTCGCGAAAGCCGAAGTCGAGCGCGACCACGCTCGCCGCCTGCGTCAACTGTTCGCTATTGCCGCGCAAAATCTGCGCGAATACGCGCTCGGCCACCGACAGTTGCTCTTCGGCGTTGCGATGCGCGTTCTTCAGAATCACCGAGTTGATGACGAGAAACGCCGCCGCCTGCGCGACGAGCATCAGCACGACGAAGACGAGCGCGATTCGCGCGCGCAGGCTGTGAAAGAGCATCGTGACGGGCGTCCTATTCGGCGGGGCGCAGTTGCAGCGCGAATTTCACCGCGCCGTCCGCGTTGACCTTCTGCGTCGGCTGCGCGTTCGGATCGCTCTGGCGGAAATGCCACGCGATCACCTTGTACGCATCGGCGGGCAGATTGTCGATGGTCGCGGCGCCGTGCGCGTCGGTCTTCGCGAACCACGGCGTATCGACGATCAGCAGATACGCGACCATCGAATCGTGGATGTTGCAGCCCATCACGACGAGGCCGGGCTTGTCGAACACGACCGGATTCGCGGGAATGCCGTGATACAGATTCAGCTCGAAGC
Source organism: Caballeronia sp. NCF2 (assembly GCF_023631205.1). Lineage (NCBI taxonomy): Bacteria > Pseudomonadati > Pseudomonadota > Betaproteobacteria > Burkholderiales > Burkholderiaceae > Caballeronia > Caballeronia sp. NCF2. The sequence continues at coordinate 160,240 of NZ_JALQDN010000064.1, read as the reverse complement.
GCTTGGGCGGCGAGAACGAATAGACGTCGTGCTCGATGTTGTCCTTGTTCGGGAACGCCACCGACGCGCCCGTCTGCACGACGGAGACCATCGGCACGAAGCGCCGCTTGATCTGATCGATGACCGCGCTGGCGGGCTTCGTCGCGGGCGGCTTGCCGTTGACGGGCAGCGCATAGACGATGGCGTCGGGCACGGGCGCGCCGGCCTGATCGACCACTTGCACGCGCACGCTCCCGGCGTGGGCGATCGTCGCGCCGAACGCCAGCAGCGTGATGAAAAATTTGAGCATGTTCATTCGCGGTCTTGCACGTCGCGGTACATCGGCGCGAGCTTCGCCAGGAGTTTGTTTTGCGCGTGGAACGGCACGCCGTTCTTGTCCATCGCGGCCTGCAAGTCTTCGACGAGCGCGTTGAACGCGGCCCGGTCGATGTTCTGTCCTTCGTGCGTGCGGCGCATCGGGCGGCCGGTGTAGACGCACGGGCCGTCGAGCAGCACGCAGATCTGCTCGACGAGCTTCTGCTTGATGCGCTTGACGGGCGCGTTGTCGAAATACGGCGCGGTGCGCGGATCGGCGAGCACGTTGTCGTACATGTCGTCGACGATCTTCGTCAGCCCTGCTTGCTCCCCGAACTGTTCGTAGAGCGCCTCGTCGGCGTGCGCGTTCGCGCAGGCGAGCGTGAGAGCCAGCATTGCGGCGTGGCGGATTTTCATCGTCAGAACCCCGCCTGCATCGAAACGTAGAGGCCGCGCTGATTCTTCACCGTCGCGATGTCGCCGAGCGCGACATACGCCGCCGTCAGCGAGACGTGCTTGTTCGGCGCCCACGCGACGAACGCGTCGTACGCGTCCTGCTCGCGCGCGAACGAGAGATTGTTCGGCTTCATCCGATATTCCCCGCCGATCGCGACGTTCTTCGTCAGCAGATACGCCACCGACGACTCGAATTCCGGGTGATACGCGTTCGACTTGTCGCCGCCGAACCCGAGCAGGCCGAACTGGTTCGCCTTCGTGAAGCGCAGCGTGCCGTTCAAGAGGAGGCTTTGCGCGAGCAGCAGCTTCGTCGCGGACAGATAGAAATCGGTGCCGGAATTGCTCGCCGCGCCGACCGCTTTCACGATATCGCCCTGTTCGTTGTGCTTGAACTGCAGCCCCGCGGCGATTTGCGGTATCCACGTGTCCTGATCGAGCACCGCGTCGCCGAACAGCCGCACCTTCACGCCGAAGATGTTCTGATTGAACTTGAAGTTCTCGCCGAGGCCGAGTTTCGCGCCGACATCGCGCGTATCGAAACTTTGACGCGCGAGCGACAGCTCGACGCGATTCGCGACGCCGACGGTCAGGCCCCACGTGCCGAGCGCGTAATCCTGCGTGCGGATGTAGGTGCCGTGCGCGTTCGCGCCGAGTTGGCGCGCGGTGCCGTATCCGCCGATGACGGCCCACGGCGTGAGGCCGCCGCCCGCCGCGCCTTCGACTTCCGAGACGCCGCCCGTCAGCAGCAGCTTGCCGCCGGTGAGCGGCACGGCGGGCGGATCGTCGGCGAAAGCGGACGACGAGAACGAAACGAGCGACGCCACGGCCAGACTGGCGAGGCGCATCTTTGAGTAAATCTGACGCATGCGGGAGACATCGAGCGGTTGTCGGGGTTGCCGTCGCCGCCTCGGGGTGCCGCGCGACGCGTCGCGGCGAGCCAGGCGCTCTGGGAAGGTCACTCGCCAGGTAGGCGGCGCCTTTTCATATGCGTGTAAACGGCCGCTGACGGTCGAACTTGACGGCCGTTCGTCAGTTTTTGCGGGCCGAACGTTTGCAATCCGGGATGGGTCAGCGCGTCGGCCTAACCGTGGATCGTGTCGCGATGCAGGTCGCGCAGTTCGAGAAGGTCCGAGCGAATCAGCGAGACGTATGTCTCGACGTCCTCGACCCAGTTGCCCGCCTCCCTCAGCGTCGCGCGCAATTCCTCGCACTCATCGAAGAGCATGGACGGGCCGAGCACCGACAGCCCGCCCGCAAGCTTGTGCGCCCAGCGGCGCAGCGCCGGGGCGTCGCGCTGCGAGCAGATCGCGTCGAGCGCGGCGATGTCTTCGCCGATCTGCTGGACGAAGGCGGCGACATACGGCGCCGGCACCGTCGGCAATCGTGGCGGCGACGCATCATCGGCCGATGCGTTTCCTTCATCGACGGCTAACGTGCGCAACACGTCAGCGAGCACGGAGAGCGCAACCGGCTTTGTCAGATAGTCGGTGAAACCGGCGTCGCGACCACGTTGAACATCGGTCGCGCTCGCACTCGCGCTCACCGCATAGACACGCATCGACGGATCGAGGGCACGCGCGGCCGCCAGGAGTTGCGCGCCGTTCATCTTCGGCATGTCCATGTCGGTCAGCACGAGGTCCACGCGGTTCTTGCGCAGCAGATCGAGCGCTTCCTCGCCGTCGGCTGCTTCGATCACGGATGCGCCGAGCGTCAGCAACTGGTCGCGCAACAAACCTCGGTTGAGGCGATTGTCCTCGGCGATCAGCACTGTCGCGCCGGGATTCGCCGAAGCGGGTTGCAGAGGCGCCGACCGAATGGGCGACGCGGAGATCGCGTGATGCCTCCCGTCTCTGACAATCTGCACCGCTTCCCGGAACTCCTTGGCCGCGAAGATGCTGACGGCTATTTCGCCGTTCTCTCTCGCCACCGGCACGAGCGGGCCGTCCTGCGTCACGCGGATGACGCGCGCGCGATCTGTCCATCGCGCATCGATCTCGTCATCCGAGATTTCGTCGGTCGCGATGAGACAGTCGCAACCCTCCACGTTCGCCGCCGCGCCCTCGTTCGTGATGTACGTAATCGAACTGCGCTCTGCATCGAAGAGTGCGTCGAACCACTCGCGATGCTCGTTCGCCCGATACAGGATGGCGGGCCGGCCGACGAGCAAGGCATCGGCTTCGTCCGGCGACGACTCAGCCACTTGCAACGGCAGCGTGACGGTGATGCGCGTGCCGACGCCCTCCGTGCTTTCAAGCGCGATGCGCCCTTTCATCAGCCGGCACAGATGCTCGCAGATCGAGAGCCCGAGCCCGGTGCCGCGCGCTTGAGTCAGCCGGTGCGCGTCGCCCTGGACAAACGGCTGAAAGAGCATCTGACGCTGCGCTTCCGGAATGCCAATGCCCGAATCGGCCACACTCAGTGCGAGCGCGCCGTCGACCCAGCGCGCACGCACGACGACCTTGCCCGAATACGTGAACTTGAGCGCGTTGCCAAGGAGGTTGTTGAGTATCTGCGCGACGCGAATCGGATCGAGCCATAAGCGTGACGGGCACTCGCGGTCGATCACGACGAACAAACGCAAGCCCTGGCGATTCGCGATGGGCGAATGACCGACCATCACGCGCATGACGATGTCGCGTATCGACGCCGGCTCTTCGCTGAGACGCATTTCCCCGACGTCCATCTTCGAGAAATCGAGAACATCGTTGACGACCTGCAGCAGCGCGCCCGCCGACGCCTGCATCGCACCGACGCGGGCTTCCTGTTCCGCCGCCAGCGGGCCCCTGGCGACGAGTTCGAGATTGCCGACGAGCGACGCCAGCGGCGTTCTGATCTCGTGGCTCATCGAAGCGAAGAAATTCAGCTTGGCCTTGGCGGCGGCGTCGCTGGTTTCCTTCGCTTCGCGCAGCAGGCGTTCGGCTTCGTGATGCTCCGTGATGTCGGCAATGGCGCAGAACAGCACATCGGTCTTGTTGACGACCGCCGACGTGTAGGAAATCTTCAGGTGACGCGACGACTGGTCCGCTTTCTCCAGCGTGCATTCGAATTGCCAGATCACGGCGGCGTCGCCTTTTGCGGGCAAGCTCATGCCATGTTGATGGAAGGCCACACATAGCGCGGCGGGCAGATGCATCGCGCTGGCATCGAGGTCGAGCAGGTTACGCGCGACCTGATTCGCGGCAATGGCGCTGAAATCGCTACGCAGCGCAATGCACAAACCGACCGGCGTCACCTGCACCTGCAGATGATTTAGAATCTCGCCTTCCACCGCGCGGCAAGCCTGCTCATAGGTACGCGTCAGGAAGCGGTAGTTCCAGTATCGGTATAACGCCACGAGCATAGTTGAGAGCGCCGCTTCCACCAGAACGATAACCGACACTTCCGTACGCTTGACAGCGAGATTGGTCGCCGTCGGCAAGGAAACGACGATGTGGCCGACGCCGAGCGCAAGCGGTTCCATTCGCGCGCCCCATCCGTGTCCCATGATCCAGTGGGATACGCCAGGCGGCCCCTTCTCGAGATGTTTGTCGACGAATCGCGCGTCTCCCGATGCATCGCCCGCCAGCACCGTGCCATCGTCGCTAAAGATCGTTATTTCCGAATTGAGGGCGGCGGGCCGGACCAATTTCAGCACACGCTCGACGTCCACCTTCGTGAAGACAAACGCAACGGGTCGATCGTTCTTCTCGACCACCATGAACATAACGATCGTCGAACTCTCGAAACCCAGCAGGGCCGGTGCACGGAACCATAGAACGCTATGTTCTCGTGCGACGCTTACGGGATCGAGGCCGCGAGAACTCATGGTGGCCTTGGCGGTATCGACGAGTGAGCGCAATCGTTCGGTGCCGGGTCCCTCATCGGCGTCGCGCTTGGTGAAAAATTCAAAACCATACGACGCGCTTCCGTCGAACCGTGCGAATTGCAGGGAGAACGGCAAGCTCCCGTCGGGAATAGCACGCAGTGCCGCGCTGCAAATCCGGCTCATCGATGCGTCTTCGCTGTCCGAAGGTAAGGGCGCGCACGGCAGCGCGGCCCGAGGACCGTTGGGCGATGGATGGTAGTCCTGCGGGGTGACTTCGAGGAGTAGCTCGCCCGTCTTCAGCATGTTGTAACGACTGAAGATACCGATATTCACGCCGCGCATGACGGACTGGACGTCGGCAAGCTCGGTCCTGAGCACTATTGACCAGAAAAACGATGGCCGCGAAAGCGGCACACATCGAAGAGAAAATCAGCAAGCCGATGGCGACCGCGAAAATGCGTCGCTCGCGTTTGAGATTGTCCTCGAGCATTCGCAGCATCTGCAGAGGAGAATCTCGCGATGCGGCGAAAACATGCTCCATCAGGCTAGTCCTGCTCTGGCCGCGTATTTGACGAGATCGACGTGGTTCTCCACATGCAGCTTGCGCATGGCCGATCGCTTCTGCGTGGCGACGGTCGGCACGGATCGGTTCAGCGTGCGCGCGATTTCAGTCACCGAAAGGCCCTGCGCGAAGAGGCGCACCACTTCCAGTTCGCGGGGCGAAAGCGGCTGCTCGCGCGCGAGGTCCTGCAGGGTCGATCCATCGCGCGCCAGACGGTGTTGAATCTTAGGCGAAATGATCGTCTCTTTCGTGCTCAATGCACGAAGCGTGACCTGGCTGAGCTCGCTGGCGGGCTCCTCCTTGCTCATGATCGCAGCGACGCCCAGCTTGCACAATTCGTGGTAGATGCCGCCGCTCGTCATCATGGTCAGCACAATGACGGGTATGTTCGGAAAGGACCGCTTGAGCTTGCTGATCAGCCGCAAGCCGTCTATGTCCGTCTCGTCTTCTCCCTGCATCACGAGATCGGTGATGATAAGGTCGACGGGCTCCTTTTCGAGTACGCGAAGCAACTCGGCGCCGGAATGAGCCATGGCGGCGATCGTAAAACCCGGAATTTTCGAGAATTGGTCGGCTACAGCCAACAGCACGATCGGATGATCGTCCGCCAAAACCATCCGAATCTTGTCCCCTCGTGCGTTCATATAACAACCGTTTTTTGAGTTGCCGCTCTTCGAGTCCAAACCCGAAACGTACGGCTCATTTATTGATGTAAAAGCAACTCACGAATGTCGGGCGGGCCTGAGCTATCCCGCAAAGGAAGCCTATCGGATTTTAGGACGTGCTCAATCCGGGAGAAACATCGGCGGTGTCAGAAGTGCGTTTCGCCCGGCGAAACGAATCTTCCCGGCGACACCGGCTTCACGTCCCGCACGCACTTTGTCTGCAGCGCGGACGTTTGTGCATCCTGACCCGCGCTGCTCATGCTCATTGCTTCCACGAAGCGAACTCGCGAGCTGGTCGAGCGGAATCGATGTCACCGGTGGCCTGGCCTCACGTTCGTACTTACGGCTTTCGGATAGCAGCATGCAAGCAAAGATGATCATCGAAAGGCTGAATACCAAAGCAATCGGCACGATCAAATTCCAACTCGATACCCCTAGCGCTGCCAGAAGCAGAAACGACAAGCCGAAATAAACCGACGTGAGAATCGACGACGCGCGCCCGGCCATTGCGCAGTAATGCCGAAATTTTCGGCTCAGAAATTCGAGAATTGACATGGCGATATTCAGTGCAATGGGCACGACGGTCGACCCCGGCTCATACAGGATCCGAAGGAAGACAGTGCTTACTCAGGCCAGCACGCAGGCAGAGCGAGTGCCCATCGCTCGTGACTTGCGCCCTGCCACAACGATGGTCGAATTTAGCCGACGGGCTCTCCGCTCGATATAGAAAAATATCGAAAGCCCGATATGGTCAAAATATCCGCACGATTCATCCGGGAATGGTCTTGCTTCGATCTGCGAACTTATGTAGGGAGATCGTTTTTTTCGTCATTTCCGAAGACGAAAACACCGAAGCGCGAGAGGGTCTATCGCGGAGTCTTCGGTGATTGGGCACAGGACGCAAGACATCCCGCAGACTCGCGTCTTGAGGATGTCTTATGAATTTCTCAGACGCACGTGGTATCGGCCCTTAGCATCTTCAGATGCCCGGCGATGCGCGCGACCACTTCCGACCAGTCGCAACCGTGACGCTTGCGGAAGAGACGCATCGTCGGATACCAGGGACTGTCCTCGCGGGTGTAGTGCCAGCGCCAGTCGCCGTAGAACGGCAGCATCATCCACACGCGCTTGCCCATCGCACCGGCGACGTGCGCCACCGACGTATCCACCGTGAGCACGACGTCGAGTGACTCGATGGCTTTCGCCGTCTCCGCCATCGTCGTGACTTGCGCGCCTACATCGTGGAAGTTCGCGTGCTTCTGCGCGTAGTCGGCGGCTTCGTCGGCTCCGGCGCCCTTCTGCAGGCTGAAGAACTCGATGTCCGGAATCCTGAGCAGATCGTCGAGCACGGCAAGCGAGGGCAAGGAGCGCGCGCGATCGTTCTCATGCGTGGGATTGCCCTTGAACACCAATCCCACTTTCAGCTTGTTCGGCGCGACGATCGGCAGCTTCGAAGGCACAGCGGACGGCGCACGAAGATACGGCACTGCTTTTGGCAACGCTTCGAGATCGAGCGTCAAATGAGCCGGAATCGCGTGCGGATACACCCAGTAATCGATGTCCGGAAGATTCGCGGCCGATTCGGTGCTCACGACTTCGTCCGCCTCGCCCGACGCCTCGTAAAGCTCGACGAGCGGCGGCTGACACATGACGATGACGCGTTTTGCCCCGCACTGCTCGCGGAAGAATCTCGCGAAACGCAGGAAGAAGATTTCGTCACCGAGGCCGAACTCGCTCCAGATCGCAATCGCTTTCCCCTCAAGCGACTGGCCGCTCCACTCCGTTACATGACGCGGCGGCTCGACGGTCGTGCGGCGCTTCCAGCCGAAGCGTGCCATCAATTCCTCGCGCATGCGAAAGCCCTTCTGCAGCCGTCCGCGTGCGATCTCGTGCAGCACGTGATAAAGGCGCGGGTGATGTTCCCCAGGCAGGCGCTTCACGCATTCCTCCCACATCGAGTCGACTTCTTCCAATGCGTCCCAGCGCAGCAGTTCCAGCAACACGTATCGATAAAGATCGAAGTGATACGGATACGTACGCAGCGCTTCCCTGCATGCAGCGACACCTTCCTGCACGCTGCGCGCACGCGACGCGGCTTGCGCCAGTTCACGCGGCGACGCCACAGCGCGCTTGCGCAACACGATCTCGATCGCGCATTCCGCAAGACCCTTCGCGGTCTGGTCCTCATTCGCGTCGCGCTCGTCGTAGCCGTTGCGCACGAGCGTGACTCGCTCACAGTGCGCGACCGGCGACATCGTCTGAATCAGTTCCAGCACGTTGACGGAACGCGGCAAGCGCTTGTCTGATTTGTGGACCGTGAAGCTCCACTTATGGCGGCGATTGAAACGGCTCGGCCATGTGCCCTTACCGTAGAGATCCTCGTCCGGCACGGTCACGACCGCATGGCCGCCCGGCTTCAGCAGCTCCAGCCAGCGCGACAACGCCTTATGAGGATTAACGAGCTCGGCGAGACTATGGCTGGAATGCAGGAAGTCCAGTGTCGACTCTTTCACGCCCTCCATCTTCGTGAGATCGCCCTGCGACGAAGGATAAGACGCGGCGTTGCGCATCTTCGGGAACATGGCGACGTGAGCGGAAAGCGGATCGTCCGCAGGTCCGATGTCGATGCCCTCACCGACGAAATAGTGGTTCACGAAGGCCGGATCATGCGAACGGCGCAGGCTTGCTTTACTGGTCTCTTTCATCATTGCCTCACAGTGCTTCTGCTACGACTTGCGTATCCGCCTTCTCCTTCAGCAAAGCACGGATGCGCTCACCGAGAATCTCCGGACGGCCTTTGAAAATGAGCTTCTCCACTGCCTTGCGGCCCGCGAACTTGCGCGCGAGCTGGTTGCGCTCTTTCGAATCGTCGATGAGACGCAACGCCGCCGCCTTGTACTCTTCGGTCGTCTTTGTGATCATCCACTCCGGGAAGCCGAGACGACGGAACATACCTTCATCGATATGCTCATGCACTTCGCGGCCGGTCTTGCATACGCCGACGAGACCCGCCCACACCGTATCGACGATGCCGTTCGTGTTGCCGAACGGGAACGGATTGAGGAACATGTCGCAATCCGCGATGACCTTCATGTAGTTCGCATAGCTCTGATGCTTGTGGACGACGCCCTTGTCGCCCATCAGGCGGCGTACCAGATTGCGCACTTGCGGGAACGTGATGCCCGTCGCCTGGCCCACCAGAAAATGGAACTCGACAGGCACCGATGCTTCATTCGCGATATCCGCGCATGTCTGCAGGAAACCGGGGTTGAGCTTGATCGTCGTGGCCGCGACCGCGATCTTCACCGGGTCCGACTTGGCGCGCTTGCGCGGCTCGAGCTCGACTTCGAGCATCGCGGCGGGCGGACGATACGGCATGCCGTCCTGCGGCAGCTTCAGGAGCTTCTCGCTGAAGCACGCTTCGTCGCCGACGTAGTCTTCTTCCACGACGACGTAATCCATCGCATGACCATGCGTCGTGGCCGGATGACCGAGCGCCATCAACTGCAGCGGCGCGACGCGCAGGCATGCGAGTCCCATCGTGATAGGGAACATGCCGACGCTCGGCATGTACATCGCCTGCGCCTCGCGCGCTTTGCTCACGTCGCGAACCTGGCGCATGTTTTGCCACAAGTCGCCCTGCAACGGGATGAACTCGTGGAACACTTCGCGGCCCGCTTCATCCACACGCCCGTCATAACCCATGCCGATGATGTGGAACTTGTCGCGCATCGCGACGATGGTCTGCGAATGCGTGCGATAGATCGAATGATTCTTCGAGAACCATTCGAGCACGACCAGCAACACCGGCTTTTGTCCTTCTGCAGCGGGCCGCGCCTGGCGCTCGACATCATGAATGCCGAGGCTCGCGAGCTTGCGGCGGATCAGCGTGTTGATCGGCTTCTTGATGTCGTGCTTGCCCGGCAGGTCCGCGTAACTGCAATGCATGTACATGTCGTGCAGCACGCCCATCGGCAGGGCATCCACGCTTTCGATCTGATCGAGCCGCTCCGGCAGCCAGCGCAGAATCAGCTCGCGCTTCTGATGCGCCGCCGGCGTGCCCAGAAAGCGCGACGACAGGATGGTCGTGGCAAGGCCGGCAGCGGCGACCTTGTCATGCTTCCACAGCGCGTCCCAGTCGAGCCGCACTTCGGATTCGGGCGTGTAAAACAGCCGGAACTTGTCGATGTCCGACTTGCGCAGTTCCACGGAATAGCGTGCATCTTCGTTGACGCCCAACGAACGCAGAATGTGATCGGCATTGCGGAACGAACTCGCCGCGAACAGTCCCGCGATCCAGCGCTGATAAACCAGCGTCCTCGCAATGCCTTCTTCCGAGAAGCGAAAGGCCGGGTCGCTCAAAAGCGAAGTGATCGCGGACGTGATGCGCGTGAGCAAGTGCTCGTCCAAGATGTCCTGCGCCTCGCCGGATTGCGACCAGCTGTCGACGTCCATCAGCACGCCGTAGTTGGCGTCGATGAGCGCAAGCAGCTTGAGAAGCTCGCGGCCCGCAGCACCGTGATCACGGCGATAGCAAAGATATTCGAACTTGTTGATGCTGAATTGCATGATGTCTTCCTTCATCCTGATAGGGTGCGATGCGTTTGCCGAAGCAGCGACGACGCGCGGAAATGAACGTTAGTGATTCCAGGAAACCGAGAGCCAGACCTGCGCCGGCTTCTTGCCGGGATCGACCCACGAGGTCTGCGAAAATCCATAAGCCTTGGAGACCGCGACCGACGCGGTCGCGCCCCACGGCGTCAGCCAGTCGACGCTCACGCCGTAGCCTGCGAGCGTGCGTGTGTTCTGCACGCCCGGCACGTTCACGTAGCTTTGCTCCCAGTTCGTCCACGGCGAGTGATTCACGCGGCCATACGCAAGATCGGAGAAGACGCCGAACTGAAGCTGATGTCCCGCGGCGACCGGCACGCGCTGATACAGGCCGAGGTTCGCCACCACGCCTTCATCGAGCGAGCCTTCGTCGGCACGATAGGCACGCACTGCATTGGGACCGCCGATGCTGAGCTTCTCGCTCGCGTCGAGGTTCTTGCTCGACACTTGCGCGTTCACGCGCGCCGCGAGGAAGGTATTGCCGCTTGGCGACAGTGCGTAGGTGCCGAAGCCGCCGCCGTAGAGCTTGGCGTAGTTGCCGGCGACGTTCCCGCTCATGCTGTCGAACGATCGGTAATCGTTGCTTTGATGGCCGAGAGTCAATGCGAGCTGGCCGCTCCATTGGTTCGTGCGAAGTTGCTTCGCGCGGTCTCCGTTGTCGGCTTGCAAGGAGAGCTGAAGCGAATCGAGCTTGCTGTGCTGAGCCGGAAAGTCCTGCAGCGAAGTTGAGGTGTTGCTGTGCAGATAGGATGCGTGCCCTGATTGATGGTCATCGTGTTGGAATTCTGCGAGATCGAAGCCTGACCTGCGGTGACTTGACCGCCGGTCGGCAGTGCCTGCGCGAAGCTCGTCGCAGGGGTCGATGCGAACATCGCGAGCGCAAAGGCCGTCATCGTTGCAATGACGCCCATTTTCGCGCTTTGAGGAGAAGAGGAGGAGGAAGCGTTGCCTTCGCCGGGCGCCTTGCCCTGGCTTGTTACGTCTTCCGCAACGGCGACCAGCATGCCATGACGCTTACTGAAAACACGACGAAACCGATTCTTGTTCATCCGAAAATAAACCTAGTAAATGAGATTTAGCCGTCCCGGATATCGAGTACGGCGCAACGTGTGACAGGAATTCGCTCAGCTCGACGCACGCGCAGTCGCGCACCTTTTTCACACTCAGGAACCGGTGCCAGAAAGCAGACCAACTCCACGGATCGAATGCTATTGATCGACGCCGCGTCGCCATATAGAAGAAATTCGAATGCCCTCACGGCTGCCCGAGCGGGTACCGTGGATCAAAGGCCCGGCGGGCCAAGCGTCGATGGAATTCAGAATGTTCCCCAATCGACAGAGCGTGAACTTCGAGACAGCCGGCAGTTAGCGGCGCGCGCACCTCGATGCGCGCCATCCAGCCCGGTACACCGATAAGGGATCGTGGGAGAAACGCGCCGTTTCTGTACGCGACGCCGAAACGCGTGCGCCCGGTCTGAATAGACCGGGCATCGGCACGCCGCCCGAATCAGGCTGCGTGAGAAAGGTCGCCCGGACCGAACCGGTCCAGCTTCAATCCAAGGTTCGATGCGAAGCGATGCAGCTCAGAAAGCCGGTCGAAGCCCAGCAAGCTGCGTACTTTGATACTCTGCGAGCTGATCGCGCTCTTGCGACGTTGCATCGAACTCGCTATCTCGCGGCCTGAAATGCCGCACAGCATGAGCCCGGCGATCTCCATCTGGCGCGCCGTCAGCATCCCGAAGCGCTGTAGCTCCGGATTACTCCGGTACTGATACAAAGCCGCGCGCGCGGTCGGCGACAGATATGACGCGCCGCGCTCGAGCTCCCGCACCGCAGTCAACACCTCGGACATCTCGTCGGATTTGCTCACGATCCCTGCCACACCGCGTTGCTCGAGCGATCCAACGAGAAACGGCTCATGAAATTCGGTATAGACAAGAATCCGCAGATCGGGAAATTCGCGCGAAACAATGGAAAGGAATCGCCATCCGTCTGGCGATCCTCTGCCCGGCATCGAATAGTCGGCGATCAAAATATCGCATTCGCGGTGTGCCAGTAAATCCATCAGATCGGAGACGTCGTGCGTCGTGCCGACCACATCGCAGCCGGCCTCATCCAATGCCTTGTGGAGACCAAATGCGACGAGTGGATGATCATCCGCGATAACGACCTTCAGCTTCTCGCGATTGCCAGTCATGACATTTACCCCCGGATCGCGTCGAATTCGACGCCGATTTGCGAACGCTCCAACGACAATCCGTGACTCGCCGCGAAGCGATACATCTCGGATTCCCGGGAAAACCCCAGTCGCTTGCAAGCCGCCGCACGCTGAGAGCTGATCGTATTCATTCGGCGATCGAGCAGGCGCGCCGTTTCGCATACAGAAAGACCACATAGCATCAAGCCCGCGATCTCCATTTGCCGACGCGTGAGCGCGGTGAAGCGGCTCAACTCCGGCGACACATTGAAGCGCTCTACTGCCGATTGCGCGACGGGAGACAAATAGCGCCCGCCAGCGAAGAGCGTATGGATCGCGACAAGCATTTCAGACATGTTTTCGCGCTTGCTGACCACGCCAGCGACGCCGCGTTGCGCGAGACTTCCCACGAGAAATGGATCGTCGAATTCGCTGAAAACGACGACGGGCAACTTCGGGTATTTGCTCGACAAGGCGGTCAGAAATTGCCAGCCGTCCAACGAGGAAGCATCCGGCATCGAATAATCGGCCACGACCACATCGCACGCTTCATTTTCAAGGACGTTCATCAAACCGTCGGCGCTGCTTTCCACGCCACGTACGTTGAATCCCGCTTCAAGTAATGCTTTATTGAGGCCGCACAGGACGATCGGATGATCGTCGACTATTGCGACTCGAATGTCTTTCGCCATCGTTTCATCTCCCCGAAATCTGCTTAGCTCAACCGTACTGAATATGGATAACGATCCGGATGAACAATATCGACCGGGATTTCGGCTCGATATAGAACGACTTTGAAACGAACCGGGAAGGACGAAACGTTCGACTTGCGTCATGAAAGCCGATGGTTTGCCGAGCAAGGCGCATCGCCGTATTGCGGATAGCGGACGTACACACGAAAAAAAGCCGCCGGGCTAACGCAACGGCGGCTGAACGGGGGCAGACTTAAAACTACGACGGGAGATTACGCGCGATCCGGGCGCCGATATATCGATCGATTTCGAAATGGCGAAGACCTGCCTTGCTTGCATCAAACGTTCGTATAAGCACGCCGAGCCGTTCGTAGAATGGCGCGCGCGCATGCGCTTCTCTAAGCTGACGTCATGGTCACGCATCGGGAGCGCATCATGGGCGATACATCGACACGCAGGCTGTTATCCGCTTGCGCCGCCGTTCTGGCGTTCGGAACGTGGTATTCGCTGAGCGCGCCGCACGACTGGAGCGCGCTCGATCGCGCCGGTTACGACACGCAGTTGCCGCTCGAACGCATCGCGTTGAGCGAAGAAACCGCGCCCTCGATGATGCAAAACCGCTAGGCGCGCGGCGGCGTCGATGCGCCTTGCGGCATCTTCACGCCGAGCGCTTCGGCTTTTAGCACCAGGTCGGCCAGCGAACGCGCGGCCATTTTCTTCATCGCCTGGCCGCGATGAATCTTCACCGTGATCTCGCTCAGATTCATCTCCGCTGCGATCTGCTTGTTCATCAGACCCGACACGACGAACGCCATCACCTCGCGCTCACGCGGCGTCAGCGACTCATACGCGCGCCGCAAGTCCGCGACCGAGCGGCTCGCCGCGCGCCGTTCTTCATCGGCTTCGAGCGCCTGCGCGACGGCATCGAGCATGTCCTGATCGCGGAACGGCTTCGCGAGAAAATCCTTCGCACCCGCTTTCATCGCTTTCACGGTCATCGCTATGTCGCCGTGCGCCGTCATGAAGACGATCGGCAAGCCGAGCTGGCTCGCGGCCATCTGCTCCTGCACGGCGAGACCGCTCTGCCCTTTCAGTCGCACGTCGAGGATCAAACAGCTCGGCACTTCGGGCATGTCGTGCGCAAGGAACTCGTGCGCGGACGCGAACGTCGTCACGTTCAGTCCGACCGAACGCAGCAGCATGCGCAGCGCATCGCGCATCGATTCGTCGTCGTCGACCACGTAGACCATCGCGGCGTGCTTGTCATTGCTCATCGTCTCTTCTCTCGTTTTCGGGCAGCACGAAAAGCAGACGCGCGCCGCCTTCATCGGGCGATTCCGCCCATATCCTGCCGCCGTGCGCCTCGATGATCGAACGGCAGATCGACAAGCCCATGCCCATGCCTTCGGCCTTCGTCGTAAAGAACGCATCGAACAGACGCCGCGCGTTCTCGTCGCTGATGCCCGTGCCCGAATCCTGCACGACGATCTGAGCGTAACCGGGATCGCTGTCGCTCTCGCGCGTCGCCACACGCAACACACGCGGCCCGTTCACGGCGGACATCGCCTGCGCCGCGTTCATCATCAGATTGATGAGCACCTGCTGCAACTGCACGCGGTCGCAACGCACCGTCGGCGACGGCGTCGCGAGATCGGCGCGCACATCCACGCGATGACGCGCGAGTTCGCGCCGCACGAGCTCGATCGTCTCGCCGACGATCTCGGTGACTTCGAGCGTCGCGGGCTGGCTGTCGCGCTTTCTCGCCATCGCGCGAATGCGTGCGATGACTTCGCTCGCGCGCTTGGCGTCGCGGACCATCTGCGCGATCGATTGCTGCGCCTCCGCGATATCCGGTTGCGCGCGATTGAGCCAGCGCAAGGCGGCGCCGCCGCTCGTGACGATCGCGGCCATCGGCTGCGTGACTTCGTGCGCGATCGACGCGGCCAGCTCGCCCAGCATCGTCACGCGCGTCACATGCGCGAGTTCGGCGGTCGAGCGCGCGAGCGCTTCCTGCGCGAGCTTGGTTTCGGTGACGTCCATCAGCGCGCCGACGTATTCGCCGCCGTCGTTTTCGCTCGATGCACGATGCGCCACGTAATGAACGTGCTTCACGGTTCCATCCGGCAGCAGCAGCCGATGCTCGACATCGATATCGCGCACGCTGGACAGCGCCGCTTCATGCGCGCCGCGCACGATCGCGATGTCGTCGGGATGCGAGCGCGCGAGAATTGCATCGATGGAAGGCGTCATGTCGCGCGGATAATCGAAGATGCGATACGCCTCGTCGGACCACCACATCGTCCCGGCGGGCAGACGCGTCGCGATGCTGCCGGTAAGCGAAAGCCGCTGCGCATCGAGCAGGAACGCTTCGCTGCGCTTCAATGCATCGCGCTGACGCTGCAACTCGGCTTCCATGCGCTTGCGCTGCATCGTCGTGGCCTGAATGCGCAGCGAGAGAACGGCGGTCGTGCCGATTGCGAGCAGGCTCACCGCGCAGCGTGCGAGCGCGCCGCCCGAGACGTTCTCGTCGTGCGAAAGAATGAAGCCGACGAGCGTGAGGATGACGCAGCCCCACGCGGTCGCGACCGTCGCGGTGCGATTGCCCGTCGATGCGATCAGCAGCACGACGACGACATACAGCACCGCGATGGCGATATCGAGCGGCGTGAGCGCGTCGATCAGAAACACGGCGAGCGCGATGGCCGCCGCGAGCATCGACACGATGCGCGTATCGTGACGCACCGCGCGCGGCGCGCTCTGGAATGTCTCCATCAATCAATCATCGGCGTTCGTTGGAAAGGTCCGGGCCCGCGCCAGATTACGCGAAGCATTCTAATCCTTCAAAAATCCTTGCCGAATGCGTTCGAGGCAATCGGCGACGGCGGTTCCATCGACGGGCTTGCTGAGAAAGCACACCGCGCCGCCGTCGAGCGCCTGACGGCGCGCGGCATCGGATGCGAACGCGGTGATGAACATGACCGGCACGTTCAGATTCAGCTCGTGCAGACGTTGCTGAAGTTGCAGGCCGGACATGCCGGGCATGTTGAGATCGGTGATGATGCACGCGAGGCCGTCGAGCGGATCTGCGTCGAGAAACGTCTCCGCCGACGCGTACAGGCTGACCTCCCAGCCGAGCGAGCGCAGCAGACTGGAAGAGGCGACGCGGACGGATTCGTCATCGTCGATCACGGAAACTCTGGAAGGCGATTGCAAGGGCGTTGTCCTGTTTCGGCGCGCAATGAACTGATCCACGCCTGATTGGAAGCCATCTTACGCACGCGCCTCGTGCCGCGAAATAACATGAAGGTATAGGTCCGAAGCGCCCGCTTTCATCTGATGAAACGGCGTGAGCCCTTTCTGCGGGAAATGCGCCGACAACGTATAGTCCCGTTCTGCTACCTCAGGGTCTGTTTACATGCCGGCTTCAGCTTCGACCACACGCGACGGCGGCAAGCACGTCGAACTCACGCGCGGCCTCATTGCGCTCTTCGCCTTCTGCTGCGGCGCGATCGTCGCGAATCTGTATTACGCGCAGCCGATCATCGAACTCATCGCGCCCGATCTGCACATGGCGGGCGGCACGGCGAGCCTGATCGTGTCGCTCACGCAGATCGGCTATGCGCTCGGGCTGTTCTTCATCGTGCCGCTCGGCGATCTGCTCGAAAACCGCAAGTTGATGATCGCGACCGCGCTCGTGTCGATCGCGAGTCTCACGGCCGCCACGTTCACGCACACGCCCGGCTGGTTTCTCCTGATCTCGCTCGTGATCGGCTTTTCGTCGGTGGCGGTGCAGATTCTGATTCCGCTCGCCGCGCATCTCGCGCCGGACGAATCGCGCGGCAAAGTGGTCGGCACGATCATGAGCGGGTTGTTGCTCGGCATTCTGCTGTCGCGGCCGATATCGAGTCTCGTCGCGGGCCACTTCGGCTGGCGCGCGATGTTCGGCGCGGCCGCCGTGTTGATGATCGGCATCACGAGCGTGCTCGCGTACACGATTCCGAGCCGCAAGCCAGATCATCAGGCGACGTATTTTCAGCTCATCGGCTCGCTCGGGCATCTCGTGCGAACGATGCCGGTGCTGCGTCATCGCTCGCTTTATCAAGGGCTGATGTTCGCATCGTTCAGTCTCTTCTGGACCGGCATTCCGATCGAACTGACGCGTCATTACGGGCTTTCGCAGACGGCCATCGGCATCTTCGCGCTGATCGGCGCGACCGGGGCGACATCCGCGCCGATCGCCGGGCGTCTCGCCGATGCGGGCCACACCGTGCGCGCGACCTTCATCGCGCTGATTCTCGCGGCGATCGCGTATCTTCCCGTGGTGATTCATCCCGCGTGGGGCGTGGGCGCGCTTGTCGTGACGGGCATCGTGCTCGATTTCGCCGTGCAGATGAACATGGTGCTCGGCCAGCGCGAAATCTACGCGCTACACGCCGCGAGCCGCAACCGGCTGAACGCCGTTTACATGACGAGCATTTTCATAGGCGGCGCATTCGGCTCGGCGTTCGCGAGCCAGCTTTACGAGCACGGCGGCTGGACGCTCGTTGCGAGCGTCGCGACGTGCTTTCCGCTCATCGCGCTCGCGCACTTTCTGCTGATCGGGCGGCATCACGCGGCTTCGGCCAGCGCCTGATCCTCACGGCTTGGGAATGCGGATGCGGCTGATCATCAGCGAGCCGGAGATCGCGTAGATCAGCACGAGCGGATGCAGCGTGAAGCCGCCGAGACGCACCGTGCCGAGCCACATGCTTTCGCCGATCGCGCCGGACCACGCGCCGATGGTCAGCAGCAGCACGATGAGAAACGATGTGGGAATCGGCGTGCCTTCGAAGTGCGTGACCTTGCCGCTTGCGCCCGACATCTCTTCGGTCGTGACGTTGTAGCGCGCGAGCCGCGACACGCCGCACGCGACGAAATAGGCCAGTATCACGCGGTCGTAGAGGCCGCGCATGCCGAACCCATAGCCGATGATCGCCGGCGCGACGCCGAACGAGATCACATCGGCCAGCGAGTCCAGCTCCTTGCCCAAGAGCGACGCCTTCTGACGCCAGCGCGCGATGCGGCCGTCGAGCACGTCGAACACGAGCGCCGCGAACACGAGCGCGCAAGCGAGATAGATATGCAGCACATCGGAGTCGTCGAGATAGGACATCGACGAGAAAAGCGCG
This sequence comes from Caballeronia sp. NCF2, assembly GCF_023631205.1. Lineage (NCBI taxonomy): Bacteria > Pseudomonadati > Pseudomonadota > Betaproteobacteria > Burkholderiales > Burkholderiaceae > Caballeronia > Caballeronia sp. NCF2. The sequence continues at coordinate 141,791 of NZ_JALQDN010000064.1, read as the reverse complement.
CCCGTGCCGCACACCGCGTTGCCCAGCGTGAACCAGTCGGCCAGATGGAAATCGCGGATCATCGAGAATCGTTTGGCTTTCATTCGTTTCTGTTTTCGTGACGTTCGGGCAGCGCCGATGGCCAGCGCCGCGAGACTTTCAAGTCTATCATCGCGCCCTCTTTCCCTTAGCACTCCGCATGCCACGCATCGTGGCAAACGGCGTGAGGCAGTATCATCACCGCACGCAAAGGAGGACCGCGACGATGATGTTCAAACGCGCCCTGGCGCTCGCGAGCCTGATGCTCGCCTGCGCGTCATCGATGGCCGCATCGCTCACGATCAACGTCGGCGGCGAGCGCTCGCTCACGGCCGATCAATTGCTCGCGCGCCCGGATGCCGCGATCATCCGCGTGCCGAACGACGTCACGTTTCATCGCAGCATGACGTATCGCGCCGTGCCCTTGCGCGCGCTGCTCGGCATCACGGAACTGCCCGCGGGCAAGGAGCTTCAGGTCACGGCCACCGACGGTTTCGTCACGCACTTTTCCGCGAAGCTGCTGTTCGGCGATGCGAAGAAGCGCGCCGAACCGTGGCTCGCGATCGAGCCGGCGGACGACCCTTGGCCACAGGTGCCGGGCAGCGGCGATGTCGGTCCGTTCTATGTCGTGTGGATCGATCCGGCCGCGTCGGGCGTCACGAGCGAGCAGTGGCCGTTCAAGGTCGACGCGATTCGCATTGCGCCGACGCTCGCCGCGCGCTTCCCGCAGATCGCCGTCGACAAGAGCGTGCCCGCCAATTCGCCGATACGTCGCGGCATGACCGTCTTCACGACGCAATGCATGGTCTGCCACAAGCTGAACGGCGCGGGCGATGCGTCGGTCGGCCCGGACCTGAATCGTCCGCATAATCCGACCGAATATTTTCAGCCGTGGGCGCTGAAGGGGTACATCCGCGATCCGAAGTCGATTCGCGCGTGGGCCGACATGAAGATGCCCGGCTTCGACAAGAACGCGATCAGCGATAGCGATCTCGATGCGGTCATCGCGTATCTCGGCTACATGGCGAAGCGCAAGAAGTAGCCGGGTACGTTACGCGCGCGCGTCGAAAATCGCGTTGAGATCGTTGCCCGCCGCGGCGTCCTTGAACCCGTCGAAGCGGCCATCGACAAGTCCTTGCGCCGCGCGCATGAACCCGCCCCACGCGACGCGCGCAAGCCCTCCGCCGACGCTCACGCGCCGCACGCCGAGCGCGGCGACGTCGCTCAGCGTGAACTCGGACACGCCGCCGATCAGCAGATTCACCGGCTTCGGCGCGACCGCCTTCACGACAGCTTCGATCTGCTCGCGCGTCTTGATGCCGGGCGCGTAGAGGCAATCGGCGCCGGCATCGGAATACGCCTTGAGACGCGCGATGGCATCGTCGATATCGGGCTTGCCCGCGAAGAAGTTTTCCGCGCGGCCGACGAGCAAGGTGTCGCCGCCGCTTGCGTCGATCGCGCGCCGCGCCGCCTTCATGCGCGCCACGGCGACATCGAGCGCAAAGAGCGGCGCGGATGCGTCGCCGGTCGAATCCTCGATCGACAAGCCCGCGACGCCCGCCTCCACCGCGAGCATCACGCTTTGAGCCACTTCGTCGGGCGTCGCGCCGAAGCCGCTTTCGAAGTCGGCGTTCACGGGCAAATCCGTCGCCTCGACGATTTCGCGCAGATGAGCGAGCACGGCGTCGCGCTGCATGTGATTGTCCGCGTGACCTTTGGACCATGCGAAGCCCGAGCTCGTCGTCGCGAGCGCCTTGAAGCCGAGCGTCGCGAGATAGCGGGCGGAACCGACGTCCCAGGGATTCGGCAACATGAAGCAGCCGGATTCGTGCAGCGCGCGAAAAGCGGCGCGTTTCTCGGCGACGGTGCGGGGCATGGCGTGGCTCCTTGTGGATGAACGGGTCGGAAGGTCGACGATACGCGAAGGGGCGAAATGGTGCTCGTACTAAGCCGCTCCTAAGCCCTTACCCCTACGCTCGAGGCTTTCCTCGCATGAGAGACGACATGGAGCGAACAGAAAATGCACTCGCCAAGGTCCCCGAACTGACCCTGGCGTTCTGGATCATCAAGATAGCGGCGACGACGCTCGGCGAAACCGGCGGCGACGCACTCTCGATGTCGATGAACCTCGGCTATCTGGTGAGCACGTTCATCTTCGCGGCCGTGTTCGTCGTCGCGGTGATTGCGCAAGTCAAGGCGGAGCGATTCCAGCCCGCGCTCTACTGGATCACGATCATCGCGACGACGACCGTCGGCACCACGCTCGCCGACTTCGCGGACCGCTCGCTCGGCATCGGCTATGCAGGCGGAAGCGCGATCTTGTTCGCGTTGCTGATCGCATCGCTCGCGGTGTGGCATCGCGCGATGGGATCGGTCTCCGTATCGACGATCGCATCGCCGAAAGCGGAAGCCTTCTACTGGGTCACGATCATGTTCTCGCAGACCCTCGGCACCGCGCTCGGCGACTGGACCGCCGACACCGCGGGCTTCGGCTACACGGGCGCCGCGATGATCTTCGGCGGCGCGCTGTTGCTGATCGTGCTCGCGTATCGCTTCACGAACGTTTCGCGCACCCTGCTGTTCTGGAGCGCGTTCATCCTGACGCGGCCGCTCGGCGCCGTAGTCGGCGATTTTCTCGACAAGCCGGTCGCGAACGGCGGTCTCGCGATGAGCCGCTACGGCGCGTCGATCGCGCTCGCGATGTTCATCGTCGTGTGCGGATTTCTCTTCAAGCAGCGGCCCGCGCGCGTCGCACATTGAAGCGCGTTGCAAGAAGAAACGGCGGCCCCGAAGGACCGCCGCGTTGCCTGCAGCTTCTACCAGCCTGGCCGCTTACTTCTTCAGATCGAAGCGGTCGAGGTTCATCACCTTCGTCCATGCCGCGACGAAGTCGCTGACGAACTTCTCCTTCGCATCGCTGCTCGCATAGACTTCGGCGAGCGCGCGCAGCACCGAATGCGAGCCGAAGATCAGATCGACGCGGCTGGCGGTCCACTTGCGCTGCCCCGACTTGCGATCGCGCCCTTCGAACACATCGCGGCGCGACGACATCGGCAACCACTCCGTATTCATGTCGAGCAGGTTGACGAAGAAGTCGTTCGTCAACGTTTCGGGCTTGTCGGTGAAGACGCCGTGCGCGTTGTCTGCGGCGGTCACGTTGAGCGCGCGCAAACCGCCGATGAGCGCTGTCATCTCCGGCGCGGTCAGCGTCAGCAATTGCGCCTTGTCGATCAAAAGCGTCTCGACGGGCACGCGCACGTTCGACTTGACGAAGTTGCGAAAGCCATCGGCGACCGGTTCGAGAGCAGAGACCGAGAGCACGTCTGTCTTGTCCTGCGACGCGTCCATGCGGCCCGGCGTGAACGGCACCGTGACCGTGTGGCCCGCCTTCTCCGCCGCCTTCTCGATCGCCGCGTTGCCCGCCAGCACGATCAGATCGGCCATCGAGATCTTCTTGCCGCCCACTTGCGCGCCGTTGAATTCTTTCTGAATGCCTTCGAGCGTCGACAAGACCTTGCCGAGCTTTTCAGGCCTGTTCGCCTCCCAGTCCTTCTGCGGAGCGAGACGAATGCGCGCACCGTTCGCGCCGCCGCGCTTGTCGGAGCCCCGGAACGTCGATGCCGATGCCCACGCCGCCGACACCAGATCGGTAATCGACAACCCCGACGCCAGCACCTTCTGCTTGAGCCCCGCGACATCCTGATCACCGACGAGCGGATGATCCACCGCCGGAATCGGGTCTTGCCACAGCAGTTCTTCCTGTGGCACTTCCGGCCCGAGATAGCGAGCCTTCGGACCCATGTCGCGATGCGTCAGCTTGAACCACGCGCGGGCGAAGGCGTCGGCGAACTGGTCTGGATTCTCCCAGAAGCGCTTCGCAATCTTCGCGTATTCCGGATCGAAGCGCAGCGACAGGTCCGTCGTCAGCATCGTCGGCCTGATCTTCTTCGACGGGTCGTGCGCGTGCGGGATGGTTTCCGTCGAATCCTTCGCGATCCACTGATTCGCGCCCGCGGGACTCTTCGTCAGTTCCCACTCGTAACCGAAAAGGTTCTCCCAGAATCCCTGGCCCCACTTCGTCGGCGTCGTGGTCCAGGTGACTTCGAGGCCGCTCGTGATCGTGTCCGCGCCCTTCCCGCTTCCGTAGCTGTTCTTCCAGCCGAGGCCCATGTTTTCCAGATCCGCCGATTCCGGCTCCGGACCGACGTTATCGGAAGGCCCCGCGCCGTGCGTCTTGCCGAACGTATGGCCGCCGGCGATCAGCGCGACGGTTTCTTCGTCGTTCATCGCCATGCGGGCGAAAGTCTCGCGGATGTCATGCGCCGCCGCGAGCGGATCGGGATTACCGTCCGGGCCTTCCGGATTGACATAGATCAGGCCCATCTGCACCGCGCCCAGCGGATTCTCCAGGTTGCGGCCGCCGTCGGTGCGGCTGACTTCTTCGCCGTGCTTCTGTTCGTCGGCGGTGATGACGCCCTGATCTTCATCGTTGCCGGCCGCGCCCTTGCCGTAGCGGACATCGCCGCCGAGCCAGGTCTTTTCATTGCCCCAGTAGACGTCCTGATCCGGCTCCCATGTGTCTTCGCGTCCGCCCGCGAAGCCGAACGTCTTGAAGCCCATCGTTTCCAGCGCGACGTTGCCGGCGAGGATGATCAGATCGGCCCATGAAAGATTCTGTCCGTACTTCTGCTTGACGGGCCAGAGCAGGCGGCGCGCCTTGTCGAGGCTGACGTTGTCCGGCCAGCTATTGAGCGGCGCGAAACGTTGCTGGCCGCGTCCGCCGCCTCCCCTGCCATCGCCGATGCGATACGTGCCCGCGCTATGCCACGCCATCCGGATGAACAGCGGACCGTAGTGGCCGAAGTCGGCAGGCCACCATTCCTGCGAATCGGTCATGACCTCCGCGAGATCTTTCTTGACCGCGGCGAGGTCGAGGCTCTTGAATGCTTCGGCATAGTCGAAACCCGAGCCGAGCGGATTCGACTTGTCGGAATGCTGACTCAGCAGATCTACCCGCAGTTGCCGCGGCCACCAGTCACGGATGGTCGTTCCGGTGCCGGCGGCATGCGTAAACGGGCACTTCGATTCGTTTGACATGCGTTATCTCCTTGCGAGGACGTACCCACTAGTACTAGTTCTTGTGCTACTGACTACCATGGCGTCAGATCCATGCGAGGCGCTGCACGAACCTGGTCCGATAAGGGATTTCGCGGCGTGCATCGGGCGATGCGTGGTTCATCCCGACAGCCTTGTGCAACTTAAAAAATACGTGAGAGCGGCGCTCAATAGAATGCGATTTTTGCAATGCCGCCGATAGGTGACGGCTATAAGGCGATGGCGCGTTTGTTTCGCGCGGGCATGTTGCAGTGCGGAATCGCGGGCGGCGCGTCTGACTTCTTTTCGTCATGAAAGCGCGCAGCTCGACGCGCGTGTCAGTCTAGCAGCGTCTCGCGAGCTTGGCAGCGAAGGTGTGTCAAGTCGCCCGTTCGGGGAATGGCGGGCGGCGGCCGGGTGTTGGAGTATTTGACAACACACTATGGCGTTGTCAGAACGTCCAACAGAAAAGCTCCGCTCGTCCTGGGTGCGCGAGAGGAGATGCCTTCCGGTGGTTTCGTCGAACTAACGATATGGCATGTCCCTGAGCCTGCTCCAGGATGCACACATTCATATAAATACAGGCTTGCGTATGTCGTCGCTGGCGAGTGCGTGCTGCGTTACGACAACGAGCGAGGCAAAGGCGATCACCGTCACTTCGCGAACGTCGAGACACTTTATGAATTTACGTCGGTCGAGCAGTTATGCGCCGACTTCTTCACGAATGTGCAAGTCTGGAACAGATGGAGGTCAGGATGATGAAGACCGTCACGATCGGCATCGCGTCGCTGGAAGAGTTCAGCGAGCGCGTTCTTGCCACGGTCAAGAGCGGCAAGTTCCCAGGAAGGTTCTTCTCCTACGCCACGCCCGAACTCCTCTTCCGCACCTTCACCACGCCCCGCTGGCAAATCATCCGTGCGATGACCGGCGCCGGCCCGATGTCGATCCGCGAGCTGTCGCGCCGGCTCGAACGCGACGTGAAAGGCGTGCATCGCGACGTGCAAGCGCTTCTCGAAGCCGGCTTGCTGGAACACGATGAGCACGGCGCCATCGTGTTTCCGTACGACAGCGTGCGCGTCAACTTCACCTTGAAAGCGGCCGATCTCGCGCCGCCCGCCGCGCAGCGCAAATCCGCCGGCACCGCCATCGGCGAAGATTGCGCACCGTCGCCGCACAGCCCGCGTCGGCGAGCGGCGCCACGAAAGCGCGAGCCGCGTCCGGCGGGAAACCGCTGAGCCGCGGAATTCAGCTCCAGTCGTCCATGTCGTGCTTGATCGTGTGGCGATTCGCGATGAGTTCCTCCACGCTCGGCTCGTTGCTCATGGCGCGCTGAATGGCGAGCTTGGTCGCTTCGTAATTCGTGCGGTACATGTCCTTCTTGTCGATGTTCGCGTCCGTCGCGCAACGCGGATCGATCCACACCAGACTGATGATGCACAGATCGTTCGCCTGATCCTTCGGCAGGATGCCTTCTATCAGGCAATCGACGACCGCATCGGCGGTTGCCGACTGCACCACGCCGCCGAACAGATCGATGTTCGCCATGTCCTTCAGCGTCACTTTCGGCACGATCATCGTCGCCGGGCGCACCATCTGATTGCACGCGCGTATCGCGAACATCGCCGTGTGTCCTTTCGATTGCGCCATCATGTTGGCGAACGCGTGGCCGACCGGCCCGTCGACGCGGCCGATGAGAATTTCGGGCATCGCGTCGGTCGCTTGTCCCGGCGCCGCCAGCACGGTTGCTTCGCCTGCGCGGAAGGTCAGATCCAGACTCATGAGCACTCTCCTTTCAGGGCTGAACGATGGTTCGATAGTCCGAAGGAAGAACCGTTTGCAAGGACGATGCCATCCGCGTGATGCACGGCGCGCCGGCAATCCAGGCAACGAGGCGGCGAACAGTCTGCGCCCGCCGCGTGACACACTGTGCGGGACGGCGTTTTCCCTGTCCTCCCTGTTTCGGGTGGGGGTGCGGTTCGTCACGCGCACTTAACGTGGCGACGTGCAGCTTGCACTCCGCGCGAGCGCGCGCGGCGAAACCTACAACGCACCCCGCGGCCCGAACGGGCGCCGCATTTTTGAGCCGATCCGACCCATGAACTCACTCGACGGTTACAGGCCACGCGCGGCGTGGTTGACGACGCTGATGCTGACGGCGCTTGCCCTCATCAATTTCCTCGACAAGATCGTGCCCGGCATGGTGGCCGTGCCGCTGATGCGCGATCTGAACCTGTCGCCGGCGCAATTCGGTGTCGTCGCGGGAAGCTTCTTCTGGCTGTTCGCCGTATCGACGGTGCTGGTCGGCTTTCTGTCGAACCGCATCCAGACCCGCTGGCTACTGCTCGCGATGGGCGTCATGTGGGCCGTGCTGCAGATTCCGCAGGCGCTCTTCAGCAGCATGGCCGCATTTCTCCTGAGCCGCATGGTGCTCGGCGCGGCGGAAGGCCCGTTCTATCCCGTTTCCGTACACGCGCTCTACAAATGGTTTCCCGACGAAAAGCGCAACATGCCGGTCGCCTTGCTCAATCAGGGCGCGATGGTCGGCCTGCTGCTCGCGGGCCTGCTCATTCCGGTGATCACGCATCACTGGGGCTGGCGCATGAACTTCATCCTGCTCGGCATCGTCGGCGCGTTGTGGAGCGTCGTGTGGCTGTTCGTCGGACGCGAGGGCAATCTTGCGCGGCGTCCGCGCGGCAACGCCAGTGCCGACGCCGCGCCTCAGAAAGTGCCGTATCGCAAGCTCCTGAGCAATCCGACCGTCCTCAGCGTGTTCATGCTCGGTTTCGCCGCTTACTGGATGCTCGGCGCCAACACGACCTGGCTGATGAGTTACCTCGAAAAAGCGCTCGGCTTCTCCGGCATCGCGTCCGGACGCTGCTTCGCGCTCGTGATCGCCACCGCGGCGCCGTTCAGCCTCGGGCTCAGTTGGCTGTCGCAGCGCATGCTCGCTCGCGGGGCGTCGTCTCGCAGCGCACGCGTGCGTTTGCTGTGCGCCGCGTTCGCGATATCCGCGTGCCTTTTCTTCGCGCTGATGCTGCCGGGCCTCAGCTCCGCGCAGAAGGTCGCCGTGTTCGCGGTGGCCGGCGCGCTGCCGGCCGTGTGTTTCGCGCTCGCGCCCGCCGTGCTGTCGGAAGTCGTGCCGGATGCGCAGCGCGGCGCGCTCATCGGCATCCACACCGCGCTCGCGAGCACGGGCGCGGCGATCGCGCCGATGGTCATCGGCCGCATCGTGCAGGCGCACGGCAGCACGAGTGCCCACGCCTACGAACTGGGCTTCGCGACGACCGCCGCCATGCTGATCGTCGCCACGCTCATCGCGCTGCGCTGGATGCATCCGGATCGCGCGCCGCGCGCTTCGACCGAGCCGGTCGCGACGAGCGCCGCCTGAGCGCGGCTAGCGCGACACCTTCGCCTTGTACGCGAAGCGGTCGCCGCGAAACAGCAGTTCGGCGCAGCACAGCGCCTTGCCCTGAATGTCGAAAGGCGTGCACCGGACGCGCAGAAGCGGCGCGCCCGGATCCACCTTCAGCCGCCGCGCGTGCTCTTTCGTGGCGGCGATCGCGGCGCTCTCGGTTTCCAGATGCTTCAGCCGATAACCGAGGCGTTCTTCGAGAATGCTCGTGACGTCGTTCGTTTCGAGGTCTTCGGCGACGAGTGCGTCCATGAGCGCCGGGTCGGCCATCACCATGAACATGGCGACGGGCGCGGCGTCCCACAGACGCAAGGTCGTCGCGCAGACGAGCGTGTCGCCTTCGCTTAAGCCGAGCGCTTCCATCGCGAACGGCGGCGGCGTGATCGTCCGCACCGACAGCAGTTCGCCGTTGGCCGTCTGGCCGCGCTTGCGCGCCGCTTCGTAGAAACCGGTCAGTTGTCCGAGATCCGAGCGCTCCGACGGACGCGTGACGAAACTTCCCTTCCCGTTGATCTTCTCGATCAACCCGCTCGCATGCAGCCCGGCGAGCGCCTGCCGGATCGTGATGCGGCTCGCGCCATATTGTTCGACGAGTTCCGCTTCCGACGGCAGCTTGACGCCCGGCGCGAGATCGTTGGCGATGATCTGCTGCCGCAACGCTTCTTCGATCTGCCTGAAACGAGTTTGTGTCATGGCGCCCTTTTATCTTGTCCGGTGGATCGAAACACTGACGGCGATTGTAGCTGTCATGACAGGCTACGGGTTTTAACCGGTACACCTGTTATGACAGGTTGTGCGACCATGCTCGCGAGCATCGCGGCTCGGGCGCCTTTTTTGGCGACGCCGCATCAACGGGAGATCGACATGCAGCAAGCCGGTTCGACCATCGAAGCACGCACTTCCGATTCGGCTCCAGGCGAAATCTGGCCGTTCACCGTCACGCAGGCCACGCCCGCGATCGGCGCTTACGTGAGCGACATCGACCTGCGCCAGCCGCTCGACGAGCCGACGTATCTCGCGCTGCGCCGCGCGCTGATCCGCTACAAGGTGCTGTTCTTCCGCGATCAGGACATTACGCCCGCGCAGCACGTCGCGCTCGGGCAGCGGTTCGGCAATCTGGAAGTGCATCCCGTCATCGCGCATCATCCCGATCATCCGGAGCTCGTCGTCTTCGACAAGTCCGACAAGAAGCGCGGCCGCGAAAACATCTATCACAGCGATGTTTCGTGGCGCGAAGTGCCGTCGATGGGCTCGATCCTGCGTTGCGCCGAATGTCCGCCAACCGGCGGCGACACCATCTGGGTGAACATGGCGCTCGCCTACGAGAACCTGCCCGCCGAAGTCAAAGCGCGTCTCGAGGGCCTCATCGCCGTGCACGATCTGATGCCGCTCTTCGGCTCGATGCTGCCGCCCGAACAGCGCATCACCGTGCGCGCGCAAAACCCGGCCGTCACGCATCCGGTGGTCCGCACGCATCCCGAATCCGGCCAGAAGCTGCTCTTCGTCAACGAGGCATTCACGACGCATTTCTCCAACTACGCGGAGATCGCGGGCTATCGCTTCGGCTTCGATCTCAAGCTGGCCGAAATGGACCTCCTTCAGTATCTGTTCCGGCAAGCGGCCGCGCCGGAATATCAAGTGCGCCTGAAATGGGAGCCGCACACGATCGCGTTCTGGGACAACCGCGCCACGCAGCACTATGCCGTTCAGGACTACTATCCCGCCGTGCGCCGCATGATGCGCGCGACGATCATCGGTGAGCGCCCGGTCTGAGCGCGTCATCACGCAATGGAGAAACCGTGAAAGAGTTGAACAAGTTCTATATCGGCGGACGTTGGGTCGAGCCGGCCGCCGGCGCGCATTTCGCCGACATCGTCAATCCCGCGACGGAAGACGTCATCGGCCGCGTGGCGATGGGCACGAGCGCCGACGTCGACGCCGCGGTCGCAGCGGCGCGCGCCGCGTTTCCCGCGTGGTCGCGCACGAGCGTCGCGACGCGCGCGGCGTTGCTGAGCCGCGTCATGACGCTGTACAAGGAACGCATGGGCGCGCTCGCCGACGCGATCACCACGGAAATGGGCGCGCCCGCATGGCTCGCGCGCGAGAAGCAGGCGCCCGCCGGACTCGGCCAGTTTCACGGCACGCTGACCGCGCTGCAGGACTTCCCGTTCGTCGCCACGCGCGGACGCACGCAGATCGTGCGCGAGGCGATCGGCGTGGCGGCGCTCATCACGCCGTGGAACTGGCCGCTCAATCAGATCGCGGCGAAAGTCGCGCCCGCGCTTGCGGCGGGCTGCACCATCGTGTTGAAGCCATCGGAAATCACGCCGCTCGACGCCGAGCTTTTCGCGCAGATTCTCCACGACGCGGGCGTGCCAGCCGGCGTGTTCAACATGATTTACGGCGATGGCGCCGACATCGGCGGGGCGCTCGCGAGCCATCGCGGTGTCGATATGGTGTCGATCACCGGATCGACGCGCGCGGGTGTCGATGTCGCGATGAAAGCGGCGCCGACCGTGAAGCGCGTCACGCAGGAGCTGGGCGGCAAGTCGCCGAACCTGATCCTCGACGACGCCGATCTGAAGAGCGCCGTATCGAACGGCGTGATCTTCTGCATGCTCAACTCCGGCCAGACGTGCATCGCGCCGACGCGCATGCTGGTGCCGAAGCGTCTGCACGACCACGCCGTTGCAATCGCTGCCGCGACCGCGAACGCGCTGACGGTCGGCGATCCGGCGCATCCCGATACCAAACTCGGCCCGATCTCGAATCGGCGTCAGTACGAGCGCGTACAGCAGATGATCCAGCGCGGCATCGACGAAGGCGCGACGCTCGCAGCCGGCGGCCCCGGCCGGCCCGATACGCTCACGCGCGGCTTCTACGCGCGCCCGACCGTGTTCGCCAACGTGCGCAACGACATGAGCATTGCGCGCGAGGAAATTTTCGGTCCGGTCGTCGTGATGATTCCGTATTCGAGTGAAGACGAAGCCATCGACATCGCCAACGATACCGACTTCGGTCTCGCCGCCTACGTGTCGTCATCCGACGCGGCGCGCGCGCGTCGCGTCGCGGATCATCTGCGCGCGGGGGCGGTGATGCTCAACGGCGCGACGCTCGACCTGAACGCGCCTTTCGGCGGCTACAAGACATCCGGCAACGGTCGCGAGTTCGGCGAGCACGGTTTGTCCGAGTTCCTCGAAACGAAGTCGATCGCCGGCTGCGCGTAATGCAAACGCCCCGCGTCGGCGCAAACCGGCGCGGGGCGACGAAGGAACGTTCAAGCGCTATCAGAACGTCGAGAGCGTCAGCGTGTTGCGCACCGTTTTCACGCCCGGCACGCCCTGCGCCACGCGCGTCGCCTGCTCGATCTGCGCGACTTCGGGAACCCAGCCTTCGAGCAGCACGTCGCCGTCGGTGGCGCGCACAGTGATGCCGGCCGCGCGCATTCCCTTTGCGTCGGCGAGCGCGGTGAGGATCTTCCGGCGCAGCGCGCGATCCGCCGCTTTCGACGAAGTCTTGCCGCCATTCGCCGCCGATGCCATCGCCGGCACGGACGCGCTCACGGGCGCCGACGCGCCGCTCTGCGCGTTGCCATAAAACGATGCGCTGACGGCGGCGACGCCGATCATCAGCTTTGCAGTTCGAAGTAATTTCATAGTGTGATTTGCCGCCATGTTTGTTGTAACGATGCTCGATGCGATGAATGCCGAACGGCGCACTCCGCCGCGCCCGCAGGTTCGGACGAAGCGCGCCCGCTGTCAATCAGAAGCGATGCGACATGCCGACGCCGACGAGCGTCTGATTCTCGCCCGCGGTCGTCGTGTAGCCGGGCCAGGCGGTCGTCGCGAGGCCGTTGTTCTTCATGAAGCCCGCGCGCGCATAAAGGGTCGTGCGCTTCGAGAGGCTATGATCCGCGCCGACCTGCACGCCCCAGGTGTTGTCATGCACGCCGCGCGCGAGGCGCTGAAAGCCGGCGATTTCGATGGCGTCGGCGGGCGTCGCCTGAATCGTCGCGCCGATTTCCGCGACGCTGAACGGATGCGCCGCGTTCAGCCGCGCCGCGACGGAACCCGCGGCCGGATTCTCCGGCTTGTGATACGTGTAGTTGGCCTGCAGATTCACGATGCCGATGCGATACGCGAGCGCCGCCGTGTAATGCTCGACGGACACCGTGTTCACCGCAGCCGGCAATCCCGGCAAGGTCTTCGATCCGGGATGCTGGAACTGATACGACACGCCTGCGTACAGCCCGTAACCGGAGTACGTGGCGGCCACATCGAGCATGTTGCCCGTGCTCTGCGGATACGGCTGCGTCACGGACGCCGCGAGCGCATACATGCCCCAAAGCTGGAATCCGCTGAGATTCGGCGACTTGTAGACGATCGCATTGCTCGAACGGCCGCCGCCCGTCTGCGTGGCGATCGTGTTTCGGTCGATGGAATTCGCCGATGCCGCGAGCGGCGAGAGCACTTCGTTCGCGCGAAACGGATCGGTCGGATAGAGCGACCAGAACGTCGGCTGATACTGCCGGCCGAACGTCAGCGAGCCGTACTTTTCGTGCGACAGACCGACCCACGCCTGACGATAGAACATCACCGAGGAATCGGCGAAAGCGGTGCCGTTGTTGATGTTGAAGCCGCTCTCCAGCGTGAACACGGCCTTCAGGCCGCTGCCGAGATCTTCGCTGCCCTTCAGGCCGACCATCGAACCGCTGTTGCCGCCGCTTCGCATCGACCAGGAATGCTGGCCGCCGTTGTCGTACCACTGAAAGAATGCGTCCGCGACGCCGTAAAGCGTGACGCTGGACTGGGCCGCCGCGCCGCTCGCCACGACCGCAAGGGCCGCACCGGCAACGCTCTTCCTGACGATACACATAGCTGTCTCCTCGTTATGGGTTTTTGGTCTCCCCGGCGCGTTTGTCCGATGCACGCGACGCACGCCGACGCCCCTCCGATCCCGTCCGATTCAGTGTTGCAGGGCGTCTTCGCGTCACCACTACCCGAATCGAGTAGGCGCGGGAATACCCCAGTTCGTTCGTCGAGCGAACCATTGCCGTACTCCGATAGTTCCCGCGCCGGACTACGCGTGTTCCCTAGCGGGCACGGCGCGTCGTGAACGCTAGAATCGCCGGCATCGGAGTTTTGTCCCACCTTGAAAGACGCAGGTGCTTGATGACTGAAACGATCCTCCTTCGCTATCCGAATCATTCCGACGACGACACCGCGCGGGCATCCGCGTCCGATCCGGCCTGCGCATCGCCGCGCATATCGACGCGCATCATGGGCCGCGAGCGGCTCGTCGCGCAGCTCGTCGAAGCCCGGCGCAAGCGCTGCATCGTGATGCAAGGCCCGGCGGGCTACGGCAAGACGACCGCGCTCATCGCGTGGCGCGAGGCGCTTTATCCGCTAGCGTTTCAGGTCGCGTGGCTCACGCTGTCCGATGAAACCGACGACCTCGCCCGGTTCCTCGACGCACTGGCCGCGAGCCTCGCGCAAGTCGATCCGTCGATCGCCGGCGACGCCGCCCTGCTCGGCGGCCGCGGCCTCGACGACGAAGCGGTCGAACGCACGATCATCGCGCTGGTGCGCGGCATCGCGGGCCGTCAGGGCGATCTCGTGCTCGTGCTCGACGATCTGCATCGGCTGACGGATCGGCGCTGTCATCAATCGCTGCAATGGCTGCTCGATTACGCGCCGCCGAATCTGCATGTCGCGATCGCGTCGCGCGGCGCGATTCCGCTGTCCGTCGGCCGCATTCGCGACGAAGGTCTGCTGCTCGAACTCGACATGCGCGATCTGCGCTTTTCGATGGCGGAATCGTTCGCGTTTCTCAAATCGCAGCTTCGCGACATCGCCCCGCGCGACGCGCGCCGCATGCACGAAATGACCGATGGCTGGATCGCCGGGCTGCAGCTGATGGTGGTCGGCGCGAAGCGCGGGAACGTCGCGCCGAAGCAGCTCGCGCTCGATGAAGCGTTCGCGGACGCTCCGCTGCTCGACATCCACACGTTCGCGGAGTATTTCGGACGCGAAGTGCTGTCGCGGCTCGCCGCGAGCGAATGCGAGCTGCTCATGCGGATGGCCGTGTGCGAGCGGCTCTGCGCGCCCTTGTGCGTCGCGCTGATCGGCCGCGCGGATCATCCCGACAGCGTGCTCAAGCTGCTCGCCCGTCTGGAAAGCGACAATCTCTTTCTCGCGCCCGCCGGTCAGGATGCACGCAATGTGTGGTATCGCCTGAATCCGCTCTTTCGCGAGACCTTGCTGGAGCGTTTTCGCGCACGCAGCGAGGCGCAGCAGCGGCAAGTGCATCACACGGCATGGCAGTGGTTCCGCGAGCACGATTACGCCGATGAAGCCGTGCGTCACGCCGTGCTCGCCGGCGAACCCGCCGCCGCCGCCGATCTCGTCGCGCAGATCGCGCGCGCCCTGCAGCCGCGCGGCGAACTGCGCCGGATCGTCGCGCTGATGCGTCTCTTGCCGCAAGCCGAGATTCAGGCGCGCGTCGGGCTGCGGCTCTGGATGATCCATCTGCATCTCTACAATCGCGAGTTCGACGCTTGCGCGAGCGAGATCGAACGGCTGCGCGCCGATCTCGCGCACGACGACACGCACTCGCGCTATCGCGTAACGCTGCTGGAAGCCGCGCTCGCGGTCCAGCGCGACGATCTCGACGCCGCCTGCACACTGCTGCCGCAGTTGCGCACGCTGCCGGACGACGCGCAAGGCATCACCATCGGCGCGCACAACAATCTGCTGACCTGGGCGCATACGCTGCGCGGCGAATTCGACGAAGCGCGCCGCGCGCAGACCGACCGCGCGCCCGTGCTCGCGGACGGCACGCCGCTCATGAGCACGTCGGCGGGCGTGCTGAGCGGGCGCGCGCTCGTGGGTTTCGGTCATCTGCTGGAAGGCGATCTGCTGCGCACCGAGCGCGTGTGCCGCGACGTGCTCCACGAGGCCGAACCGCGTGGCAGCGCCGCGGCGGAGGCGTCCGCGCTCGCCGCCGCGCTGCTCGGCGAAGTGCTCTACGAATCCGGCGATGCCGATCAGGCGTGCAAGCTGCTCGAAGAACGTCTCGACGTCATCGAGCGCGTGTCGTTTCCGGATGCGGTGACGAGCGTGCTCACGGTGCTGTCGTCATCGCGCTGGCTCGCGGGTCATCGGCTCGATGCGATCGCGTGTCTCGATCGGCTCGAGGATTACGCCGCGAAGCACGATCTGCGGCGCGCGCTCGCGCATTGCGTCGCGCAGCGCGTCCGGCGCGACTTGCAGGGCGGCCAGTTCGACGCCGCGCACGCGGGCCTCGCGCGGCTCGACGAACTGACCGCGCGCGCCGGCTCGCTCGCGCACGCGGCCGATTTCCGCTTCGTCGCGCAGCAGGCGCACATCGACTGGCGCATGGCGCACGAGGATCACGACGCGGCGGCGCATGCGCTCGCGCCGCTCATCGAACTGTGCCGGGCGCGCGGCTGGCAGCGACGCACCGTGTCTCTGGAAGTGCGCAGGGCTGTCACGGCGCACGTTCGCGGCGACGCGGATTCGGCGCGCCAGGTCATGCTGGACGCCGTGCGCCACGGACATCGCCTGGGCCTCGTGCGCACGCTGCTCGATGCGCATCCCGCCGCGCTGGATCTGATCGGCGCCGCCGTCCGGACCGAACCGCAGGGCGCGGTGTTGCAGTTCTACGCCGATCGTCTGCGCAGCGCGCAAGCGCGCGCGACGGCGAAGCGGCCGGACGCGCCAGGATCAGGCGTGCGCGCCGGCGAGGCGAAGGCGCCGGAAATCCTGAGCGTGCGGGAAACGAAGGTGTTGAGCCTGCTCGCGCAGGCGTTGCCGAACAAGAAGATCGCCCGGACGATGGGCATATCGCCCGAGACGGTCAAATGGCATCTGAAGAACATCTACAGCAAGCTCGGCGTGTCGAGCCGCGACGAAGCCGTCGCGCGCTCGCGGGACCTCGCGCTGAGCGACGGCGCGTGATCCCGGACGCGCGCGTCTCACGCGGCGCGCGCGCGTGCCTCCGGCTCGATCGGCAGATTCGCCAGCACGTCGGCGTGAAATTCCGCATCGCCCAGACGTAGCGACGCCACCATCAGCGACTTGAAGTAATCGCCGACAGCCAGTTCCGCCGTAACGCCCATGCCGCCGTGCAACTGCACGGCCTGCTCGCCGACGAAACGCGCCGCGCGGCTCACGATCAGCTTCGCCGACGAAATCATGCGACGCCGCTCGATGACGCTCGGATGATCGATGGCCGATGCCGCCAGATGCGCCATCGACAACGCCAGTTCCTTTTGCACGGCCATGTCCGCGACGCGATGGCGCAACGCCTGAAAGCGCGCGAGCGGCTGGCCGAACTGCTTGCGCGTGCTCAGATATTCGGCCGTCATCTCGACGAGGCGTTCCAGCGCGCCCGCGCTTGCCGCGCATTGCGCCGCGATGCCGAGTTCGAGTGCGCTTTCGAGCATCGCTTCGCCGCGCGCGGTATCGCCGATGAGCGCGCTTTTCGGCACGCGCACCGCCTTCAGCGTGACTTGCGCATCGTGCGTGCCGTCGAGCGTCGGATAGGCGCGAATCGTCACGCCGGCAGCCGACGACGGCACGACGAACAGCGACATTGCCTGCGCCGACGCGTTCCACGCCGATACGATCAGCGATTGCGCGACGGCGCCATGCCATACGTGAACTTTCTCGCCGTCGAGCAGGAAGCCGTCGTCACGCGCTTCGGCTACCGTCGACGGACGCGCGAAGTCGTAGCGGGCACACGGCTCCTGATACGCGAGCGTCACGATCTCGCGGCCTTCGGCGATCGGCGGCAGCCACGCTTCGCGTTGCGCTTCGGTGGCGTATCGCTGAATCAGCCCGGCCGCCATGACCGCGCACGGAATGAGCGGCTCTGGCAAGCACGCGCGGCCCGCTTCGAACTGAATGGCGAATGTGTCCGTGGCTTGGCCATCGAAACCGCCGTGCTCGGAGCCGATCACGAGCCCCAGCACGCCGAATTCCGCGTAGGTTCGCCACGCGTCGCGGCTGAAACCGTTCGCCTTGCGGCGCGCCTCCAGCGGATAGCGCTCTTCCGTGAAGCGCCTCAGGCTGTCCGCGAGCTGGCGCTGTTCTTCGCTGTATGAAAAGTCCATGTCCGATCTCATCCCTCGATGACCGCTTTCGCAATGATTTCCTTCTGCACCTCGTTCGTGCCGCCGTAGATGGTCGGCTTGCGCATCTCCAGATAGAAGCTGCCGATGCTCGCGCCATGACCGGGATCGGGCGTCCATCCGTCGAAGCCGTCGGCGAGCCAGTCGGGCGAGAACGGCACCGCATTCGGCCCGGCGATATCGAGTTGCAGCGCCGACAACGACTGCTGCAGTTCGGACCCGCGAATCTTGAGGATCGACGATTCCACGCCCGCGCCGCGCTGACTCGCCTGCGACGCGACGCGCATCAGCAGCATTTCGAGCGCCAGCACTTCGGCCTCGATGCACGCGATCTTCTCGCGCACGCGCACGTCGTCCGCGAGCGGCTTGCCGTGGCGGCGCTCGCGCTGCGCCAGCGCCTTCACGTAATTCAGCTCGCGTCTGCAATTGCCGATGCCCGCGATACCCGTGCGCTCATGGCCGAGCAGGTATTTCGCGTAGGTCCAGCCGCAGTTCTCCTCGCCGACGAGGTTTTCGACGGGCACCTTTACTTCGTCGATGAAGACTTCGTTGACATCGGTGA
The DNA here is from genome assembly GCF_023631205.1 of Caballeronia sp. NCF2. Classification (NCBI taxonomy): domain Bacteria; kingdom Pseudomonadati; phylum Pseudomonadota; class Betaproteobacteria; order Burkholderiales; family Burkholderiaceae; genus Caballeronia; species Caballeronia sp. NCF2. Next base: position 123,551 of record NZ_JALQDN010000064.1, on the reverse strand, counting down.
GGCCTTCGAGCGTGCGGATCGGACGCACGGTGATGCCGGGGCTTTTCATGTCGATCAGCAGCAGCGAGATGCCGCTTTGCGGCTTCGCTTCGGGATCGGTTCGCACGAGACAGAACATCCAGTCGGCGTGCTGCGCGTAGGTCGTCCAGGTCTTTTGCCCGTTGACGATGTAATGGTCTCCGTCGCGCACCGCCCGTGTTTTCAGCGAGGCGAGATCCGAACCCGCGCCCGGTTCGGAATAGCCTTGACACCACCAGTCCTCGGCGGTCGGAATGCGCGGCAGGAAGCGCGCCTGCTGCGCCTTGCTCGCGAACTTCATCAGCACCGGGCCGATCATGTTGAGGCCGAATGGAAGCTGACGCGGCGCACCCGCGATGCCGCATTCGATATCGAACAGCAGCCGCTGCAACGCACTCCAGCCCGTGCCGCCGAACTCGGCCGGCCAGCCGGGCGCGCCCCAGCCATGCTGATACAGAATGCGCTGCCAGCGCACGAAGTCGTCGGCATCGAGGTGACGATGATTGAGCACTTTCTCTCGCAGATCCACGGGCAGGTTCTCTGCGAGAAAGCGGCGTACCTGGTCGCGGAACGCGAGATCCGCGCTTGAATAGCTGAGGTTCATGGCACTTCCTTCTGGAGGCGCCCCTTCGCGGAGCGCCTGAGTTAGCGTCGGCTGGCGGCTCAGCGCGTGCGTGAGCGCGCCGGAATTTCGTTGCGCTCGTCCTGCGTCAACACAAGATCCCAGATTTGCTGCGCGACCGGGTTCTGACGCTCCTCGTACAGATGCGCGATGAGCCCCGCCGCGCGCCCGACGAGCATGAAGCCGCGCGCGAGCAGCGGATCGAGCGACATGTCCGCGACGATCGCACCGATCGCGCCCACGGCGTTGAGCGGCAGGTTCTTGCCGTGCTCGTCGCGCAGCACGCGCTCGATCGCGAACACGAGCCGCCAGTGCTTGCCGAAATAGCCGTTGTCGCGCGATGCCTGCGCGAGCGTCGCGACGCGCGGATCGCCGTGGATGTGGATCGGATGCCCGACGCCGTAGATCGGCTGCTTCGCTTCCTTCGCGCGCCGCACGGTCTCGCGCGCGCACGCGGTGATGTCGTCCTCGCTCGCGTCGTCGCGCAATTCGCGACCGGCCTTGATAAGCATCTCCGCCGCGTTCTGCGTCGTGCCGAGAAAGACGCTGCCCGCGCCGAGGAGCCCAGCCGCGACCGCCGCCTGCATCGCCTCGGGCGCGCCGAGATACGTGAGACGCGCGCTCATCGCGGAAGGCGTCAGGCCGTGATCGCACGCCGTCACGAGAATGAGATTGACCATGCGCTTTTCGCGCTCGTCGGGCACGCGGTTCAGGATCGTCAACATCATCGTTTCGACGAAGTCGAGTTTGCCCAGAATGTCCTTCGACAGATCCTTGCCGCGCACGGTGATCCTGTCGATCGTCGTGTAGCCGATTTCGGTGCTGACCATGCTGTCTCCTTATGAATCGTTCTGCGCGCGGCGCAGGACCATCATGCGTACGTCGCATTCGCAGACGGTCTCGCCGCGCTGATTGACCGCCACACGCCTGAAATCGACGATGCCGCGCGCCGGGTTCGACGTCTCGCGCCTGTCGCTGATTTCGATGCGCGCCTTGATCGTGTCGCCGATGAGCGTCGGCTTCGGAAAGCGGATGCGCGTCTCCAGCATGCCGATCAGCGACGGCTCGAGCAGTTGATTGACCACCGTGCGCGTGTTCAATCCCGACACGATCGACGCGACGAGCATGCCGTGCGCGATGCGCGCGCCCCACGGCGTGCTCGCGGCGTATTCGGCATCGACGTGCACGCGGTTGTAATCGGCGGAAAGCGCGGCGAAGCTCACGACGTCCGCTTCGGTCACGGTGCGGCTCGCCGTTTCGAACGAGAAGCCCGGCTCCAGGTCTTCCCAGTAGTAGCGCGCGGTGTCGAGGTCGCGCGGCGCGAGCATGTTTTCCTGGTTCATGCGCGCCTCACACGATCGCCGACATGCCGAGCACTTCGCGCCCGACGATCAGCGTCTGCACTTCGGCGGTGCCTTCGGGAATGGTGCCGCCGCTCGTGTCGCGGAATATGCGCTCCAGCGGATACTCCGTCGAATAGCCGATGCCGCCGTGCACGCCGATCGCGATCTTCGCCACTTCATGCGCCGCTTCGGCAGCATAGAGCTTCGCGATCGAGCATTCGATGCGCGCGGGCAAACCCTTCTGCAACGCGACGGCCGCCTTGTAGCCGAGCGCGCGCGCAGCTTCGGTGCGCACCATCATGTCGACGATATGCTTCTGCACGAGCTGGAACTGGCCGATCGGCTTGCCGAACTGCTTGCGCGTCTTCGCGTATTCGACGGACAGATCGAGCGCCGCCTGCGCCGCGCCGACCGCGCCCATCGCAATATTCATGCGGCCGTAGTTCAGTCCGATCGCCATCACCTTGAGGGCGCCGCCTTCCGCGCCGAGCAGGTTTTCCTTCGGAATGCGCAGATCGTTGAGAAAAAGCTCGGACGTGCCCGACGCCTTCAGCACCATCTTGTCGACGAGCCGCGCCTCGACGGGCGTCTGCGACTTGTCGACCAGAAAGAGCGAGTGGCCGCCGTCGCACGTCTTGCTGTGCGTGCGCGCGAGCACGATGGCGTAATCGGCCGCGACGCCGTTCGTGATCCACAGCTTCGTGCCGTTGAGCACGTAGTGATCGCCGCGATCTTCGGCGCGCGTTTCGATGCCCGCCGGATTCGAGCCGTGATTCGGCTCGCTGAACGCGACGCACGCGCCCTTTTGCGACGCGAGCACGGGCGCGAGAAAACGCGCCTTCTGCTCGTCGTTGCCCTGATGCGAAACGAGCCGGCAGAACACGTTCGTGATATTGACGATGGTGCGCAGCGAGCCCCAGAAATAGCCGCATTCTTCGAGCATCATCGCCCAAGTGACGAAATCGAGGCCCATGCCGCCGTCTTCTTCCGGCAGCAGGCCGCCGATATAGCCGAACTGGCTCACGCCCGCGAGCAGGTCGAGCGGAATGCGCCGCGCCTTCTCGCATTCGTCGATGCGCGCCACGACTTCATTGCGCATATAACGGCGGATGCTGTCGCGCAGCGCGACCTGATCCGCGTCGAAATCAAAATCCATGTGCCACCTGCGTCTTCGAATGATGGGTAAATGAATGCGCGTTCAGGACGAGAAGCGCCCGCCCGTGACGTACAGCGTGACGCCGGAGATGTAGCGCGCGCGCTCCGACGCGATGAACGCAACCGCCGACGCGATGTCGCCGGGCATGCCGAGAAAGCCGACCGGCGTTTTGGCGATCGCCGAGTCGCGCAGCGTTTCGTACGTGGGATTGGCGCGCATCAGTTCGGTCTCGACGAAGCCCGGCGCGACCGCGTTCACGGTGATGCCGAACTTCGCCTGTTCGAGCGCGAGCGCGCGCGTGAAACCGATCAGGCCGAGTTTGGCGGCGCTGTAGTTGGTTTGCCCCGGATTGCCGAACACGGAGCGCGAAGAGATGTTCACGATGCGCCCCCACTTGCGCGCCATCATGCCGGGCAACACCGCGCGGCTGCTGTGAAACGCGCCTTTCAGGATCACGTCGACGACGGAGTCCCATTCGGGCTCGGTCATCTTCGTCAGATAGCGGTCCTTGTTGAAGCCCGCGTTGTTCACGAGGATGTCGACGCCGCCGAAGGCTTCGTCCGCCGCGTTCGCGACGTGCCGCACTTCGTCCTCGCTGCATACGTCGCAGCGCACCGCGATCGCCTGCGCGCCGCTCTTTTGCAGACCGCTTGCGACTTCGTCTGCGGCGGCGGCGTCGATATCGGACACGACGATGCGCGCGCCTTCCGCCGCCAGCATGCGCGCGACTTCCGCTCCAATGCCGCGTCCGCTGCCCGTGACGAGCGCGACCTTCCCGGCGATACCCAGATCCATGACGTCTCCCTTTGATTCGATGGCTTCACCGATGCGCGTTTTCAGCGACTTCGCGTTGTGCCGCATCGTGGAATGAAGATACGCTGCGGCGCCACAGGAGCCGCCACCCACCTCGGGTGGTCGCCGCCTTGCGCGCAAGCCGTATGCTTCTGAAAAGTGCAGAGCGCTCGAATCAGGCACCCAAGCCCGATCGGAAAGAAGCCAAACATGCTCAGGAGACAGGCGTAATGAGTACGTTAGAAGCAAGCGACGCGACGAAGCCGCGATATCGTCCCGTGCGGTTTCCGCAACGCCGCACGCTCGTGGAGCGCCGCGCCGACGGCACGCTGATTCTTCGCTGCGACCGTCCGTTGCCGGACATCGCGCAGCGTTCCTTCGCCGATTTCATTCCGCTCTGGGCCGCCGAACGCGGCGACACGCCCGCCTTCTGCGAGCGCGGCGAAGACGGCGCGTGGCGCGCGTTGAGCTGGAGCGAACTGTGGCGGCAAGTCCGCACGGTCGGCGCCGCGCTGCTCGAAATGGGCCTCGGCGCGGAACGTCCGCTGATGCTGCTGTCCGGCAACTCGATCGAACAGGCTGTCGTGCTGCTCGCCGCCGAATACGCGGGCATTCCGAGCGCGCCCATTTCGCCCACTTATGCGCTGCTCAGCAAGGACTTCGCGCGACTCAAGGCGATTTGCGAACGCGTGCCGCCCGGCGCGGTGTTCGTGCAGGAAACCGGTCCGTTCGCGCGGGCGCTCGCGGCGCTGCCGCTGAACGGCGCGCCTGTCATCGCAGTGAAACAGGCGCTGGCAGGACACATCGCATGGGACGCGTTGACCGCTCTTCCTCTATCGGACGCGCGGCTGCAAACGGTCGAGCAAGCGCATGCGGCCATCCAAAACGACGACACCGCGCGCGTGCTCTTCACCTCCGGCTCGACCGGCGCACCGAAGGGCGTGCGCCTCACGTACCGCAATCTCGGCGCGGTGGCGGCCTACTATTCGGACAATCTCGCGTGGCTGCGCGAATCGCAGCCCGTGTTCCTCGACTGGCTGCCGTGGCATCACGGCCTGGGCGGCGTGCTGCATCTCGGGCGCGCAATCCAGTTCGGCGCGACGCATTACATCGACGATGGCCGGCCGCTTCCCGGCATGATCGAGCGCACGCTGCGCAATCTTCGCGACGTCGCGCCGACCATCTATACGAGCGTGCCGTCCGCCTGGGCCGCGCTGTCGAACGAACTCGAACGCGATCCGCTGCTCGCACAGAATCTCTTCGGCAAAGCCAGCTTCTTCGGATATGGCGGCGCGAGCATGCCGGTCGAAGTGTGGAACCGCATTCAGGCCGTCGCGGAGAAGACCATCGGCGAGCGCATGACGTTCTGCTCGGGACTCGCGGCCACGGAAACGTCGGGAATGGGCACGTACTGCGGCTGGGCGACCGACACACCGGGCAATATCGGCACGCCGTCGCTCGGCACCGAAGTCAAGCTGCTGCCGCTTCCGGGCGGCGACGGACGCTATGAAATCCGCATGCGCGGCCCGAACGTGTTCGGCGGCTACATCGGCCAGCCGGATTTGACCGCCGCCGCTTTCGACGAAGAAGGCTTCTTCCGTTTCGGCGATGCCGTGCGCCTCGCCGATCCCGCCGATCCGGCGAGGGGCATGGAGTTCGCGGGCCGCACCGTCGAAGACTTCAAGCTCGCGAACGGCAGTTGGGTGCGCGTCGGCGCGTTGCGGCTCGCGCTCGTCGACTGCTGCGCGCCGCTCGTTTCCGACGCCGTGATCTGCGGTCACGACCGCGACTATCTCGCGGCGCTCGCCTGGCCGAACGTCGCGGCATGCCAGCGCCTCGCGCCCGAGCTGGCGTCGCTGGATGCGAAGTCGCTCATCGCGCATCCGCTCGTCATCGGAGCTTTGCGCGAACGGCTCGTGCGGCAAAAGCCCGCCGGCGCGACGCTCGTCATCGAACGGCTCATGCTGATGGCCGAACCGCCATCGCTCGATGCCAACGAAATCGCCGACAAAGGTTACGTCAATCAGGCGACCACGCGCGCGCGCCGGGCGCATCTGATCGACGAGCTGTACGGGACCGAACCGGGCCAGCACATCGTCCGCGCGCGCCGATAACAAAACAAGAGGAGCTTGCAATGCACATCAATCGAACCGTCTTCAGAGACGATCACGAAATGCTTCGGACTACTGCGCGCAGATTCTTCGAGCGCGAATGCGTTCCGCGCCAGGCGCAATGGGATAAGGCCGGTTGCGTGGATCGTGAAACATGGCTCAAGGCCGGCAAGCAAGGGCTGCTGTGCACGTCGATTCCGTCGGAGTACGGCGGCGGCGGCGGCGACTTCGGGCACGTCGCCGTGCTCGTCGAAGAGATGGCGCACACGGGCGTGAGCGGACCGGGCTTTGGCGTGCACTCGGACATCGTCGCACCGTATATCGCGCGCATCGGCAATGAAGAGCAGAAGCAGAAATGGCTTCCCGCGATTTGCGCGGGCGAGCAGATTCTCGCGATCGCGATGACCGAGCCCGGCGTCGGCAGCGATCTCAAAGCCGTGCGAACCACCGCGCGGCGCGAAGGCAACGAGTACGTCATCAACGGCAGCAAGACCTTCATCACGAACGGTCTGAACTGCGATCTGATCGTGGTCGTCTGCACGACCGATCCGGCTGCGGGCGCGAAGGGCGTGAGCCTGATCGTCGTCGAAGCGACGCGCGAAGGCTTTCGCCGCGGCCGCAAGCTCGACAAGGTCGGATTGCACGCGCAGGACACCGCCGAACTCTTCTTCGACGACGTGCGCGTGCCCGTCGCGAACCGGCTCGGCGACGAAGGCAAGGGCTTCGCCTATCTGATGGCGGAATTGCCGCAGGAACGGCTCTCGATCGCGGTGAGCGCGGCGGCGCGTCTCGAAACCTGCCTGCAGCACACGATCGATTACGTGAAGGACCGTCGCGCGTTTGGACAGACCGTGTGGGACTTTCAGAACACCAAGTTCAAGCTCGCGGACATCAAGGCGCAGGCGATCGCGGTGCGTCTGATGATCGATCACTACATCGGCGAGCACACGCACCGCCGGCTGACGCTCGAGGAATCCGCGATCGCCAAGCTCTATTCGACCGAAGCGCTCGGCAAGGCGCTCGACGAGATGGTGCAACTGCACGGCGGCTACGGCTACATGCTGGAGTATCCGGTGGCGCGCGCATTCGTCGACGCCCGTGTCTCGCGCATTTTCGGCGGCACCAGTGAAGTCATGCGAGACCTCATCTCGCGCAAGCTCTGAATCCATCGAATCCTCAATCACTGAAGGAGAAGCACATGAGTCGCAAGGTGTATGTCGCGGGCGTGGGAATGATTCCGTTCAAGAAGCCGGGTGCAAGCGAGACGTACGACGTGATGGGCGAAATCGCGATCCGCGATGCGCTCGCCGACGCCGGCCTCGACTTCAAGGCCATCCAGCAGGCTTACGCGGGTTATGTGTACGGCGATTCGACGTGCGGCCAGAAAGCGCTTTATCGCGTCGGCATGACGGGCATTCCGGTCATCAACGTCAACAACAACTGCGCGACGGGTTCGTCGGCGCTCTGGCTTGCGCGCCAGGCCGTGGAAAGCGGCGCGGTCGATTGCGCGCTCGCCTTCGGCTTCGAATTCATGCAGCCGGGACCGCTGCTGCCGAAATGGCCGGATCGCGCGGCCGCGCTCGAGCGTGCGATCAGCCTGACGAACGAACTCGTCGACAACACGGAAGTGCCCACGGCGATTCGCCAGTTCGCGGGCGCGGGCCAGGCGCACATGCGCAAGTACGGCACGAAGCTCGAAACGTTCGCCCGCATTCGCGCGAAGGCGAGCGAGCACGCGGCACGCAATCCGCTCGCGGTGTTCCGCAACGTCGTGACGACCGAAGACGTGATGAACGCGCCGATGCTCTGGGAAGGCGTGCTCACGCGCCTGATGGCCTGCCCGCCGACATGCGGCGGCGCGGCGGCGATCGTCGTGTCCGAGGCCTTCGCGCGCAAGCACGGCCTGCGCACCGACGTGCTGATCGCCGGCCAGTCGCTCGCCACCGATCTGCCGAGCACGTACGAAGCGCGCGACATGATCCGCGTCGTCGGCTTCGACATCACGCGCAACGCGGCGCAGCAGGCATACGAGCAGGCGGGCGTCGGTCCCGAAGACATCGACGTGATCGAACTGCACGACTGCTTCGCGCAGAACGAACTGCTGACCTACGAAGGACTCGGCCTGTGCAAGGAAGGCGAAGGCGAGCGCCTCGTCATGGATGGCGACAACACCTACGGCGGCAAATGGGTGACGAATCCGTCGGGCGGCCTGCTTTCCAAGGGGCATCCGCTCGGCGCGACGGGTCTCGCGCAATGCTACGAGCTGACGCATCAGTTGCGCGGCACGGCCGGCGACCGTCAGGTCAAGGACGCGAAGATCGCATTGCAGCACAACCTCGGGCTGGGCGGCGCGGGCGTCGTCACCATCTACAAGAAGACTGCGTAATGGCGATCGACAAACAACACATCGGCATGAAGTTGCCGGTCTATTCCGCGACGGCGGACGCGTGGCGTCTGCGCTTCTTCGCGAAGGCGATCGGCGAAACCAATCCGGTCTACTTCGACGAAGCCGCCGCTCACGACGCCGGTTATCCGGCGCTGCCGCTGCCGCCGACGTTCCTGTTCTCGCTCGAATTCGAGCAGCCGTCGACGGCGTGGCGCGAGGCGATCGGCATCGTCTCGTCGCGCATTCTCCACGGCGAGCAGTCGTTCACGTATCACCGCATGGCGTATGCGGGCGACGTGCTGCGCTTCGAGAGCCGCATCGCCGATATCTACGACAAGAAGAACGGCGCGCTGTGGTTCATCGTGCGCGAGACGCGTGTCACGAACCAGCGCGGCGAGCACGTTGCCGATCTGCGCAGCGTCGTCGTTCAGCGATAAGCGGGGAAATGCGAATGAGCACCATCAATTTCGATTCGATCCAGATCGGCGACAGCTTGCCGCCGCTCACCCTTCCGCCCGTCGACCGCACGATGCTCGCGCTGTTCGCGGGCGCATCGGGCGATCACAACGCCATTCACATCGACACCGACTATGCGCGGCGCGCCCGCGTGCCGGACGTGTTCGCGCACGGCATGTTGTCGATGGCCTGGCTCGGCCGGCTGTTGACGTCGTGGGTGGAGCAACGGCAGCTTCGTGCGTTCGGCGTGCGCTTTGTCGGCATCACGCAGCTCGGGCATGTCGTGACGTGCACGGGCAAGGTCACCGAAAAATTCGAAGCCGACGGCGAACGCCGCGTGCGGCTCGAGATCCAGACCGTCAATCAATATGGCGAACCGCGCGTGCTCGGCGACGCGGTGATCGCGCTCTGACTTCAATCATCAGGAAGACATCATGGGAAAGCTCGAAGGCAAAGTGGCATTGGTAACCGGCTCGGGACGCGGCATCGGTCAGGCGATCGCGATGAAGCTCGCGAGCGAAGGCGCGCGCCTCGTCATCAACGATCTCGATGCCGAACCCGCGCAGGAAACCGTGGAACTGCTGCGCAAGCAAGGCACGGAAGCGGTGGCGTGTGTCGGTAACGTATCCGCGCCGGATTTTGCGGACCGGTTCATCGGCACGGCGATAAATTCGTTCAAGGGCATCGACATCATCGTGAATAACGCTGGTTTCACCTGGGACGACGTCGTGCAGAAGATGACCGACGAGCAATGGTACGCGGTGCTCGATTGCCATCTGACCGCGCCGTTTCGCATCCTGCGCGCCGCGTATCCGCACATCAAGGCGCTGCACGCCGCCGACAAGGAAGCCGGACGCGACAATTACCGCAAGATCGTGAACATTTCGTCGACGTCCGCGCTGAACGGTAACGCCGGTCAGATGAACTACTCGTCGGCGAAAGCGGGCGTGATCGGGATGACGCGCGCGCTGGCGCGCGAATGGGGCCGCTTCAACGTGAACGTCAACGCCGTGGCTTTCGGGCTCATCCATACGCGCATGACCGTGAGCACGGAGCAGGCGCAGACCGTGAAGATCGACGGGCGCGACATCCGTGTCGGCCTCAACGCCGACATGCTGAAGACGCACGCACAGCGCAATCCGCTCGGTCGTGGCGGCACGCCGGAAGAAGCCGCGGGCGGCGTCTATCTGTTCTGCTCGCCCGAGTCGAATTACATTACCGGCCAGACGGTGGCGGTTGCGGGCAACTTGCAGTAGAGCGATCGATTTTCCTTGGAGTGGCTGCTTCTCTTTGGCACGTTCGGATAGAGCCGAACGTGCCTTTTTGCTTTTTATCGCCATGGGAACGCGATAAGTTTTCGAAGTCCATAATTGACCGCCTTCGCGTCAGCCCGGTCATTAATTCGTGAATAGCAGGAGAACTGAAGTATTAAGTTCTTGTTGAAACAAGATATAGCAGGGAAAATCTGCTGAATTGAACCATGCACCGGTTTGGCAATAGTCAATGACCCTGATGCGTGCATGCGATGCACCAAGTAGAATCCCTAAGCCGTTCTACTGAAAAAGGTCTCGAAGCTGGGACTGACAATACATGCAAGCACCGCCAAAAATCAGTGTCCTGCTGCCCGTGTACAAAGTCGAGCCGTACATTGAAGAATGCCTCGACTCGCTATTGTCACAAACCTCCACCGACTTTGAGATTATTGCCGTCGACGACAGCAGTCCTGATCGATCCGGCGAAATGACTTCACGCATTCTGGAAAAGCAAAACAGAATATCGTGGAAACTCATCAAGAATCTCAAGAACAAAGGACTGGCCGAAACCCGCAAAATCGCCGCAATGGCGGCGCGTGGCGAATACGTTTTGTGCGTCGACAGTGACGATCACATTCATCACGACACCATTCGCCGTGTGATCCAGGAAGCCGACAAGCACAATGCAGACGTCGTGGTCTTCGCCGCCGAGAATCTGACGCCGGATGGCAAGGTCAATTACCGCATCGAGACGGGCGACGCCGTTATCAGCGGCGTGCAGGCGGTCGAGAAAATCCTCGATTTGTCCTTGCAGGCGTATTGCTGCAACAAACTCGTGCGCCGTTCGATTTTTCTCGCCGTGGAACATCCGACCGGACTGATTTACGAGGATATCGTCGTCTCGGTCCAGACGCTCGGGAAGTCGAAAATCGTGCGGCTGATGCCCGATACCTTGTACGCGTATATGTATCGGGAAGCGGGAATTTCGACGCGCTTCAATCCGAAGATCGTGGATCTCTTTGCGATTGTCGATCGCGTGGAGAGACTCACGGCGTCGATGCCTATACCGAATTACCGGCGTCTGCTGTTCCGGTTGAAGTACATCTATGCGTATCGCACAATTGCGTTTCAGGCGGCGATGAAGGCGCCGACTTACGGTTCCGCGAAGCCGATTCTACGCAGCGTGTCAGAAAAGTTGCGCATGGCGCATTTGCTCGGCATGTATTCGGACAGTCGGCCGAAGCTGTCGATCGTCATGGCGATGCTGAAGATTCATCCGTGGATTTTCTATTGCTTCGTCCGGCGATTCGGACAAAGGTAATCCTGCCACAGCGGCCGCGCTCCACGCGGCCGCTCGTCCCGCCGATCAATCTTCCGCGTTGAATCCCAATCCGCTCGCGCGCAAACGCGTCAGTTCCGCGTCGTTCAACCCCCAATCCCGAAGTGCATCGCGCCCGCCTTCGCCGCGTTGCGGCGCGGGGCGCGAGATCGCGGATGGCGTCGCGGAAAAGCGCGGCGCGGGCGCGGGCTGTACGACGCCATCGAACTCGACGAAGCTTCCGCGCGCCCGATGATGCGCGTGCGCCGGCGCTTCCGAGAAGCCGAGCACGGGCGCGACGCACGCATCGCTGCCATCGAACACGCGGCACCATTCGTCGCGCGTGCGCTCGGCAAAAGCCGCCGTGAACCGCGCCTTCAGCACGGGCCATCCGGCGCGATCGTGCTGCGCTGGCAAACCCGCATCGGCGAGCCCGAGCTTCTGCAGCAGTTCCGCATAGAAGCGCGCCTCCACTGCACCGACCGACATGTAATGCCCGTCGCGGGTGCGATAGCTGTCGTACCACGGCGTGCCGCCATCGAGCAGATTGCTTTCGCGCGTCTCGCGCCAGTTGCCCGATGCGATCAAGCCCCAGACGGTCGTGCCGAGTTGCGCGGCGCCTTCGATCATCGCGGCATCGACGACCTGACCCGCGCCGCCGCGCTGCACGTTGAGAAGCGCCGCCACGACGCCGAGCGCGAGCAGCATGCCGCCGCCGCCATAATCGCCGACGAGGTTGAGCGGCGGCACCGGCGCTTCGCCCGCGCGGCCGATTCCCGACAGCACGCCCGACAACGCGACGTAGTTCAGATCGTGCCCGGCGCTTTGCGCGAGCGGCCCCGTCTGTCCCCAACCGGTCATGCGTCCGTAGACGAGCTTCGAATTGCGCGCGAGCGCGGCGTCCGGGCCGAGGCCGAGACGCTCCATCGTGCCCGGACGGAATCCTTCGATGACGACATCCGCCTTCGACATCAGTTCGAGCGCGGCCTCGGCCGATTCGCGCTTTTTCAGATCGAGCGTGACCGAGCGCCGGCCGCGCCCTGTCAGATTCTTGTGCTTGCCGCTGACCTTCGGACCGAGATCGCCGGGCGCGACGGCCCGATCGATACGCAGCACGTCCGCGCCCATATCGGCGAGCAACATGCAGCCGAACGGCGCAGGACCGATCGCCTCGAATTCCAGAACCTTTATCCCGCTCAATACGCCCATGACTGCCCGCCTCCGCGTTTAGAAGTTTTGCAATCTTGCCAGTAGGCCAGACGCGCGAACGCGCCGCGCCACCCGCTTCGGGTAGACTGCGCTGACATCCCTCCGCGCTGCGTCAGCGAATCCGATGCTCACACTTTCCCCACGCGACACCGCCATGCTCAACGGCGATTTCGGCGATGGCCTCGCGCTCGCGATGCGTATCGTCGCGGCGACGGCGCGCGTCATGGATGCCGATGCGCTCATCGATATCTCGGGCGCGCATATCGACGGCTGTCTGTATCACGGCGCGGCGAGTCTCGATTTCGTCGAGCGCTTCGTCGCGAGCGGCGCGAAGGTCGCCGTGCCGACCACGCTCAATGTCGGCTCGCTCGATCTCATTCACCCGGAACTCTTTCGCGGCGACGCCGGTATCGCGAGCGCTGGCAAGCGGCTCATGCAGGCGCATCTAGAACTCGGATGCGAAGCCAGCTTCACCTGCGCGCCGTATCAATTGAAGCATCGTCCGAAGCTGGGCGATCAGATCGCGTGGGCCGAATCGAATGCGATCGTTTTCGCGAACTCCGTGCTCGGCGCGCGCACGAGCCGTTACGGCGATTTCCTCGATCTCGCCGCCGCCATCACCGCGCGCGTGCCGGATGCGGGCCTGCATGTGACGGCGAATCGCGCGGCGCGCATCGTGATCGCCGCGCCCGATCTGCGCGCGTCGCCGCATCGCGATGCCGATTTCGCCGCGCTCGGCTTTCTGCTCGGCGGCATTGCCGGCGCGACGGTCGCCGCGATCACCGGCCTGCCCGGCGACACCACCGAAGACGAACTCAGAGCGCTCGGCGCGGCGGCGGCATCGAGCGGATCGGTGGGGCTGTTCCATGCGGTCGGCATCACGCCGGAAGCCGCGACGCTCGATGCCGCGCTTCAGGGCCGCGCGCCCGAACGCACGATTGCCGTCAGCGCAGCCGATCTTCACGACGTGCGCGCGGGTTGGTCGCACGCGAAACCCGGCGATGCGCTCGCCGCGGTGAGCCTCGGCACGCCGCACTTTTCCGTCGATGAATTTCGCACGCTTGCCGCGCTCATGGGGCGTCACGACGGCGCGCCGCGCTGCGATATCTACGTGAACACGAGCCGCTTCGTGCTGTGGCAACTCGAGGAAGAAGGCATTGCGCAGAAGCTCGCGGCACGCGGCGTGCAGATCGTCGTCGATACCTGCACGTACATCACGCCGGTGATGAAGCAGGTGAGCGGCCTCGTGATGACCAACTCGGGCAAATGGGCGCATTACGCGCCGGCGAATATCGGCGTGACGGTCGCGTTCGGGAGCATGAGCGAATGCGTGCGATCGGCGTTCGAAGGAAAGGTGTGCATCGATGAACACGTTTGAGGCCGTCACGCTCGTTCCGGGCCACGCGCGCGCGTCGGGAATCGCGTTGCCGCCGCTCAGCTTCTGGGGCGGTTACGACGCTGAGCGCGGCCTGATCGTCGATGCGACGCATCCCGGTCACGGCCAAAGTCTCGCGTCGCGCATTCTCGTGATGCCGCGTGCGCGCGGATCGAGTTCGAGCAGCAGCGTGCTCGCCGAAGCGTTGCGCAACGGCACCGGGCCCGCGGGCATCGTGCTCGCGGAGCGCGATCTGATTCTGTCGATCGGCGCGATCGTCGCGAACGAACTCTATGCGTCGAACGTGCCCGTCGTGATGGTCGATGAAACCGCGTTCGCGCACATCGCCGCCGCCGGCGATGCTCACATCGAAGTCGATGCGCGCGATGCGGCGAGCGTGCGGCTCGTCCTCAACCCTGACGCGACATGATCGTCTCCACGACCGAGATGATCTGCTGCGCCGCCGTCTTGACGTGCTGTTCCAGCAGCTTCGCGCCGAGCTTCGCATCGCGCTTCTTGCATGCGTCTATCAGGTTCATGTGTTCTTCGTGCGACTGCTCGCGGATCGGCACCTGCACCACCTGAAAGCGGAAATAGCGGTCGCTGCGATCGTGCAGCACGCGCAGCATCTGCAATGTGATGTCGCGCCGCGCCGGCAGATAAAGCGTCTCGTGCAGACGCCAGTTCAACTGGCCCCAGACGCCCGAATCGGCGGTATCCATTTCGGCGACGAGCTTTTCGGCTTTCGCGATCTCGGCATCGGTGATATGCGGGATCGCCTGCGAAAACAGCCACGGCTCCAGCCGAATGCGGATTTCGAACGTCTCCTGCACTTCTTCGATCGACAGCTCCGCGACATACGCGCCCTTGTGCGGCACCTTCGTCAGCAACCCTTCTCCGGTAAGCCGCGTGATCGCTTCGCGGATCGGCACGCGGCTCACGCCGAGTTCATCGGCGAGCGCTTCCTGGCGCAGCACTTCGCCCGGCGCGAGATCGCCCGACAGAATGCGTTGCCGGATCGCGGTCGTGACGAGTTCGACCGTCGTCGTGCGCACGATCCTGTGCGTGAAGTCGCTCTCTTTTCGAAGGGATTTGGCGGCGACCGGAGACATGTTTTATCGGCTTAGGCGTGAAGGTGCGGCATCGTAACACGCGTGTTCACAGCAACTTCTCGCGTACCCACGCACCGTTTTTCATCACGCCCGCGATGCGCTCGCCCTGCCCTGTCAGCACGCGAATATCCTTCAGCGGATCGCCATCGACGACGAGCAAATCCGCGTACGCGCCCGCCGCGACGACGCCGAGCTTGCCCTTCATGTTGACGATCTCCGCGCCGATGGCCGTCGCCTGACGAATCGCCTCGAAGGCGCCGACGATATTCGCGCGTATCGACAACTCATCGCTTTGATACTGATGCATGTCGCCGAGCAGATCGCTCCCGAGGCCGATCTTCACGCCGCGTTCGTGCAGCATCGCGAGCGCTTCGAGACCGCGCTTGCGCACCGATTCATTCTTGTCGAGCGTGTCTTGCGCGAGGCCCATTTGCGCGCCGACCTTTGACATCGCGTCATAGGTGACGAGCGTCGGCACCGCGTAGGCGCCGTGTTCGGCCATCACGCGCGCGGCATCTTCATCGATCAGATTGCCGTGCTCGATCGTGCGCACGCCGAGCTTCACGACACGCGCAATCGCCTTCGCGGTGTACGCATGCGCCATCACATACGTCTGATGCGATTCCGCTTCTTCGACGGCGGCCTTCACTTCGTCGACGGAGAATTGCAGATTGCCGATGGGATCGGTCGGCGAAGCCACGCCGCCCGACGCCATGATCTTGATGTGATTCGCACCCGCGCGCATCTCCTCGCGCACGGCCTTGCGCATTTCGTCGACGCCGTCGACCACGCGCCCGATCGCGCCCATGTTGCGATTGCAGCCGCACGGGTCCGGATCGGCGTTGTCGAAGCGCTCGCGAAAATCGCCGTGGCCGCCCGTCTGCGAAAGCGCCTTGCCCGCGACGAACAAGCGCGGCCCCGCGATTACGCCGTCTTCGATCGCGCGCGACAGCGCATAGTCCGCCCCGCCCGCATCGCGCACGGTCGTGAAGCCGCGATCGAGCATGCCCGCGAGGATCGGCACGGCGCGCAGCACGGCGAACGTGTTCGGCAGACGGCTGTTGTTGCCGAGATGCGCGACCGATGCAATGACATGCACATGGCAATCGATCATGCCGGGCATCACCGTCTTGCCGCCGACATCGATCACTTGCGCGCCGCTCGCCTCGACCGGTTCGCGCGTGACTTCGCGGATCGCATCGCCGTCGATGACGATGGAATAGCGGCCGTCGTCGCGTTCGTGGTCGGCGTCGAGCACGCGGGCGTTCTTCAGAATCAGCATGCGTTTTCTCCGTTATTTCAGCAGGAATCCGTGCGCGAGCGGATCGCGGTCATCGACGAAAATCGTGTTGTGGCCCGTCACGCGCGCCCATCCTTCGATGGCCGGCACGATCGCATCGTATTCGCCGACGCGCGCCGCTTCCATCGGCACGCCTTCGAACAAGGTGCCGATGATGCTTTCATGCACGAAGCGCTCGCCGATCTTCAACTGCCCTTTCGCGACACGCTGCGCCATGCGCGCCGACGTGCCCGTGCCGCACGGCGAGCGGTCGATGGCTTTGTCGCCGTAGAACACCGCGTTGCGCGCGCTCGCGCCTTCCACCGTCGGCTCGCCCGTCCACATGACGTGACTGAGGCCGCGTATCGCATCGTTTTCCGGATGCACGAACGCGTACTTTTCGTTCGCCTTCTGACGCAGGATCGGACTCAGACGCTGAATGTCCGATGGCTTCAGCGCGTGCAGCCCTTCGTAGTCGCGCTGCGGCTCGACGATCGCGTAGAAGTTGCCGCCATACGCGACATCGAAACGAATCTCGCCCAGGCCCTCGACGTCGACGGACAAGTCTTGCGAATGCAGAAACGAAGGCACGTTGACGAGCTGCACCGAATCGACATGCTCGCCGTTCATCCTGTAACGCGCGATCACGAGACCGGCGGGCGTGTCGAGCCGCAGCACGCCCGGCTCGCGCGGCCGCACGAGTCCGTTTTCGATGGCCGTCGTCACCGTGCCGATGGTGCCGTGCCCGCACATCGGCAGGCATCCGCTCACTTCGATGAAGAGAATCGCGAGATCGCAGTCGGCGCGCGTCGGCGGATAGAGAATGCTGCCGGACATCACTTCGTGGCCGCGCGGCTCGAACATGAGCGCGGTGCGTATCCAGTCGAACTCGCGCAGGAAGTGCGCGCGCCGTTCGATCATGTTCGCGCCTTCGAGCGGCGGCGCGCCGCCCGCGACGACGCGCACCGGATTGCCGCATGTGTGTCCGTCGATGCAGAAGAACGTCGATTTCATTGCGCGAGCGCCCGCACGTTGGCGATCGCCTTCTCGACGATCTCGATGGTCCGTTGCCGTTCCGCGCCTTCGAGCAAGAGGCGCGGCGCTTTCACGTACTCCGGATAACCCGCCGTGATGTTCTCCGCGAGCTTGATGTACTGCACGAGCTTGACGTGCGTGTCGAGATGGAACAAGTCGATCAACGCGCGATAGAGCGCGCGCGCCTTGTCGTATTCGCCGTTGACCGCGTAATTCAGCAGATCGACGGATTCCTTCGGCATCGCGTTGGCCATGCCGGAAACCCAGCCCTTCACGCCGAGCGCGACGGATTCCACGATCAGATCGTCGACGCCGCAGAACACGACGAAGCGGTCGCCGAAGCGCGCGTAGAGATCGGTGACGCGCGTCGTGTCGTAGGTCTCTTCCTTGATCGCGACGACGTTGGGTTCATCCGCGAGTTGCGCGAGCAAGTCCGGCCGCATGTCGACGCCATAGCCGCGCGGATTGTTGTAGATCATGAGCCCGAGCTTCGTCGAGCGCGCAATCGACCGATAGTATTCGACGGTCTCGCGATCGTCCGATCGATACGTGAGGCCCGGAAACACCATCAGCCCTTGCACGCCGATGGCTTCCGCGTCTTTCGCGAACTGCATCGCGTTGGCCGTGTTCAGTTCCGCCAGTCCCGAGATCACAGGCACGCGCCCGTTCACGGTTTCGACCGCGATCTTCAGCACCGTGCGCTTTTCCTCGGGCGTGAGCTGCGCGTTCTCGCCGACCATGCCCATCATCACGACGCCGCCGACACCGTTGTCGATCAGACGGTTCAGGCCGTTCACGATAGCGTCACGATCGAGCGAGCCGTCCTGCTTGAGCTTCGTCGTCACGGCGGGGAATACGCCTTTCCAGTTCACTTGCATGTTTGCTCCTCCAATTTAGAAACGTGCGATCGAGTAAGGCGTGAGCGGCACGCGCGGCGTGCGTCCCGCGAGTACATCGGCGACGAGCGCGGCGGTCGTCGCCGATTGCGTGAGGCCGAGATGACCGTGCCCGAATGCATGGACGACCGATGGCATGCGCGGCGATGCGCCGATCACCGGCAGCGAGTCGGGCGTCGCGGGGCGATGGCCCATCCATTTCACGGCGTCCGTATCGTCGATGCCTTCGATGAAGCGCTTGCCCAGTTCGAGCAACGCGTCGCTGCGACGATAGTTCGGCGGCGCGTCGATGCCCGCGAACTCCGCCGCGCCGCCGATGCGCAAGCCAATATCGAGCGGCGTCGCCACGAACTTGCGCTCCGCGAAGATCACTTCGCGCGTCAGTGCGACGCCGTGCTTTGGCAGCGTCGCGTTGTAGCCGCGTTCGCTTTCGAGCAACACGCTATCGCCGATCGACCTCGCGAGCGCCGCCGACCATGCGCCCGCCGCGATCACGATGCGTCGTCCGTTGACGCGCGTGCCGTCGTCTAGCACGACGGATTCCGGCGCGTCGATGGCGCGCGCGATGCCCGTCACGAAGCGCGCGCCGAGCGCACGCACGCGCTCGCGCAATAGCGTGACGATGCGGCGCGGATCGCCGATATGCGACCAGTCGTCGAGGAACACGCCATGCCTGAAGACCGGCGCGAGCGACGGCTCGCATTCGCGCACTTGCTGCGCGCTCAACGCGTGCCAGCGCGCGCCGAGTTCGCGCTTGAAGGACCATTCGGGCTGATCGGCGGCGAAGGCTGCATCGGTTTCATAGACCGTGAGCGCGCCCCGCCGATACAGCATCGCGCTTGCGCCGATATCGTCGAACATCGGCAGGATGTCGTCGTAGACGCGGTTGTTGAGCAGCGAAAGCGCATGCGAGATCGCCCGAAAGCGCGCCGGCTCGCTCGCGCGGCGAAACGCCATGAACCACGGCAGCGCCTTCGGCACATGCTTCCAGTCGAGCGCGAGCGGCCCGAGCGGGTCCATCAGCCATTTCGCGGCCTTCGTGAACATGCCGTGCACGGCGATCGGCGTGCTCTCCGTCACCGCGATGCCGCCCGCATTGCCGTGCGATGCGCGATCGCCTTCGAAATCGCGATCGACGAGCGTCACGCGCGCGCCCTCGCGCAACGCGGCCCACGCGCACGCGAGTCCTACGATGCCCGCGCCGATCACGATGACGTCCGTCATGTCTTCACTCGCCACGTTGCGAACTCACGCGCGATTTGATGAGCTTGTCGTCGACGGCTTCGCACCATGTGTCGGCGAGCGTGAAGCCGGTCTGGAAGCGATCGGTCGGATCGACGCCGACCTGCGAGATCGCCGTGATCCACGCCTGTCCCGCGACGACGGGCACGACGGCGGGAACATCGCCCAGACGCGTCGTGGACTCGATGCGGCTTTCGAACACCGATCCGATAATCGACTCGTGCAGAAACGTCTCGCCGACATCGATCAGCCCTTTCGCGTGCATGACCGCGAGCCGCGCGGACGTGCCCGTGCCGCACGGCGAACGATCGCAGCGTCCCGGCGACACGATCACCGTGTTGCGCGATTTCAGCACGCCGTTCTCGCGCGAAATCGGGCCGACGAACTCGGTCATCGTGATGCCCTTGATGAGCGGATTGAGCGGATGCGGCGAAGGCAACTGCGCCGCCGCCGCGGCCTTGATGACTTGCCCCAGCTCGCACAGTTCGCGCGCTTCATCGGGCGTGATGCGAAAGCCGAGTTTCTCCGCATCGACGATCACATACGTCATGCCGCCATAGCCGACATCGACGGTCAAACTGCCGATGCCTTCGACCTCGATCGTCTTGTCGAGATGATTCGCGAACGCGGGCTGGTTCGTGAACTCGACCTTCGTGACCTTGCCGTTCGCGCACGAGCAGCGCAGATGGATGAGGCCCGCGGGCGCTTCGAGCACGAGTTCGGTGACGGGCTCGGTCATCGCCAAGATGCCGGTTTCGAGCAGCACGGTCGCGACGCACATCGTGTTCGAGCCGGACATCGCCGGATATTCGGTCGATTCCGCGATCACGTAGCCCATCTGCGCGCGCGGATCGGTCGCGGGCAAGATGAAGTTGACGGTCTGATTCGCCGAGCCGCGCGGCTCGAATATGCAGATGCGCCGCAAGTCGTCGCGCGCTTCTTCGAGGTGCATCATCTTGTCGAACATCGTGGCGCCGGGCACGTCGAAGACGCCGCCGGTCACGACATTGCCGACTTCACCTTCGGCGTGGCAGTTCACTACGGTGAGCGTGCGATTCCAGCGCATGTTTATTGCAGCGGCGCGTGCGCCGTCTCCTTGATGGTGGCGACCGTGATCGTCGAAAGCAACGCCGCGAGCATCACGAAATACGCGGGCGAAAGCGGCGAGCCGGTTGCCTTGATGAGCGCGATGGAGATCATCGGCGCGAAACCGCCGAACACCGCGTTGGCGATGCCGTAGCCGATCGACATCCACGTCGTGCGGATTTTCGTCGGGAAAAGTTCGGAGAGCACGGCCGGCCCCACACCCGAAAATATGCCGATGACGACGCCGCCCAGCACCTGCACCGCGCCGACGATTGCCGCCGACTTGTACGTGAGCATCAAGTGAAAGATCGGATACGGCAGCACGAGAAACGCGATGCAGCCGATCGCATAGATCGGCTTGCGGCCGAAGCGATCCGACGCCGCGCCCCAGAACGGAATCGACGCGGTCATCGCGATGAGGCCCGCCGTGTTGAGCCACAGCGCCGTCGACGGATGCATGCCGACGTATTTCGTCGTGAACGACGGCAGATAGTTGAGCAGCACGTAGAGCGAGACCGTCCACACGATCACGAGCCCGCACGCCTGCAGACCGAGCAGCGCGGGCGCGCGGCCTTTAGTCTTCGGCGCTTCGTCGCTTGCGCTTTGGTAGGCGGGCGTCTCCTCGCTGCGCTTTCTGATGATCCAGCCGATCGGCCCGATCACGATCGCACCGATGATGAACGGCACGCGCCAGCCCCAATCGAGCATCGCTTGAGGCGAGAGCAGCGTCGTCATGAGCGCGGCCGCGCCCGAGCCGAGCAGCATGCCGCCGAGGGTGCTGCATTGCTGGAAGCTGCCGTAGAAGCCGCGCTTGTTCGGCGGCGCCCATTCGACGAGAAACGCGACCGCGTTGCCCAGCTCGCCGCCGACGGAAATGCCTTGCAGCATGCGCGCCGCGACGAGCAGGATCGGCGCCCATATGCCGATGGCCGCATACGACGGCAGCAGCGCCATGAAGAGCGTCGCGGCGGCCATGAGCGGCATGACGAAGGTGAGCGTCCACTTGCGGCCTTTCTTGTCGCCGAGCCAGCCGAAGATGATCGCGCCGAGCGGACGCGCCGCGAAGCCCAGGCCGAATGCGCCGAATGTGCCGAGCATGGCGGCGAAGTCGTCGCCGGTGGGGAACATCACTTTGGCGATGACGGTCGCGAGGAACGCGTACGTGCCGAAATCGAACCATTCGAGGATATTGCCGACGACGGCGGCGGTGACTGCACGGCTGGTTTTCGATGAGACCCGCGGGCTGTCGCTCGCGGCATAGGGGTTCGCAACGGCATTGGCTCGGTCGGTCATGGGGGCTCCGTCGGCAGCGTTGGGTGCGGCGTGGGGGTGATTGTGCGCCCATGTCAAAATTGAATCAAGGATTTTGGATCCAAAATCAAAGCCCGCAAACCGCCGGATTTTCTGACGACCCGTCGGCTTTCAGCGCGCCGTCTGCGCCGCGACGGTCTGCGTGACGGCCGGCGCCCCATAAAACATCTGCGCCATCGCGATATCCGTCGCGCTCAACTGTCCGTTACCGTTCCATTGCGGATTGCAGTAATTCATGATCGACGCCAGATCCCACGCGCCGATCATCGTGTCGCCGTAAGTGCCTTGCGCGGGCTCCTTGCATGTCGTCGATGGCGTGTCCGGCCGATTCTGCTCATGCGCGAATCCCAGCGCATGACCGAACTCGTGCGCGGCGATGGCGCGAACACAATACTCCTCGCGTCCGATGCAACTCGTACTCCAGTTTCTGAACGTGAAGTTGAAGACCATGCCGCCGGCGACATTGTTGATCTGCGTTCCCAGACCTTGCGTATGCGGTCCCGTCTTGGCGCTGTCCTCGACCGATATCCGAATGCCGTAATAGTTCGGCGCGTTGGTGCATTGCTGCCATCCCGCGAATACGACGCCCGAATGCGCCTCCCAGCTTTGCTGAACCGCGAGCTGACTCCAACTGCGTTGATTGGCGTACATGGCGAAATCGGCGTTGCTCAGATCCCAGCACACGTTGATCGGAAACTGCTTCCAGATGACCGTCGATAATGCGAAACCCTTGTTCGTCCCATTCATCTGGGAATCTTTCGCGGATGAATTCACGGCATCCGATGCGCCGTCGCCTCCGCCGCATGCGCCAAGCAGCATTGCTAACAATAATGCGAATAGGCACGCGCCGATTCGTCTCATCTTCTTCTCCGCTGCGATAGTTTCGCTGCAAACGAGAAGTATATTTTCAAAGCAGCGGTGAAATTCGTTTGGTCATTCCATAGCATTTACGAAAGATGCGCGAAGCGCACCGTCACGACCACCCCACGATCCGGATGCTCGCGCTGCGCCAGCACGATCTGCCCGCGATGCGCCTGCACGATCTCCTTCGCAATCGCGAGTCCGAGGCCGGTTCCTTCCGTATCCGCCGATGCGCGATAAAACGGCTCGAACACGCGACTGCGCGCTTCGGCGGGAATACCGGGGCCATCGTCGATGACGGTGAGCGTCACGCGTTGCGCATCGCGCATGACGGCAACGGTCACGTGCCCGCCCGGCTGCGTATAGCGAATCGCATTCTCGACGACGTTGTACACGAGCGCCGACAACAATCCTTCATGGCCGATGATCCACGCCAATTCAACCAGCTCCGCGCCGAGATCGATCTCGCGCTTCTGCGCGAACATCGCCAGATCCTCGATCACGTCCTGCGCGATGGCGGCAAGATCCACCTTCTGCCGCGCGAGTTGCGCGTAGTCCGCGGCTTCGGCCTGCGCGAGCAGCAACAGCTTGTTGGTGAGACCGACCATCGAACGATTGCTTCGCTGCATCGCCGCGAGCGTTTCATTCAGCGACGGCTCCATCGCGCGATGCTGCCGCGCGAACTGCAATTGCGTCTCCAGCAGCGTGAGCGGCGTGCGCAACTGATGCGCCGCATCCGCGATGAAACGCCGCTGCGCCGCGACCTGAAGCCCGAGCCGCGCGATGCACTGATTGATCGCATCGACGATCGGCCGCAACTCCGTATGCAAGCGCTCCACGCGCAGCGGCTCGAGCTGCATCGGATCGCGGTCCATCACTTCTTTCTTCACCTTCAGAAGCGGCCGCAGCTCGAACGTCAGTCCGATGCAGGCGAGCGCCACGGCCAGCAACACCATCTCGATCTGCCGCACGAGCTGCGGACGCCATAGCTCGCGCACCATCGCATCGCGCGAAGCCTGCGTCTTGCCGACCGAAACGAGCACGCGGCGAATCGCGCCGTTGTCGTACATCTGGCGCACGAAGCCGACGGCGCGTATCGGCTTGCCGTGGAGATCGGCGTCGTAGTAATCGGGCGCGTCGTGGCCGGCGGCGTCGCGCGTCGGGAAATCGGGCACGCCAGCGAGCAGACGGCCATCGTCGACGCTCACGTTGTAGAACACCTGATCGCCCTGCGGCGACGCGAACACTTCGAGCGCGGCCGGCGGAATATCGACGAGCAAGCGTCCGTCCGACCATTCGACCTCGCCCGCGATCATCCGCGCCGATGCAAGCAGCGTGTTCTCCTGCACGAGATCGGCGGTGTGGCGCGCGTTGTCGTAGGCGGCTTTGCCTGTCACGAACACGTAGATCGCGAGCGGCACGAGCAGCCACCATAGAAGACGGACGCGCAGGCTATTGGTCATCGTCCTTTTTGCGCAGCAGATAGCCGAGACCACGCAGCGTGACGATCGCCGCCGAACTGCCATCGAGCTTCTTGCGCAGCCGCGACACGTAGATTTCGAGCGCGTCTTCGCTCGGGCTGTCTTCGTGCGTGAAGATCGTATCGAGCAGCGACGCCTTCGACACCGTCTTGCCGAGACGCAGGATCAGCGCTTCGAGCACGCTGCGTTCGCGCGGCGTCACGTTGAGCGGCGCGCCTTTGAGCGTGAACTGGCGCGTGTCGATATCGAACACGAGATCGCCGCACGACACCTCGTTCGCCGTCGATGAACTGCGCCGCCGGATCATCACCTTCACGCGCGCGACGAGCTCTCGCACTTCGAAAGGCTTCACCAGGTAATCGTCCGCGCCCGCGCCGAGCAACTCCACCTTCTCGTCGATGGAACCGCTCGCCGTGAGGATCATCACCGGCGTTGCGTCGCCGCGTTGACGCATGCGGCGCAGCACGTTCTTGCCGGAAAGACGCGGAAGGTTCAGGTCGAGCAGCACGACGTCGTAAAGATTTGCGCGCAGGAGCTGATCGGCGGATTCGCCATCCTGCACGGTTTCGAGCGTGAACGACTCCTGTTCCAGCATCTTCGCGAGCCAGAGCGAAAGCGTCGGATTGTCTTCGATCAACAGCAGTTTCATGGTGGCGCGATTGTATTGGCTTCGACGAACGATGAAGCATCGGGTTAACACCCATGATTTCGCATCGGCGCAGAAAGCTGGCAGAAGGTTTCGCGTTCCTATAATCGCCGCACAACTGAAAAAGCGGGCCATTCCCAACTTCACGGCCCACATTAAGGAGACTCCTGATGCGTACTCTGCGCCAGATCGCTGCTGTGTCCGGTATCGCTTTCGCCCTCGCCGCCGCTTCCGTATCCGCTCACGCCGAAAAGATTTCGATCATGGTCGGCGGCGCAACCAAGATCATCTATCTGCCCGCGAAGCTCACCGAGCAACTCGGCTATTTCAAGGACGAAGGGCTCGACGTCGAGATCCTGTCGCAACCCGCGGGCGTCGATGCCGAGAACGAATTGCTGGCCGGCGCGGTGCAAGGCGTCGTCGGCTTCTACGATCACACCATCGATCTGCAAAGCAAGGGCAAGGAAGTCCAGGCGCTCGTGATCTTCGGTCAGGTGCCGGGCGAAGTCGAATTGGTCTCGACGAAGCAGGCCGACAAGATCAAGAGCATGGCCGACGTGAAAGGCAAGACGCTCGGCGTGACCGGCCTCGGCTCGTCGACGAGCTTTCTGACGCAATATCTCGCGCAGCGCGCGGGCGTCACGTCGAAGGAATACACGCTGCTGCCGGTGGGCGCGGACGCGAGCTTCATCGCAGCGATCAAGCAGGAGCGCATCGATGCGGGCATGACGA
This sequence comes from Caballeronia sp. NCF2, assembly GCF_023631205.1. Taxonomy (NCBI): domain Bacteria; kingdom Pseudomonadati; phylum Pseudomonadota; class Betaproteobacteria; order Burkholderiales; family Burkholderiaceae; genus Caballeronia; species Caballeronia sp. NCF2. The sequence continues at coordinate 97,831 of NZ_JALQDN010000064.1, read as the reverse complement.
CCGAGCCGACCGTCTCGCAGTTGCTCAAGACCGGCGAGGCGAAGGTGCTCGTCGACATGCGCACGCTCGAAGGCACGCGCGCCGCGCTCGGCGGCACGTATCCGGCGTCGAGCTTCTACGTGCAGCGCGCGTGGGCCGAGGCGCACAAGCCCGAAGCCGCGAAGCTCGCGCGCGCGTTTGCGAAGACGCTGAATTTCATCGCGACGCATAGCGCCGAAGAAATCACCGAGAAGATGCCGAAGGACTATTACGCGAAGAACAAGGACCTGTACGTGGGCGCGCTGAAAGCCTCGCTGCCGATGTTCACGAAGGACGGCAAGATGCCCGCCGACGGTCCCGAAACCGTTCTGAAGGTGCTCGCCGCGTTCAATCCGTCGGTGAAGGGCAAGCATATCGATCTCGCGCGCACGTATTCGAACGAGTACGTGTCGGGCACGGCGACCGCGTCGAAGTGAGGCTTTCACGATGAATCAATCGAATCAACCCGCGATCGAACTGCGCCACGTATCGTGCCGCTTCATCTCGCCGGACGGCAAGGCGACGGTCGCGCTGCGCGATTTCAGCATGTCGGTCGCGAAAGGCGAATTCGTCGCGATCGTCGGGCCGACCGGCTGCGGCAAATCCACGACGCTCAGCATGATTACCGGTCTGCTCAAGCCGACGACGGGCGAAGTGCGCGTGATGGGCCAGCCGGTCGATGGAATCGATCCCCGCATCGGCTTCGTCTTTCAGGCCGATGCCGTGTTTCCTTGGCGCTCGGTGCTCGACAACGTCGCAGCCGGCCCGCTGTATCGCGGCCGCTCGAAGTCCGCCGCTTACGACGAAGCGCAGTCGTGGCTGCGCCGCGTCGGTCTCGACAAGTTCGGCAAGCACTATCCGCATCAGTTGTCGGGCGGCATGCGAAAGCGCGTCGCGCTCGCGCAGACGTTCATCAACAAGCCCGAAATCCTGTTGATGGACGAGCCGTTCTCCGCGCTCGACATGCAGACGCGCACGCTGATGCAGGACGAATTGCTGCAGCTCTGGTCGGCGAATGCGGGCTCGGTCGTGTTCGTCACGCACGATCTCGAAGAAGCGATCGCGCTCGCGGACCGCGTGTTCGTGCTGACGGCGCGCCCCGCGACGCTCAAGAAGGTCTACGAGATCGACCTGCCGCGTCCGCGCATCACGTCGGAGATTCGCTATCACCCGCGCTTCATCGAAATTTCGCGCGATATCTGGCACGACCTGCGCGAAGAAGTGCAGATCGGTTGAACCCGCCTCAAAGGAACATCACTATGTCCACGCCTCAACAAACGATGCCCTCGGGCATCGATCCCGGCACGCTCGCGCAAGTCGAACGCGAAGCGCAAAAGCGCATCAGGCAGCGCAATGCGCTCGTCATCGGGCTGCGTATCGCGGTGCTCGTGTTCGTGCTCGGCGGCTGGGAACTCTCGGCGCGCCTGCACTGGATCGATCCGTTCTTCTTCTCGATGCCGTCCGCGATCTTCGATCAGATCGTCGAATGGTTCGTCGACGGCACGTCGCAAGGACCGCTGCTCACGCAAGTCTGGGTGACGCTCGAAGAGACGATTCTCGGCTTTCTGATCGGTTCGGCCGGCGGCATTTTCTGCGGCATCGTGTTGGGCCGCAACAAGCTGCTGTCGGATGTGTTCAGCATCTACATCAAGATCGCCAATTCGATTCCACGCGTCGTGCTCGGCTCGGTGTTCGTGATAGCGCTGGGTCTCGGCATGGCGTCGAAGGTCGCGCTCGCCGTCGTGATGGTGTTTTTCGTCGTGTTCGCGAACGCGTTCCAGGGCGTGCGCGAAGCCGACCGTTACATGATCGCGAACGCGCAGATTCTCGGCGCATCGCGACGCCAGGTGACGACCTCGGTCGTGATTCCGTCGGCGCTTTCGTGGATTCTCGCGAGCCTGCACGTCAGCTTCGGCTTCGCGCTGGTCGGCGCGGTCGTCGGCGAGTTTCTCGGATCGAAGCAGGGCATCGGCTTGCTGATCTCGACCGCGCAGGGCGCGTTCAACGCGAGCGGCGTGTTCGCGGCGATGATCGTGCTCGCGGTCGTCGCGCTCGCGGCGGATTATCTGCTGACGGCGGTCGAGCAGCGTCTGTTGAAGTGGCGGCCGACGGCGAACTGACGCGTCGAATTTCAGGCTCATAAAACGACAAACCCCACGGCGCGTGGGGTTTGTCTTTTCTGGCGTTCAGCGCAGGCCGACTTCCTTCGCCCGCTTGACGGTGCAGCCCGCGTGCTCCGTATAGACCACGCGATTCTGATTGTTGTAATACACGGACCAGCGGTCGGTGCCGTGCTTCTTGAACGCGTATTCGGTGCACAGCGAATGCCACGGTCCCCAGTTTCCGTCAGGCGGGCCGAGGCTGTCCTCGACTTCCGCGCGCGTCATGCCGACCTTCACGCGGCTCATGTATTCCTGCGGATCGGGATCCTTGACGAAGGCCGAACATCCGTTCAGACCGATCAGCACCAGGGCCATGGCCACCGCGCCATACGCTTTCGATTCGAGCATCGTTTCAGCCTCGCAAAAGGTCTGAAACTAACGTCTACGGATGCGCGGAACAATCGAACTAATCCTAAAGCGTCCGGCTACGTCGCCGCACGAATTCCGCCGCGCCGATGCACGCCGCGAGCCACGCGCCGCCCGACGCGAAACCGCCGACCACATCGCCGGGAAAATGCACGCCCATCACCACGCGGCTCACGCCGATCGTCAGCACGATGAAGCACGCGAGCGCGACGATGAGCGGATCGCGGCGCGTCGGCGCGAGGCGCAGCAGCACATAGGCGCACATGCCGTAGCAGACGATCGAGCCGAACGTATGTCCGCTCGGGAACGCGAAGCTTTCGGGCAACGGCACGGTCGCGCCGGTGGGACGGTCGCGGCGCATCATCGACTTGAGCGCCTGATTGAGCAGGCCGCCCGCGCTCGTGACCGCGGCGAAATAGACAGCGAGACCGAAGCGCCGCGTCAGCAGCAGCCACGCGCACATGAGCGCCGACAGCAGCGTGAGGAACCAGGGATCGCCGAGATGCGTGAGCGCGGCGAATCCTCGCGCGGCGAATGCGGGCGTGCCGTCGCGCAGAGCGTCGACCATGCGCTGATCCGCCGATGAAAACGCCGTGCCATGCGCGATGCGCGTCGCGATGGCGATGAACACCGCCGCGCCCGTCGCGCTGACGATGCCCGCCGTAACCGCGACGGCCGCGCCGGAAGCGCGCCGTCCGCGCGCGGCGAAGGCCCACGCGACCGCTGCGAGCGCCGGGCCGGCGAAGAGCGCGATCGCGATGATCGCGGCCGCGTGGCGTTGTGCGAGCGCCGTGTATTCCATGATGTCCTGTTTTCTCCCGATCCCGATCCGTGATTACACGGCGCTCGCGGGCTCAGGACGCGGCTGCGTTGCCCTCCGCTTCGAGCGGCCGTTCCCAGCCGAACGCCTGCACGCGCGCGACGGGCTTGTCCAGGACGAGCACGCCGCAGATGCCGCCGGGCATCGGCAAGGTGAGTCCGTGCCAGTCGGCGTCTGTGTCGCCGCGCTGCGCACGCGACTTGCCGATGCGCGCCGCTTCGTCCCACATCGATTGTCTGGCGGCAGCGTCATGCGCGCCCGTCGATTCGACCGTCAAGCCAAGCCCTATTCTCGCCGATGCCACCGCGACCACGATCCAGATGCCCGAATACGCGACATCGACGTGAACCGGGCCGTCGTCATGCGGATGCGTCACGACGATGCGATCGTCCGGTTCGTCCTCGACGCCCACTTCGTGTGGCTCGCAATGGAACATGTGCGAAAGCACGAGCCGCAGCGTCGCGCGCGCGACGGAAAAGCGCCGCCCGAGCGCGGAATTCGGATGCAGCCGCGTGCGTTTTCGTTCGGCGGGACTGAGCCAGTTCCCGATATTCGATGCCGATGCGAAGCGGAATTCGCTCGGCACCAGCCACAGAAAGACTTCGCCGGGCGCGGGCGGTTCGTGGATCTGCACGCGCGATTTGGCGAGATCGTAGTAGCGCCACGCGACATCGGTGACGGGAAGCGGGGAGATGCGATCGATGGAAGACATGTGCGTCAGCGGACCCGGCGGCGCGCTCACGCCGGAATAATCCGCATTCAGAACAAACTCACATTTTGGGCGCTGGAAGCTTATGGGACGCTTATCCCGCCTACGGGTGATTCCCGAGTTGAGCTTTCATCAATCCGGTCCTCAAAAATCGTCGATTCCTCCCCGCGCGATGCCCGCCGCAGAATGCCTCACATCCACCGCAACGGTGGTTGAACTGCACACATCACGCGGACACAAGGAAGGAGTCAATGGAAAAGAATCTGTTCATCGGCGAAGGCTTCGAAGGGCCGGGCGTCAATCTCGCGCACATCAACGTGCTGGTCGGCCCGCGCAACGGCCCGGCCGGTCAGGCTTTCGCGACCGCGCTCGCGACGCCGTCCGCCGGGCACGCGCCGTTCGTCGTGATCGCGCAGCCGGGCGTGCCGACCAAGCCGCTCACGCTCTATGTCAACAAGGCGCAGATCGACGGCGATTTCCACGGCAACGCGACGTGGGGCGCATCGCAGGCGGGCATCGCGAAGGCGGTCGCCGAATCGCTCGAAAACGGCACGCTGCCGCCGGAAGCGGAGAACGACTGGGTCGTCGTGTCGGCGAACTGGGTCAATCCGAAAACCGACGATCTCGACGCCGTATTCGAGAACAACTATCGCGCGTGCCGTAACGCGATCATCGCCGCGATGGAAGGCCTGCCGCGCAAGGAAGCCGTGTTCAAGGCCGCGCGCGATGTGTCGAATCCGTTCTACACGCCGAAGAAGTAAGGAGTTTTCGACAATGGAATATGTGCGTCTCGGCCAGTCCGGCCTGAAGGTTTCGCGCCTGTGCCTCGGCACGATGAACATGGGCACGCCGCAATGGAAGCCGTGGATTTTCGATGAAGCGCAAAGCGAGCCGATCGTGAAGCACGCGCTCGACTACGGCGTGAACTTCATCGACCTGGCGGATTTCTATTCGACGGGCGTCGGCGAGGAAGTCGTCGGCCGCATTCTGAAGCGGCTCGTTGCGCGCGAGGAAGTCGTCGTGACGACGAAGGTCGGCTACGACATGGCGAGCCATCCGAACGCGGGCGGCCACTCGCGCAAGCACATCATGGACGGCATCGACGGCTCCCTGAAGCGTCTCGGCATGGACTACGTCGATATCTACATGCTGCATTACTTCGACGTGAACACGCCCGTCGAAGAAACGATGCACGCGCTCGACGACATCGTGCGCGCGGGCAAGGCGCGTTACATCGGCGTATCGACGATGTATACGTGGCAGTTCGCCAAGATCGTGCAGGCGTGCGAGCGCCACGGCTGGCACAAGCCGATCAACATGCAGTTGCAGTTGAACGTCGCGTATCGCGAGGAAGAGCGCGAGATGATTCCGTACTGCATCGATCAGGGCGTCGGCGTGTCCGTGTTCAGTCCGCTCGCGCGCGGCCTGCTCACATCCGACGCAAAATCCACGCGCAACCAGACCGATTTCTTCACCGCGCAAATGTATGGCGATCGCGCGTCGCAGGACATCGCGGCATCGGTCGCGCGCGTCGCGGCGCGGCGCGGCGTGCCGGCCGCGCAGATCGCGCAGGCGTGGGTGTTGAGCCGTCCCGGGATTGCGTCCATGCTCGTCGGCGCGGATTCGCCGGCGCAATTCGACAGCGCCTTCGCCGCGCTGGACACGAAGCTCGACGACGACGAACTGCACGAGCTGGAGCGCAACTACACGCCGTGCGATCTCATCAACGACTACACGGCGGGGCGGCGCATCGCGCGCGAGGCGCGTGCGGCGCAAGGCGTGTTCGAACAAGCGATGGAGCGCGCGGCATGATCGATCTGATGCGGACGAATCACTACATCGACGGCACATGGCGCGAAAGCGCGGGCACGTATCCCGTGCGCAATCCGGCGACGGGCGAGTCCATCGCGAACGTCGCGCGCGGCGGTCGTGCCGAAGCGCAGCAGGCGATCGATGCCGCGAAGCGCGCCTTCCCCGCATGGCGCGCGCTGACCGCGAAGGAACGCAGCGCGCGCGTGAAGCGTTGGGGCGAACTGATGCTCGCCAATCGCAACACCCTCGCCGAACTGCTGACTCGCGAACAAGGCAAGCCGCTTGCCGAAGCGCTCGGTGAAGTCGCGTACGCGGCGAGTTTCTTCGAATGGTTCGCGGAAGAAGCGAAGCGCAGCTACGGCGACATCATCCCGAGTCCGAAGCCGAACGCGAAGATCGTCGTGACGCGCGAGCCGGTCGGCGTCGTCGCCGCCATCACGCCGTGGAATTTCCCGCTCGCGATGATCACGCGCAAAGCCGGTCCCGCGCTGGCCGCGGGCTGCACGATGGTGCTGAAGCCGTCCGAGGAAACGCCGCTGTCCGCGCTCGCGCTGGCGGTGCTCGCGGAGCAAGCAGGCATTCCGGCAGGCGTGTTCAACGTCGTGTCGGGCGATGCGGTCGCCATCGGCGAGACGCTGACCGCATCGCCCGATGTGCGCAAGCTCTCGTTCACCGGCTCGACGCGCGTCGGCAAGCTGCTCGCGAAGCAATCGGCGGATACCTTGAAGAAGCTGTCGCTCGAACTCGGCGGCAACGCGCCCTTCATCGTGTTCGACGACGCCGATATCGACGCCGCCGTGCAAGGCGCGATCGCGTCGAAGTTCCGCAATACCGGGCAGACGTGCGTGTGCGTGAACCGCTTCTACGTGCAGGACCGCGTCTACGATGCCTTCACGCAAACGCTGACGCGCGCGGTGCACAAGCTGCGCGTCGGCAACGGGCTCGAAGGCGAGTTCGATCAGGGGCCGCTCATCAACGAAGCCGCGCTGATGAAGGTGCAAGCCCATGTCGCCGATGCCGTGAGCAAAGGCGCGAAGGTGCTGACGGGTGGCAAGCCGCACGCGCTCGGCGGCACGTTCTACGAGCCGACGGTGCTCGCGGACGCCACGCCTTCGATGCTCGTCGCCGATGAGGAAACCTTCGGTCCGGTCGCCGCGTGCTTCCGCTTCGCGACGGAAGAAGACGTCATCGCCGCCGCGAACGACACGCCGTACGGCCTTTCCGCGTACTTCTACACGCGCGATCTGGGCCGCGCGTGGCGTGTCGCGGAGGCGCTGGAGAGCGGCATGGTCGGCATCAACGAAGGCATCATCTCGACGGAAGTCGCGCCGTTCGGCGGCGTGAAGCAGTCGGGACTGGGCCGCGAAGGTTCCAAGTACGGACTCGATGAATACACGGAACTCAAGTACATGATGATGGCCGGACTCGGCCGCTGAATCATCGCCATACCGCGCATGCACGAAACATAACGCTATCGCGTGCGCGGTTTTCTTGCGGCGTCGATGCGCCGCTCCACTCGAGGTGGAGGAGATACTCTTGGACATGCAAAGCCTGAGCGCGCAGCCGCTCGCCCCGGGCGCCGCCGCGCCCTTCGATACGACGCGCAATCGCGTCGCGCTCGACGATGTGCCGCTGAACCGTTTCCACATCAAGATCGCGGGCCTCACGTTCGGCGCGCACTTCACCGAAGGTTATGCGCTCGGCACGATCGGTTATGCGCTGTCGTCGCTCAACAAACAGATTCCGCTCGACGCGTTCTGGATGGGCCTGCTCGGTTCATCCGCGCTGATCGGCATTTTTCTCGGCAGTCTCGTGTTCGGCTGGCTTTCGGACAAGCTCGGACGTCAGAAGATTTTCCTGTTGAGCTTCATCATCATCACGGCGGCCGCGTTCGCGCAGTTCTATGCGACGACGCCCGCGATGCTCGTCGGCTTGCGCGTGCTGATCGGCTTCGGCATGGGCGGCGATTTCGCGGTCGGTCATGCGATTCTCGCGGAGTTCTCGCCGCGCAAGCATCGCGGCGTGCTGCTCGGCTCGTTCAGCGTGATCTGGACGATCGGCTATGTGATCGCGAACGTGCTCGGCATGCATTACGCCGACGCGACGCCCGATGCGTGGCGCTGGCTGCTGGCCTCCGCCGGCGTGCCGGCGTTTCTGGTGCTCATCATGCGCGTGGGCACGCCGGAATCGCCGCGCTGGCTGCTCGGCAAAGGCCGCGTCGATGAAGCGATGCGCATCGTGCGCAAGCACTTCGGCCCGAACGTCACGCTCGAAGCCGATACGGGCGAGCATTTCGCGGGCAAGGGCGGCTTCGCGCGGCTCTTCAAGCCGGATCTGATTCGCCGCACGATCTTCAATTGCGCGTTTTTCGTGTGCCTCGTGATTCCGTACTTTGCGATCTACACGTTCCTGCCGAGCATTCTCACGGCGATCCGTCTGCCCGAAGGATCGGGCGCCGATCTGCTGCTCAATGGCTTTCTCGTGCTCGGCGCGCTGATCGGCATCTGGCTGACCATCAAGCTGTCGCGGCGCTCGTTCCTGATCGGGTCGTTCGCGGTGTGCTGCCTGTCGCTGTTTGCGTTGAGCGTGCTGCCGTCGTCGGCGAATGTGGGGATGATCGTCGCGTTCGGCGTCTTCACGCTGACGATGTCGGCATTCTCGAATCTCGTCGGCGTGTTTCCGCCGGAGTGCTTTCCGACCGAGGCGCGGGCGTGCGGTGTGGGACTGTCGATCGCGTGCAGCAGGTTGGGATCGGCGGTGGGGACGTTTCTTTTGCCTATCGGGATCGCGCAGGCCGGCGTGCAGATGACGATGCTCGCGCTCGCGGCGGTGTTGCTCGTCGGGATGATCGTGTCGATCGCGTGGGCGCCGGAGACGAAGCATCTGACGTTGAGTGAGGCGAGTGGGGGGTGAGGCCAGGTGCAGTAACGCGCGGCAACGGAAACGTTGCCGCGTTTCATGGCAGATTCGGAATAAACGCGTCGAGGCCGTCCGACATAGTTGTTACCGTTGAGGTGAGCGCCGAGAGGACAAGGCGCGAAGCGGGACGTTGACTCGCGTCATTGCCGACAGAGATTTTCCTGTCATTTGACAGTCTCGTCATTCTGAACATCTCGATCGTTTTCGCCATGAGCTATATCAGTTCAAACTACAAGAACTCACCCTCGGCGCGGCTGAACACTTGGGTATGCGCCCCATGATCCGCACACGGTCCTTACGACGATGCGCCACCCGATGGTCGCACTGGCCACCCGGACTATTGCGGCGGATGCGTCTCCTATGTCAAGCAAGTATGTCCGTCGCTGCCGGCCACGATTGCATGGAAAAAAGGAGCTGCTATTAAAAACAACCCGCACATCGTTGAGCGGACCGTCATCGCCACATTCGACAATCACCGACACTTCCACGGGCACGCTGCAATCTATGTCAGTCAGAGTCCCGTCGGCGTAACGGTATATGACCAATACGCGCATCCGCCCAAGCCCATTGGACCGCGCATCTTGCGCTGGGGCCAAGGCTCCGACGTCAACAACGGAGACAAATTCTATGTCGTCGAGTAAGACGCTCGCCTGTCTGACGACATTGCTCCTCGCCGCAAGCGTCAGCGGACTCGCGAAGGCGGAAGCGATCGCGTGTCCCGCGTTGCCGGGCACGCATCTCCAATACGTCGCGGCCTTCGACGGAAAGCCGGAAGAACACGTCCGGCTCATTGCGGATCATGGCGATGCCAAGCGGGGCTATTGGAAACTCGGCTACGTCTACGATCACGGCCGCTCAGTGACCGTTCAGTGCGTCTACGCCGACAAGGAAACGCGGGACTTCACCCTTGAGAAGCGAGTCGATGAGTGCCGATATCGGATCGACGAGCCAGGATCCGCCGAACTCGATTGCAAGTAACGCAAAGGCGAAGGCCGCGCACTCAATCCCGCGCCGCCTTCGCTCCCTCCCCGCGCAGCCATTCCGCGAACGCCTGCACGGAATCCGCCCCGGCGAACGAAGGCGCGATATCCAGCCAATATCCGTAAGGCCCTGTCGACTCCACCGGCGACAGCAGAACCAGCGACCCGTCATGCAGTTCATCCGCGATCATGTTGCGATCGACGACCGCCAGCCCCGATCCCGCGCGCGCCGCGTGAATCGCCTGATCGAGTGTCGAGAACTCGATGCCGTTCTCGCCGAACGCGCGCGGCAAACCGGCGGCATCGAGCCAGTTGGGCCAGAGCGTGAGCCGCGCATCGTTGTGCAGCACATGCAGCGCGGGCAGCCGCTTCAGCAGCGCTTCGACCGGCTGCCCCGCCAACTTCATCGCGCCGACGAGCACATGCCGCTCGATGAACAGCAGCTCCGACCGATGATCCGCCCGCGCCTCGTATCCGAAGCGAATGCTGCACTGACGGTCTTCGACGGCATCGGTGCGAACGGAGAGATCGATGTCGGGCACGGCGTCCATTAGCGAACCCAGTCGCGGCGAGAGCCAGCGCGTCGCGAAAGTCGGCGGCGCGATCACGGTCAGACGCTTGCGCTCGCTGCGTTGCACGTTGGAAAGCGAACGCGTGACGCGCTCGATCGAATCGAACGCCTCCGACAGGCAAGCAAGCAATTCCGCGCCCTGCTTCGTGAGCCGGATGCCCTTGTGATCGCGATCGAAAAGCTTCGTGCCGAGCGCATCTTCGAGCAGGCGAATTTGACGGCTGACCGCGCCCGGCGTCACGCACAACGCCGCCGCCGACTTGTTGAAGCTCATATGGCGCGCGCTTTCCTCGAAAAAGCGCAACGCGGTCAGAGATGGCAAGCGCCGCACGGTCGGCTCCTTCAGACGAACGCGCTACGCTTGCCGCCGAGCGCCTGCGTCTGTTTCCCGATCTCGCCGCGCAGCCATTCACGAAACAGCGCGACTTGCGGCGCGTCGTCCTGGCCGGTGCGCGTCACAAGCCAGTAAGACTGATGCCCGTCCACTTCGACATCGACGATCGGCACGAGCGTCCCCTGCCGCAACTCGTGCCCGATCATGTGGCGATCGGCGATGGTGACGCCGAGGCCGTCGGTGGCCGCGCGAATCGCGTTGTCGAGCAGATCGAATTCGTAGCCGCCGCGCGTATCGACATTGTCGATGTTCGCCGCCTTGAGCCAGTGCTGCCACGTCAGATAGCGCTGATCGCTCGCCGCGAGCACATGCAGCAGCGTGAACGCGTTCAGATCGATGCCGGTCGTATCGCACTCGGCGAGCAGCGCGGGCGAGCACACGGCGATATGCCGCTCGTTCATCAGCAACTCATTGTCGAGGCCGTCCCATTCGCCATTGCCGAAGCGGATGGCGCAGTCGAGTGCGCCCGATTCGACGAGATCGTCCTTCAGGCGCGTAGTCAGCGTGATTTCGAGTTCCGGCGCGGCGGCGCGCAGCGATTGCAGCCGCGGCATCAGCCAGCGGCGCGCGAAGGTAGGCGGCGCATTGACGCGCAAGCGCGTCAGATGAGTCTTTTCCTGAATGCTGCGCACCGTGAGTTCGATGCGATCGAACGACATTCTGAGCGCCTGCAGCAAGAGCCGCCCCGTCGCCGACAACTCCAGATAATGATGGCGGCGCAACAGCAGCGGTTCGCCGAGCTGCGTTTCGAGCTGACGCACCTGCCGGCTCACCGCGCTTTGCGTCACATGCAGCATTTCCGCCGCGCGCGTGAAGCTGCCGGTGTGCCCGGCGACTTCGAAAGCCCTGAGCGCATTCAGGGCAGGCATTTTTCGCTTCAATTCCGTCTCCTCTTCCTGGCGTTCGACGGGCGCATTGAACACGTATCCGCGCCGGAACGTATCGCTCTTGGGCGACATTTTACGAATCGAGGCAAATTATGCCGCTTCGGGGCGCGAAGACGTTTCATGTCTCGCGCCCGCGTGCATCACGCGATCGCGGCAGGCTCCGCAGGCGCCGACACCTGTTCGATGACCGTGCGGGCATCGTCGAGAATCATGTCCGCGCCTTTCTCCGCGACCATCATCACCGGCGCGTTGAGATTGCCCGACGTGATGTTCGGAAAGATCGACGCATCGACGATGCGCAGGCCTTGCATGCCATGCACGCGCAGGCGCTCGTCGACGACCGCGGTGCGCGCGTCCGGTCCCATCGCGCAGGAACCGCACAGGTGATAGATCGAGCCCGACTGCTCGCGGAAATACTCGAGCATGTCGGCATCGCTTTCGACTTGCGGTCCCGGCGAAATCTCTTCTGCCGTAATCGCCTGCAGCGCGGCCGAACTCATGATCTTGCGCACGAGCTTGCTGCCCTGCACCGCTTCGCGGATGTCCTTCGGCGTCGTCAGCGCGTTGATGCTGATCTTCGCGGCATCTTCCACGCGGTTCGACGCGATTTCGATCGATCCGCGGCTCGTCGGACGGCACGGATTGAAGCACAGCAGGAAGCCCGAATACGGCTCGGGTTCGAGCTGCGCCTTGCTGCTCTTCGGAATCCGATAGGAAAGCGGATTGAAATAGAGCTGCAGGTTCGGCTCTTTCTCGTCGTCATCGCCTTTGAAGAAGCCGCCCGACTGGTTCACGCTCATCGAGAGCGGGCCCTTGCGCGATGTCAGATACCGCATCGCCGCCTTGACCTTGCCGAAGAGCGAGGAGAGTTCGTCGTTCAGCGTCGGCACCGTCGCGCGATAGTAGAAGCTCACGCACAAGTGATCCTGCAGATTCTTGCCGACCGCCGGCAACTCGTGCACGACCGGAATGCCGTGGTTCGCGAGCAGCGCCGCGTCGCCGAGACCGGAAAGCTGCATGAGCTTCGGCGTATCGACCGCGCCCGCCGACAGAATCACCTCGCGCTTCGCACGGAACTGCAGCGATTCGCCGTTGCGCGTGGCGATGACGCCGGTCGCGCGCTTGCCGTCGAACGTCACGCGGCTCACGCTGACATTGCGCTCCACGCGCAGATTCTTGCGCCCGAGCACCGGATGCAGATACTCGAAGCTGCTCGACGAACGCTCGCCATTGCGCGCGTTGATGTCATACACGGTCGCGCCTTCGTAATCGGGGCCGTTGATGTCGCCGGTCACGGGAAAGCCCGCTTGCCGCGCGCCTTCGAGGAACGTGCCGCAGATCGCGTGCGCGCCCTCTTTCATCGACGAAATGCTGATCTTGCCGTTCGCGCCGTGATACGGCGTGTCGCCGGCCCAGTGCGATTCGAGGCGGCGGAAATACGGCAGCACGTCCCGATAGCCCCAGCCCGCGTTGCCGGCGCGCGCCCAGTCGTCGAAATCGTGCGGCTGGCCGCGCACGTAGATCATCGCGTTGATCGAGCCGGAGCCGCCCTGCACCTTGCCGCGCGGGCAATACAGCGAGCGGTCCTTCAGTTGCGCTTCCGGCTCGCTGTAGTACATCCAGTTGTATTGCGGGTTGGAGTAGGTCTTCGTGAAGCCGACCGGCACCTTGAACCAGAACGAATCGTCCTTGCCGCCCGCTTCGAGCAGCAGCACCGAATGCTCGCCGGACTCGGTGAGACGATTGGCGAGCACGCAGCCCGCCGATCCCGCACCTACGATGATGTAATCGAATTCCATGTTTTCTGCTTTTCCGTTCAGCCCTTGGCGGGCGCGAGATCTTTCACGTCGGCGGGCTTCGCGGCCATCTGCAGATGCAGACGCTCGCCCGTGTACGGCGTATGCGCGCGCACGACGTCCATGTTCAGTTCGACGCCCAGGCCCGGCTCAGTCGACGGAATGATGTAGCCGTCTTCCCAGCGAATCTTCGTCTTGAGCACTTCCGCGTGGAATCCGCCCCACGTCTCGATGCTTTCCTGAATCAGGAAGTTCGGCGAGCACGCGGCGATCTGAATGCTCGCCGCCGCGCCGACCGGACCGTTGTAAAGATGCGGCGCGATCTGCGCGTAGTACACCTCGGCGAGACTCGCGATCTTCTTCGCTTCGAGCAGACCGCCGACGCGTCCCACGTTGAATTGCAGGATCGACGCGGCTTTCGCTTCGAGCAGCTTGAAGAACTCGTACTTCGTCGTGAGGCGCTCGCCGGCCGCGATCGGAATGCTGGTTTTCGCGGCGACTTGCGCCATCGCGTCTTCCTGTCCCGGCGGCACCGGTTCCTCGAACCACAGCGGATCGAACTTCTCGAGGCGCTGCGCAAGACGGATCGCCGACGACGGCACCATCTGACCATGCGTGCCGAACAGCAGATCGGCCTTGCTGCCGACCGCCTCGCGCACCTTGCGGCAGAACGTCTCGCAGCGGTCCATCACTTCGAGCGAAATCTGATGCCCCGAATACGCGGTGTACGGGCCGGCCGGATCGAACTTGACGGCCGTGAAGCCGAGCGCGACGTTGTGCGCGGCGCATTCGGCGGCGAGATCGGGATCGTCGTAGTCGTATTCGCCGCGCGCGTTCTTCGGATAGAGATACGTGTACGAACGCAGACGTTCATGCACGCGTCCGCCGAGCAGTTCGTAGACGGGCTTGCCCGCCGCCTTGCCGATGATGTCCCAGCACGCCATTTCGAGGCCGCTGACGACGCCCATCATCGTGAGATCGGGGCGCTGCGTGAAGCCGCTCGAATACGCCTCGCGATAGAAGCGCTCGACATGATGCGGATCGTGACCGAGCAGATAGCGCTCGAACACGTCTTCGATGATCGGCGCCATCGCTTTCGGATGGAACGTCGCCGAATAAATCTCGCCGACGCCCTCGATGCCGCAGTCCGTGCGCAGCTTCACGAAAATCCAGTACATGCCGCCGATATGCGGCGGCGGCACGGCGACGATATGTGTTTCCAGTGCGGCGATCTTCACTGTTGCGCTCCCAGCTTCCTGAGTCGAAGTTTGAACATGATGGCCGCCACGCCGCCGAGCGCGGACATGAAGGCGATATAACCGAAGTACAGCTGATATCCGTACACGCCCGGATAGTTCTGCGTCAGATAGCCGTTGATGAGCGGCAGGACCGCATCGGGCGAATAGCCGACGACGGACACGAGGCCGATCGCGAGGCCCATCGTTTCGGCGGGCACCTTGCATTGATCGAGCAGCGACCAGTAAAGCCCGCGAATCGCGTACGTCATCACGCCGATGAACAGCACGAGCACCGCGACGAGCACATGGCTCGAAATGCCGGGCGCGGCCATCAGCACGATGAGCGCGGCGGATGCGGAGAAGAGCGCGACGATGAGCACGGTCGTCTTCGAGAAGCGATCGCCGAGAAAGCCGCCGCCGATGCCGCCGATCGGGCGCATCCAGAGTTTCAGCGTCGTGATGAAGCCGGCCAGAACCACCGACAGCCCGATCTCCTTCTCATGCAGATAAGCGGAGAAACTGTAAGTCGACCAGAAGACCTGATAGCCGCAGAAGACGATCGCGGAAAGCAGCGCGAGTTGCGGATTCTTCATCAGCGAGATGAGATCGCGCAGCACATTGCGCTTTTCGCGCTTCGCCGCAGCCGCCGCCTGCGCGCCTTGCGGATCGCGCACGAGGCCGAGCACGACGCCGAGCCCGATGCACAGGAACGCGTACATGTAGACGACGAGCCGGAAGCCCGCGACCGTCGAATCGCCGCGCGTCTGCGTGACCCAGGCGAACAGCCCGATCGCGATGGTCGCGAGCAGCGCTTCGATCAGGCCGCGCCCGCCGTCGAGAAAGCCGAAGAAGCGGCCTTGCTCGTCGGCGGCGGCGATCGTCTGCACGCGCTTGATGATCGCGGCCCAGAACGTGAGGCCGGTCGTCAGGCCCCATCCGCCGAAGATCACGATCAGCGAGGCGAACGACGGCGCGGTGGAATACCACAGCCCGAGCGCGCCCGTCGCGATCAGCGAGAAGCTGATGAGCAGGCGCGGCGCGACGCGATCCGCGAGCCAGCCGCTCGGCAAATAGCACACGAGGAAGATCGTGCCGAGCGCGGAGTAGAGATAGCCGAGTTGCGCTTCGGTGATATGGAAGACTTCGAGCATCGTCGGCTGATACACCTGCCGCAGATACAGAATCGGATAGATGGCGCCGGCGGCGATGACGAGCAGCGCGAGCTGGATATAGCGGTCGGCGCGCTTGCCTTCGCGCGGCGTCGCCACGCTTTGGCCGGATTGAGCGGGATTCGATGACACAGGCGTGCTCCTCGAAGGGCAGCGGCGCGCGGCGTGCGGACGCCGCGCGGCTGGGCCTTCACTATGTTTTTGTAGAGTGTGAGAAAAGGAATGCGGCCGGAAACGGCCGCGAGAATCAGTACTTCATGACGACGAGACGCGTCTGCGTGAACTCGAGCATGCCGTGCTTGCCGTCGTCGCCGCCGATGCCGGAGCGCTTCCAGCCGGCGTGAAAACCTTGATACGGATCGGCGGGCGTGCGGTTGATGTACAACTCGCCCGCTTCGATCGAATTCGCGACCTTCATCGCCGTGCGGTAGTTCTCGGTGTAGAGCACCGACGAAAGGCCGAACTGATGATCGTTCGCCATCGCGATCGCTTCGTCGATCGTCGCGTACTTCAGCACCGCGAGCACCGGGCCGAACGTCTCTTCCTGCACGATTTCCATGTCCTGACGGCAGTTCGACAGCAGCGTCGGCGGATAGAAAAAGCCCTTGCGATCCGGCACTTCGCCGCCGGTTTCCAGCGTGGCGCCCGCTTCGATCGCGCGGCGGACCATCGCGTGAATGCCGTCGCGCGATGCCTTGTTCACGAGCGGACCCATGTGGCTCGCGTCCTCGTAGCGATCGCCGATCGCCTTCGCCTTCATCTGCTCGCGCAGCAGGCCGACGAATTCGTCGTGGATGCGCTCGTGCACATAGACGCGTTCGATCGCCGTGCAAAGCTGACCGCTGTGCGTGAGCTTCGATGCGACGAGTTCGCGCGCGGCCTTCTGCAGATCGGCGTCCGGCTCGACGATCGCGGGCGTCTTGCCGCCCAGTTCCAGCGAAGGTTTAGCGATGTTCGCCTTGCAGTATTCGAGCACCTTGCGGCCCGCGTTGACGCTGCCCGTCAAGGTAATCATGCCGACCTTCGGATGCGTGCAGACGACCCCGGCGGTCGCGTGATCCATCGCGAGCACATTGATGACGCCGGCGGGCAAGGCCGCACGCTCGACGGCGCGCGCCAGTTCGAACGCCGACAGCGGCGTGTTGTTGCTCGGACGCACGACGACCGTGTTGCCCGCGATCAGCGCCGGCGCGACCTTGCGCATCAGCGTGTAGATGGGGAAGTTGAACGGAATCAGGCACGCGACAACGCCGATCGGCTCGCGATGCAGCACGAGATTTTCGTTCGGCGTATCGCTCGGAATGACTTCGCCTTCGATGCGGCGCGCCCATTCCGCGTGATAGCGCGTGATCTGCGCGGCGTAGACGGCTTCGTTGGTCGCGTCGAGCAGGCTCTTGCCGGACTCGGCCGCGAGCGCCGCGCCGATATCGGCGGAGGCTTCGACGATGGCATCCGCGAGGCGCTGCATATGCGCGCCGCGCTCCGCGGCAGGCATCGCGCGCCACAGACGTTGCGCGTCGGCGGCCTGATCGACGGCGAGCAGCGCCTGCTCGCGCGACGCATTGTGAACGTGGCCCAGCACCTCTTCGGTCGCGGGATTCAGGACGGCGGTTACGTCATCGCTCACGGGCTCGACGAAACGTCCGTTCACAAAATTGCGTTCTGGCTTCATGTGGCGGTTTCCTTGATCGCTGCGCGCCACGACGCCCGGCCGCCGGGAAATCGGACGACCGCTGCGACAAGGCAACGCATTTGCGGGCCATTCTTTCGTGCCTCGCGCTGCAACGACAAGCGAAGAATTCGCTGGAAAAACATTCAAAAAACTCGCGCTCGCTGTTCGACTAAATCCTTTTGCGGCGTCCCTTTAATCGCGCACAATCCGTCGCTCGCCGTCCTCGCCGAGCCTCATGGCTAGGACTTCTTGACGAATAAGTAAAAGACTTGAGACTTTCATGAGAATCAAAGTAATCGCCCTCGCCTCGCTCGCCTGTATCGTGACTTCAGCTCATGCTCAAAGCAGTGTCACGCTGTTTGGCGTCCTCGATGAAGGCTTCGACTACACGAGCAATGTCGGCGGGAATCGTGTCTATGAGCTGACGAGCGGCTATGCGTCGGGAAGCCGCTGGGGCCTGCGCGGCGTCGAAGATCTCGGCGGCGGCACGAAGGCCGTGTTCCAGCTCGAAAGCGGCATCAATTTGAGCAACGGCGCGGCGGGCCAGGGCGGACGCATGTTCGGGCGGCAGGCCTACGTCGGCGTCACCGATAACCGTCTCGGCTCCGTCACGCTCGGCCGTCAGTACGATTCGGTGGTCGACTATCTCGCGCCGACGACGGCCAACGGCAACTTCGCCGGCTATCTCTTCGCGCATCCGTTCGACAACGACAACACCGACAACTCGTTCCGCGTGAACAACACGGTCAAGTACGCGAGCCCGTCGTTCGGCGGCTTCAGGTTCGGCGGCACGTACAGCTTCAGCAACGACACGAACTTCGCGAACAACCGGCAGTACAGCATCGGCGCGTCGTATGCGAACAGCGGCCTTCTGATCGGCGCGGCTTACTTGCGCGCGGATGGCGTCGGCATGAACGCGAACGGCGCAATCGCCACAAACGACGCGAGCTTCATCGCGCAGCGCATGCAGATTTTCGGCGCGGGCGTGAACTACACGTTCGGCAAGGCGACGGCGGGCTTCGCGTACACGAACTCCAGCTATCGCGATCCGGTGACGAACGGCTATATCGGCGGGTCGCTGGCATCGGCGGGCAACACGCTCAACAACCTGCGCTATCAGAACTTCGAAGTGAACGGGAAGTATCAGTTCACGCCGGCGTTCTTCGTCGGCGGTCAGTACGTCTATTCGATGGAAACGTACGACTCGACCGCCGGCACCGTGAAGCCGCACATCCATTCGGCCGGTCTGATGGCGGATTACTTCCTCTCCAAGCGCACCGATGTCTACGTGCAGGGCGTCTATCAGAAGATCGCGGGCAGTTCGACCGGTTCGGTGATGGATCAGGCGTTCATTCCCGGCACGCAGGGTGTGTCGTCGAATTCGGAGCAGTTCGTCGCGCGCGTCGCGTTGCGGCACGCGTTCTGACGGTCGAATCGATGAAATCGCTGTCCGCGTATTAAACGCGGACAGAAAATTCCTAAGCATTTCCTAAGCTTTCGTCTTCTAATCTTGCGGCTTTCCCGAACGCCAAGACGCCGCAAGATGAATCACACGCTCGCCCCAGCCCCCGCGCGCCGCCGTCGGACGCCATGACTGCCCGGAGACACGCCATGAGGGTATTGCTCGTCGAAGACGATCGCATGATCGGCGAATCGGTTCAGAACGAACTGCGCGACGGCGGCTACGCGGTCGACTGGGTGCGCGACGGCAAGCTCGCGCTCACGACGCTCACCACGCACGTCTACGACGCGATCCTGCTCGATCTCGGCTTGCCCGGCGCCGATGGCTTCGCGGTGCTGCGCGCCGTGCGCAGCGGGGCGAATCACGTGCCGCTCATCATCGTCACCGCGCGCGATTCCGTCGATGAACGCATTCGCGGACTCGACGAAGGCGCCGACGATTACCTCATCAAGCCCTTCGACATCTCCGAGCTCAAAGCGCGCATGCGCGCGGTGATCCGCCGCCGCGGCGGGCAGGCCGCGCCGATCATGTCGAACGGCGTGCTCACGCTCGATCCGGCCACGCGCGAAGCCACCTCCGGCGACATCGCGATCCGACTTTCCAGCCGCGAATTCGCGCTGCTGCAAGCGCTGATGATCCGCCCCGGCGCGATTCTCTCGCGCGCGGAAATCGAAGACCGCATCTACGGCTGGAACGAGGAAGTGGAAAGCAACGCCGTCGAATTCCTGATCCATTCGCTGCGCAAGAAGCTCGGCGCGACGGCCATCAAGAACGTGCGCGGCGTCGGCTGGATGGTCTCTAAGCAGCCATGACGCGTTCGCTTCAGTTCAGGCTGTCGGCCTGGCTGTCGGCGCTGATCGTCGCGATCGCGGCGGCGGGCGGCGTCATCGCGTTCCAGACGGCTTTCCACGAGGCCAACGAATTGCAGGACGGCCAGTTGAAGCAGGTCGCCGCGCTCGTCACGCCGCGCACGCTCGCGACGATGCAGCGTGAAGCGCTCGGCCGCGTCGACGGCGCGGATCCTGAGTCGAAGCTCGTCATCCAGACGATCGGCGAGCGAGCGCCGCTGCCGGTCGCGTCCGATCTGCGCGACGGCCTGCAGAACGCGATCGTCAAAGGCACGCGCTGGCGTCTCGTCGTGAAGACGCTCGATGACGGCACGCGCGTCGTGATCGGCCAGCAGACGGCGGGCCGCGACGAGATCGCCCGCAACGGCGCGCTCGCCACCGTGATGCCCTTCGCCGCGCTCGCGCTCGTGCTGCTCGCGGCGCTGCATCTGATCGTGCGCCGCATGTTCCGGCCGCTGAGCGCGCTGTCGGCGAGCCTCGACACACGGCCCGAACACGATCTCTCCGCGCTTTCCCGCGACGCGCTGCCGAGCGAGATCGCGCCCTTCGTCGTCGCGATCAACCGGCTGCTCGCGCGCGTGGAGGCGTCGGTGGCGCTGCAGCGCCGCTTCGTCGCCGATGCCGCGCATGAACTGCGCTCGCCGCTGACCGCGCTGTCGCTGCAGGCCGAGCGCCTCGACGCCGCCGAGTTGCCCGACAGCGCGCGCGAACGGCTCGACGCGCTGCGGCGCGGCCTTGCGCGCACGCGCTCGCTGCTGCATCAACTGTTGACGCTCGCGCGCCTGCAGCAACGCACCGACGCCGATACCGCGCGTTTGCGCGTGCAGGACGTCTTCCGCAATGTTCTCGAAGATCTGATGCCGCTCGCGGAGACGAAGGACATCGACATCGGCGTATCGAGTAGCGACGACGTGTTCATCCACGCGCCGCAAGCCGATCTCACCATCATGGTGAAAAATCTCGTCGACAACGCGATTCGCTATACGCCGGCGGCCGGCCGCGTCGATCTCGCGGCGGGCGTTTCGAATGCGCGGCCGTGGATTCGCGTGGCGGACAGCGGGCCGGGCATCGCGCCCGAGGAACGCGCGCGCGTCTTCGATCCGTTCTATCGCGTGCTCGGCGGCGACGCGGACGGCTCGGGCCTCGGGCTCTCGATCGTCGGCACGATCGCGGCGCGCATCGGCGCGACGATCGAACTCGCGGATGCCGCGCCGCGCGGGCTCGTCGTGACCGTCACGATCTGAAGGCGTCGGCTGCCTGAAGCGACATGCACGACGCGCCGGACCATACGCGCCCGCGCGTGTCCGGCGCACGCGCGGCGTGCTATCGTCGATGCGTCATTCCGACGTGGCATTCCGATGCCGCCATCATGAGTCAAGTGCGCTATCCCCTCGGCCCCGATGACCGCGTGCATCTGCTCTGCTGGCTCACGTGCGGATTGCTCGGCGCGTACTACATCGAAGGCGAATGGCCCGATACGTCGTTTCAGGTGCGCGCCGCGCATCGCTGGCTCGACCGGCATCATCGCGCGGCCGACTGGATCGAGACCGCGCGGCTTTCGGTGGCGGCGCACGCGCTCGCCGCGCGCTTCTCGACGATGCTTGACGCCGACGCCTCGCGCAGCGACATCGAACGCATTCTCGAAGGCGAGGATCTCGACTACGAAAGCGTCCTCGTGCAGCGCATCTATCACGAGTGCTGGATCGAGTTGTCGAGCGGACGAAAGCCGTCGCAGTAACGCGTTCCTCCGATCAATTTCCGTGCCGCGCCGCGCGCGTGCCTTGGCGCGTCTCGCGCGCGGGCACGGACATTTTTTTGCGCTGGCGGAATGTGCGGAACCCCACATTGGCGCTCAGGGCGCGGCGATACCATCGGCGCGCCTGCTCGCACGTCGATGTTCGCGCCTCCCGCCGATGTCCCCAATCGCCGGGCTGAAAAGCGGCTACACCGTCAGCGGCCAAAAACGATGACAACAATCGACACCGACTGGAGGTCGCCATGCAGCGCAGCATTCGTCCGCTTGTTTCTCAAACCGCGATTCGTCGTGCGCGCCTGCGCCCGCTCGCGATCCTCGTGCCGATCGTCGCGGGCCTGACTTGCGCGAGCATCGCCGATGCCGCGCCGCCGCTGCCCGCCGGCGGCCAGTTCGTCGCGGGCAGCGGCGCGATCAGCGGCGGCGGCACCGGTTCGACGCTCACCATCAATCAGACGACGACGCGCGGTGTCATCGACTGGAACAGCTTTTCCATCGGCAGCGGAAGGCAGGTCACGTTCAACAACGGCAGCGGCGCGACGCTCAATCGCGTGACCGGCGGCAATGCTTCGGTCATTCTCGGCCAGCTCAACGCGACGGGCAGCGTGTATCTCGTCAATCCGCAGGGCGTGCTGGTCGGGCCGGGCGGCGTCGTCGCGACGGGCGGGCGCTTCGTTGCGTCGGCGCTCGACATCGGCAACGATGCGTTCATGCAGGGCGGCCCGCTCACGCTTTCGGGCGGCGGCAACGGCATGGTCATCAATCTGGGCACGATCGGATCGAGCGGCGGCGACGTGTTCCTCGTGTCGCGCACGGCGGCGGTGAATGGCGGCAGCATCAACGCGCCGCAGGGCACGGTCGAAATCGCGAGCGGCAATCAGGTGCTTCTGCAGGATTCATCCGGTGGACAGCAGGTTTTCGTGCAGGCGGGCAGCGGCGGCACGGCGATGAACGGCGGCGTGATTCGGGCGGCGCAGGCGAGCCTCCAAGCCGCCGATGGCAACGTGTACGCGCTCGCCGGCAACAGCAGCGCGATCCGCGCGACCGGCACCGCGACGCGCGATGGCCACGTCTGGCTCGTCGCCGATCAGGGCGCGGTCCACGCGAACGGCACGCTCGCCGCGACGAACGCAGACGGCAGCGGCGGCACGGTCGAAACGCGCGCGAATACGCTCGATGTCGCGGGCGCGAACGTGACGGCGCGTACATGGAAACTCGGCGCGCCGTCGTTCACCGTCGATCAGGCGAACGCGGATTCCCTCGCGCGCGGCCTTGCCAACGGCACATCGGTGGATGTCGAAGCGAGCACCGGCGATCTGAACGTCGGCGGCAACGTCCAGTGGAACGGCAACGCGTCGCTGACGCTCGGCGCGGCGCACAGCGTGGCCATCGGCGCGGGCGCGACCATCGGCAACACGGGCAACGGCAATCTCACGCTGCGCGCGGATTCGGGCGGCATCGACAACGGCGGCGGCGTGGCGAACGGCGGCACGATCGACTGGTCGAAGAGCGGCGGCATCGTCAGCGCGCTTTACGACATGAACGGCAGCTATGCGCCGGGCACGCTGCTCACGAACAGCGGATGGACCGCCGCGCCGTACAGCGGCGTGCGCACGCAGGCGACCGCGTACCGGCTCGTGAACAATCTCGCGGATCTCTCGAACGTGACGCAGGATCTCGCGGGCAACTACGCGCTCGGCAAGGATATCGACGCGAGCGCGACGTCGTATCCGAACTATTTCACGGCGATCGGCTCCAAGACGACGCCGTTCACCGGACAGTTCGACGGCTTCGGCCACACGATCGACAGGCTCGCGTCGACGCCCAATCTCAACGACGACCGTCAGGGCCTGTTCGGCGTGATCGGCGCGAACGGCGTCGTGCGCGATCTGAATCTCACGAACTCGAGCACGGGCGGCTACGCGTCGGGCGCGTACGGTTTGCTCGCGGGCCAGAACGACGGCCTCGTCACGTACGTCAACACGACGGGCGGCGTCGGACAGAACGGCTTCGGCGGCGCGGGCGCGGGCGGGCTCGTCGGCGTGAACAACGGGATCATCGAGCGCTCGTCGAGCACGGCGGATGTCGGCTATCAGATTCCTGCGGGCGGGCTCGTCGGCGTGAATAACGGCACCATCGTGCAGTCGTATGCGACCGGCACGACGTACGCCGGAAATCACGGCCAGACCGCCGGGCTCGTCGCGTACAACAACGGACTGATCACGCAGTCGTATGCGACGGGCGGCGTGGGCGGCTTCGGCGGCGGCGGGCTCGTGTTCGACAACGGCGCGACGGGTGTCATCAACGAGTCCTTCGCCGTGGGGCAAGTCGGCGGCGGCGGGCCTCCGGGCGACGCATACGGCGGTATCGCGGCGTACAACGAGGGCGCGATTCACAACAACGTCTACTGGAACAAGGAGACGACGATCCGCACGAGCGCGGCCGGTTCGAACTCGGGCACGACGCCGCCGGACTCGAACGGACTCACGACCGCGCAGATGAGCAATGCGTCGAATTTCCTCGATTGGGGCATTCCGTCGGGCGGCGTCTGGGCGATGCCTACCGGCGCGACGCATCCCGTTTTGCAGTGGCAGCAGGCGCAGCCTTGAGGGGCGTGCCGAGCGGATCGTCAGCTTCCGATCACGAGGAATATCTCCCCCACCGGCGCCTTCGATCCGTTCGGCACGACCGCCTTCAACGGAAACCCATACGTTCCGCGAAAGCTGACGAACCTTCCGACCTGCACACGCACGCCCACACCGACGCTCGCCAGCGAAGCATTGTTCACTTCGCCGAATTCCGCGATGCGATTCCACACGTGACCCGCATCGAAGAACACGAACGGCTGCATCGCCGCCAATCCCGCGCGTCCCGCGCTTCCCGCCGATATCGCCGGCGCACGCAATTCGGTTTGCAGGTTCCATCCGCGATCGCCCTGCGCGGAATACGGCTCGTAGCCGCGCACGGTGGCATCGCCGCCGAGTCCGAGTTCCTCGCTCGGCAATAGCGTGCTGCCCGTCCACTGCAACAATCCGCGCGCCGATATCGAGAATCCCGACTTGCCGAGCGGCATGTCACGCTGCGCCGACAACTGCATGTACTGATAGCGCGGCTTCGCGCCGAGACGAGCGGCATCGTAGGCTTCGTCGTTGCTGTTGCTGTCGAAGTAACCGGGACTCGCGAAGAGCGCTGCGTTCAGATGCGTATCGCCCGATGCATCGCTATTCGAAAGATCGTAGGCGATCACGAACTGATGGATATGCGTGTTCGCATTGAACACCTGAAAGCCGCCGAACTCGAGATCGTTGTTCGAGCGCTTGAAGTCGTAGCCGAGCTGCACCTGCTGTTGCCACGCGCCCGCGTTGTCGAGCGGCGGCAGACGCCAGTCATAACGAAAACTGAGCTGCGCGCTGAGACCCGTTTGTCCGTAACTGTCGGGCAAACGCGGCGTGCTTTGCGCGAACACGCCGAACAACTCGATGCGATCGAGCCACGGCAACGGCGCAACGGCATTGAACGCGTGCGCGATGTAGCGCGGACGATCGGGCCGCCCTTCGATATCCGGATTGCCGCTCAACAGATCGTTACTCGCGGTCATCTGATAGCCGATGCGCGCATCGATGCCGAACAGATTGCCGTAATCGAATCCCGCGAGAATGCGATCGCGGCCGAGGTCGCGCACGCCGTCGTTGTTATAGCCGCCGTAAATGCGGAACGGAAAGCGGTCTTCGGTTTGCAGCACGACGTCGGTCGTATCGGGCGCGGTGCCGGGCGCATAAATCACGTCCACGCGCCGATACGGATTCGCGTTGAGCAACGCGAGTCCCGCGGCGACATCGGCTTCGCGGATCGGCTCGCCGCGCGCGAGCGGCATCTCGCGGGCGAGCAGCGCATCGGAGAAATGGCGGTTGCCCTTCGGCATCACGCGCCCCGCGCGAAACTCCGCGATGGCGACCTTCACGACGCCATTGCTCACGTCCTGCTCGGGCACGTACACATCGACGAGCGGCTGGCCCGCCGCGCGATAACGTTGCACGACGGCGCGCCGGATTTCCGCGAGACGCGCGAAGGTCAGCGGCTTGTGGAGATCGGCGGAGAAGCTGTCGAGAAAATCGGGCGTGAGAAAAGGCGCGCCCGCCGATGTTATCGCGCCGTTCGCGCCCGATTGCGTCGCATCTGATGTAGCATCCGCACGCACGAACGCGATGCCGCGCAGATCCTGAAGCGCGATTCTGTGCGAGTCGTCGCTCGGCTCGGGCGGCGACGGCGACGCGCGCGGACGCTGCTCGGCGGGCGGCGCAATCGGCGCGACATCGCGATACGACTGCGCGGCGGCGTCGCGTTCGGCAACGATGCAGGCGATCGCGGTCGATAGCACGGTCACGGCGACGCGTGTGCGGTTCAAATCATGTCTCCTCGGCGCCGGCCGCGTAGGTTGGCCCCGCATGTTATCAGCGCACGGAGCGGAACGTTTCATGCGTCGGGCGCGCATGACCGGTCGCAAGAGAAAGATGCTCGCACCGTACCTGTTAGCGTCGCGAACGCGCGTAGAAATGACTCGACGCGAACGGCCGAGCCAGTAGAAAACACCGCAGCGACATTGGCCTTTCTTCCGACCGCGCAACGCATCTATGATTCGGAGATGATCGGCGCGATGAGCAGCCGAACCGCATTGTCAGGACGAGGATGGACAAAACCTCCAACGCAGAAATCACCGATTCCGCTTCGCTCGATGCATCGGTCTACGCGCAATGCGCGCGCGAGCCGATCCACATTCCCGGCGGCATTCAGCCTCACGGCGTGCTCTTCAGCGTCGACGCGCATTGCCACATCCTGCAGGCGAGCGCCAACGTCGCGCAGCTCGCGCACATCGCGCCCGAAGCGTGTCTCGGCCGCGCGCTCTCGACGGTGCTCGGCCAGCACGCGGCCGAACGTGCGAGCGCGGGACTGAAGCAACTCACGCGCGACGGCGCGGCGATCCACGTCGGCAACGTCGTGCTCGACGGATGGACGCCGGACGGTCCCGTCGCGATCGTCGTGCATCGGCATGACGGGCTGTTGTTCGTCGAAGTGGAGCCGGCGCGCGACACCGCCGACGTCTTCTCGACGATGTATCCGCTCGTGCGCTCCTTCGTGAGCGATGTCCAATCGATGCACACCGTCGAGCAGATTTGCCAGTTCGCCGCGAACGAGATCGCGCGCATCACGGGTTTCGGCCGCACGCTCGTCTATCAGTTCGACGAGGAAGGCAACGGCAACGTGCTCGCGGAAAGCGTCGAGCCGGGCTATCCGTCGTATCTGAAGCAGCACTTTCCGGCATCGGACATTCCCGCGCAGGCGCGCGAGCTGTATCGCAAGAATCGCATTCGGCTCATATCGAACGCGAACTACGAAGCCGCGCCGCTCGTGCCCGCGCTGCATCCGGCGACGGGCCGCCCGACCGACCTCACGTACGCGTCCTTGCGCAGCGTGTCGCCCGTGCATCTGCAATACATGCGCAACATGGGCACGCTCGCGTCGATGTCCATGTCGATTCTCGTCGACGACAAGCTCTGGGGCCTCATTTCCTGTCATCACGCGACGCCGCGTCTGCCGCCGTTCGAAGTCCGCACCGCGTGCGAGCACGTCGCGCAGATCGTCTCGCTGCAGATCGAAGCGCGCGAGACGCAGGCCGAAGCGCATTACCGGCTCGAATTGCGCCGCATGCTTTCGAAGCTGCTGTCGTCGATGGCGAACACGGACAGCTTCGTCGAAGCGCTCGTCAGCGACGCCTCCGATCTGCTCGGCTTCACGCGCTCGTCGGGCGCGGCCGTGATCTTCGAAGGACGCACGTCGCTCATCGGCGTGACGCCGAGCGCGCACAGCGTCACGGCGCTCGTCGACTGGCTCGACAATCAGAGCGAGGACGTCGTGATGTCCGACCGCGCTTCGCAGGATTGCCCCGCGCTCGCGGATTCGCCCGAAGTCGCGGGCTTTCTCGCGGTGTCGATCTCGAAGATCTACCGCAATTACGTGATCTGGTTTCGCCGCGAAGTCGTGCAGACGATCGAATGGGCGGGCGATCCGCGCGCGAAGCTGACGGGCCTCGCCGCGTCGCTTTCGCCGCGCGTGAGCTTCGATACCTGGACCGATGTCGTGCGCGGCCGCTCGCTGCCGTGGCGACCCGCCGAGCGCGAGATCGCGCTGGAATTTCGCGCCGCCGTGCTCGGCATCGTGTTGCGGCGCGCGGAGGAAATTGCGCAGCTCGCGACGGAACTCGGGCGCGCGAATCACGAACTCGAAGGATTTTCATACACGGTGTCGCACGATCTGCGCGCGCCGCTGCGGCATATCGTGAGTTTCGCGGACCTGCTAAAGCAGATGGACGGCGAAAAGCTGTCGGAGCGCGGGCGCGGCTATCTGGAGCGCATCGTGACGTCGGCGCGTTTCGGCGGGCGTCTCGTCGACGATCTGCTGTCGTTCGCGCAACTCGGCCGCGCGGCGCTGCGTCCGCACACGGTCGACGTCCACGCGCTGGTGCATACGGTGATTCAGAACGATATCGACGAACAATCGTCCGCACGCGTGCATTGGAAGGTGGACGCGTTGCCGCGCGTCGAAGCGGATCACGTGTTTCTGCATGTCGCGTTCGCGAACGTGATGTCGAACGCGGTGAAGTTCAGCGCGCAACGCGAAGAGCCGACGATCGAGGTCGGCGCGCACGATGGCGTCGGCGAGCTGATCGGGCATGTCGTCTATTTCGTGCGCGACAACGGCATCGGTTTCGATATGCGTTATGTCGACAAGCTCTTCGGCGTGTTCCAGCGTCTGCACGTCAACGAGAAGTTCGACGGCACCGGCATCGGGCTCGCGAACGTGCGGCGCATCATCGAGCGGCATGGCGGCAAGGCATGGGCGGAAGGCGCGCCCGATGGCGGGGCGACCTTCTATATGGCGCTGCCGAAGCAGTTCCGCCCCGAAAGCGGCGTGCGGCGCGATACGGCCGCGACCGCGCTGGCGCGGCTCGCCGCGGGCACGGGCGGCGCGGGGCACGACATCGGCCAGCTCATCAAACGTTCGGAGCAGGACAAGAAGTGACGCGCAATGCAAAACGGCCGCGATCTTGTGGATCGCGGCCGTTCTTTTTCCTACGACGCTGCGCTTAGAAGCGGTGACGCAGGCCCACGGTCGCCGCGACCTGATTCTGCGTCGACGACGGCGACAGCGTGTTGATCATCGCGACGTTGGCGCCCGCATTGCCCAGCTCGCCCGACGCATGCTGGTACACGCCTTCGACGTACACATCCGTGCGCTTCGAGAGCGAGTAGTCAGCCTGCAGCGAAACGGTGTGCCACTTCGGATCGCCCGAGCCGTTCGCGCCCGTCACCTTGCCGTCCGTGTACGTGTACGCGGCGTCGAGGCTCAATGCCGGCGTCACGAGATAGCGGCCGTTCAGCTCGAAGTTGTTCATGTGCAGGTTCGAGTTGCCCGGCAGCGCGAACGTCGTGCCGCCTTGCGATGCGGCGAGCAGGTTGTCGTAGTGCGTGTTGGTCCACACGAAGCCGACCGTCGCCGGGCCGTACGTGTAGTTCACGCCCGCGCCGAACGTGCGCTGCAGTTCAGCCGTCAGATTCGCGTTGTTGCCCTGACCCGCCGACACCGCGCCGCCCGTGTTCGCGTTGTTGCGCGAGTTGTTCGTCTGCAAGTAGGCCGCGGCGAAGTTCAGCGGGCCGTTGCCGTACGACGCGCCGGCGCTCCATGCGCGGTTGTTCGCGAACTGGCCTGCGTCGTTCGAGAAGCCATACAGGCCGCCGAACTTGAAGCCCGCGTAATTCGCGCTCTGATACTTCACCGAATTGCGGATCGAGAACGAGTGATCGAGATTGTCGTTGTCGAACGGATGCGCCGTCAGGTTATTGCCATAGCCCGCGCCTGCTTCGGCGAGCGGCGACAGATAATCGACCATCGAATCATATTGACGGCCGAGCGTGATCGTACCGAATTGATCGTGCTGAAGGCCGACATATGCCTGACGGTTGAACATCGTGCTGTTTTCGGTATAGCGGCCGTTATTGAGGTTGAAGCCGCTCTCCAGCTTGAAGAGCGCGTGCAACCCGCCGCCGAGATCTTCACTGCCTTTCAGGCCGAAGTAAGTATCCGAAACCGCGCCGCTGCCTTGCTGCCAATTGTTATGGCCACCGGCGTTGTTCGTATAGACGAGACCGGCATCCAGCGTGCCGTACAACGTGACGCTGCTCTGAGCGTGGGCTGCTGCTGCGAAGGTGCCGAGAATGCCCGCGATGAGAAGGGTTTTTTTCATGGTTCTCTGTGTCCTGTTTAATGCGAAAGCTTCCAGGGACTGAAAGAGCCCGGGAAACTGGGACACACTGTATGCGACGGGCGCTTGAATGTGACCGCGTATCCGGCGCAATAATCATTTGCTGATTCTGCGAACCGGCGTGCAGATCCCTTCATAATCTTTTAAGGTCAAGTGCTTAGCGGCGATTCGGAGCTCAGATAATCCAAATGGCTGTTGCACATCGACGACGTTATTACTGCGCATTCTGGAGAAGTCCATTGCGTCGCATGCGGTTTATAGCGGCCGAGGCGTTTTGCTAAGCTTCTCGGGTCTGAAGATCTCCACGCAGATATCTCGAGGACACGGAGCGGTTTCGCGAGAGGGAGCCGCTCCGTTTTTATTCCCGACGCGGCGATTAATCCGAGCGCTTTAGACGGTCTCAGAACAGCGGCCGTCGAAATCACTCAGTTACCCGAAGTACCCGAACGATTTTCCCGATTCTTGATGCCGACCGTAAAGGTTACGCGCCCACCGCGAACGGAACGAATCGCATTTAGATGAATCGAATCAACGAGTAACGCGATATGTTTCTCTAAATATCTCGACGTTTTGAAAATTTTGCGCGAGATAGACGGGCAAATCAGGCGACGAAATTACGTCCTGTGACGGCAAATTTCGGAAATTCGCGAACAAGTTCTTCACTAAATGTAACCGTCGCGCAAACGTTTGCTACCGCACAGAACGGGACCGGGCGTTCTGCTCGTTTCATTTCGAAACAATCTGAAGGAGCTTGAATCGCCTCTGCGGAACGCTGCTTGCTTTAATAGAGGCCTCTGTAAAATCTAGCCGGATATAGCCACATGAAAAGAAGCGCCAATGCCACGACCGTCCCAGCATTTCGACAGCGGCGGCCCGCTCAGCTCGCTGAACGCGAGCTTCTGCATCTGGAAATGATTCTCTCGAGTGTCGTCGAAGGGAACTCGGCTTCCGATCGCCTTCCCGCCAGCTATTGGGATATGCGGATTTCGCAACTGGACGCGGAGTACGACCTCGTCCCGTCGCAAAGTCAGCGTGTAGCATCGCTTCAACGCAAACTCGCGTTACTCGACAACGCGCTCGCCACCGCTGCCGACGCGCAGGAAGGGCAACAGAACCGGCGCGTCGCTGCCTGATCCGGGTTCGTCGCGCGGCGCTAATTTATAGTGCCGCCCGCACCCATTCGTCGACCAGCGTGCGCGCCTGCGTGTGCGCGCTCATCAGCGCGTCCTCGGCGGATGCGAAATTCGAATAGCGTGTGTTCTCGATCAGGAGTGGCGAGAACGCAGTGACCGGCCTTCCCGAACGGCTGATCGTCACGATCGCCAGATAGCGCAATTCGCCCGGCGGCGGCACGAGCCGGCTGCTCGTTTCGATCGCGACTTCGAGCACGAAGCCCTTGTGGTTGTACGACCGTATCATCCGGACACCCCGTACGCGCCGTGGATATGGCGTGCTTCCAGCATGAGATATACCCGTTCGAAGCGCTGCTACTTCGCGCGTCGAAGCGCCGTGCGCGCGATGTCAGCGGCGAGATCGGCGCGCAGTTCGGCCCATTTGCCGAGCAGCGTGGCGTCGTCGGTGAAGAAGTAAGGCGCGTGCGTCCAATGGGCGACCTTTCCGCCCGCGACGGCCAACTCGAAGATACGCATGTCCTGGTCATCGCTGACGCCTGCGCTCACGAGTTCGCGAAACGATCGAATATCGTGCAGCGAGACGTTCTGTATGCCGACGCCGTGCACCACCGCCATCACCGTCTTGCCGATGCGCCAAGCGGCCTCGCGGCTATCGGCGAGCACGAAAGCGACGCTTTCCAGAGGCGTCTCGAACTTCAGCCGATACAGCCGCGCCCTGCATTGTTCACTGAGTTGCGTGTTCATTTGACTGAAGCCCGCGTCGCTCGCCTGGAGCGACGCGCAGCAGGAATCGATCCCGCTTCAGCATAGGATGCCGCGACCCCGAACGTATGTCCGATTGCACTGCGTTTCGAACGCACGCGCGCGCGTCACCTGATTCACCGGTTCAGCTCCTCGAGCCGCAGCCCGTTGGTCTTCGGACCGAACAAGCCGATTGCCAGCGCCACGAGCAGCATGCAAACCGTAATGCCGATGAACACGCCCGGCACGCCGAAATCCTTCAGCAGCGACGCGATGATGAAGCCCGACATCATCGCGCCCGCGCGGCTCGCCGAGTAGACGATTCCGCTCGCCCGGCAGCGCACGGCCGTGGGAAAAAGCTCGGTCTGATACGCGTGATAGCAGACCGAGATCGTCTGGCCGGCGAGCGAGATCAGCACGCCGAGCGCGATGAGCGCAACGGGCGATTTCATCTGCCCGAACGCGAGACCGCTCGCGATCACGACGAGCGCACCGCCGACGATCAGATACTTCCGCTGCACGCGGTCGGCGTAGAACATCGCGAAGAGCGGTCCGAGCGGCAGCGCGAACGCGATGATGAACGAATACAGCAGGCTCTTCGTCACGGTGATGCCCTGCCCGATCAAGAGCGTCGGCACCCAGTTCGCGAAGCCGTAGTACCCGATCGCCTGACAGAAGTTGAAGACGATGAGCATCACGAGACGCGAGCGATACGGCGCGACGAACAGCTCGCCGAGCGACGCCCGCCGATGCGCCGGCTGCTCGACGACAGGCGCGGGCGGCGGCAATGCGGCGCCCGATTCGCGCTCGACCACGCGCTCAATGTCGCCGACGACGCGTTCGCTCTCCTCGAGCCGGCCATGCATCGCGAGCCAGCGCGGGCTTTCCGGCACCGCGCGCCGGATGAACCACACGATCACCGCGCCGACCGAACCGGCGAGCACGACGACGCGCCATCCATCGAGACCGAACACGGTTTCCGGCACGAGCCAGTATGAAAGCAGCGCGGCGACGGGCGCCGCCGCGAACATCACCATCTGATTGAAGGCCATCGCGCGGCCGCGCATGTGCTGCGGCACGAGTTCCGTCACGTAACTGTCGATCGTAATGATTTCGATGCCCACCCCGATGCCCGTCACGAAGCGCCAGAAGATCACGCCTTCGGGGCTCGTCTGGAACGCCATGATCGCGGAGCCGATCGAGTACCACAGCAGCGAGAACGTGAACACGCTGCGCCGTCCGTAGCGGTCCGGCAGCCAGCCGAAGAAGAACGTGCCGATGAACAAGCCCGCGAACGTCGCCGCGATGAATCCCGCAATGCCGGTGAAGCCGAAGAACGCATGCGTCGTCGTCTGCAAAAGTCCGCTCTTCGCCATGCCCGGCGCGATATAGCCGGTGAAGATCAGATCGTAGATTTCGAAAAAGCCGCCGAGCGAGATGAGCAACACGAGCATCCAGAGATGCCGCGTGATCGGCAGTCGATCCATGCGCGCGGAGATTTGCGCGCCGGGCGTCGTGGCGACGCGAACGTCGGGCGTTGCGAGCGGCTCGGCGACCGCGCTGAAAGTGGGCTGCATTGTCCTGTCTCCTGTGTTGGCGACGGCGCGTGTTTTTTATATGCGCCTGTCGCAATGCCTCATGCCGTGACGCGTTTCGTCAGTTGCCCGAGCACTTCGTCCGTGTGCTCGCCGACGCGCGCGAGCGGCTGCCGCACGCCGGGGCGGCGTCCGCCCATCGTGAGCGGGAGCAAAACCACGTCGGTCGTGCCGCCGTCGTCGGTCTGCATCGGCACGAGTCCGCCGCTCGCTTTCAGATGCGGATCGTCGAGCAACTGTTCGGGGCGCATGATCGGCGCGTAGGGAATGCCGGCCGCTTCGAGCTTCGGCGCGAGCTCGTGGGCGCGGTGATCCGCGAGAATCTCGCCGAGCCGCGCGAGCAATTGCGGCCGCACCGCGACGCGCATCGCATTGGTCGCGAACTCGGGCGCCTGCGCGAGATCGGGACGTTCGAGCACATCGCAAAGCGTAACGAATTGCTTGTCGCTCACCGCGCCGATGAACAACTGCTCGCCTTCGGCCAGCGTGAATACGTCGTACACGCTCCATGCCGATACGCGCGACGGCATCGGCGGCGGCGCTTCGCGCGTCATCGCGTATTGCTGCATGTGTTGCGCGGAGAGAAACACGCAGTTCTCGAAGAGCGCGCTCTGCACTTCCTGGCCGCGTCCGGTGAGATCGCGTTCGCGCAGCGCGGCGAGCACGCCGATCGCGCCGAACATGCCGCCCATGATGTCGTTCACCGACGTTCCCGCGCGCAGCGGCCTGCCCGCCGGACCGGTCATGTAGGCGAGGCCGCCCATCATCTGCACGACTTCATCGAGCGCGAGACGCTTCTCGTACGGCCCCGGCAAAAAGCCCTTGTGCGACACGTAGATCAGTTTCGGATGCGCCTTCGACAAGGTTTCGTAGTCGAGACCGAGCTTCGTCATGAGGCCGGGGCGGAAATTTTCGAGCAGCACATCGCATGCGCCGATCAGTTCGAGCGCGCTGTCACGCCCTTCTTCCGTGTTGATGTCGATGACGACGCTCTTCTTGTTCCGATTGAACGAGCGAAAGAAGCCGATGCCGAGACCCGGCAGATTGCGCGTCTTGTCGCCGCCGGGCGGCTCGATCTTGATGACTTCCGCGCCGAGATCCGCGAGGATCATGCCGCAGGTCGGGCCCATCACCATATGCGTGAACTCGATCACGCGCACGCCTTCGAGCGGCAGGGTTGAATGACTCATGACGTCCTCAGGCTTCGATTGCAGTTTTCGATTCGTGATTGACCGGCAAGCCCGCGAGCGCGAGCGCGCCGTGCAGCGTTTCGCCGTCGAGCCAGCGCGCGAGTTTCGCGCGCACGTCCAGCAACGCTGAAATATCGATGCCGGTCTCGATGCCCATATCGGCGAGCATGAACGCGAGGTCTTCGCTCGACGCGTTGCCGCTCGCGCCCGGCGCATGCGGACAGCCGCCGATGCCCGCGAGCGTCGCATCGAAACGCGCGACGCCGGTTTCGAGCGCGGCGTAGACATTGGCGAGCGCGAGGCCGCGCGTGTCGTGAAAGTGGCCGCACCAGAAGCGCTCGCCGGCGATGTCGCGCGCCTTCTCGAAGAGCTCGCGCACCGCACGCGGACCGGCGTATCCAACCGTATCGGCGATGCTCACGCGGTCCGCGCCCGCATCGAGCAGCGCCTGCATGTAGCGCAGCACATCGGCGTGATCGACGCGGCCCTGAATCGTGCAGCCGAACGCCGTGCCGATGCCGCCCTCGATCAGCGTCTTCGCGCCCGACGCATCGCGCGCCGCACGCATGCGCGCGACTTCATCGACGACTTCCTCGGGCGTCTTGCGCAGATTGGCGAGACTGTGCGCGCGGCTCGCGGAAAGCGGCACGAGCATCAGATCGGCGTGCGCTTCGATGGCGCGCTCCGCGCCTTTCAGATTCGGGACGAGCACCGAAACCAGCAGGCCCGGCAGCGTCGTTGCGTAGGCGACGAGTTCGGCGGTATCGGCGAGTTGCGGCAGAAGGCGCGCGGGCACGAACGAACCGACTTCGATTTCGCGCTGACCGGCGGCGTAGGCATCGCCGATCCATTCGATCTTGCGTTCGGTCGGCACGACCGTGCGAATGCTCTGCAGGCCGTCGCGCAGGCCGACTTCGCGGATTACGGCGTTCTGCGGGAACGCGGGCATGGCTTTGTCTCCGGTCTTATGTGTATGGTCTCGACTTTAGAGATTCCGCAAATGGCCTAAAAGCGGTAATTTGGAAGGCTCATGCTTCCCGTTCGGAACGTCAGAGGAATCCGGTCACATGCGCGATATCGATTTGAAAACGCTGCGTCTCTTCGTGACGGTCTGCGAGCACCAGAACATCGCGCGCGCGGCGCACGAGGCGCATATCGAACCATCCGCGATCAGCAAGCGCATCGCGCAACTGGAAACATCGCTCGGCGTGCCGTTGTTGT
This sequence comes from Caballeronia sp. NCF2, assembly GCF_023631205.1. Lineage (NCBI taxonomy): Bacteria > Pseudomonadati > Pseudomonadota > Betaproteobacteria > Burkholderiales > Burkholderiaceae > Caballeronia > Caballeronia sp. NCF2. Next base: position 62,058 of record NZ_JALQDN010000064.1, on the reverse strand, counting down.
CGCGCTCGCGGCGCGGCGTCGAACCGACGCCCGCGGGCATCGCGCTGCTCGAACACGCGCGCAGCGTGCTGTTCACGATGGAACGCATCGCCAACGACGTCGCCGCGTTCGGCGGCGGTCTCATGGGGCGCGTGAGCATTTGCGCGTCGGCATCGGCGATTGCGGAAGCGTTGCTCGACGATATCGCGTCGTTCATGCGCGAGCCGTCCAACAAGAACATCAAGGTCGATGTCGAAGAACGGCTATCGAACGATCTCGTGCGGCAGTTGCGCGAAGGCGTGGCGTCGGTGGGCGTGTGCTGGGACAGCGTCGATCTGCACGGGCTGCAACATCGCGCTTATCGGCACGACCGGCTCGCGCTCGCGGTGCCGGCGGATCATCCGTTCGCGAAGCGGCGTTCGGTGAGCTTCGAGGAATCGCTGGAATTCGAGCACGTCGGTCTGCCGCCCGCGACCGCCGTGCATACGATGCTCCAGCGCGCGGCGGCGCAAGCGGGCAAGTCGATGTCGTATCGCGTGATCGTGTCGAGTTTCGATGCGGCGTTTCGCGTCGTCGCGGCGGGGCTCGGCATCAGCGTCGTGCCGATGGAAGTCGCCGGAACGTATCGGCAGGCGCTCGGCATCGAAGCCGTGCCGCTCTCCGATGCGTTCGCGAAGCGCCGCTTCGTCGTATGTTTTCGCGACTTCGAGGCGTTGCAGCCGGCCGCGAGGCGGCTCGTCGAGCATCTCGAAACGCGTGCGGCGCGTTAGGCGGGCGCGTCGCAGAACACGGTTTGCGTGTCCTTTTTCTCGATCGTCAGATTCACCGAACGCGCGCCGCCCGGGCGCGTGCAATGCGGCTTGCCCGCGGGCACGGTCAGCAATTGCCCGGCGCGCAATTCGACGGCGCCTTCCTCGAACTCGATGACGAGCGTGCCTTCGACCGCCACGAAAGTCTCGTCGGAGTTCGGATGAAAGTGCCATCGATACGGCGCGTCCATCACGCTGATATGGACGTCGTGATCGTTGACGTTTGCGATGACGCGATTCATGTAGCCATCGCGCGCGGCATCGGCGATGGCTGCGTAGTCGATTGTGCTGTTCATCGTTTCAGGCTAACGCCGCGCGCGAATCGGCACAAACGAATCGTTTTGACTTTCATGTGAGCGCGATTCACACGCCTGCCGCGTTCGCGTGCCCCATGATCGCCGAGATATTGCCGATGGCCGGTCGCGCGTACCGCACCGGCGGCGCATCGGGCGGCAGCGGCGCGGGGCCGGAATCCGTCGCGTGCGCATAGACCGGCAGCGGCGGCGCACTCTGCACGCTCGATGCGACCGGGAACACCGGCCCGCCCACAATGCCCACGCCGATGAACGGATGCGCCTGCGCCACCGTCACGAGGCCAAGGAGTTTCACGCCCACCATCACATGTCGGATCGTCTTCATTTCTCGTCTCCCGCGCTGCGTTGTTCGTCGATGGAGGCATTCTGAGCGGCGAAAATGAGCAAAGAATGAGAGCGCGGCGGGCGTCAGACCATGTGAACTACACTTTCGAGACGTCACGATGCGTTCCACGGTCCCTTCATGCAAAGCCGATTCACCGCGATTCTCGTCGCCCTCACCGCGGCCGCGCTCTTCGGCGCGACCACGCCCATCGCGAAAGCGCTGCTCGGCCCGATGCCGCCGTTCATGGTCGCGGGCCTGTTCTATCTCGGCAGCGGCGTCGGCCTCGGCGCGATTCTGCTCGCGCGCGGAATCTGGCGCGAAAAAACCGAAGGCATGCGCGCTCGGGAAATCGCATGGCTGTGCGGCGCGATCGCGTTCGGCGGCGTCGCCGGGCCGGCCTTGCTGATGCTGGGCCTGACCAGCACGCCCGCCGCGACGAGCTCGCTCTTGCTCAATCTCGAAGGCGTGCTGACGGCGGCGATCGCGTGGATCGTCTTTCGGGAAAACGTCGATGTATCCGTGTTTCTCGGCATGGCCGCGATCGTCGCGGGCGGCGTCGTGCTCGCGTGGGAACCGGGCGCCGCCCATGCGACGACCGGCGCGATCCTGATCGCCCTGGCGTGCCTGTGCTGGGCCATCGACAACAATCTGACGCGCAAGATCTCGACCGCCGACGCAATGGTCATCGCCTGCGCGAAAGGGCTCGTCGCGGGCGCGACGAATCTCGGCATCGCATTCGCGATGGGCGCGCACTTGCCCGCGCCGCCTATCGTCATCGCCGCGATGGCGACGGGCTTCGGCGGCTACGGCGTGAGCCTCGTGCTGTTCGTGATCGCGTTACGGCATCTCGGAACGGCGCGCACCGGCGCGTACTTCTCGGTCGCGCCGGTGTTCGGCGTCGCGCTCTCCCTCGCGATCTGGCCGCAAACGCCGGGCATGCCGTTCTGGATCGCCGCCGCGCTGATGACGCTCGGCGTGTGGCTGCACGTACGCGAACGGCACGAGCACGAGCACACGCACGAGCGCCTGGAACATACGCATCGGCATGTGCATGACGAGCATCATCGGCATACGCACGACTTTCCGTATTCCGGCGACGAACCGCACACGCATCCGCACGCGCATCTGCCGATCACGCACTCGCACGCGCACTTCCCCGACATTCACCACCGGCATTCGCACAAGCGCGGCTAGAACACCTTGCCGGGATTGAGCAGGCCGTGCGGATCGAGCGATGCCTTGATCGCGCGCATCGCCGCGATATCGGCTGCGCGGCGCGCGAGATGAAGATATTCGCGCTTCTTCACGCCGATGCCGTGCTCCGCCGAAATCGATCCTTCGAACTCGCGCGTGACGTCGTAAATGACGGCATCGACATCGTCGTGATCCTGTTTTCCCCGGCCGGGAATATCCACGACGATGTGAATGTTGCCGTCGCCGAGATGGCCGTAGGTCATCACGATGGCGCCCGGCCAGCGCGCGCGCAGACGCGCTTCGCATTGCGCGGCCGCATCGCCGACTTGCGCGATCGAAAAGCTCACGTCGTACGCCGCGTAGTTCGGGATGAAGCGATCGTATTCGCCGGGCGCATCGCGGATCGCCCAGAAATCGCGCGCGTGCGCTTCGTTCGATGCAATGGCCGCGTCCGTCACGATGCCCGCTTCGAGCATGCCGCCGAGAAATTCCTCGAACGCTTCGCCGTGCCGCGCGGGATCGGTGCCGACGCTTTCCAGCAGCACGTAGAACGGATGCGCATCGGCGAGCGGCGCGCGCAGGTTTTTCAGATTCGCGATGACCGTATCGTGATAGCCGGCCCACATCACTTCGAACGCGGACACGCCCGGCGCGAGGCTCGCCTGCGCGCGCGTGAGCAGCGTCGTCACCGCGGCGAAATCGGGCAGGCCGCACCATGCGGTCGCGGTCGCCGTGGGCTTTGGACGCAAGCGCAGCACGACCCGCGTGATGACGGCGAGCGTGCCTTCGCTGCCGATCAGAAGATGGCGCAAGTCGTAACCGCTGTTGTTCTTGATCATCTTGTTGAGCCCGCCGACGATCTCGCCGCTCGCGAGCACCGCTTCGACGCCGAGCACCTGATCGCGCATCATCCCGTACTTGATGACGCGGTTGCCGCCCGCGTTCGTCGCGAGATTGCCGCCGATGGAACAACTGCCGCGCGCGCCGAGATCGAGCGGAAAGTAGAAGCCCGCCGCGCTCGCCGCTTCCTGCACGACTTGCAGCGGCGTGCCGGCTTCGACGGTCATCGTCCCCGAGATTGCGTCGATCTCGACGATGCGGTTCATGCGGTCGAGACTCAGGCTCACTTCGCCGCCGAGCAGATTCGCGCCGCCGACGAGTCCGGTCAATCCGCCTTGCGTGACGACCGGCTGCTTGTGCGCCGAGCAGATGGCGAGCGCCTGCGCGACTTCATTCGTATCGCGCGGACGGATGATCGCGAGCGGCGTCGCGCCGGGCATGCCGCTCCAGTCGGCGACGCGCCGGTCGCCGAATTCGTCGGGCAGCGCCACGACCTGTGCGCCGAGCGCTTCACGCAATGCCATCACTGCTTCGCTTACTGCCATGCGTCGTCTCCTTCGTTGTTTCGGTTCGGTATCGGATGCGATAGTTTGAACCAAAACGCGCGAGAATTATTGGCAACGATTCGGGAGAAACGCGACGATGGAACGGGCAGACTACGAAAGCGCGCTGGCACAACTGGTCGGCGCGGCGCAACTGGTTGCGTCGGGCGCGGATAAAGATCGGCGCGCGCAGGCGTTCGAGATGCTGGCGTTTTATCGGCTGCGTCAGGGACGAATCGGGGAAGCGGACGCGCTCGTCACGTCGAACGACGAGCTTTTCAAGGACACGGCGATCGCCGCGCTCACGATGGCGGGCCGCAAGGAATTTCTCGCCGCCGCCGCGTTGCTCGAACAGGCGCGCGGACTATTGACGAACTGAACTACGCAAGCTCGAGGAAATTGCGCACCACCGCCGATGGATCGTCGCGCCGCGACGCCAGCGCGAGCCGCGCGCGCAAGCCTCGCGCGACGATCGGACGGTAGACGACGCCCGCGACGCGCACCTGCGTGATCGCCTTCGGCACGATCGATATGCCGAGCCCCGCCGCCACGAGCGTCACCGCCGACGCCATCTGCGGCGCGGGTTGCGCGAGACGCGGCTCGAAACCCGCCGCGGCGCATGCGGCAACGATGTCGTCGAACAGCGTGCCGCCCGCCGCGCGCGGCACTTGCACGAAGGGCTCGTCGATCAGTTCCGCCAACTCGATGCGCCGGCGCGAAGCCAGCCGATGACCGACAGGCAAGGCGACGAACATCGGCTCGTCGTCCCAGTCATGCTGCTGCACTACGTCCGCGACGCGACGCTCCGGACGAACGATGGCGACATCGAGCTGCCCCGCTTCGATCTCGTCCAGCAGCACGCCGGAAGCGGCTTCGTGCAGCGTCAGTTCCGCATCGGGATACGCTTCGCGAAATTTGCGGATCAGCGCCGACACGCGCTCGTTGAACGCCGCCGTGCCCGTGAACCCGACGCGCAAATGTCCGGTTTCACCCCGCGCCGCGCGTTGGGCCGCTCGCGCTGCGCGTTGCGCGTCGTCGAGCACGCGGCGCGCTTCGTCGGCGAACACGCGTCCGGCCAGCGTCAGTTCCGCGCCGCGCGCGGTGCGCTTGAACAACACGACATCGAGTTCCTGCTCCAGCGCTTTCACTTGCTGGGAAAGAGGCGGCTGGCCGATGCCGAGCATCTCGGCGGCCTTCGTGAAATTCGCGGTTTCGGCCACAGCCAGGAAATAACGCAGATGCCGAAGCTCCATTTTCTTGTTCCTTTTGCATGAACACGATCGAGCCAGTGCTAAAAGATATTGCCGGGCATACTTTCATATATTGGACATATGAGCGCGCATTGGCAAGAATGAATCCGGTTACTTCTCAACCGGCGACGCCCATGTCCTCCCCTTCGATTTCACCGTCGGCGACCCACGAACGCACCGCCGCGACGCGCCCGCTTCCCAGCGGCATTTCTCCTGCTTCGGCCGCGTATCGGCGCATCGCGCTCGCGCTCTTTCTCGCGGGCTTCTCGACGTTTTCGCTGCTCTATTGCGTCCAGCCGCTGCTTCCGGCGTTCGCGCGCGAGTTTCATATCGGCGCGGCGGCGAGTTCGCTGTCGCTGTCGGTTTCGACCGGATTTCTCGCGGTGTCCATTCTGTGCGCGGGCGCGTTGTCCGAGCGCGTCGGGCGGCGCGGGCTGATGTTCGCATCGATGACATCGGCGGCCGTGTTCAATCTGCTGGCGGCGAGCGCATCGCACTGGGACGCGATGCTCGTATGGCGCGCGCTCGAAGGCTTCGCGCTTGGCGGCGTGCCCGCCGTCGCCATGGCGTATCTCGCCGAAGAAATCGCAGCCGAAGGGCTCGGCTTCGCGATGGGCCTTTACGTCGGCGGCACGGCTTTCGGCGGCATGATCGGGCGGATCGGCATGAGCGCGCTCGAGGAATATTTCTCGTGGCGCACGGCGATGTGGACGATCAGCGTCATCGATCTGATCGCGGCCATCGCATTCGTGATGCTGCTGCCGCCGTCACGGCGTTTCGTCAAACGCACCGATCTCACGCTTCGGCATCATTTTCAGCTGTGGAAAGCGCAATTGCTTCACGGACTTCTGCCGCTCGTGTTCGCCATCGGCTTTCTCGCGATGGGCGCGTTCGTGACCGTGTACAACTACGCGGGATTCCGTCTTGTCGCGCCGCCGTTCAACCTGAGCGCGACCGCATGCGGCCTGATCTTCGGCGCGTATCTGTTCGGGATGGTGTCGTCGTCGACGGCGGGCGCGCTTGCCGACAGGTTCGGACGAGCGCCGGTTCTCGTCAGCGGTGTCGTGCTGTTCGCTCTGGGTCTCGCGCTGACGCTTTCGGGCGCGCTCGTGACGATCATCGTCGGCATCGTGCTCGTGACGATCGGCTTCTTCGTCACGCATTCGGTCGCGAGCGGATGGGTCGGGCAACTCGCCGGCAGTGCCAAGGGTCACGCGGCATCGCTCTATCTGCTCGCTTACTACGTCGGGTCGAGCGTGCTCGGATCGATTGGCGGATCTTTCTGGCAGCACGGCGGATGGCTGGCCGTCGTGGGCTATATCGGCGTGTTGCTCGCGGTTTGTCTCGTGGTGGTGAGCCGCATCGTTCAGAAGCGCGACATCCGGTAGCGCTAGAACAACTCCGTTTCGAGCGGGAGCAGGTTGATCCATTTCACGGCGGTGCGCCGCTCCACGCCGTCGTCATGAATCGACCGTATCATCACGCGCTGGCCGCGCGCCTCCCCGAGAACTTCGACGATCCGGTTGCGATATCGCGCAAGCGAGCCGCGTAATGGCTTGCGCTTCCTGCTCTTGCGGGGAGAAACTGCGGGCATGGACGTGACAACGATTTATGACGGCCACATCATAACGATGCTCACGCCTGCACTCAAATATTCAACCTCCTCACTGCGGCCCGCCACACCATGCGTCGAATCACTGTCCGGACATCGCCCGTTCATGGCCGGGGCGTTTTCGCTCTCGCCGACCTTCCCACGGGCGCGCTGCTGCTCGAATACAAGGGTCTGCGCCTGTCGTGGAAGGAGGCGCAGCGCATGCACGCGAAATCGAACGCGGAAGAGGGTCATACCTTCCTCTTCGGTCTCGATGACGGCACGGTCATCGACGGCGCGCGCGGCGGCAATTCCGCGCGCTGGCTCAATCATAGTTGCGCGCCGAACTGCGAAGCGGAGCAGGACGGCGAGCGCGTGTTCATCCGCGCGATCCGGCCGATCGGCAAAGGCCAGGAGTTGTTCATCGACTATTGCCTGACCGTCGATGGCCGGCGCACCGCGGCGCTCAAGCGGCTCTATGCGTGCCGGTGTCTCGCGTCGGGTTGCCGTGGAACGATGCTTTCGCACAAGTAGGGATTGCACCGCGAGACACCTGACCTGCACATGACGGACACCTACTCCGGCGATATCGAACGCCTGCCCCGCGAGCGCATCGACGAGATGCTCACGAACGTCGCGAAGGGCGACGAACAGGCGTTCGCCGACTTGTATCGCGCGACATCGGCGCGAGTGTTCGGCGTGATCGTGCGCATGATCCGCGATCGCGGCGAAGCCGAAGACCTGCTGCAGGAAGTGTTCGCCACGGCCTGGCGTCGCGCGGATACCTTCGATCCGGCACGCGGCAGCGCGATGACATGGCTCGTCGCGCTCGGGCGCAATCGCACGATCGACCGCATGCGTCAGCATCGCGAAGAACTGCTTGGCGAAGGCGATGCGCCCGAAATCGCCGACGAAGCGCCCACGCCCGCGGCCGCGGCGGAATCGAGCGAGGAACGGCGGCGGCTCGAATCGTGTCTCGACCGGCTGGAGCCGCAGCAGAAGAGCGCGATCCGCGAGGCGTTCTTCACCGGCGCGACGTACAACGAACTGGCGCAAAGGCTCGCCGTGCCGCTCGGCACGATGAAAAGCTGGATTCGCCGCAGCCTGATGCAGCTCAAGACCTGCCTCGAACAATGAACACGCCCGCTCGCGACGACGACGATCTGCGCTGCGCCGAATATGCGCTCGGCGTGCTCGACGCGCGCGAACGCGCAGCGCTCGAAGCGGACGTGTCGCGCGATCCCGCGTTGCGGCACACGCTCGATGACTGGCAGCGACGTCTTGCCCCGCTCGCCGACGATGTCCGCGCGATCGCGCCGTCGCCGCGCGTGTGGACGCGCATCCGCCGCGATCTGGGATTCATCGCGCCGCAGCCGAAACGCGAACGCTGGCGCGACAGCCTGAACGTGTGGCGCTGGCTGACGATCGGCGCGAGCGTCGCCGCGCTCGTCCTGCTCGGCGTGACCTTCACCTTGCTGCGGCAAGCCCCGCAAACGCCGACGACGGCAGCCGTCTCCGGCGAGTACATGGTCGCGTCGATCGCGCGCAAGGACGGCGTCGTGCACTGGACCGCGACCGTCGATGTGCGGCGCGCGCGCATGGTCGTCGTGCCCGCGTCGCACGTTACGATCCCCGCGAATCGCGCGACGGAACTGTGGCTGATTCCGCCGAACGCGAAGCCGATTGCCCTCGGCGTCTTCCCGCCCGATCGTCCCGCGACGATGACGCTGCCGCCCGAGATCGTCGCGCAACTCAGCGCGCAGGCCGTGCTCGCCGTATCCGACGAACCCCCCGGCGGCTCGCCGACGGGCGCCCCGACCGGACCCGTGCTCGCAACCGGCCAGATGCGTTCGACCTGACGATCGATCGCATCGCGACTCTCGCACAGCGAACGTCCATCTTTCGTTCGCTGCATCCAATCGCACTCGGCATCCGTATGACTCGGTGAACGCCTGTTCGCGGAGCCGCCATGCCTTTCATCGTCACCGTGCTCGTCGTCGTCAGCGGATTCGTGCTGGTCTTTTTTGCCGCGTGGCTCTGGCAGTTGCGCACGGAAAACGCGGGCATGGTCGATCCGCTCTGGGCCGCTTCGCTCGGCGCGGCCGCGCTCGTCATCACCGCGTGCGGGACAGGCGCGACGGTCAATCGCGTATGCGTCGCGGCGGGCGGCGGGCTCTGGAGCGCGCGGCTCGCGCGGCATCTGTGGCGGCGCAATCGCGGCAAGCCGGAAGACACGCGCTATCGCGCGTTTCGCGAACGCTGGGGCGAACACGCCGCGCGCAACATGCTCGGCTTCTTCCAGTTGCAGGCGTTCATTTCGATGCTGCTTGCCATCGCGTTCTTCGTGCCCGCCTATGCGCGCGAGGCGGCGAGTCCGCTGTGCATCGCGGGATTCGCCGCCGTGTGGATCGTCGCGGTCGCGGGCGAAGCGGCGGCCGATCGTCAACTCAAGCGCTTCGCCGCCGATCCCGCGCATCGCGGAAAAGTGTGCCGCAATGGCTGGTGGCGCTATTCGCGCCATCCGAATTACTTCTTCGAATGCGTGCATTGGCTCGCGTACGCGGTGCTCTCGATCGGCATGCCGTGGGGCTGGGCGACGCTCGCGCCGCCCGTGCTGATGGCGTGGCTGCTGTTGAAGGTATCGGGCATTCCGATTCTCGAAGCGCATCTCGCTGATACGCGCGACGGCTATCGCGACTACATGCGAACGACGAGCGCGCTGATTCCGTGGCCGCGTAAACGCGCATGAACAAAGCAAGGACACGCCGATGAACATCACCGCCCGCGATACCTCATCCGCGCCCGCCGCACCCGCCGACATGCCCGCGCTCGACGAAAGCCGCATCATTCGCGCGTGCGAGCGCGGCCTCGTGCCTGATGCGCTCGTGCGCGCCGGCATGCGCCTGCTGATCCGTCAGCGTCTCATCGACGAATATGCGAACGACAACGCACAACGCACGCAGGCGTTCGAGCGCTTTCTGAACGAACTGCGCGCGAGCCCGATCGCGATCGATACGCACGCCGCCAACGCGCAGCATTACGAGCTGCCCGATGCGTTCTTCGAAGCGCACCTCGGCCCGCGCCTGAAGTACTCGTGCGGTCTGTACCCGCGCGGCGACGAAACGCTCGCGCAAGCCGAACTCGCGATGCTCGAACGCTATGCCGAGCGCGCGCAACTCGCCGATGGTCAACGCATCCTCGATCTCGGCTGCGGCTGGGGCTCGCTCGCGCTGTGGATGGCGGAGCGTTATCCGCGCGCACAAATCGTCGCGCTGTCTAATTCGGGCGGGCAACGCGCGTTCATCGAAGCGCGGGCGCAGCAGCGCGGCCTTCGCAACTTGCGCGTCGTGACGGGCGATGTCGTCGATTTCGATTTCGCGCACGACGAGACGCCGTTCGATCGCATTCTGTCGATCGAAATGTTCGAGCACATGAAGCATTACGGCCTGTTGCTCGCGAAGATCGCGCGCTGGCTCGCCGATGACGGACGACTTTTTGTCCACCACTTCGCGCACGCGACGCTTGCGTATCACTTCACATCGCGCGACGGCGGCGACTGGATGTCGCGCTATTTCTTCACCGGCGGCACGATGCCATCCGCGTCCTTGCTGCTGCACTTTCAGGACGATTTGCGCGTCACGCGTCAGTGGTGGATGAACGGCACGCCCTACGCGCGCACGGCGAATCAATGGCTCGCGAATCTCGATGCCGCTCGCGATCGCGTCATGCCGATGCTGCGCGACGTCTATGGCGATGCGGCCGCCATCTGGTTTCAGCGCTGGCGCATGTTCTACATGGCGGTGGCCGAGTTGTTCGGCTACGCGCGCGGCCGCGAATGGGGCGTCGCGCACTATCTGTTCGAGAAGCGTCCGATAAAGGTGATGCCATGACAAACACGAAGCGGGCGCTCATCGTGGCGCTGGTGGCGGCCGGCGTCGTCGTGGCGGTGGCGAGCTGTTCGAGTCCGCCGAATCCGAATCCGCGAGCGAACCGACCGCTCGAAACCGTTGCCGTGGACGTGCCGCGCTACATGGGGCGCTGGTATGTCATCGCGAATATTCCGTACTTCGCGGAACGCGATTTCGTCGGCACGCATGTCGAATGGTCGCTGCGCGCGGACGGAAAAATCGACGACGTCTTTTTCGGCCGCAAGAACGGCTTCGGGCAAGAGGAAACGACGCATCGTTTCGTCGATACCGTGAAGCCCGGCAGCAACGGCGGCGAATGGAGCGTGCAACTCTTCTGGCCGATACGCGTGACGCAACTCACGCTCTACGTCGATCCGGATTATCGCTACACGATCCTCGGCTATCCGAACAGAAAGCTCGGCTGGATCTTCTCGCGCGAGCCGGCGATGAGCGACGACATCTATCGCTCGATGCTCGCGCGCCTCGACGCGATGGGCTACGACACCGCGCGTTTTAGCCGCGTGCCGCAATCGCCGGAGCAGATCGGTCAGCCGGGATTTCAAAGTCCCGGTCAGCGCGACTGAAGCAGCGCGGCGCGCGTGCATCCGCGCGCGCGTCTTTCTCGTATTTGATCTCGCACTCGTCTGGAACAGCCACGTCCACGCGGCGCGAGGAGACCTTTTGGCGCGAGGAGACCGCCCGTCATGGAATCATCGACAAAAGAAAGACAGCAGCGCATCGCGGTGATCGGCGCGGGGATCGCCGGTCTCGCGAGCGCGTACCTGCTCTCGCGCGCGCATCGCGTGACGCTTTTCGAAGCCGCCGATTATCTCGGCGGCCATACGCATACCGTCGATGTCGCGCTCGACGGCGTGCAGCATCCCGTCGATACGGGCTTTCTCGTGTTCAACGACCGAACGTATCCCAATCTCATCGCGCTGTTCGATGAACTCGGCGTCGCGGCGCATCGCAGCGGCATGACGTTTTCCGTTTCGCTCGACGGCGGACGCTTCGAATGGGCGGGCACAAACCTCAACACCGTGTTCGCGCAGCGGCGCAATCTCTTCTCGCCGTCGTTCATCGGCATGCTGGGCGACATTCTGCGCTTCAATGCATCGGCTCATAGGCAGCTCGAACGCGTGAGCGCGACGCGCTGCTCGGTCGGCGAACTGCTCGTCGAGGGCGGATACGGCGCGCCGTTTCAGCGCCACTATCTTCTGCCGATGGCCGCGGCGATCTGGTCGAGCGCCGCGCACGACATCCTGCGCTTTCCCGCCGCCACGTTCCTGCGCTTCTGTCTCAATCACGCGCTATTGCAGGTGAACGGCCGGCCGCCGTGGAAGACCGTCGCGGGCGGCGCGCGCGAGTATGTGCGGCGCATCGCGGCCACGCTCGACGACGTACGCACGCGCGCGCCCGTGCGAGGCGTGCGCCGCGACGACAACGGCGTCACCGTGATGACCGACGATGCCGGTCCCGAGCGCTTCGATGCCGTCGTGCTCGCGACGCACGCACCGACGAGCCTGCGCCTCATCGACAACGCATCCGCCGATGAGCGCGCAGTGCTCGGCGCCGTGCGGTATCAGCGCAACATCGCGGTGCTGCATACGGATTGCGCGCTCTTGCCGCGCCGCCGCCGCGTGTGGTCGGCCTGGAACTACATCGGCGCGCGTGCGGCGCTTGCGCGCGACGCGGCCGCGCCCGTCTGCGTGAGCTATCTGCTCGATCAGCTTCAGCCGCTTCCTTTCAGGATGCCGGTCATCGTCACGCTCAATCCCGTCGATGAACCCGCGCCTCGCACGCAACTCGGCCGCTACGAATACGAACATCCGCTCTTCGATCTCGCCGCCATCGATGCTCAGGCGCGTCTGCCGCGCATTCAGGGCGTGCGCCGGACGTGGCACGCGGGCGCGTGGACCGGCTACGGCTTTCACGAAGACGGCCTGAAATCGGCGTTGCGCGTCGCGCGCGATTTCGGCGTCCAGCCGGCATGGGCGCGACCATGAAGACGGCGCAATGGCTGACGGGCCGCGTGATGCACGAGCGGCTGCGTCCGGCGCGGCATCGCTTCGAGTATCCGGTGCGCTACGTGCGTTGCGACGTCGCGCGTCTCGACGCGTTGCGCTGTGCGTGGTTCGGCATCGACCGCATTCGGCCGCTCGCGCTGTTTCGATGCGATTACGGCGCGCGCGAACACTGCGATCTCGATCTATGGATGCGCGCGTGCCTCGCGCAGTCGCGCATTCCCGCCGACGGCGAAATCCATCTTCTGACGATTCCGCGCGTCTTCGGCTACGCGTTCAATCCGGTGAGCTTCTGGTTCTGTCATGACCGCGCAGGCGCGTTGCGCGCGCTTTACGCCGATGTGCGCAACACCTTCGGCGAGCATCGCGGCTATTTGCTGAGCGCGCAGGATCATGCGCCGATCGTCGAAGACACCGTGCTCGTCTGCCGCAAGACGCTGCACGTTTCGCCCTTTTGCGATGTCGCCGGCGACTACGCGTTTCGCGTGCGGCAGCGTGGCGACCGCTTGAGCATCTCGATCGATTATCGCGACCGCGACGGGCTGCTGCTGCGCACCGCGATCGGTCTCGTCGCGCGGCCGCTCACCGGCGCGCTCGCGTGTCGCACGCTCTTGTGCGCGCCGCTCTTCGCCGCGGGCGTCATTGCGCGCATTCACTGGCAGGCGCTGCGGCTGTGGATAAAGCGCGTGCCTTTTTACGGCAAGCATCCACCGACGAGGGACGAGACGGGACCATGAACCTGCTGCGATCTTTCTCCGCGACATCGGCGATGCCGATGTCCGCGCGGATCTTTCTCGGCCTTCTGCGTCGCATCAGCGTCGGACATCTCGTGCTCGTCATGCCGGATGGCGGGCGCTCTGTGTTCGGCGATCCGCTGATGCAACCAGCCGCGCTTCTTTTCATCCGCGACTGGCGCGCGTGCCGGGCGATTCTGCGCGCGGGCGACATCGGCTTCGCGCGGGCGTATCGGGCGAAATGGCTCGATACGCCCGATCCGTGCGCCCTGCTGCGGCTCGCGATCCGCAACGAGACGGCGCTCGCGCGCACGGTCGCGGGCGGCTTTGTCGCGCGGTGCTGGCACAACGTGCGGCATCGTCTGCGCCTGAACACGCGCGCGGGGAGCCGCCGCAACATTCACGCGCATTACGACATCGGCAACGCGTTCTACGGGCTCTGGCTCGATCCGACGTGGACGTATTCGAGCGCATGGTTCGATGGCGACGCCGGTCTTCCGCTCGAAGCGGCGCAGGAACGGAAGTATCGGCGCATCGTCGATACGCTCGGACTCACGGCGGGGATGCGCGTGCTGGAGATCGGCTGCGGCTGGGGCGGCTTCGCGCGGCACGCGGCGCGTCTCGGCATACGCGTGCACGGCGTGACCGTTTCGACCGCGCAGCATGCGTTCGCCGTGGAACGCGTGGCGCGCGAAGGTTTGAGCGGGCTTGTCGATATCGAACTGCGCGACTATCGCGATGTGTATGGACAGTACGACGCGGTGGTGTCGATCGAAATGTTCGAAGCCGTGGGCGAACGGTTCTGGCCGGCGTATTTCCGCGTGCTGCGCCGCTGTCTCGCGCCGGGCGCGAAGGCGCTCGTGCAGTCGATCACCATCGACGATGCGCGCTTTGCCGCGTATCGCGCGTCCAGTGACTTCATCCGCGAGACGATCTTTCCGGGCGGCATGCTGCCGAGCCCGGAGCGCTTCGCACGCGCGGCGCGGCGCGCGGGACTCGATGCACGCGCGACGCTTTCGTTCGGCGCGGATTACGCAAGGACGCTGAGGTGTTGGCGAGACGCGTTCGAGATGCACGCCGATGCAGTCCGCGCGCAAGGATTCGATGAAGCCTTCGTGCGGACGTGGCGGCTGTATCTGGCTTATTGCGAAGCGGGCTTCGACGAGGCGCGCACCGATGTCATGCACTTTGTGGTGTGGAGGGAGGGGTGAGGACGTCGATCGGGCGAAAAAAAGCCCCGACCCTGTCGGGGCAAAGGTACGAGACCACCTTGTAGCGTTGCAGCTACCCGGCGAGCATAGGCGACTGCGCGCGCACTTCCCACCAGTAAAGTCCGAAACCTCACGCGCGACTTCAGAATCGGCGGACGTTGCCGATAACACACGCACACGTCCACCAGGCATCGCCGCCACCGCACACGATGAATCGCGCCCCATCCGACAGTTCGCTCCAGGCCGCTTTCCTGCGGCACGAAGACACACTCGCGCCGCCCGAGCGCGCGCTCGGCGAGGACGATCACGCCGTCTATCGCACGCTGCTCGAATCGACCAAGGCGATTCCGTGGAAGATCGACTGGGCGACGATGGAATTCGCCTACATCGGCCCGCAGATCGAGGCCTTGCTCGGCTGGGCGCCGTCGTCGTGGAAAACGGTCAACGACTGGGCCGAGCGCATGCATCCCGACGACCGCGAAGCAGTCGTCAACTTCTGCGTCTCTCAATCGAAGGCGGGCACGGATCACGAAGCGGATTACCGCGCGCTCACCCGCGACGGCGGCTACGTGTGGCTGCGCGATGTCGTGCACGTCGAGCGCAACGAGAAAGGCGAGGTCGAGGCGCTGATCGGCTTCATGTTCGATATCAGCGAACGCAAGCGCACCGAAGAAAAGCTCGCGCAAATGCAGCGCGAACTGGAACGCCTGTCGTTCAGCGACAGCCTGACCGGCGTCGGCAATCGCCGCCGCTTCGACGACGTGATGGCGCGCGAATGGCATGCCGCGAAGGATTCGGGCAAGCCGCTGTCGCTCGTGATGATCGATATCGACTTCTTCAAGTCGTACAACGATTACTACGGCCACGTTCAGGGCGACGAGTGTCTGAAGCGCATTGCGCGCGTGCTCGGCGAGGCGGCGGGTCCGCAGCACTTTCTCGGCCGGTTCGGCGGCGAGGAATTCGCGCTGATTCTCGCCGATACCGACGCCGAATCCGCGATACGCGTCGCGGAGCGTTGCCGCGCGCTGATCGCCGAGGAAGCGATTGCGCACGTGCGCTCGCCGCACGATCAGCGAGTGACGGCGAGCTTCGGCGTGGGCACCGTCGTTCCGGGCGAGCGCATGGACGTGACGGCGTTCATCAATCTGACCGACGCGCAGTTGTATCAGGCGAAGGACAACGGCCGCAACCGCATTGCGGCGGTGGATCGCGCGGGCATGCAGGGCGAAGGCTTCAAGGCGCAGTCGCGCTGAAACGTCAGACGCGTCCCGTCACCGGAATCGCCGCGCCCGTGATGCATTGCGCATCCGGCGAAAGCAGGAACGCGATCACCGCGCCGAGCGCTTCGGGCCGCACCCAGCGGGAGAAATCGGCGTCGGGCATGTCGCGGCGATTGGGCGCGGTATCGATGATCGACGGCAACACCGCGTTCACCGTCACGCCCGTGTCCTTCAACTCTTCGGCGAGCGCTTCGGTCAGGCGCAACAGCGCGGCCTTCGATGCCGCGTAAGCGCCCATCCCCATGCCCGCTTTCATCGCCGCGAGCGCGCCCACATTGACGATGCGCCCGCCTTCCTTCGCGCCCAGTTGCGCGAGCGCGGCCTTCGATGCGTTGAGCGCGGTCTTCACGTTGACATCGAACATCGCTTGCCAGGTGTCGGCGCTGCCGTCCGCGACCGTTTCCCAGGCGAATGCGCCGGCGACGTTCACGAGCGCATCGAGGCCGCCCGTCCGCTGAACGACCGTATCGATGGCTTGTTGCGCCGATTTCGCATCCGTCAGATCGATGCCGGTCACGATGCACGCGTCGCCGAGCGGCGCGGGCAACGCTTCCGACGCCGCGCCGTGGCCGATCAGCGCGACCCGCGCGCCGCGTTGCGCGAGCACGCGCGCCGTCGCGAGTCCGAGACTGCCGAAGCCGCCCGTGATGGCGACGATCTTTCCTTCGAGGCTGTTCATGACGTTGTCGCTCCCTTCGATGGCGCCTGATGAAGCATAGGACGGAACGCGGCGATCTTCAGGGCGCGTGTCGCGCATCGCGTTTCACCGCGCGCTGGACCGCGAACACGGCCACCGCCGTCGTCGTGCCGGTGACGAGCACGCCATACAAGCCCAGCAACATCGACAAGGCTCGCCCGATGCCCGTCGTCGCGACGACATCGCCGTATCCGATGGTCAGCGCCGTCACGCCGCAGTAATAGACGGTTGCGCCGAACGAAACGCGCGCGTGCGTCGCGGTTTCGACGGGCGCGCCGAGCCAGAACATCGCCGCGCAGAGCGCGAAGAACGCCATCAGCAGCGTGCCGAGCAGCGAGCGCAAATGCCACAGCGCGCGGATGAACTCGACCGTCACCTCGCGTGAATTGATCGTTTCGACCTTGAAGAGTTTCGTGATGCTATTCATTCGGAATGGACCTGCGGCGCGTGAACGAAAGCCGTCATCCTACCTTCGCCTGCATCGGCCCGAAGCATCCGGGCGCGTTATTCAGCCAGCGCCGATCTCGTCTTTCCGGAAGCCTTCGCGCCGCTTTCGGCGGCCGTCAGGTCGTATCCGGATTTCGCGTCTTCATGGCCCGAGCGCCGATCGCGCGACACGCTCGAATCCCGCCCGATGCGCCTTCGCGAGCGCCGATGCCGTCTCGCGAAGCGCCGCGCGATCCATCGCCCGCGCTTCGTGCATGGCGGGGTGCAATTCGGCGATGCTCACCACACCCGGCGCGCCCGCGATCTCCCACGTCGAGGCGTACGCGCGCTGCTTGGCCGCGTCCGCGTGCGCCACATTCACGCGCGGCAAGCCGTACGCCATCGCGACGATCCGGCCATGCAGGCTGCTGCCCGCGTAACCGTCGCTTTTCGCGATCAGCGCGCAGATGTCCCAGACGTCGAGCGAATCGAAGATCGTCACCGACGGATGGCGCATACGCGCCGCCATGCGCTCGTAGACCGCGATGTCGTCGTGCCACGGCGCCGCGCCCGCGCGAAACAGCGCGATGCCCAGTCCCGTCGATGCGCCGATCAGATCCAGTTGATGCGCGATCTGCGCGAGCGTCGCGTCGTCGCCGAAATCCGCGCTGAACTGGACGGCCAGATAACCGCGCGGGAACGCGCGGCATGCGCCGGCGCGCGTCCGGATGCGCGCGTCGAAAAGCTCGGCGACCATCGATGCCGGATCGGGGACGAGGCGCGCGTCGATTCCCGCGCGCTTCAGGAAGGCTTGCGTGTGCGTGTCTCGGACGCTGATGTCATCGGCTGAACGGAGCTTGGCCAGCACTTCGGCCTGAAACGCGGCATCGCGGGCGTCGAGCGTCGCGCCGCCGATCGCATCGAAGGAAATCGACGCCGCTCGCGGAAACATCTCGCGGCCGATGACGTACGGCGCGAGCGCGTCCATGCCGAGTTCGGCGCGCGCCCACGCGTTTCGATCCGCCGCGCGCGACTCGTATCGGGCGATGCAGGCTTGCGCTTCGTCGGGATGCTTCAGCATCACGGCGGCTTCCCACGCGTCGCACGTCAGCAACTCGCCGCCCGCGTGGATCAGCACGACGGGCTCATCGCGCCAGCGCGCGGCCAGTTGCGAAAGCGCGGCGACGCCGTGGCCGCCGTGCGCGCGCAGTTCGCGCCGCGCGCATCCGGCGAATATCGGTTCGACGTTCGGACGGCGTTCAGCGAGCAAGGCCGCGACGACATGCGCGAACAACATGTCGCCGAAGTTATGCCGGTCGAACGCGCCGAACACGATGATCCGCCGATTGCTTCCCATCCGAACGCACCTCACGATCCGCTCATTCTGCACGTTCACACTTCCTTCACACGATCACGCCGTCACGCGCGTGATGCCGCCGCTCGACAGCAAACGCACGCGCTGGCCGGCGTAGAACATCTGGCCATCGGCGGCCTGGGTGATCGCGCGCAAATCGCCGTTGTCGAGACGCACGGTGATTTCGAGTCCCTTCTGCCGTTCGAGATGGTCCTGAATTTGATCGCCCGCGACCGCGCCCGCAACGCCGCCGATCACGCCGGCGAGCAGCGAGCCGTGTCCTTCTCCGACCGCGCTGCCCGCCACCGCGCCGAGCAGGCCGCCACCGATCGCGCCGAACGGAGCCGGATGGCCGTCGTTGTTCTCGATCGTCACGCCGCGCACGCTTTCGACGGTCGCCATACGCACCGTTTCCTCGTGTTGCGTCTGCATGCTGTCGTAGATGTCGGCGGAACTTCCCATCGATGCGCAACCGCTCATGCCCACCGTGCAGGCGACGGCCAAAGCGCAGACCGCGATAGTCGACTTGTTCATGTTCTTGCTCCTCAGATCGGACGATGTCTTGTTGGTTTCGGCTCGCGTTTCGCGTATCGCGTTGCCATGCAAAGCATCGTAAAGAGGCTGAATGAGCGCTGAATGAGCCGGCGCGACGCGCTTGACCTGCATGATTGAAGCGCTTATACAGGACTCTCATCGCTCGCGACCGGAGTGCAGAATGACAAGAAACGCAATTCCCTTCGTGGTTTGCGCCATCGCTCTCGCTGCATGTTCCACCGGCGGTTCCAACTCCGCGCCGCCGCCCGGCGCCGTTACGACGACGCTACCTTCGGGCGGCGTCTACAAAGGCTCGCTCACGGGCAGCACGGCGCAAGCCACGCTTCTCATGCTTTTCGACGGCACCGCCTATCTCTTCTACGCAAGCGCGGGCGGCGCGGGACTCGCGGGCGTCGCGGTCGCGAAGAGCGGCAAGCAATCGGGCGATGGCCGCTTCATCAGCGACGCCGCATTCGACTATCGCGTGGGCAAGGCGCCTGCGTCGGCGGCCGTTTTCAGCGTGAACTTCGCGCGCGCGCCCGCCGTCGACGGAACTGTCGCGAACAAGGACGGCGGCGCGGGGCTCGCGTTTTCCGCCAACGCCGCGCCGATGCTCGACATCGCGCCGAGCCGCGCCAACGCGGGCGGCCTGTACAGCGGACGCGGCATGTCGCTCGGCGGAACGACGCAGACGCGCATCACGGTCGCGGGCGACGGCTATCTCGCCGGCACGACGACATCCGGCTGCATCTTCAAAGGCACGACGGCGCCGCACCAAGGCGCGAACGCCTACGACGTCTCCGTGACCTTCGGCCCCGCGCCCTGCCCGCTTCCCGATACGACCGTGACCGGTCACGCGGTGCTCGACGGCGCGCGTCTACTCGTCGCGTTGCCGAGCCCGGACCGCACCGACGTCTTTCTCTTCGACGGCCGGAAATAGATGCCGCATGCAACCGCGCGCCGCAGCGAAACTTAGTCATCCGCTGCTTACTTAAGCGATTTCTATCCTAAGATTGTTTTCATTGCCGAAGCGTCGTGCGATGCGCGCGTCGGCGGAAGTGGCCGTGTTTTGTTCAGTGCAATTCCGAGAGCACCTTTTGCTTTGCATGGAACCGGACGGCGCCACCGAAACGTCCGCTCCGGTTATTAACAACAACAGGAGACAAACCGGATGAACGCAACGTTCAAGCTTTTGCCGTTGGCCGTCGGCGCGATGATCGCCTGCGTGCCGCACGCGAACGCCGCGCAGGACAACATCAACGCGCTTTCGAATTTCCGGCAGACGGGCAATGCCGCACCGCCGGAAACCATTCCGCAAGCTGGCCAGACGGCCGATGCGCTGCGCAAGAATCTCGAGCAGATCAAATTGCCGCCCGGCTTCAAAATCGAGCTATACGCCGTCGTGCCCGAGGCCCGCGCGATGACGATCGAGCCTTCGACGGGCGTCGTGTTCGTCGGCAGCCGCAAAAATCGCGTGTGGCAGGTGACTGACCGGACCAAGCAACGCGTAGCGAGCGATGTCGTGCAGTTCGCGTCGTCGGTGACGTTCAAGGTGCCCAATGGCGTCTGCTTCTCGCCGGACGGCGTGCTCTACGTGGTCGAGCAGAACCGCGTGCTCGGCTTCCCGGCGGCGCAGTTCTTCGGCGAAGGCGGACCGGATGTCGCCGCGGCGGTCGTCGTCCCGCAGGGCAAGCTGATCCCGACGCAGTTCGAAAGCTTCAATCACGGCGCGCGCTACTGCCGCGTCGGGCCGGACAAGAAGCTGTACATCGCGCTCGGCCAGCCGTGGAACGTGCCGCCGAAAGACAAGCTCGCCGAACTCGACAGGAATGGGCTCGCGGGCATCATCCGTCTGGATCAGGACGGCAAGAACCGCGAAGTCTACGCGCACGGCGTGCGCAATTCGGTCGGTCTCGATTTCAATCCGAAGGACAGGACGCTCTGGTTCACCGATAACCAGGTCGACGGCATGGGCGACGACACCCCGCCGGGCGAGTTGAATCGCGCGACCAAGGGCGGCGAGAACTTCGGCTTTCCGTGGTACGGCGGCGGCAAGGTGCGAACGGTGGAATACAAGGACCAGAATCCGCCGGCGGGTCTCGTGTTTCCGCAGGTCGAGTTCGCCGCGCATGCCGCCAATCTCGGCATGTCGTTCTACAACGGGAAGATGTTCCCGCAGAAGTATCAGGGCGGCATCTTCGTTGCGGAGCACGGCTCGTGGAACCGCACGAAGCCGATCGGCGCGCGCATCATGTTCACGCCGATCAAGGACGACGGCACCGCAGGCGAGGCGGAAGTCTTCGCGGAAGGCTGGCTGACGAGTAGCGGTGAGTACATGGGCCGTCCCGCCGACGTGCAGATGCTGCAAGACGGCTCGATGCTCGTCTCCGATGACTACGCGGGCGCGATCTATCGCATTTCGTATTCGGGGGCCAAATGAGGGTCGCGCTGACGGCGGCGGTGCTCGCGGGCGTTCTGGCGGCGGGCGCTTCCGCGTCGTTCGCCGCCGGCGACATCAAAGCCGGGCGCGCGAAGGCGACGGCGTGCGCGGCCTGTCACGGCATCGACGGAATGTCGAAACTGCCGGAAGCGCCCAATCTCGCCGGGCAGACGGAGGAATATCTCGTGAAGGCGCTCAACGATTTCCGCACGGGCGAGCGCAAGAACGAAATGATGTCGATGATGGCGAAAACCTTGTCCGACGCGGACGTCGCCAATCTGGCCGCCTACTATCACAGCCTCGGCAAGCAGTGACCGCCGCCGATGTGTTGCAAATTTGCTGCGGTCGATTACCGATTGCGATTTTTTTTGTTTTAGGTGTTGACGTGGAGGCTTAAGGGTTTATACTAACACCTGTCTCCTCCATGTCTCAACCGATGTGGATTCAAGCCCGCTCAACTGAAGCGGGCTTTTTTTTGGCCTAATTTTCTGGCCGCTTCACCGCTCGTCTGGCATGTCGCCGCGCAATTCGGCCTCGATCTGGTCGATCGAAGGCAGGGTCGTCTCCAGCGATGCCGGAACTTCACGCAGCAGCTGATATTCGGCGACGCCCATCGGCTTCGCGACGCCGCGCAGCGCATATTCGGCGACCAGCCGGTTCTTCTCCTTGCACAGCAAAAGCCCGATCGTCGGCTGATCGTCGGGCGCCTTCAGTTGCGCATCGACAGCGGAGAGGTAGAAATTGAGCTGGCCGGCGTATTCGGGCTTGAACGGCGTCGTCTTTAGTTCGACCACCACGTAGCAGCGCAGCTTCAGGTGATAGAACAGCAGATCGATGAAGAACTCGTCGCCGCCCACATCCAGCCGATACTGCCGTCCGACGAACGCGAAGCCTGCGCCCAGCTCCAGCAGAAAGCGTGTGATGTGCTGGGTGAGCGCCTGTTCGATATCGCGTTCCTGCGCGTTTTCGGCGAGTCCGAGGAAATCGAAGATGTATGGATCCTTGAGCGCGTCGCGCGCCAGATCGGATTGCGGCGGCGGCAGGCGCTCGTCGAAATTGGTGATCGCGCTGCCGCTGCGCGTGTGCGCGGCGGTTTCGATCTGCATCACGAGAATCTGGCGCGACCAGCCGTGCTCCAGCGCCTTCGCCGCGTACCAGCTTCGATCGTTCTGATTCTTGAGCTTGTCGAGCAGCGTGCAGAGATGGAACCACGGCAATTGTGCAGCAGGCTGCTGCACGAATGCCTCGTCCGGCCACGCCTGCGCGAGCGCGCGCATGTATTTGAGATTGCGCGGTGAAAAGCCGCGCATGTCGGGAAACGCCGATTTCAGATCGCGCGCGAGCTGATCGATGACGCCCGCGCCCCAGCCCTGTCGCCGCTGACGATCGAGAATATCGCGGCCGATCTGCCAATACAGCGTGACGAGCTCCCGGTTCGCGCTGGCCGCCGCCCGCTGGCGCGCGCGCTCGACACGCAGTTTCAGTTCGGCGAGCCAGCGCCGGTAATCGTCGTCCCAGACGTTGGGAAGATTGGCGGTCATGCGGTTCCTGGTTCGACGCCGGTTGTCGTGGAACCGTCATTATCGGCGGATTCTGCTGCTGCGTCGGTTGGTCTCCTGACGCGCCCGTGGCGCCTGGCTTGGGGTTATCTTCCCAGGCTCTTCGGCCTCGATGCTTTATGTTGTCCACAGAAACTGGGCACAAGCCTGTGGATATCGTTTCAGATTTTGCTGCAACGCATTGATTCGACAACACTTACTTCCGCCGCCCAACGACGCGCCCCGCGCGCGCCGCCGTCGTCGTCGTCGTCAGTCGGCATTCGGCATGCACGACGCGAGCACCGCGTCGAAGCGATTCATCTCGATGCTGAAAATCGATTGCGGCGCGGTGGCGTTCAGTTCGTCCGCGGGGGATGTCGGCAGCGCCATCGCAATGGTGGCCGTCGCGAGCAGCGCAACGACAACCGACAGGAACCAGGAAAGAACGATCATCGCCAACCTCGTCAAGTAAGACTCTCTGAATCGGCGCGCGTGAACGTCAGCGCGTGATGTGAAGAGTACGGCTGCGCGGCGCTTCGCACAGCCCTACGGACGGGGGGACGTGAAGGAGGGTAACTAGGGACGCAGCAGTGGCGACGCCGTCGTCGATACGCCTTGCGCGAGCGCCGCGGCTTCCTGCGCCTCGAGCGCGCGGACGAAGCCTTCGCGTTCGCGCAGACGCCGCCAGTATTCCGCGATCGATGGCGCGAAGTGCGCGCTCTGCCCCAGCAATTCCGCGAGCATCAGCGCGTAGCCGACGGAAATGTCCGCCGCCGTGAAACGCCCCGCGCACAGATACGGCTGCGCGTCGAGCAGCGGCGCGAGCGTGCGCAGACGCGCGTGGAACCAGCGCGCGTAATCCTCGACGATCTGCGGCTGCAGACGCTCCGGCGGCTCCAGATGCGCGTAGCGAAGCACGAGCGTCTGCGGAAACGTGAGCGTCGCTTCGCCGAAATGCACGAAGTTGAGATAACGGCCGAAATCGGCCTCGTGCGGCGCGACATCGAGCGCGCCCGGCGAATAGCGCGCCGCCAGATACTGGCAGATCGCCGACGATTCGGTCATGAAAAGCGCGTCGTCCGCATCGTCGGTGAGCGCCGGAATCGTGCCGAGCGGATTCACGTCCTTGAAACCGCGCGCGAACACGCGCGGCGGAAACGGCAGCATCTTCAGTTCATACGGCACGCCGATTTCTTCCAGCGCCCACAGCGGCCGGAACGAGCGCGCGCTCACGCAGTGATGCAGCGTAATCACGTCGATTCCTCCGGTGCTTCAAACGAGCCAGGACGGCTTGCGCTTCTCGAGGAAGCTGCGCACGCCTTCGCGCCCTTCGTCCGATGCGCGGATGCGCGCGATGCGCTCCGCCGTCTCGCCGATCGACGATTCGTCGATCTCCTTGCCCGCGAAATCCGCGACGAGCTTCTTGCATTCGCGCACGGCGTTCGGACTGTTCGCGGCGATGCTCGCGGCGATCGCTTCGACGCGCGCATCGAGCTGATCGGCGGCGACGGCTTCGTGCACGAAACCGAGACGCAGCGCTTCGGCGGCATCGAAGCGCTCGGCCGTCACGAAATAGCGATGCGCCGCGCGCGCGCCCATCGCGCGGACCACGTACGGCGCGATCGTCGCGGGCATCAGGCCGAGCTTCGCTTCGGAAAGACAGAAGTGCGCCGTGTCCGCCGCGACCGCGATATCGCACACGGCGACGAGTCCCATGCCGCCCGCGTAGGCGTCGCCCTGCACGCGCGCGATGACCGGCTTCGAGCAGGCGTAAATCGTGTTGAGCATGGTGGCGAGACCGAGCGCATCGGCGCGATTTTCCGCTTCCGAATAGCCCGCCATGCGCTTCATCCAGTTGAGATCGGCGCCCGCGCAGAATGCCGGACCGTTCGCGGCAAGCACGATGACGCGCACGTTGGCGTCGTCGTCGAGCGCGCGGAAGGCGGCGGTCAGCTCGACGACGGTCGCGTCGTCGAAGGCGTTGCGCACGTCGGGGCGATCGAGCGTCACGCGCGCGACGTGGCCTTCGATGCCGAGCTTCAGGCGTTGCAGATTCGCTGCGTCGGTCATGCTTCGTCTCCTGCGCGCTCGAATTGAGCGCGGCTCAGTTTATCGTGGCTGGCAATTTACCTTTCGGCGATCAGTTTCATCGGAAAACATGAAAACGGTCAACTCATATCTTTGAGTGTCACTCACAATGAGTCCATCAAACAATCATCCGACGAGTCGCGCCGAAACCCATGCACCGACGCAATATACTCGTATATATTACGGTGCTCGCCGGACCCTGCGGCCACACGCTCGCGGCCTCCAACGCGCCGCCTGAAGTCGTTCCATAAGCAGAATTTCAACTCGATTCAAGGAGCTTTACGTGATGACTCGTATTCTGCGCGCTTTGCTTTGCGCGTTCGTTCCGCTCGCGGCGGGCATTGCTTCGGCATCCGCGCTGGCCGGCGAAGTGCAGGTCGCGGTCGCGGCCAACTTCACGGCGCCCGTGCAGGCGATCGCCGCCGACTTCGAGAAAGACACCGGCAACAAGGTCGTCGCATCGTTCGGCGCGACGGGTCAGTTCTACGCGCAGATCAAGAACGGCGCGCCGTTCGAAGTGTTCCTCGCCGCCGACGACGCCACGCCCGCCAAGCTCGACAGCGAAGGCGCGACCGTTCCCGGCAGCCGCTTCACCTACGCGACGGGCGCGCTCGCGCTGTGGTCCGCGAAAGACGGCTACGTCGACGATAAAGGCGACGTGCTGAAGAAGAACGCGTTCAAGCACATCGCGATCGCGAACCCGAAGGCCGCGCCGTACGGTCTCGCCGGCTATCAGACGCTCGACAAGCTCGGCCTCGCAGCAGAAATCAAGCCCAAGGTCGTCGAAGGCCAGAACATTTCACAGACGCAGCAGTTCGTCGCGACCGGCAACGCGGAGCTCGGCTTCGTCGCGCTGTCGCAGATCTACAAGAACGGCAAGGTCACGAGCGGCTCGGCGTGGATCGTGCCGGCGAACCTGCACGAGCCAATCAAACAGGACGCGGTTATCCTGAACAAGGGCAAGGACAATCCGGTCGCGAAGCAGTTCATCGAGTACCTGAAGGGTCCGAAGGCCGCCGAAGTCATCAAGTCCTACGGTTATCAACTCTAATTTCGCCGATGCCGCTCGATAGCGCCGATCTCCAGGCTATTACGCTGACGCTCGAACTCGCGTCGCTGACAACGGTGCTCCTGCTCGTCGTCGGCACGCCGATCGCGTGGTGGCTCACGCATACGCGTTCGAAACTGAAGGGCGTCGTCGGCGCGGTGGTGGCGCTGCCGCTCGTGCTGCCGCCGACGGTCATCGGCTTCTATCTGCTCCTGCTGATGGGGCCGAACGGTTATGTCGGCAAGATCACGCAGGCGCTCGGTATCGGCTTGCTGCCGTTCACGTTCACGGGGCTCGTCGTCGGCTCGGTGATCTATTCGATGCCGTTCGTCGTGCAGCCGCTGCAGAATGCGTTCGAAGCGATCGGGCGCCGTCCGCTCGAAGCCGCCGCGACATTGCGCGCCGGTCCGTGGGACACGTTTCTCACGGTGGCGCTGCCGCTCGCGCGGCCGGGCATCGTCACGGCGACGATTCTCGGCTTCGCACATACCGTCGGCGAATTCGGCGTCGTGCTGATGATCGGCGGCAATATCCCGGGGCGCACGCGCGTCGTGTCCGTGCAGATCTTCGATCACGTCGAGGCGCTCGAATACGCGCAGGCGCACTGGCTCGCGGGCGGCATGGTGATATTCTCGTTCGTGGTTCTTCTGCTGCTCTACTCTGGCCGACGTTCCGTCACGGCTCATGTCTGAACTCACTTATCAACGCGTGATGCTCGACCGCGCGCATACCCGTTCCGACGAAGCCATCGAAGCGCGCTTTCTCGTCCAGCACGAGGGTTTCGCCTTCGATATCGATCTCGCGCTGCCCGGTCGCGGCGTCACCGCGATCTTTGGCCATTCCGGCTCCGGAAAAACCACGCTGCTGCGCTGTCTCGCGGGACTCGCGCGGCCGCGCGCCGGGCGGCTCGTCGTCAACGGCGAAGTCTGGCTCGACACCGAGCGCCGCATTTTTCTGCCGACGCACAAGCGCCCGCTCGGCTACGTCTTTCAGGAAGCGAGCCTCTTTCCGCACTTGAGCGTGAAGAAGAATCTGCGCTTCGGGCTGGAGCGCGTGAAACCGGCAGAGCGGCGCGTGGATCTGTCGCAGGCGGCGGACTTGCTCGGCATCGCGCATCTGCTGGAGCGCATGCCGGCCGGATTGTCAGGCGGCGAACGGCAACGCGTGGGCATCGCGCGGGCGCTCTTGACGAGTCCGCGTCTGCTTTTGCTCGATGAACCGCTCGCGTCGCTCGATCAAAAACGCAAGCAGGAAATCCTGCCGTATCTCGAACGCCTGCACGATGAACTCGACATTCCCGTGATCTACGTGAGCCACGCGCCCGAAGAAGTCGCGCGCCTCGCGGATCATCTCGTGCTGCTCGAAGGCGGCCGTGCGCTTGCGAGCGGGCCGATCGCCGATACGCTCGCGCGGCTCGATCTGCCGCTCGCAATGGCCGACGACGCATCGGTCGTGTTTGAGGGAATCGTCGACGGATACGACAGCAAGTACGGCCTGCTCACGCTCGCGCTGCCGGGCTCGCGCGCGAAGCTCGCCGTCGTGCATACGCCTTTGTCCTGCGGCAAGACGATGCGCGTCGCCATCAAGGCGCGCGACGTGAGTCTCGTCACCGGCACGCACGAGCACGAGCGCAGCAGCGTGCTGAACGTGCTGCCCGCGACGGTGATCGGCATCGCGAAGGACGCCCATCCGTCGCAAGCCGTGGTGCGGCTCGACGTCGACGGCTCGCCGCTGCTCGCGCGCGTCACGCGTTATTCGCTGGACCGGCTAGGCATCGTCGAAGGCATGCGCCTGTGGGCGCAGGTGAAGACGGTGTCGCTACTCGCCTGAACGCGCCGCGAGCGCGGCGTATTGCAGCAGCATGATCGTCTTGCCGTCCATGATTTCGCCGCGCTCGATCATCTGCATGGCGGTTTGCAGCGGGACTTCGATCGTCTCGATTTCCTCGCCCTCTTCCTCTACGCCGCCGCCGTCCGAAACGCGCATCGAGCTGTCGTAATCGCCGACGTAGAAATAGAGCTTCTCCGTGACCGATCCCGGGCTCATGAACGCCTCGAAGATCTTCTCGACGCGATGCACGCGATAACCCGTTTCCTCCTCGACTTCCGCGCGAATGCGCTCTTCGGGCGTGGCGTCGTCGAGCAGGCCGCCGGGCGACTCGATCAGCATGCCGTCGTGTCCGTTGACGAACGCGGGCATGCGGAACTGGCGCGTCAGCAGCACGTTGCCGGTCTTGCGATCGCGCAGCAGAATCGTCGCGCCGTTGCCGCGATCGTAGGTTTCGCGGCTCTGACGCTGCCAGACGCCATCGCGGCGCTGAAAATCGAAAGTCACTTTTCTGAGGACGTACCAGTCGTCCGACAGCACTTCGGTTTTGAGGATGCGGACGCGCTCGCTCGTTTGCATCGGTTCACCCGTTCGACAAGTTGTTGAACTCATGGTAGCGTGCAGTTTCGTGCAATATCAAGAAATTTCGTGCAAACAATGTTGACCAGTCAGCGCAAGAAAGCGATTCTCGATGCCCTCAAACGCGACGGCCAGGTGCTCGCCGCCGAACTGAGCGCGCGCTTCGGCATTTCCGAGGACACGGTGCGGCGCGATCTGCGCGAACTCGCGGCCGAAGGGCTGCTGCAACGCGTGCACGGCGGCGCGCTGCCTGCTTCGCCCGCGATCGCGCCGTTCGCGCGGCGCGAGGACATGGAATCGGAGGCGAAGCGGCGCATCGCGAAGAAAGCGGCGGACATGATCGCGCCGGGGCAGATCGCGATCATCGACGGCGGCACGACGTCCGCGCTGCTCGTGCGTCAGTTGCCGGCGAATCTGTCCGCGACGATCGTCACGCATAGTCCGAGCGTCGCCGTGGCGCTGGCGGAGCACGCTTCGGTCGACGTCGTGCTGATCGGCGGCAAGCTCTACAAGCATTCGATCGTCACGGTCGGGGCCGCTGCCGTCGAAGCCATGTCGCACATTCACGCCGATCTCTATTTCATGGGCGTCACGGGCGTACATCCGACGGCAGGCCTCACCACCGGCGATTTCGAGGAAGCGCACGTCAAGCGCGCGCTCGCGGCGCGCGCGGCGGAAACCGTCGTGCTGGCGTCGGCGGCGAAGCTCAACGCGGCTTCGGCCTACAGGATCGGCGGGATCGATCTGGCTCAGACGGTCATCGTCGAGGAAACCGCCGACGCGAAGCTCGTCGAACCGATCGAACGCGCCGGAATTACCGTGCTGCGCGCATGAATTCACGACACTTTGTTACCGGGTAACGCGCCGAAAAATACGCGCCGTTCCGCGTAATTGAAAATCTCCGGCAAAGGGAATAGCGTTCGAGGATGCGCTATGTCAGGTCAACTGCGGAGGTCGGATTTCCGTTGGTGCCATCGACATCGCAAACATTTTTTCTGGAGAAGGACGTGAATCGCCTGAAGGCTTTTATCGCGCTATCGCTGATCGCGAGCGCGGGCGTGACCGCCAACGCGTACGCCTGGGCGCGCGTCGGCGTGTGGGTCGGCGGACCCGTGTATTACCCGTATCCCGTCGCGCCGGCGCCGTATTACTACTATCCGCCGCCGCCCGTCGTCGTTCAGCCTGCCGCGCCGGTTCAATACGTCGAGCAGGGTCAGCCCGCCGCCGATCCGGGCGCGCCCGCGCAGCAGCCAGGCATGTGGTACTACTGCGACTCCGCGAAGGCCTATTACCCGTACGTGAAGCAATGCGCCAACGCATGGCGTCCGGTTCCGGCGACGCCGCCGCCATCGAACTGATGCTGTTCGGCACTTTGAAAACCGATAACGAAGCGAATTCGCAAGAATCCATGAACTACTCGAGGCTTGGCCTTTTACTGGCGGCAATCGGCGTGACGGGCCTTTCGGCCTGCACCGTGATGCCTACCGGCCCCAGCGTGATGGCGCTACCCGGCAGCACCAAAACGTTCGACCAGTTCCGCGCCGATGACAACTCCTGCCGCCAGTTTGCCCTTCAGCAGGTCGGCGGCGTGGACGCCAATCAGGCGGCGACCAACAGCGCGGTCGGCAGCGCGGTCGTCGGCACCGCGCTCGGCGCGGCGGCGGGCGCGGCCTTCGGCGGCGGATCGGGAGCGGCCATCGGCGCGGGCGCGGGCCTTCTGACCGGCAGCGCGTTCGGCGTCGGGGCATCGCAGGCATCGGGCTACAACGTGCAGCAGCGCTACGACTACGCGTATCTGCAATGCATGTACGCCGCCGGCGACAAAGTGCCGGTACGCGGCTCGACCCGCATGGTTCAGCCGTCCGGCGGCGCGTATTCCACCACGCCTCCGCCGCCTCCGCCGCCGCCGGGCTGGCAGCCGCCGCCCGGAACTTACTGACAGACTGAGTCAATGCCGCACGCGCCGGTCATCGCCGCCGGCGGCGAGCGGCGCATCGGGCACGAACGACGGCGCCACGAGCAAGCCCGTCACCCAGCCGATATAAAACCGCAAGTCGCTCCAGAACTCCGATCGCTCATACACGCGAAACGCCTGTACGTGCGCGAGCCATAGCGCGAGTTGCAGCGCGCCCGTCAGCACGAGCCAGGCGAGCGCGATCACGCCGGTCGCGCGGGCGCAGCGCCTGAACGTGAACGCATCCCACTGTTCCCGCACGATGAGACATCCCGCGATCAGCACGGCTATCGTGGGAATCGCGCTCGTCACGAGCACATGCGCGCTCCAGCCGAATATCACGCCGACCAGCAAACCGACGATGATCGACAGCGCCGCAATCGGCCACGCGATCCACGACGGCGCGCGCGCGGCCATCCACGCAATCGTGATGAAAAACGGCGTGATCGCCCATTGCAGCGCCTGCGCCACGGCTTTCACGAGGTTCTCGCTTGCCTGCTCGTTGGAGTGACTCGCTGCGACATACACGGTGATCGCCTCGTGCACGCAGACGGCGACGATCGCAAAGCTCAACGCCTCGCACGCGGCGAAAGCGGGAGATTTCTCGGCGGGCTCGTGCGCGTCGGACAGACCGCGCAAGCGCTCCAGCACCGGCTCGACGAAGAACGCGAGAATCGCGCCGATCAGGAGCGCGGCGGCGGCATCGGTCAGCGAAAAATGGCCGAAGAGCGAAAACAGCCCTTGCCACAGAAATTCGGGCGCGGCCGCGCACACGGCCACCCAAAGCGCGAAGAAGAACCCGTTTGAAGCACTTCTGAGCGGCATGGCCACCTCGATGCGTTTTTATTGTTCCGGCGGCGACGCATCCTTCACGCGGTCGATCAATGTCGCGCGCACGCGCTCGCGCAGGTCGGCGGGCATCGAAAAGCATTCGTAGGCGAGCGCCTGCGCAACGGTCACGATCCGCAGTTCTTCGTAGCGGCGTCCGCTTTCGATCATCGCTTCGAAGGCGTTGGCGCGCTCGTTGATTTCGATCGGATCGGCATCGACGAGCAGGACGGCGTGCGCAAGCACCGCATAGAGCGGCTGGTCCTTGTCGCCGTGCGGCACGCGCCGCCAGTACTGCGCGGTGCCCGCGATCTTGCGGGCGTCGTCGCCGGGGCCCCAGGCGAGATTGAAGCGGCCGTCGCAGAAAGAACCTTCGACCGCCTGCCAGTGCGTCAGCACGCCGAGCGAGCTGAGCGCATCGGCGAGAATCCGGCACAGATGCACGTAGACGGTTTCGGACAGCGCGCCCATCGGCGCGCGCACCGGATACGCGAGGCTCAGATTGAGCACGCCCGGACCCTGCGGAACGAGACCGCCGCCGGACAGACGCAGCCACACGGGACAGCCGCGCGCAGCAAAAGCCTCGCGCGCGTCGGCGAGCGCCGCGTAACGCTGATAGCTGCGCGGCACGACGAGCGATGCAGGCGCGTCCCAGACATGCGCGACGGCATCGCCCGCCGCCGCGCGCGCGAGGAGCGCTTCTTCGGCTTGCAGCGGATCGTGCGGATCGCCGGAAAGCGCGGCGGGATCGATCAGTTGGAAGGGCATGGCATCGAAGGAATGACGCGCCGACGCAGACGCGATCCCGACATGGTAGTCAAGAACGCGCGGACGCGCCGCGACGGTGTCCTGCTCCGCCGCGGCGCGCGCCGGGCGATCAGCCGCCCTTGCCTACGTGCTCCTTCAACAACGCGTTGACTTCGTTGGCCTTCTCCATTTGACTCATGTGCCCGGCGTCGTCGAACACGCGAACGGTCGCGCCTTCCGGTGCATGCTTCGCGTGCGCGGCGGGAATGATCTGGTCCTTTTCGCCCCAGATCACGAGCACCGGCTTGCCCGACGCAGCCAGCTTGCCGCCCGGCAGCGCGCTCTGCTTTCCGCCCGCGAACAAGCCGCCGTTGAGCGATGTCAGCGCGTCGCTGACGCCGTCGAGCCGCTTGTACTTCAGGAGATCGTCGAGCATCTGGCGGCTGACGAGTTCGGGATTCGCGAACAGCAGCTCGACCACCGGTTTCAGCTCGCGACGCGATTCGGCCGTGACGAAGCCTTCGGTGTACGCATTGTTCACTTCATCGCCGAAGCCGGCAGGCGAAATGAGCGACACGGACTGCACGCGCGACGGCTGGTCGACGGCCATCTGCGCCGCGATGCCGCCGCCCATCGAATGGCCGACGAGATGCGCCGCTTCCAGACCCACGGCGTCCATGAACTTGCCGACGAACGCGGCCAGCGCTGCCAGAGACGTTCCAGGCACTTTAGGCGTCGATTGTCCGTGGCCCGGCAGATCCAGCGCGAATACGCGGTTCCTTTCGGCGAGCGCATCGAGGTTGAACAGCCAGTTGTCGAGATCGCCGCCGAAGCCGTGGATGAACAACACCGCGGGCCGGCTCGCATCGTCGCCGCCGCGCGAGGCGTAGCGCACGCGGATGCCATCGACATCGACGAAGTGATACGCCGCCGCTTCCTCGCCCGCTTCCTCATCTTCGGCGGGCGTGACGTAGGACGAAACGTACGCGTCGATATCGGCGTCGCTCACGTCGGACGGCGCGAGCACGCCGAGCAGCGCCTTGACCGGCAGCGTATCGCCCGCCGACGCGACCCGCCGACGCAGCAAACCCGCGTCGGGCGCTTCGACGGCGTTGGCGATCTTGTCGGTTTCGACATCGAGGATCGGCATGCCGACGGTAATCTCCGTGCCCTCCTCCACGAGCCATTCGTTGACCGTGCCTTCCTTCATCGACAAGCCCCATTTGGGCATCACGATCGGTGTGATTGCGGCCATCAGTGCTTTCCTCCCTTCATGGTTTTTCGTGCGGCGTCGGCGATCTGCGCGGCGCTCGGTATGTAAAGATCTTCGAGCGTCGGCGAGAACGGCACCGGCGTATGCGGTGCGCAGACCATCTGGATGCCCGCTTTCAGCGCGCCGAACGCCTGCTGCGCGACCTGCGCGGAAATATCCGTGGCGATATTGCAGCGTGGGTTCGCCTCATCGACGACGACGAGCCTGCCCGTGTTCTCGACCGTCTCCAGCACCGTATCGAGATCGAGCGGCGACAGCGTGCGCAGATCGACGACTTCCGCTTCGATGCCTTCCTTCGCGAGCGTCGCGGCGGCCTCCAGCGCGCGATGCACCATCAAGCCGTACGTGACGATCGACACGTCCTTGCCGTCGCGCACGACGTTCGCTTCGCCGAACGGAATCGCATACGAGTTCTCGGGCACTTCGCCTTCGAAGCCGTAGAGATTCTTGTGCTCGCAGAAAATGACCGGATCGTTGTCGCGGATCGCCTGAATCAGCAATCCCTTCGTGTCGTAGGGCGTCGACGGGCACACGACCTTCAGCCCCGGAATGTGCGTGAACAGCGAGGTCAGCATCTGGCTATGCTGCGCGGCCGCGCGAAAGCCCGCGCCGACCATCGCGCGGATCACGACGGGCGTTTCCGCCTTGCCGCCGAACATGTAGCGGAACTTCGCCGCCTGATTGAAGATCTGGTCGAAACACACGCCCATGAAGTCGATGAACATCAGCTCCGCGACCGGACGCATGCCGCACGCCGCCGCGCCGATCGCCGCGCCCACGTATGCCGATTCCGAGAGCGGCGTATCCAGAAGGCGATCGCCGTGCTTCGCGTACAGACCTTTGGTGACGCCGAGCACGCCGCCCCACGCGTCTTTCTCGCCGTCCGCGCCTGCGCCGCCGACGATGTCCTCACCCAGCACGATCACACTCGGATCGCGCGTCATTTCCTGATCGATGGCTTCGTTGATCGCCATCTTCATGCTCAGTTTGCGGGCCATGGTGTTTGTCTCCTCGAATCAATATTTGACGTAGACATCGGTGAGCAGATCGGCGGCGGTCGGCAAAGGCGCGTCCTTCGCTTCCTGCACCGCGCGGTCGATCAGCGCGGCGACCTCCTTGTCGATCGCGTCGAGTTCTCCCGGGGAGATCACGTCGGCTTGCGTGACGGCGGCCGCGAACTTCTTCAGGCAATCCTTGTTCGAGCGGATATCGTCGATTTCGCCGGGCGCGCGGTACGTCTGCGCGTCGCCTTCGAAGTGACCGTAGAAGCGGATCATCTTGCATTCGAGCAGCGCCGGCCCGCCGCCTTCGCGCGCGCGTTTGATGACCTCGCCCGCCGCTTCGTACACCGCGAAGAAATCGGTGCCGTCGACGGTCACGCCCGGAATGCCGAAGCCCGCCGCGCGATCGACGTAGCTATCGACGGCCGTGCCGTAGTCACGCGCGGTCGATTCGGCATAGCCGTTGTTCTCGATCACGAAGATCACCGGCAGGTTCCACACGGCCGCGAGATTCAGGCTTTCGAGAAACGTGCCCTGGTTCGACGCGCCATCGCCCGCGAACGTGATGCCGACTTCGCCCTTGCCGCGAAACTTCGCCGCGAGCGCCGCGCCGCAGATCAGCGGCGCGCCCGCGCCGAGAATGCCGTTCGCGCCCATCATCCCTTTCGACAGATCGGCGATATGCATCGAGCCGCCCTTGCCGTTGCACGAGCCGCCTTTCTTGCCGTAGATCTCCTTCATCATCGCGACCGGATCGACGCCTTTCGCGATGCAGTGTCCATGTCCACGATGCGTGCTCGCGATGCGGTCGCCATCGTTCAAATGCGTCATGATGCCGACGCCCGCCGCCTCCTCGCCCGCGTACAGGTGCACGAAGCCGGGAATGTCCCCGCGTCCGAAATCGACGTGCAGGCGCTCTTCGAAATCGCGGATCGTGCGCATCTTGCGATACGCACTCAGCAGTTCGTCCTTGGAGAGCGGCAAGCCGCCCGCATGTTGCGTCGCTGTCATCTCTGTCTCCTTTGATGTCTTCCGTGGGTTGGCCTAGCGGGTGTGGCTGCTGGACTGACGCATCAGCCCGGACGCCGCCGCGTAACGCATGCACGCGGCGACATCGATGCTGCGAAAAGCGCTTTCCCTGAGCGTGATGCTCACTTCGTCGCCGGGTCCGAAGGCGAGCTCGCGTTCGCCGTCGAGCGCGACGATGCCGCTCTTCTGCTTCACGCGATGCGGCACGCCGTCGGCGAGGCGCGTCCAGTTCGCGATCGGCACGGGTTCGACGAGGCCGGGCGCGATCGGCGCGCGCAGTTCGAATTCGCAGTCGCCTGGTCTGCCGAGCTCGATCGCGAGTCCGCCCTTGTCGTGCCGCCCGAGCGGTTCGAGCAGACCGGCGATCGCCGACATGCCGATCGCCTGCGGATCGGCGTAAGAGACGTAGACGGCGGCGAGCGTGTCGATCTTCCACAGCGCCCGCGCGCCGATGAAATGCTCGTGCGAAATCACGGCATCGACGAGCGCGATGTCGCGGCGCACGCTGCCCTTCGCATCGCGAATTTCGATGTCGAGCAGCTTGTTCGACGCGAGCGCTTGGCGCGCGGGGACGCGGCCCGTTGCGTAGAGCCCCGTCGCAAGTCCGGAGATGGTCGGCTCCCGCATTTCCGGATAGGCGTTGTTCGTGCCCGTCGACAAGCCTGCGATCGGCACCTGGCCGCACTCGCGCACGACCGCGCGATGCGTGCCGTCGCCGCCGAGCACGATGAGCGCATCGGCGCCGGCGTCGTGCATCATGCGCGCGGCGCGAAACGTGTCGTCGACGCGCGCGGTCACGGGCATGTCGAGGAATTCGACGTGAGCGAGCGCGGCGTCCGGACCTTGCTTGCGCGAAAGATGCCGTTGGAGCATGACCTTGAGACCTTCGCGGTCCGGCATCATCAGCACGCGCGAAGCGCCGCACGACGCGAGCGACGACAGCAGCCGCAACACAATATTCACGCGATCCGCGAGCTGCAGGCTGTTCGCATTCGCGATGACGCGCCGGATGTCCCGCGCCGAAACAGGATTGGCGATGATGCCGACGAGCGGCGCCGCGCTGTCACGCATGCCAGTGTCTCCGTTGTGTGTTTTGTGCGGCGGATAAAGGCAAGCGCCATGCCAATCTGAAGACGGCTTTCGCGCGCGAAAAAGCGAGGGATTACCCGCGGAAATCGGGCGCTTTGGAGGGTGTACGGGGCGCCGCCGTGACAGGTGTCACAGCGGCAGGTGTATCGGCGGGAGTACAGGCGTATCGCGCGTTAGTGACCCGCGTCGCGCTGATTCGGCGACTTGATGCCGTAGCGCGCCATGCGCCGGTAAAGCGTCATGCGGCTCACGCCGATCTGCCGCGCGACCGCGCTCAGATTCCAGCTCGCCGCGCGCAGATACTGCATCAGCAGCATGCCTTCGGGCGGCAGCCGATGCGGATCGAAATCCCCGACGACGGCGCGCGCCGGCTCGGCTTCGACTGGCGTCGGCGCGCCGTCGAATCCTTCCGGCAGATCATCGACATCGATCGAACCGTTCGCGCACACCGCGCGCGCATAGCGCAGCACGTTGCAAAGCTCGCGCAGATTGCCCGGCCACTCATGCCGATGCAGCCGTTCACGCGCCGCCGGCGTCAGCGTGACCGCGCCTTCGAGCAGCTTGTCGACGAGCCAGTCGAGATCGCTTCGTTCGCGCAGCGGCGGCAGCGTGAAGCGCGCGCCGTTCAGGCGATAGTAGAGATCCTCGCGGAAGCGTCCGTCGTGCATGAGCGCGTCGAGCGAATGATGGGTGGCGGAAATCACGCGCACATCGACCGATACGGGCCGCGACGCGCCGATCGCGAGCACTTCGCCTTCGGCCAGTACGCGCAGCAGCCGCGATTGCAAGTCGCGCGGCATGTCGCCGATTTCATCGAGAAAGAGCGTGCCGCCGTCCGCTTCCTGAATGAGCCCGCGCTTGCCCTTCGCGCCCGCGCCCGAAAAGCTGTTCGGCAGATGCCCGAACAATTCGCTTTCGATGAGCGTCTCCGGAATCGCCGCGCAATTCACCGCGACGAACGGCCCCGCGCGCCGCGCGCTCGCGCGATGCAGCGCCTTCGCGAAAAACTCCTTGCCGCTGCCGGTTTCGCCATTGACGAGCAGGTTGATCGGCGAATCGACGAGCTTCGCGGCGCGTTCCAGTTGACGCCTGAGCGCGGCATCGCCACCGCACAGCGCGGCGAGCGGCGCGGGCACTTCCACGCTGCGCGCCGCAGTCGCGTTGGTCGACGGCGTGACGCACGGCGCGGGCGGCATCACGCTCAGATAAAGCAGCGCGCCGGATTTTGCGAGCGGCACCGCGCGCAATTCGCTCGGGCGCGAATAGACGAAGCGGCCCAGCTCTTCGATGCGCGCGTCGAAAAGCGTATCGAACGGCACGCCGATCAGCGACGTCGCCCTTTCTCCCGGCGCGACCGGACGGCCGATTTCGGCGGCGAGCATCGTATGCGCGCGGCGATTGTGTCCGACGATGCGTCCGCTCGCATCGAGCGCGATCAGATATTCGGGGTTCACATCGACGAATTCCGGCGCGGTGTTCAGCTTCAGAATCCAGTCCTGCCGATGCGTGCGCAGAAAATTCGCGTTCTCGATGTGCCCCGCGTAAATCCGCACGAGTTGCAGCGCGAGATTCTGGCTGTCGCGCGCTTGCGGCGACACGAGCGCGGAAATGTCCAGGATCGCGGAAAGCGCGCCGCGCGAATCGTAGAGCGGCGCGGCGGTGCACGTGAGCGGAATGTGCGTGGCGTCGAAATGATCGATCTGATGGACGGTGAGCGCCTGCCCCGTCGTGAGCGCGGTGCCGACCGCGCAGGTGCCCGCGCCCGCTTCGCTCCACTCCGCGCCGAGATAGAGACCCGCGCGGCGCAGCGAGGAATCGGTGTTCGCATCGCCGATGTAATCGACGGTCACGCCGAGCGCATCGGTGAGCAGCACGACATAACCCATGCCCGCGACCTGCTCGTACAAGGCTTCGAGACCGTGACGCGCGATGCGCGCGAAGTCGTCGATGCGCTGCTGATGCTCGCGCAGGCGCGTCTGCGGCAGGATGCGCGCTTCCTGCATGCGCGACGGATCGAGTCCGTACTGATGCACGCAACGCCGCCATGAAGACTGAATGATGCCGTCGTGCGCTCGCGCCGTACCGAGCGCGTCCGCCCGCGTGGTCGCCGCGACGACTGCCTCGATGTGCTCGCGTTGCCGCATGTCCATCGTGCTCTCCTTGGCGTTCTCGTGCCGCCCGCACGCGGAATTCACCGATTCGCACGAGCGTGTCTCAGGCCATATGATGCTCGAATCGGCAGAACGCGTCATGCGGCGATAGCGCTGCGCCGCAACATATACGACCGCTGATACATCGGCGCATCAGAACGAAAATCAGGAGACAGCGGATGGCGAAGATCGCTTACGAAGACTTCGAGCGACAGATCGTGCAGCATCACCTCATCAAGGGCAACGTGTACGAGAACGGCGCGGCGCTCGTCGAGCGCGCGAACAGGTGGATTGCCGAGAACGACGTCGACGTGCTGAACGTCGAGAGCCTCTCGACGTTCGGCGCCGGCGACGATACCAGCGTGAGCCATTGGTACTCGGGCATTCGCGTCTGGTATCGGATCGCGTAGAAGAAGAATCAGCCGCGGCCGACGAACGGCATCTTGGTGGCCATCACGGTGTGGAACAGCACGTTGGCTTCGAGCGGCAGGTTCGCCATGTAGAGCACCGACTGGCCGACGATCTTCACGTCCATCATCGGTTCGATGGCGATCTCGCCGTTCGCTTGCGGCACGCCCTTCGACATGCGCTCCGACAGCTCGGTGAAAGCATTGCCGACATCGATCTGACCGACCGCGATGTCGTACTTGCGGCCATCGAGCGATGCGGTCTTCGTGAGACCTTGCACCGCGTGCTTCGTCGCCGTGTAGGCCGCCGAATTGGGGCGCGGCGCGCTCGCGGAAATCGAACCGTTATTGATGATGCGGCCGCCCGTGGGCGTTTGCGCCTTCATCGTGCGGAATGCTTGCTGCAGGCAATAGAACATGCCGTTCAGATTGATATCGACGACGTTCTTCCATTGCTCGGGCGTCCAGTCCTCGAACGGTCCCGGCGGATTCGTCACGCCAGCGTTGTTGAACAGCAGATCGACGCGGCCGAAGCGCTCGACCGCCGCCTTGAAGAGCTTCTCGACCGATTGCGGATCGGAGACGTCGGTCGGCACGGCGAGCGCGCGCTCCGCTGCATTCGATTCGCCGATCACCGCGTCGAGCGGCGCGGGACGTCTTCCGGCAAGCACGACCGACCAGCCGTCGCCGAGCAAGGCCAGCGCCGCCGCACGGCCGATCCCGCTTCCCGCTCCGGTGACGATGGCGATTCGTTGAGACTGCTTGGCTGCGTCAGACATGTCGGCGTTCTCCTGTTGTCGGGCGCGCGACACTTTGCGCGCGCTTTTGGGGAGAACATTATCGGCGATGATTCAGCGATTCCGCGACGCTTCCGTCGTAACGGCGCCGGCCGTCGTCTTGCTCGCGCCGCTGCCGTCGCAGAAGACGGCGGTCATCATCATCGGCACGACCTGTTTGACGACCGCCGTGCTGCCCGATTCGCGCACCTTCGCCTCGACCGTTTCCGACGCGGCGAGCACCACGACGCCATACGCGGAATCGTTGATCGGCTGGCCGCTGCCGCGCTTGAACATGTCGTCGCCGTGCTCGTAGCCCAGCACGGCATAGACGCGAAAGCCGTAAGCGGTGAGCTCGCTTCCCTGGGTCGGCTTGAACGCGTTGACCGAATTCGCCTCGACGCGCATGGGGCGGGCGTCGATGGATTTATCGGCGACGAGCGGTGCGATGAAGTTGTGCGCGCTGGACTTGCAGTCGAGCTGGCTTTCGAGAGACGCGGCGGTGCACAGGCTGGGCAGCAGTCCCCCGACCACGGCAGCGATTGCGGTAAGCGTTGCGAGAGGAGCGGTTTTCATGGCAGCGTAACCAACGGTTCGTAAGGCCGGCACGGATTCCCGGGCACCCGTGCCGATGCAATAACCGAGCCAGTGGACCGGCCCGCACGTCGCGTTCGCGCTGCACATTCCCGCAAGGGCTTGGTTTCTTCGTTGTTCGTTGACTTCTTGACCTTCGCGCTGCGCGCAATCCTCGTATCGATGCTGCGATTCCTACAATCGCTTTTGTAGTCGAGGCAAGAACAGATTCCGCGTTTCGACATACGTCGTCTGTACGAGATCCCTCAATCTTTTCCTGTCGATGCGGCGAGCGGATGACAGCGCGCGCGATGGTGTCTTCGACGCAGGAAAGCCGCGAAATCGTTATATTCGGCGCTTCGACCTTCGAGGACTCTAAATGACCGCGCTTGCCGATTTCCCCATCACCCGCAAATGGCCCGCTCAGCATCCCGAGCGCATTCAGCTCTATTCGCTGCCGACGCCCAATGGCGTGAAAGTCTCGATCATGCTCGAGGAAACCGGCCTGCCTTACGAGCCGCATCTCGTGCGCTTCGACAAGAACGATCAGATGTCGGACGAGTTCCTGTCGCTCAATCCGAACAACAAAATTCCCGCGATCATCGATCCGGACGGACCGAACGGCGAGCCGATGCCGCTCTTCGAATCCGGTGCGATTCTTGTCTATCTCGCGGCGAAGAGCGGCCAGTTGATGCCCGACGATGTGGCGAAGCGCTACGAAACGCTGCAATGGCTGATGTTCCAGATGGGCGGCGTCGGCCCGATGTTCGGGCAGGTCGGCTTCTTTCACAAGTTCGCGGGCAAGGATTACGAGGATAAGCGTCCGCGTGCGCGCTACGTCGCCGAATCGAAGCGGCTTCTTGGTGTCCTCGACAAGCGGCTCGAAGGTCGCGACTGGATCATGGGCGACGAGTACAGCATCGCGGATATCTCCACGTTTCCGTGGGTGCGCAATCTGATCGGCTTTTACGAAGCGCGCGAGCTGGTGGATTTTCACGAGTTCAAGAACGTCGAGCGCGTGCTCGACGCGTTTCTCGCGCGGCCTGCGGTGAAGCGCGGACTGGAGATTCCGAAGCGCGATTGATTGCGGGGCATCGGTCGCTTTCGTTGGGAACGCGCACGCAAAGGTTTGCGGCGCGTGACCGCGGCGCTTGTCACACAAACGTCGTCGACGATCGGTAGATTGTGCTCTCCATAAAAGTCCGATGATTGGTCGCTGCGCGCCTCCGGACTTCTCCGCGCACGTTTCTCTTCTACCGAACATGTCAAAGTTCACCGTCAAGGCGCGCCTCGCGATCGTCATGGGCGCGGTCGCCGCCGTGCTCGTTGCGGTCGGCAGCGTCGGATTATTCGGCGTCCAGCGAAGCAATGCCGCGCTACGCCACGTCTTCGAAGGGCGCGTGCAAGCGCTGCAGACCATTTCCACGATCGACGAACTCATCACGCAAAGCCAGTTCGCGATCAGCGATGCCGTGCTCGATCCATCGGCGCAAAAGACGCAAGCCGTGGTCGCATCGACGCAGCAGCGCGTCGCAAATATCGATGCCCTGCTGGGCCGCTATCTGCGCTATCCGCTCGATTCGACCGAAGCGCCGCTCGCAAAGCGCCTCGCCGCCGACTGGGCGACACTGCGCGACAAAGGCTTTCGTCCGTCGACGGATCTGCTCGCCGCCAACAATTTGGCCGAAGCACAGTGGATCGTCACGCAGCAGATCGAGCCGCAAGCGAAGCGCGTCAAGAAGGAAAGCACCGATCTGCGCGCGTTTCAGCTCACCGCCGCACAGCAGGAATACGACGACGCGCAACGCGTGAGCCGCATCGTGCAATGGAGCGTGGGCGCGTGCATCGGGGCGGGCGTGGCGCTCGTCGGCTGGCTCTGCTTTTCGTTGGCGCGCTCGCTCATGCGCCAGCTTGGCGGCGAACCGGGACTCGCGGCAAGCGTCGCGCGGCGCGTCTCGCAAGGCGATCTGCTGACCGATGTGCCCGTCGCGCGCGGCGACACGGAAAGCGTGATGTACGCGATGAGCCTGATGCGCAGCCAGCTCGCGTCGATGGTCGGCGACATCAAGCGCTCGACGCAGACCATCGGCGTCGCGGCGGCGGACATCACCGAGGGCAACCACGCGCTGTCCGCGCGCACCGAGGAACATGCGGCGAGCTTGCAGCAGACGTCGGCGAGCATGGAGCAGATCGCATCCACCGTTCGCGCCAACGCCGATCACGCGAATCGCGCGCGCGAGTTGGCGAGGGAAGCGTCCGAGCGCGCGAAAGATGGCGAACGCGCCGTCGCCGATGCAATCGCGCGCATGATGGATTTGTCGTCGCGTTCGGCGCAGATCGGGCAGATTACGAACGTGATCGAATCCATCGCGTTTCAGACGAATCTGCTCGCGCTGAACGCGGCGGTCGAAGCGGCGCGAGCCGGGTCGCTCGGACGTGGCTTTGCTGTCGTCGCCGAGGAAGTTCGCGCGCTCGCGCGACGCTCGTCGGCCGCGGCGAAGGAAATCTCGCAATTGACCCGCGAAGTGAACGCGCACGTCGAATCGAGCGGCTCGACGGTCATGCGCGCGGGCACGACGCTCGCCGATCTGCTCGCTTCCGTCGACGCCGTGTCGATGCTCGTCGAAGCGATCGCGACGGCTTCGCGCGAGCAAAGCAGCGGCATCGACGAAGTGAACGACGCGGTATCGCAGATGGATCGTTTGATGCAGAAGAATGCCGCCCTCGTGAACGAAGCGGCGACGGCCGCGCACGCGCTCGACGCGCAGGCGCGCGAACTCGGGCAAACCGTCCAGGCATTCCGCATTTAGGCTTTTTTGACGCGGCCGGCGCGAATTTTTTTACCGGTTCAGAATGGGAGACGAAGCAACGCGCGAATTTCGTACGCCGGGTCAAATGCGTTACGCATCAACACGTTGGCCCGGCGATGCTCAGGATATCCACAATCTTGCCCACCGATTCTGTGGACAAGCATTCGTCCGTTCCAGCCGTCACGAGTTCGCCGAACGCATGATTTGTCAATGCGAATCTGACGATGGTGACGCCAATGGATGCCCTCCTCTACCCTTCTCGACGCCGCGCCCGGCGCCTTTCGCTAGCTGCGGCTGCCGGCATGATTTGCATGGCGGCTCACGCGCAAACGCAATGCCCCGGCTACGTCGAAACCGACGCCGGCAGCGCGTTCGATATCGCATCGATGATTCGCGACGCCGGCTCGCCGCAATCCGCGCTCGACAAGCTGCGCAACGCGGTGGCGAAAGTGAACGCCGGCGGCGGATGCTCGATCTTTCGCGACCGCCTCGCCTGCGAGGAAACGCTCACGCTCGCAAACAAGGCGATCGTCGCGTTGCAGGCGTGCGCGTCGTCAAGGATGCCTAAAGGCACGACGCACGGCTGATGTCATCGCGCAAATAAAAAAAGCGCGTGCCGCCATTTCTGGCGGCACGCGCTTCAGAGTTCGCCCGAACGTCAGTCCAGGCGGCCCGTAGGATCAGCGATCCAGGAACGGACGCAGCTTGTCGGCGCGGCTCGGATGCATGAGCTTGCGCATCGCCTTGCTCTCGATCTGGCGAATGCGCTCGCGCGTCACATCGAACTGCTTACCCAGTTCTTCGAGGGTATAGTCCGAAGCCGTGTCGATGCCAAAGCGCATGCGCAGCACCTTCGCCTCGCGCGGCGACAGCGCGTTGAGCGCATCGTCGATCGCGGCGCGCATGTTCGCGTGCACGGCGGCCTCTGCCGGAGAAGCAGCGCCCTGATCTTCGATCATGTCGCCAAGCGTTGCATCGGCATCTTCGCCGACCGGCGTTTCCAGCGACACCGGTTGCTTCGCGATCTTGAGAATGCCGCGGATCTTCTCTTCCGGCATTTCCATGCGCTCGGCCAGCACCGACGGATGCGCTTCCAGGCCCGTCTGCTGCAAGATCTCGCGCGAGATGCGGTTCAGTTTGTTGATCGTTTCGATCATGTGCACCGGCACGCGGATCGTGCGCGCCTGATCGGCGAGCGAACGCGTCACGGCCTGACGAACCCACCACGTCGCATACGTCGAGAACTTCCAGCCACGGCGATATTCGAACTTGTCCACCGCCTTCATCAGACCGATGTTGCCTTCCTGAATCAGATCCAGGAACTGCATGCCGCGATTGACGTACTTCTTCGCAATCGAGATGACGAGACGCAGGTTCGCTTCGATCATCTCGCGCTTGGCCTGACGCATCTTCAATTCGGCAGCCGTCATCTGACGGTTGATCTTCTTCAGTTGCTGCAGCCGCATCTCGACGACGCCTTCGATGTCGATGAGCTTCTGCTGCTCTGCCTGAATCGCCGGCAGGCTGCGCTCGAGCGACGCGCCGTATTGCTTCGAAGCCGCCGACGCACGTGCCGTCCATTCGAGATCGGTCTCGTGACCGACGAACGATTCGACGAACTTGTCGCGCGGCATGCCGCAACGATCCACCGCGATCTGCAACACGCGA
The DNA here is from genome assembly GCF_023631205.1 of Caballeronia sp. NCF2. NCBI lineage: Bacteria > Pseudomonadati > Pseudomonadota > Betaproteobacteria > Burkholderiales > Burkholderiaceae > Caballeronia > Caballeronia sp. NCF2. The sequence goes on along the minus strand of NZ_JALQDN010000064.1, from coordinate 17,221 downwards.
CGTTCGATGTCACGCACCTGCGCGACCTGCTGCTGAACGTTCGCGCACAGGCGGTCGATGGTCTTCGCCGTGAAGCGGATCGAACCGAGCTCGCGCTGGATTTCGGCTCGAGCCTTTTCGACAGCCTTCGCCGCAGCGGCACCCGAACCCTTAGGACTGCTCGCCTGTTCCGCCAGCTCGCGCACGCGTGCGAAGATCTCCAGACAGTCGGCCTTCAGTTGCTTCAGACGCGCTTCGTTCGATGCAGCGGAATCGCCAGCGCCATCGAGATCGTCGTCGTCGTCTTCGTCGCTGTCGGATTCGTCGGTATCCGTATCGATTTCGGCGGAGTCGGTCGTATCGGAAGCCGACATGTCTTCATCTGCCGTGTCCTCTTCCTTCAGGCCATCGACCAGTTCGTCGATCTTCAGCTCGCCCGATTCGACTTGCGCCGCGTCCGCGAGAATCGTCGCGACCGTCGACGGGCACGCCGCGATCGCCTGAATCATCTCGTGCAGCCCGTCTTCGATGCGCTTCGCAATCGCGATTTCGCCGGCGCGCGTGAGCAGCTCGGTCGCGCCCATTTCACGCATGTACATGCGAACCGGGTCGGTCGTGCGGCCGAATTCGGAATCGACGGTCGACAGCGCGTTTTCCGCTTCTTCGTCCGATTGCTCGTCCGTCACGACGCTTGGGGCGTTGTCGCTCAGCAGCAGCGTTTCGGCGTCCGGCGCCTGCTCGTAGACCGCGACACCCATATCGTGGAACGTACTGACGACGGTTTCCATCGCCGCCGTTTCAGCGAAGTTATCCGGAAGGTGGTCGTTGATCTCGGCGTGCGTGAGATAGCCGCGCTCCTTGCCCAACTGGATGAGCGCGCGCATCTGACGCTGACGCTCTTCATTCTGTTCGGCGGTCATCGCGACATCGGGCTGTATCGTGCCGGCCTGGCCCTTCCCTTTGTTCGCCCGCCGGCCCGGTGCCTTGCGCGCCGGCGCGACGATATCCAGCTCCGAATCTTCCCGATCAAAACTTGCCATACTTTCTCCTCGACAGGTTTGCTCGGCGACGACAGATCCCCGGGAGCGAGCGTAACGGCTCGCGATGATTTCGATGACAGCTTCGACCACGGACGGCTTGCTGAAAATCGCATCGAGCAAAGCACGCAAACCGCATCCAGACGCGGTGTTTGCGTTTTCCAATCGCCCATTCAGGCGCAACCTTAGAGTATATCAGCTTTTGCTGCGACGCAGCAGCCTAATTCAAAAAAGTTTCCGGGCGCGGTCTCACCTCGATTCATCTGATGTTTTGGCCGCCCGTTCAGCACGAACTCGTACCCGCTGAATCGCGAAAATTGGTTGATGGCGCCGCACGGCGCACCGCCTGCAAAAGCGAACTCAAAGGGGCGATAGCGGACTTGTCCTTCAGCATTGGTCGCGCCACGTCCCTTGGTTTCGCAGATGGGGTCCCGCCCACGCTCTTCAAGCGGAGAAGCGCTTTGATGTCGCTCAGGCGCGCTTCGGATTTGCGCTGGAGGTCGGTCGGGACTGCGGCTAGAGGCGTCGGGAAATCGACGTGAGAGCCGAAGCGATCTTTGTCGTCGAGCAGGATGTGACCTGCCTCAAAGGCCGCAACGAAATCTTTCTGCCATGTGCCCGCATGGACGCGCGGATGCGGCTCGTCGCGATGACAGATCACGATGGAACGGGCGTCGTCGGAGACGCGGTAGCGGCGCAAGCCGTCACGGCTGACGAATGACCGGCCGGCCAAACCGCCTACAACTTCATCTGTGCGCGCAGAAGTCGTTCGCTCGATTTGCTGCTGCACGTGGGCTTCGCGCTGGCTTCGCGCCCGATAGGCGAAGTCGACCGGGACTCGCAGAAGGGTGCGAAGGTAGCTGATCGGATGCGTTGCGCGTTGCAAGGGTGCCCAACTTGCTTCGACGACATCGGAGAGAAGCTTGCCGTGGGCTTTCGCTTCTCGCATCAGTTTGAAGATCAGGAATTCACGAAATCCCAGAGGCACGAGGCGTTGGAGATCGGCGGGAAGTCGTCCTGGTTGTCTCTTTTGAGTATTTGGGAGTAGATCCTTATATATAGCACCGTCTGCCACGGTGACAGACGGATGGCCGTCAGAAAAGCCGGCTTGTGCGTCTGACGCGCTCTCCCGATGTTGAGCGGGCTGCGTAGTGGTCGCATCGGCTACGTCAACGAGTCCGAGCAAAGCGGCTGCCTTCTGCGTCAGGTGGATATATGCGCGACCAAACAGGCCGGCAGCGCCATAGCGGGTCTGAGGCGGCCGGATGATAAACCCGGCGCCCTCGAGGTCGTCCATGCTGCGATAGAAGGTCCGCATGGATTGCTGGGCCCGGCCCGTGAGCAGTTCGCGCCGCGCGAAGATGGGTGCGAACGGACGAGATGCGTCGACTGTGCGGGCCAAGGCGGCGAGCAGGGCACGCGCGCGTGCAGGTAGCGCCGTCGTGTGCGTGGCTCGATGAGCGGCCCGGAAAATGACCCAAGGCAGATTCGAACGATCACAAGCGTACTCATCGAGAGCTTCTTGATCGGCTACCGCTGAAGACGGTTCAGAGTTTTTTGGGCGAGAAAGAGCCTCGCCTGCAACGGAAAGTTGCGCGATACGCATGTCAAGTACGTCCATTTCGAAAAATGGAAGACAAATGCTTGACTGCTAATCGCGTTCCGCTAAACTTCGAGTTGCGTACTCGTGACCCGATTGGCGTCGGGAAGCGGACCGGGCGATAAGCAGTTAAGCCCGATATTCAAAAGCCTTCGGTTGGCGCCGAAGGCTTTTGTCTTTGTGGAACTTGTTCGTTACATAGCACCCTCAGGTTTGCCACTACGCTAAGTCTCTGATTTGCAAAGAGGTTCTACTAGGTTCAGTGTCAACGACTTTCCGGTTCTCGTTAAGTCATTGATTTAAAAGAAAACTCTAGTAGAGCCTCAGTCTTGCTCCGATTCACTTAGTGTCTTGTTGATGAAGTCAGCAATGCGCTGTCCCCATTGCTCTGCGTCGCCCGCGTCCTTCTCGAAGAAACGAACTCCCACCACACCATTTCGCGTGGACACTTCGCAGACCTTCCTGCGGCCCGCTCGGACCACTGTTGCGCTTGGAGTCACTGCGCGCGGCTTTTCCGCGACGAGGGCGACCGCCTTGTCCTGCGTAAAATTCTCGTCTTCGACCAACCGTCGGACGGCTTCGACGACCTTTTCCGCCTTGCCGGCTTCTGTTAGCGCCGCGAGCTTTTGCGCGGCATTGCTGCCGAGTCGCTCTGGCTTTTCGGCGAGTGCGGCTTTGGCTGCCTCTGGAAGGGCGTCGAATGAGAAGATTCGCGTGACGTGACTCTTGCTCAATCCGGCGCTTTCAGAAATTTCCGTGCGCGAGAGTCCGCTCAATTCCTGCAATCGTTTGAAGTTCCAATACTTCTCGAAATCCGTAAGCGATGGCGATAGCAGGTTCGAGAAGAACGCCGCGAACTCGATTTCCCCTTCTTCGATCGACGCAACGTTGGCGCGTATCGTCGATCGTCCGAGTTCCCGGTATGCAGCGACGCGGTTATGTCCCGCAACGATCTCGTAACGAGCATCCGGCAAAGCGCGCACCAGAATAGGCGTGGCGAGCGCGTGTTGCGCGAGATTGCTCTTCAACTCCTGGAACTGCTCGGCCGTGAGTTTGCGACGCCGTCCGCTGACTTCCACGAGCGCATCGAGCGGCACTTCGAGCGCCGCTCGTTCCTCGAGTTGCGACTCAAGTTCTTTGATGCGCGCCTGCGCCGTATTGATGCGATGCTGCGCATCCATCAACCGACCGGGAGACGTACGCGGTTCCGTGCTGACTGGACGCGCTTGCGTTCCTTCTGTGGGCTTACTGCCGATGTTCGCTGTCTTGGCGAGGAGTCTGTCCCCGATGCCCATTTAATCCTCCGTCTGATTCCACGCGCGGGCGAACTGCGCGTCGAGATGCTCGGCGAGCCGGTCGAGCGGCTCTTTGAATCGGTTGTAAGCGGCCGTGCTGCCGTCCGGCTTCGACAAGTCATATACCGTCGACAATTGCGCCGACGCACCTTTTGGTACGGTCGACTCCGGAATCTCGAAAGGCAGGACGCGATCGCCGTATGCTTTCTGAAGCCAACCGCGCACAACACGCGACACGTCATCCGACTTGGCTTTAGTCAGAATCACATTCACGAAGTCGAAGCGCTTTTGCTCGAGCACGCCCGGCAGCTTCTTGGCGATATCCGCAAAGAGATGCCAGAACTGTGTCGAGCTTGCGAAATCCAGCGCCTCGGGCGGGCAGGGCAGCAGAATCGCATCCGACGCGAGCAGCGCGTTGATGGTGAGATAGCTGAGCGCCGGAGGCGTGTCGATGACGACCGCGTCGTACTCTTCCGTCAGCGGCATGAGGCCTTTGCGGACGATTTCCCAGAATTCGAACGTGCTGTCGTTCAGCACCTTGGCGGGAATCTCGAACTCCGCATCGAAGAGCGATGACGAAGCCGGGATGAGATCCAAGTTATGCCAGTACGTTTCCTGCACTGCATAGTGCAACGTCTGCTGATCGCCGTAGATCAGCGGAAGAAGGGTCTGATCGTCCGAGATTTCGGCGTCGGGCGCCCAGCCGCATAGCTGTGTCGTCGTGCCCTGCGGATCGCAGTCGATGACCAGCACTCTGCGGCCGAGCAGCGTCAGGGCCTGTGCGGCCGAGACGGCGGTTGTGGTCTTGGCGACGCCACCTTTGAAGTTCGCGACGGTCACGATCCGCCCGCGCTTGCCTTCAGGCCGGCGGGGGCGTTCTTTCGTCGCGCGGACCCATGTGAGCGCTTCTTCGAGCGTGAATTCCTTGCTGCGGCCCGCGCCCTTGGACGTGCCCGCTGGCAGCTCGCCCTTGGTCGTCAGGTACTGGAACCGCTGCTTGTCGATGCCGCAGAGCGACGCGACCTGCGCGCTCGTGAATGTTGGCGCGCTCTTGCGCGGATACGGCTCCAACATTGCATCGCGGATCTGATTGAGAATGTCAGTGGCTTGGGCGGCCACCCCCAAGAGCGTTTCGATCGAAACGGATTGATCGACTTCGGGAAGCCGAGCGCTTAGCATGGAATTCGCAGTCACTGGCGGGCCTGGGTAAGCAAATAATTCTTCGGTTTGTGGAAAACAAGCTGCAAACCGAAGAATAAACGGCGAACCGGTAAACCTCAAGTAAACTCTGAAGTACTTGATCGCCCGCAGCGGACATTTTTACAACGCTCGACGCTCGTGTAAACGCGAATTAGGACCGATCCGAAGGTTTTCGCGTTAACGAGATGCCGCGAATCAACTTCTCGATGCCAAGGAAACGCCCCGCGTCTTCGTTTTCCAGATACAGAGCGGTGGTCGAAACATCGGAATGGCCGAGTCCGGCGCTGACCTCGCGCAGATCCGCGCCGTGTCCGAGCGCGTGCGTCGAATGTGTGTGGCGCAGCCAATGCGTGCTCGCGCGAGTCAGGTGCCTGCCAGCGCCGGGCGCATGAGATTCCATCAATGCGGCCGCGTTCGAGAAAATCGTCTTGAAAATTTTCCCGATGCCGTCGGGCGTCAATGACTGTCCGCCGCGCGCCTGCGCGAGTATTGGCGTGCCTTCGGCGCAATCCAACGGGCGCGGCAGTCCGCGCATCGCCAGGTTTTCGATGAGCGTTTCGACGACGATCGGCGGCAAAAGCACCGACCGCGTCGCGCCGCGGCCGCCATCGACGGCAAGCCGCCAGACCACGCCGTCCACGCCGGAAAGACGCCCGGCGCTGAGCGCGTCGGTGGTTGCGAATGCGAGTTCGGCCCGTCGCAGGCCCGTGGCGTACGCGAGAAGCAGCGCCAATTTGTCGCGATGCTCGGCGAACGAGTATTCGGTCCGTTCGACCGATTGCAACACGCATTTCCACTGCGTCAGATCGAGCGACCGCGTCGCCGAATCGAATACCGGCGGCGTCGCGACACGCGCAAATCCGGCAAACGGATTGGCCGCCAGATAACCTTCGCCGACGAGCCACTCGCACATGGCGCCCAATATCGACCGGGCCGTTTCGCGGCTGCGATCGGAAAGCGGGCCGGCAAAAGGGCGCCAGTCGGCAAAACAACGCTCAGGGCGACCCTTCGCGATCCAGCGCGCCGCCGGCTGCGGATCCGCGAGAAAAACACCGACGTACTCGGCGCAATCGGCTGCATCGAGAGACGAAATCGGCTTGCCTTTCTCGATCAACGCCCACAGCAGCAGGCGTTCCGCCTCCCGCCGATAGGCACGCCGCGTGTGCGTACTGTTTGACCGGGCCTCTAGCCAAGCGGTGATCGCGCGGATGTCCGTATCGAATCGCGGGTGCGCGTGCGCCCGATTCGACCCTTTCGATCCGTCGAGCGCCAGCGGAACCCGCAACGTTTCAAGGGGAGAAATGGCGATCGAGTCGCTTGCGTCGACGTCCGCGCTTTGCGTCGACACGACGTCTCCGGGCTGCCACTGGCGCCGAGGCACGAGCGCGGCCGGCGAAAGCGTGTGCCGGAGTGCCTCGGCGTGGAGTTGCAGCCAGTCGACCACGCGTTGCGCGCCTTTTCGACCGAGCCGTGGCACGGCCGTATACCACCGATGCCGTCGCCGCTCGATGAGTTCGATGACATCCGCGAGCGTCGAAAGTCCGGCGGCAGTCAATCGCGCGGCGACGGCCGGCTCGAACCAGCCATCGACCGGATGATCCGGACGTGGATCCTGTGCGAGCGACGCCTCCATGCGCGCGAGCGCGTCCGCCTGCCGGCGACGCAATCGGGCGTTACGCGCCGCGCGCCGATCGAGAGCAGGCGAGCTCTCGGGCGGATAAGCCTCCTCGTAAAGCGCGAGCAGTTCCGATTCGCCGTACACGCCGTCCGGATCGATTTTTTCGCGGAACGCGTCGAGCGGCGGGGCGACGGCGGCGGGCGGCGGCTCGAACAGCGGGATGCTGCCGGGACGAAGCCGCAGCAGGTGAGCCGCGTCCGTGTCCAGTGCGCGGCGTGCGAGAACGGAAAGCGTGTCGCGCAGCGCCTCGATCAGCCGTCGAGTCGAGCGTACATCGGCGCTGGAATCGCCATACGATGCATGCAACTGTGCTTCGGAAACGCCGTCGAGATAACCGCGATAAAGCGCGAAGTGTTGACGCGTGAGACGGCTCGGCGCATTCGCCTGCCCCGAGTTATCTGCCAAGCGCTCTCTGGAGCGTCCTGTGTCGGCTGGCATTTATCCTTACGTTTCAGTGATTTGGGCCGAGGTTAGCAACCGACTTCGAATTTGACAAGAGAAATCGCTACATCTGATAAGTCCGATTATCAGACGCGAAGCGCAGGGCTACGGCATCTGTAACCAACGCCCGTCCGATGCGCTTGAATGTTCACTCGCCGCGGCGCATATTTTCACAACATCCACAGCAGGTTTCCGCAGGAGAAACGAGCCGATGCTTGATCCTGTACGCCCCGCTTCGAAACCGCCCGAGCAGGACGACGCGTTCCGCCCGAGCCTCCCCGAGGTGTACGCGTCGGTTCATGTGCCCGAAACCGGCCGATGGATTCGGCGCTTCCTCGCGTTCGCGGGTCCCGGCTACATGATTTCGGTCGGCTATATGGACCCGGGCAACTGGGCAACCGACATCGCTGGCGGCTCGCGCTTCGGCTACACCTTGCTCGCCGTCATCCTGTTGTCGAACCTGATGGCGATTCTGCTTCAGGCGCTCGCCGTCCGACTGGGCGTCGCGACCGGGCGCGATCTGGCGCAAGCCTGTCGCGATCATTATCCGAAGCCGGTGAACTTCGCCCTGTGGCTCGCGTGCGAAGCGGCGATCGTCGCGTGCGATCTGGCCGAAGTGATCGGCACCGCGATCGCGCTGCAACTGCTCTTCGGCATCCCGCTGATCGCGGGCGCGCTCCTCACCGCGCTCGATGCCTTCCTTCTGCTGCTTCTCATCAACAAAGGCTTCCGTCTGCTGGAAGCCTTCGTCATCGCGCTTCTGGTCGTGATCGCGAGCTGCTTCGCGTTGCAGATCGCCGCTGCCGCGCCGCCGTTCGCCGAAGTCCTGCGCGGCTTCATCCCGTCGCCGCGCATCGTCGCCGATCGCGAAATGCTGTATGTCGCCATCGGCATCCTCGGCGCGACGGTCATGCCGCACAACCTTTACCTGCATTCGTCGATCGTGCAGACGCGCGCGTATGGCAAGTCCGTCACGGCCCGGCGCGCTGCGATTCGCTGGGCGACGATTGACAGCACCATCGCGCTGACGCTCGCGCTTTTCATCAACGCGGCGATCCTGATCGTCGCCGCCGCGGTGTTTCACGCGAACGGTCATGACGAGGTCGCGGAAATCGGCGATGCGTTCCGCCTGCTTTCGCCGCTCCTCGGCTTGAGCATCGCATCGACGCTCTTCGCGGTGGCATTGCTCGCGTCGGGCCTGAACTCGACCGTGACCGCGACGCTCGCCGGCCAGATCGTGATGGAAGGTTTTCTGCGCCTGCGCATACCGAACTGGGCGCGGCGTCTCATCACGCGCGCGATCGCCATCGTTCCCGTGATCGTCGTGACGGCGATCTACGGCGAAAAGGGCACCGGCCAGTTGCTCGTGCTGAGCCAGGTCATTTTGTCGATGCAACTGCCATTCGCCGTCATTCCGCTGGTGCGCTTCGTATCGGACCGGCGAAAAATGGGCGTCTTCGCGATTTCGCGCTGGACGAGCGCGCTGGCGTGGCTCGTCGCGGCCGTGATCGTCGCGCTCAACGTGAAGCTGCTCGCGGACACGCTGACGTCGTAAGCGCAAGAACAACTTCTATATATAAGGAGACGCAGATATGAGCGGCAGCTTCATCGACATCACGCTTCGCGACGGCACGATCATTCCGGCTTACGTCACGCAGCCCGCGAAAGGTTCGGGACCGGGCATCGTGTTGCTGCACGACGCGGCCGGCCTCGACGAATTCGTCATGCGCTCCGCCGATCTGTACGCCGAAGAAGGGTACGTCGTGATCGCGCCGCAACTTCCCGGGCACGATCCGCGACCCGGCGGTATCGCCGCGGACAATTTCGCGGCGCTCGTCGATGCCCTGCGCGCGTTGCCGCAGCACGCCGGCAAAGTGGGCGTGATCGGGTACGGGCGCGGCGGCCGCTTCGCGACGCGCATCGCCGCGCAGGCCGACGTCGATTGCGCCGCCTGCTACTACGCGGACGATTTCAGCGCCTGTCTCGCCGATATCCCGACGATCCGCTGCCCGATGGTCTTCCACTTCGCCGAACGCGCGGCGCACGATGCGCGCGAAGTCGAGCCGGCGCTCACGGGCAGACCGCACATCGAACGCTATGTTTATCCGGGCGCGTCGGCGGGCTTCATCGTTTCGGATTCCGCGCACTACGACAAACCCGCCGCGCTGATGGCGTACTCACGCACGCTTTCGATGTTGCGCAAGGTGCTCGGTCCGCACTTCGATCTGAATCACTTGTGGGAGCAGCACTGCTATTTCGAATTCGCCACGCGCGACGTCGACGCCGTCATGCCGACGATGGTCGCCGAGCCATACGTGAACCACGTCCCGACGATGACAGGCGGCGTTGGGCACGATCAGTTGAAGCGTTTCTATCGATATCACTTCGTCCACTCGAATCCCGCCGATACGAAGCTGATTCCGGTATCGCGCACGATCGGCGCGGATCGCGTCGTCGACGAATTCGTGTTCTGTGCGACGCATAGTTGCGAAATCGACTGGCTGCTGCCCGGCCTCGCGCCGACGGGAAAATACTTCGAGGTTCCGATGCTAGCCGTTATCCGCTTTCGCGGCGACAAGCTCTACAACGAGCATATCTACTGGGATCAGGCTTCGGTGCTGGTGCAGATCGGTGTGCTGAACCCCGAAGGGCTGCCGGTCGCGGGCCGGCGAACGGCCGAAAAGCTGATCGACGAAACATTGCCGAGCAACGCGTTGATGCCCAATTGGGCATCGAGCGAGGGCAAGCCCATCTGAAGCGGCAAGCGATCAAGCGGACATTGCTGACGCGCAATGCGTGGACTACTCTGAGCAAAAACGTTGACGAGAAGCAGCAATCAGCGGGCCGATCATCGTCGCAACGATGCGAAGCACTGCTGATAAAAATGAAATCGTCAGCGGAGCCGGAGAACCCATGCGCCGCTTTTCGCTTCCGATGCGATCGACGCCGCTCGCTCATGCGTTATCGCTTGCGTTCGGCGTGTCCTGTCTCGTTCGCGTGGCGCCCGCTGTCGCCGGGTGCGACAGGACTGCGCCGCAGTCCAATCAGACCGCGACTTGCGATACACGCTCGCCCAATCCTTCGAACGTATCGGTCATCGCGGTGCCGGGCAGCGTCAACGTGACGATCAATGTGTTGACGGGCGTCGAACTGGACATTGCCGGCAACGGGCTATTCGTGCGCAACACCAGCACGGCGACCAACGAGGGCACGTTGCAAATCACAGGTGACGGTTCCGACGCCATGACGTCGCAAAGCGCGACGACCGGGCGCAACACGCTCGTCAATCGCGGCGCGATCTTCACGGTCGGCACGAATTCGGAAGCGATGTTCAACAACGCCGCCGCCGTCACGATGCGCAACGAGGCAGGCGGCACGCTCACGACGAGCGGTGCAAGCGCTTCGGCTATGAACGACTTCGCCAGTCCGGGCGGCGGCACGTTGGTCAACGATGGCGCGATCGCGACGAGCGGGGCGGGTTCTCATGGCATGGCGGCGCGAACCAGCGGCGACACGCTCGTGAACAATGGCGCCATCACGACGACCGGCGCGAGCGCAAACGGCATGTTCGTGGCCGGTACACCGGGCCAGAACGTCGTGACCAACAACGGCACCATCGACGTGTCGGGCAACAACGCGTCCGGCATCGTTTCGCAGGATGCGACGCCCGGCGCGATCACCAACACAGGATCGATCGTCGCGCGTGGCGCGGGCGGGGCGGGCGTGTCGCTCGCGAATGCGGCGTCCGTCACGAATGCGGCGGGCGCGAGCATCGTCAGCCAGCAGGCGGGCGGCATCGTCGCGAATCGGGGCGGCGCGATCGACAACGCCGGCACGATTCAGGGCGCGACCGGCGTGACGATTGCCAATGGCGCAGAAACGATCGGCAACAGCGGCGCGATTCGCGGCACGAGCGCGGAGGCGATTGCCGCGACCGGCAAGATCAACGTGTCGATCATCAATAGCGGGACGATTGCGGGGGGCGCGGGCGTCGCCGTACGCACCGATACCGGTAACGATACTTTCGACATGAACGGCGGCGTCGTCACCGGACAGATTCGCCAGGGCGACGGCGCCGACACCGCCACGATGACAGGCGGACAGATCGATTCCATCGATCAGGGCGACGGGCGCGACACGTTCTCGATATCGGGCGGGCGCGTGCTTGGCACGCTCGCGAACGGCGACGTCGTGAAGATCACTGGCGGGCGCCTCGCAACGGTGGATTTGAATGTCGGAAACAACGTGTTCGACATGTCGGGTGGACAGGTCGACGGCAACGTGACCGCCGCGCAGAACGACGACACGTTCACGCTGTCGGGCGGGACGATCGGCGGACGCGTCGATCTCGGCAGCGGCACGAACTCGCTGGCGATCGCGGGCGGCTCGATCGGGCAAGGAGTGACGACGACTTTCGGCGTCGATACGCTGACCTGGAGCGGCGGCACGATCGCCGGGCCGGTGTCGCTCGGCGCGGGCAACGATTCGGCGGTGATCCGCAATCTGAACGACGCGACGCTCGCCGCGACCACGAGCTTCGATGGCGGTGCGGGCAGCGATTCGCTCACGTTCGACAACGTGCAGGCAAGCGGCCTCGCGCGCTTTTCGAATTGGGAGACGGTGAACGCGTCGAACAATACGCAACTCACATTCGACGCGAAAGGTCTGACGCTCGGCGATGCCGCGACCGGAACCGGCGCGCTCAATCTCGACGCGACGAGCACGATTTTCGCGGGCGGCATCGGACGCACGTCGATACAGCCGGCGATCGCGGGGCGACTTGTCGCGCTGAACAACGCGGGCACGATCGATCTGACGAACGGCGGTTCGAGCACGAGCGATGCGTTCGTGGTGAACGGCAACTACACCGGCAACGACGGACGGCTTCTCGTGCAGAGCGTGCTCGGCGCGGACGGCGCGCCGAGCGACCGGCTCGTGATCGCACAAGGCGCGGGTGCGGGAACGACGTCGATCGGCGTGACGAATGTCGGCGGCATCGGCGGGCTGACGGTGAACGACGGCATTCTGGTCGTGCAGGCGACGAACGGGGCGACGACGTCGGCGGGGGCGTTTTCGCTCGCACATCCGCTGGAGGTGGGCGCTTACAGGTATTTCCTGTTCAAGGGCGGTGTGAGTGACGGAACGGCGGACAACTGGTATCTGCGTTCGAGCGTGCCGCCCGCGCCTGCTGTGCCTGTGCCTGTGCCTGTGCCTGTGCCGACGCCGACGCCGGTGCCAACGCCAACGCCAACGCCAACGCCAACGTCAACACCGACGCCAACACCAACACCAACACCAACACCAACACCAACGCCAACGCCAACGCCAACGCCAACGCCAACGCCGACGCCAACGCCAACGCCAACGCCAACGCCAACGCCAACGCCAACGCCAACGCCAACGCCAACGCCGACGCCGACGCCGACGCCGACACCAACGCCAACGCCAACGCCAACGCCGCCGTCCCCACCAACACTGACGCCGGCTCCGACGCCCACGCCCACGCCAAGTCCAACACCGACGCCAACGCCAGCCCCAACGCCCGAACCCATACCAACCGCCGCCGCGGGTACACCACCGCTGCCGCCGCCACCGCCGCCCGGCGCGGCGCCGATCCCGCTCTATCGGATGGAAGTGCCCGTCTACGCAGAGCTGTCGCCGATCGTCCGCGAACTCGCGATCCAGCAGATCGGCACATTCCACGAACGTCAGGGCGACCAGTCGCTGCTGACGGAAACCGGCGCGCTGCCCGCCGCGTGGTCGCGCGTTTGGGGCGGCCACGCGACCCAGCACAACAGCGGCGCGGCCGATCCCGAATTCAGCGGCGGCATCGGCGGCCTGCAGGTCGGCCACGATATCCATGCCGATGCGACGCCGGCCGGTCATCGAAATCACTACGGCTTCTTCGTCGGCTTCGCGCGCGCGAGCGGCGACGTCGACGGTTTTGCACTCGGCTTTCCGAACTCGAGCGTCGGCCACCTGTCGATCAACGCGTACAGCGCGGGGCTGTACTGGACGCACATCGGCCCGGGCGGCTGGTACACCGACGCCGTGCTGCTCGGCAGTTCGCTCACCGCCGATCCGCAATCGAACCGCGGCGTCGGCGCGACGACGCACGGCAGCGCGTTCGCCGCATCGGTCGAAGCGGGTCTGCCGATTCCGCTATCGGCCCGCCTCGCGATCGAACCGCAAGCGCAACTCATCTGGCAACACGCGAATCTCCACGACATCGACGACGGCATTTCGTCCGTGTCCTTCGACCAAGCGAGCGGCTTCGTCGGCCGGCTCGGCGTGCGCCTCTACGGTCATTTCGATGCGGCCCGCACGACCTTCGAGCCGTATGTGACCGCGAACCTGTGGCGCTACTTCGGCGCGACGGACACCACGACGTTCGCGGGCACGACCGTCATTCCGACGAACGTCTCCGCGACGACCGCGCAATTCGGCGCGGGCATCGTCGCGAAAGTGAGCGCGCGCGGCAGTCTCTTCGCGAACCTCGTCTATTCGACGAACATCGGCGGTTCGCATCGCGATTCCATCGGCGGAGGATTGGGCGTGCGCTGGAAGTGGTGACGCGTTGCATACTGTGGTCACGCGAAAAAAACTGGAGACGAGCATGACCGCTGCGCCGCATTGCCCATTCCACGTCAAAGCACCGAACGGCTGCCCGATCAGCGCGGGCGCGGCCGAGTTCGATCCGTTCGGCGACGGCTATCAGCAAGACCCGCCCGAATACGTGCGATGGGCGCGCGAACAGGAACCGGTGTTCTACAGCCCGAAGCTCGGCTATTGGGTCGTCACGCGCTACGACGACATCAAGGCGATTTTCCGCGACAACATCACGTTCAGTCCGTCGATCGCGCTCGAGAAAATCACGCCGACCGGCCCGGAAGCGAACGCGGTGCTCGCGTCCTACGGATTCGCGCTGAACCGCACGCTCGTCAACGAGGACGAGCCCGCGCACATGCCGCGCCGCCGCGCGCTGATGGATCCGTTCACGCCAGAAGCGCTCGCGCATCACGAGCCGATGGTGCGTGCGCTCGCGCGCGAGTACGTCGATCGCTTCATCGACGATGGCCGCGCCGATCTCGTCGATCAGATGTTGTGGGAAGTGCCGCTCACCGTCGCGCTGCATTTTCTTGGCGTGCCCGAAGAAGACATGGACACGCTGCGCCGCTATTCGATTGCGCACACGGTCAACACATGGGGACGGCCGAAGCCCGAGGAACAGGTCGAAGTCGCGCACGCGGTCGGCAAGTTCTGGCAATACGCGGGCAAGGTGCTCGACAAGATGCGCGAAGATCCGTCCGGTCCCGGCTGGATGCAATACGGCATCCGCAAGCAGAAGGAGCTGCCCGAAGTCGTCACCGACTCTTATCTGCATTCGATGATGATGGCGGGCATCGTCGCCGCGCACGAGACGACGGCCAACGCGACCGCGAACGCGATGAAACTGCTGCTGCAACACCCCGACGCCTGGCGCGACATCTGCGACGACCCGAGCCTGATTCCCAACGCAGTCGAAGAGTGCTTGCGGCATAACGGCTCGGTCGCTGCATGGCGACGGCTCGCGACGAAGGACGTGACGATCGGCGGCATCGAGATCGCGGCGGGATCGAAGCTGTTGATCGTGACGTCGTCGGCGAATCACGATCAACATCAGTTCGCCGATGCCGATCTTTTCGACATCCGCCGCGAAAACGCCAGCGATCAGCTGACGTTCGGCTATGGCGCGCATCAGTGCATGGGCAAGAATCTCGCGCGCATGGAGATGCAGGTTTTTCTCGACGAGCTCACGCGCCGTCTGCCGCACATGCGCCTCGCCGAACAACGCTTCACGTATGTGCCGAACACGTCGTTTCGCGGGCCGGAGCATCTATATGTGGAATGGGATCCGGCGATGAATCCCGAGCGCGCCGATTCATCGGTGCGCGAGCCGCGCGCGGTCGTGCGGATCGGCGAGCCGTCGTCGCATGCGGTGAGCCGCGCGGTGATCGTCGATTCGGTCGAGACATGCGCGGATCGCATCGTGCGCGTGCGGCTCGTGTCGGCGAACGGACGCGATCTGCCGCGCTGGACGGCGGGCTCGCATATCGATGTCGTGTGCGGCGAGACCGGCATCTCGCGCCAGTATTCGCTGTGCGGCGATCCCGCCGACGCCCGCGCGTTCGAAATCGCCGTGCTGCGCGAGAGCGAGAGCCGTGGCGGTTCGGCGTGGGTGCACGAGAACGTGAAGCCGGGCGCGCACTGGCGCATACGCGGCCCGCGCAATCACTTTCGTCTCGACGAGACCGCCAAGAAGCTCGTGCTGATCGCGGGCGGGATCGGCATTACGCCGATCAGCTCCATGGCGCGTCGCGCGCGTTCGCTCGGCATCGACTACGAAGTGCACTACAGCGGACGCTCGCGCGCGTCCATGGCCCTTCTCGATGAAATGCGCGCGCTGCACGGCGAGCGTCTGCGCGCGTACGTCTCGGAAGAGGGTGTGCGCAACCACTTCGCCGCGCTCGCCGTGGAGGAGGGCACGCGCGTCTATGCGTGCGGCCCGGCGCGTATGCTCGACGCGCTCGCCGACACGAGCGCGTCGTGGCCCGAAGACGCGCTTCGAATCGAGCATTTCGAATCGAAGATCGGCACGCTCGATCCGGAAAAGGAACGCGCGTTCGAAGTCGAACTGAAGGATTCCGGCCTCGTCCTGACCGTCCCGGCCGATCAGACACTGCTCACGACGCTCAGACGCGCGAACGTCGATGTTCAGAGCGACTGCGAAGAAGGGCTGTGCGGATCGTGCGAGGTGCGCGTGCTGGAAGGCGAGATCGATCACCGCGACGTGGTGCTGACCCGGGGCGAACGCCAGTCGAACAATCGCATGATGACGTGCTGTTCGCGCGCGAAGGGCAAAAGGCTCGTTCTGGCGCTGTGAAGGTTTGGCCGAACGTCGGGCGGCTTTTGCTGCCGCCCGGCACAATTACTTTTTGTTGACGGATGTCAAAATGCCGCAGCAATTGGCAATCGATTAATGGCTCGCACTTTCATCATGGCGTCATATGTGTCCGAATAACCACGTCGATTAAAGATCGAATGGTTATACCCAGTAGTTAATTCGAATATAACGTTAAAGACGGCGCAAACCTTTTCAATGTAGCGCATGCTTCAAATCCGGGCTTAGGTATTACCTAATTACCTGAATTCGCGCAAAGTGATCATACAACCGCGCAATTTTCACCGTAATATAGGATGATTATTGAACGTGCGTTCGAGTAATTCGCGAATTTCTTACATGAAAGATAAGCGGTTTTTCCGCGATCTAGGGTTTTTACCTACTAATATGAAATTTTTTACGCATGTTTTGCGTTTAGAATTGTTACTAATTTGGTGCGTCGCACAAGCACGCACGACCGAATAACTTCCGATAAACCTTGCTGCACGACTGCGCGAAATTCGCGCGGTGGAATTGCGTCTGCGCGATTTGCGCGGCAAGGCGAAAGAGAAGGGCGGTGCTGAACCTGAGAGATTTTATTAAAGGCCCATATAAATGGACCACGCAATTGGCTGCACGTTTGCCGCATCCCGTTCGGGATTTTCTATGCGGAAGAGACCGCGTCCTTCAGGCGAGGTCATCCCGCAGTCGGCGCGACGCCCTTTGAAAGTCGCTCGCTCAAGCATCGGACGGTCGGACATCGCTCCGCAATCGACGCTGCGCATCAATCGCCCGGGTTCGAATCGAACTCACCGAATCCATTCGTAATGGATGCGTTTCCGAATCGCGTGCATCGCTTCGCAAACGGAAGTCCGTTGACGCTTTCGCAGTTTCACGAGGATAGAAAATGACTGACGTAGTGATCGTATCGGCCGCGCGTACGGCGGTAGGCAAATTCGGCGGCTCGCTCGCGAAAATCGCGGCGCCGGAACTGGGCGCGACGGTCATCAAGGCCGTGCTGGAGCGCGCGGGCGTGAAGCCGGATCAGGTGAGCGAAGTGATCCTGGGCCA